>NZ_JAMXMW010000002.1:0-794223 GCF_024055675.1 Actinoallomurus rhizosphaericola | reverse complement strand
CACTGGTTCCGCCGCCTGCGCATCCGCTGGGAGATCCGCGACGACATCCACGAGGCGTTCATGACCCTGGCCGCAGCCATCATCTGCTGGCGACGCCTCGTCCGCTGATCATTCTGTTAGAAGCTCTTAGACCGCAGTGTTCGCCAGGGAATCACGTCGCGACATCGACCTGGCCTGCTGCAGACGTCGCGTCACGCGCTGCTCGGCGGTCCGGTCTCTGGGACATCCACCTCGCCAGGGAGCAACGTGACGCCCGGGGCGGTGATCAGGACATGCACCGTCTTGTCCGTGTCGGTGTAGGTGACCCAGCGCGCCGCAGCGTACGTGTCCACGATGCCGAGGCCCCAGCCGTTGGTCGGCGCCGGGTTCGGCTGGAAGGGGCGCGGGTCGGGGTCGGTGACGTACAGGTGCACGTAGCGGTCGGTGGCCAGGAGGCCGAATCGCAGGGGAAGGTCGTGGGGCTCCCACCGCCGGACCTCGGTGGCGGCCCGCCGGGCGTTCGTGACGAGCTCGGAGACGACGAGGACGATCGAATCCGCGTGATCGGGGTCGGTGACGTGGTCCCGGATGACCTCGGCGGCGAATCGCCTGGCCTTCGCCACCGACGTACGGCTGACGCCGAGCGCGATCCACGACGGCCGTACGACCGCCGGAGCCGAGGCCAGGACACCGAGTGGATCAGCGGCCGGCGCCGCATGACGGCCGATCTGTGGGTTGCCCGCAGGCTGAGGTATGTCGAAGGTCATCATCGTCACCGATCGCTCCCTTGGCGCCACTTTCTGTGATCGCATGACAGCATGCGCCTTGAGTGGCTACTTTGACCAGGAGAGATCACGGAATTCAACGAGGAGGGTCACAATGCGCTACCGTGCCGGGTTCGATCCGGACAAGAATCTGTGGGACTTAATCGCATTCGACCTCAGGAGGCAGCGCCAGGAGCGCGACATATCCCTCAACGTCGTCGGCGACATCATCGGACGAGATCGATCTCTGGTCGCCTACGTTGAAAACGGCACCACGAAGCTTCAGGAGAAGCACGCCGTCAAGATCGACGACGCCTGGCGCACCGGCGGCCTCTACAGCCGCCTCGTCAGATTCGCCAAGCGCGGACACGATGTGTCCTGGTTCGCAACCCACCTCGAACTGGAGGCCGACGCCGACGAAATTCGTAGCTGGGACCTTGGCTGGATGCCTGGCCTCTTCCAGACCGAAAGCTACGCCCGCGCCATGTTCGACGCGGCAGGGGCCGAGGGGGCGGAAGCCGGGGCCAAGGCTCGCGTAGAACGACAACAGTGCCTTCATCGCACCCCGCCACCCCGCGTGTGGGCGATCATCGACGAGCGCGTGATCACCCAACCGGTCGGCTCCACCGCAATCATGCGGGATCAACTCGCCCACCTGATCAAGCTGGCCGAACGCTCGCACATCAGTGTGCGGGTGGTGCCACAGTCCGTCGGCGCTCACGCCGGCCGCGACGGGTCCTTCAAAATCATGACTGCCGGTGGTGCGGATGTGGTTTACACGTATGCGCCCGGAGGCGGACGGCTCATACAGGATGCGACCGAGACAAATCGCTACCGCGTATGGTTCGATCTCATAGGCGATGTCGCGTTGCCGAAAGACGCTTCGTTTGAACTGATCGTACAAGCGTTGGAGCGATTCCCATGATTATCTGGCGAAAGTCGAGTCGCAGCGAAAGCACCACCACACAGTCTGATTGCGTCGAGGTCGCGCGAGTCGGCTCGGTGGATGACAGGCGCAGCGTCGCCGGGTAAGCCCGATGAGTACCTGGCGGAAGTCCAGCTACAGCGGCGGCACCAGCGTTCACTCCGACTGTGTCGAGGTGGTTCGGATGCCGTCGGTCACGGCCGAGGGTTTTGGTGGTGTGAGCGACCAGAATCCTCGGCGCTGATCGGAGGCCGCCGGTCGCGGGTGCGGACGGAACGCCCGAGCCACCGCTAGGTGCACTGACCCGTGAGTTGGCGTTGGCGTGGACCGCGAAGGACCTCCAGGACGAGATGTGCATGTTGCGGTGACACACACCTCGCCAGGAGGTCCTCCCTATTTCAAGATCATCCAGCCCTGTCGCCGTTACCAGCGTCCGTGATCAGTACAGCCAGGGTCTGTTCGGCGGATCACGCTGGTCGGCCCACCGGGCTGAACCGCTGTAGCGACCCGCCGGACAAGGAGCTGAGCGAAGCAGGGTGGGGCCGTCGATAAATCCCTCGACATGGGTCGCGGTGATCGGGGACGCTTCGCGCGATGACAAGAATCGATGACACACCGTCTGCGTGGGACGAGCGGACCCAGCTCACCACGTTTCTCGACTACGCACGTGACACCGCCCGCGCCAAATGTGAAGGCGTCTCTGCGGAGAACGCACGCAAGGCGCTCCTGCCGGGCTCACCGCTGATGACCATGAGCGGAGTGATCAACCACCTCCGCTGGGTCGAGTACTACTGGTTCGAGGTGGTCTTCCTCGGCGAGGAAGACCGGGGCCCCTGGACCGAGGAGGATCCCGACCGCGAGATGCGTATCGCCGTCGACTTCCCGCTCACGCAGTTGCTCGACGAATACGCCGAGCAGAGCGCCCGCTACCGCGAACTGGTCGCCGGGAACAACCTGGACAAGCAGGCACAGCGAGCCATCCGCAACGGCCTCCACGTCGACCTGCGCTGGATCCTTCTCCACCTCACCGAGGAGACGGCCCGCCACAACGGCCATCTGGACATCCTGCGCGAGATGCTCGACGGCACGACCGGCGACTAGATCTGGCGGAGATCACGGGCGGAGCCAGAGTCGGATCGAGGCGACGGTGACGGTGCCGTGGAAGATGTAGCCGCGCTTGTCGAAGCCGGCGGGTCGACCGCCTTGGCTGCCCCTTCGCTGGCGGTTGGCCCGCTGGTTCTTCGGTTCGGGGATGGTGTGCTTGATGTGGCGTCGTCGCAGGTAGCGGCGGCTGCGGCGGGAGGAGTACGCCTTGCCGCCGCCGAGATGGTCGGGCCGCGTGCGCGGGCGTCCGCCACCGAGGCGGCCAACGCGGAGGCGTTCCACGACCGGAATGAGTTGCGGAGCGTCGCCCCACTGGCCCGGAGTGATCAGCAGGGCCAGGGGGCGGCGTCCGCCCTCTCCAGCGAGGTGGATCCAGGACTGCTGCGAAGATCCCGTCCCAGACGCCGTCCGCCGACCAGCGTCTTCACACCGTCTTCCATGGACAGAATCGCGCAGGTAGATCCCGCCATGGTGCCGCGGTTGATCTCCTTCCCGTCGGTGGGCGAGGCTTGTGCGCCGGTACCGATGAGGGTGATGGGCGGCGTGAAGCGGGCGGCGACCGGGGCTTTGCTGGGGTTGGCGATCGGGGATGCCATGGGCTTCCCGACGGAGTTCAATGACGTGGCGCAGATCGCCGCGAAGTACGGCCACTGGCGGACCATGCCTTTGCCGGTGTCCTCCGGACGGGCGTACGTCACCGACGACACGCAGATGACCTTGGCGCTGGGCGAGGGACTGGTCGAAGCCCTCGCGGCCGGCGAGTTGACGGCCGAACGGCTGGAGCCGCCGGTCCGCGCCCGCTTCGTCGAATGGTCGCGCTCACCGGAGAACAACCGCGCGCCGGGGATGACCTGCCTTCAAGCGTGCGAGGCGCTGAGCCGAGACGGTGTCTGGCAGGGAGCGAGTCAGGTCGGCTCGAAGGGCTGCGGGGCGAACATGCGGGTCGCGCCGGTCGGTCTCATTCCCGGGCTGGACGAAGACCAGCGGTCGGGCGCCGCTCAGTTGCAGCCCTGACGCACGGCCACCCGACGGCGCTGGCGGCCGGCGACCTGACCGCTCACGCGATCTGGCTGCTGGCCCAGGGCGCCGGCACCACCGAACTGCTGCCCGAGCTGCGCGATCATGCCGTGCGGTCCCGGACCGTCTACCGCGCCGACTGGCTGGGGGATCTGGCCGAGTACGCGCACGACCCCGATCGGGCGTCCTTCATCGCCCGAGGCTGGGACGAGTGCCTGGCCGTACTCGACCGGTTGGAGGCGGCGCCGGCCGTCGCGGACGCCGAGGCGGATCCGTGCCTGGCCACCGGGGCCGGATGGATCGCCGAGGAGGCGTTCGCGACCGGCCTGTACTGCTTCTTGATGCTGCCGGATGAGCCGCAGGCGGTGGTACGGCGGGCGGCGTACTCCTCTGGCGACTCGGACTCCATCGCCGCCCTGGCCGGGGCCTTCGCCGGCGCGTACCTCGGCGCGGAGGCCTGGCCGAAGGAGTGGGTCCGCGATATCGAGTACCGCGACCGTCTGCTGGCCCTGAGCACCGCCTGGGATCGATGATTTCGTGTGCGCCTGTCTCGGCCGAGGATTTCGGTCGTGTGAGCGACGAGAATCCTCGGCGCTGATGAGATCCGCCCCGCGGTCTCGGTGGCTCGAGCGCGCCGCCGTGCCCCCAGCGATCCCAGCTGCCGGTCAGGCGATCCAGGGGGTGTGACCTTGTTGGCGCTGTCGCCGGGGGTCCAGGCGTGAGCGTCGGCGGGGGCCGTGACGATGGCGGTGTAGCCCTGAGGGCCGGCGGTCAGCCGGCGGGTGGTGTGGGCGGGCAGGACGGCCGTGTCGCCGGGGCCCGCGGTGGAGGTTTCGCCGTCGAGCTCGATGGTCGCCTCACCTTCGAGGAAGGTCCAGATCTGTTCGACGTCGAAGATGTGGACGGGGCCCTTCACGTCGGGCTTGACCTCGGTGCGCCAGATGGAGGATCGCGCACCGCCCAGGGTCGGCGAGGCGAGGGTGGTCATGACGGCGTTCGGGGTCTCGGACTGACGGCTTTCGGCATGGCGGACGAGAGTCACGGTTCACATCCCTAAGATAGACAATACCGTTGTCTATATGGTTAATGGGGTTGTCCATCTTGTCAAGTGATCTGCAGGGCTTCGAACTGCCGCTGCGGCTGCTGCTGGGGTTCCGGGTGCTCATCGACGAGCTGCACGAGGAGCTCGCCCGGCAGGGTCATCCGCAGATGCGGCCCATGCACGGGTTCGTCTTCCAGGCCATCATGCGAGCCGGCGGCCCGTACGGGACCACGGCCGCCGACCTGGGCCGGGCGCTGGGCGTCTCCAAGCAGGCGGCGGGCAAGACCATCGACATGCTGGAGGGTCTCGGCTACCTGCGGCCCGGGCACGATCCCGGCGATGCGCGCCGTAAGACGTACACGCTGACCCCGCACGCCTACGACGCGCTCGAGCGGTCGGAGCGAATCTTCGAGCGCCTGCGCGACCAGTGGGCCGATACCCTCGGTGAGGACCGGCTGCGGGCCATGGTGGAGGACCTGCGCAAGGTCACGCCACCCGACGTGTTCCGCCTCGACACCCCGCAGTGGTTCAACGCCCCGTAACGAACCCCCGCCCGCCTGATCCGACGGGTCGGGCGGGACAATTCGGATCCCGTGTGATTCGATCTCATCGGCGACGTCGCGTCGCCCGAGAACGCCTTGTCGGAGCTGCTCTCCGAAGCGATGGGACGAGTCTCATGACCACCTGGCGAAAGTCCGGCTCCAGCGGAAGCACCACCACGCAGTCCGACTGCGTCGAGGTCGCACGGCTCGGTTCGGCGGACGGCGGACGCGGCTGAGGCGGAGCGTCGGTGCGGTATCGGTCGGTGGACGCCGACAGTGGGCGCTGGGACGGTTTTCCGTTCCGGGACGGCGACATCGTGATCAGCACGCGGCCCAGGAGCGGTACGACCTGGATGCAGATGATCTGTGCGTTGCTGATCTTCCAGAAACCGGATCTTCCCGCTCCGCTGGGGCGGCTGTCGCCGTGGCTCGACCATCTGACGATGCCGCGAGACGAGGTGTACGCGCTGCTCGCGCGGCAGCGGCACCGCCGGTTCATCAAGACGCATATGCCGCTGGACGTTCTGCCGGTCGATCGCCGTGTCACGTACATCGTGACGGGCAGGCAGCCGCTCGACCTGGCGGTGTCGCTGTACCACCACACCACGAACATCGACATCGGCCGGATGCGGGAACTGACCGGCAGCGACCTGCCCGCCGAGCCGTCGGCGGCGCGCAAGCCGCTCCGGGACTGGCTGCTCGACTGGATCTCCCATGACGCGGACCCGCGTACCAACCCGGATTCGTTGCCCGGCGTCATGCGGCACCTGGGCTGTGCCTGGGCCAGGCGCGGTGGCGGCAATGTGCTGCTGATCCGCTATGAGGACCTATGCCGTGACCTGGAAGGGCAGATGCGCGGGCTCGCGGAGCGCCTGGGAATCGCGGTGCCCGAGCCCGTCTGGCCGGCGCTGGTACGGGCGGCGACCTTCGAGTGGATGCGGGCCGATGCCGGTCGGTTCGTCCCCGGCGGCGGGATCATCAAGAGCGACACGTCGTTCTTCCGGCGTGGGCGGCCCGGCGCCGCCGAGGAGATCCTCACCGGAGAGGAGCTCGCCGCCTATCGCTCCCGCGTGGCGTCGCTGGCGGCGCCGGACCTCGTCGCCTGGCTCCACGCGCCCGGTGGTTCAGGGTCAGTCCGGCTTCAGGACCGACGGTAGGTCGCTGTCGGAATGCAGCCGCAGCAGCCGGTAGGCCATGCCGCCCAGGCCGGCGAGCATGCCCGGGCAGTACGCGTCCCGGGCCGGTCCGCCGGCCGGCCCGTTGTCCTCCACGCTCGTGATGATCCGCGCGTCGAGCCCGCGACGGTCCAGCCCGGCCGGGGCGCGGCCGAGTGTCAGGGCGTCGTCGAACAGTTCCCAGCAGTCCAGGTCGCCGTGGCACCAGGCGGCGGAGAACACCCCCTCGTCAGGGTCGCGCAGGTCGGCCCAGCCGTCGGCGGCCGGGTCGTAGAGCGTCTCCTCGAAGGAGAACGCCGCCCGTGCGGCGTCGGCGAACCGCGTGTCGCCGGTCGCCAGGGCGAGCCGCGCCAGCGCCCAGCCGACGCCGGTCACGCCGTGGGCGAAGCCGCCGATGCCGTCGGGCCAACGCCGGGAGGGCCGGCACAGGGTCCCCGCCTCGTACCGGGCACCGGCGATGAGCCGCTCACCGATGCCGACCGCCTGGTGGGTCCAGCGCTCCTCGAAGAGCCGGCGTCAGGCGGGGATGGCGTAGAGGATCAGGGGGAGGACGGCGACCAGGGTGGCGGCGGCGAGCATCGCGCCGCGGAGCGGGCGCGGCAGCGGCGCCGGGGACAGCAGCCGCCGGACGCGGACCAGGATCGGGCTGCTCTCGTCGGCGGCCACGCCGGCGACGCCGAGGGTGCCGGCCGGCGTCGGGGCCGGGCGGGCGGCGGCGAAGCGCAGCAGCGCGGTGGCCAGCTCCTTGGCGGGGCGGTGGCGGCGGGCGCGGTCGTCGGCGGCCATCTCGACGAGCAGCTCGACCGCGTCGAGGGTGCGGCTGATGATGCCGGCCTGCGGGAAGACCCGGCGCAGCGAGGTGAAGGGCAGCAGCACCAGGTCGTGGCGTTCGCGGACGTGGGCGCGTTCGTGGTCGAGCACGGCCGCCAGCTCGGGCGGGCCGAGGATCTCCAGCGTGCCGGCGCTGACCACGACCTTGGGCGAACGGACGCCGGGGACGCAGTACGCGGCGGCCGCCGGATGGTCGAGGACGAGTGTGCCGGGCATCTCCGGGTCGCCGTGCGCCACCAGCGCGAGCAGGGCGCGGTGCCGCCGCCGGGCGCGTACGACCCCGGCGATCGCGACCAGCAGCATGACGATCAGCATCAGCATGAAGGTGAGGCCGGCGGCGACCGAGGCGACGCGGATCGACGAGAGGGCGTGCGGGTCGGCGAAGAAGCGGATGACGCCGCCGATGACGCCCTGACCGTACGGCGCCACGCCGAACCCGAGCAGGGTGCCGATGGAGGCGAGGCCCCAGGCCAGGCCGAGGGCCTGCCAGAGAAGGATCGCGGTACGCGGCGTCCGCCACGTCCAGCGGGCGCGCGTCAGCCGGTGCGCGCCGAACGCGCTGCCGGCTGCCACCAGGGCGAGCAGGGCCGTGCCGGTCATCCCGGGTTATGTCCCTTCAACCTCGTCGAGTACGCGGCGCAGCAGGTCGGCCTCGTCACCGGAGACGGATCGCGCGAAGTGCGCCAGCGCGGCGTCGCGGTCGCCCGTCATATTGAGCGCCCCCAGCATGATCTCGGCGACGTACGCCTCTTTCGTCGCTACCGGACGGTAGCGCCAGGCGCGGCCTTCCCTCTCGCGAACCAGAAAACCTTTTTTGGCCAGCCTGTCCAGAACGGTCATGACCGTGGTGTGCGCGAGGTCGCGATCGTCCGCGAGGGCACGGCCCACCTCACGGGCGGTAGCGCCGTTGTCGCGGTCCCACAGGACCTCCATGACCGTGCGTTCAAGCTCTCCAAGACCCTTCACGGGATGCATCCTATCTCGCGTAGTACTACAGCTCGTAGTACTACTGTACGTAGCGTGTTCCTGGCGACGCGAGACGGTCCCTCACCTGGGTGAACGTTCCAGGAGGCGGTGGCCTTCCCCGTACGCCCGCCCTGCCGGGATCGCCCTCCCCGGGCGGAAATTCGATTGTGCGTCCAGGGCCGCGTGGGTACGGTCCCGGGTCATGGAGCTGCATGAGGTGAGGCGGCGAGCTAGCCGCGCCGAGCCGGGGGACGGGTAGTCCCGGCCCGGCCCGGCTCGGCGTGTGCGTGCCACTGTTCCGCCGACCTCGTGAGGCTCGTCCATGCGTTCCACGCAGATTCGTTCCGTCTTCCTCGACTTCTTCACCGCGCGCGGGCATCGCCGCGTGCCCTCCAGTCCCCTGGTCTCGCCCGACCCCGAGCTCCTGCTCACCAACGCGGGGATGAACCAGTTCAAGCCGTACTACCTCGGCCACGTCACCCCGGACTTCCGTCGCGCGACCACCCTGCAGAAGTGCGCGCGCACCGGCGACCTGGACAACGTCGGCCGTACCGCCCGGCACGTGACGTTCTTCGAGATGCTCGGCAACTTCTCCTTCGGCGACTACTTCAAGGAGGAGACGACCGCGTGGGCGTGGGAGCTGATCACCGAAGGGTTCGGCCTGCCGCGTGACCGGCTCTGGGTCACCGTGTACGAGGAGGACGACGAGGCCGAGCGCCTGTGGCGCCGGCTCGGCGTGCCCGGCGAGCGGATCCAGCGCCTCGGCAAGGTGGACAACTACTGGTCGATGGGCATGGCCGGACCGTGCGGGCCGAGCTCGGAGATCCACTACGACCGCGGCCCGGCGTACGGTCCCGGCGGCGGTCCCGCGACCGGCGGCGAGCGCTACCTGGAGCTGTGGAACCTCGTCTTCATGCAGGACGTCCGCGACGAGGACTTCCGCATCGTGGGGGAGCTTCCGGCCAAGAGCATCGACACGGGTCTCGGCGTGGACCGTCTCGCGATCGTGCTCCAGGACGTGCCCGACATCTTCCACACCGACCTGATGCTCCCGGTGTTGGAGACCGTACGGGAACTGGCGGGCGGCGGCGACGAGACCGCACTGAAGATCGTCGCGGATCACGCGCGGACGGCGGCGTTCCTCATCGCGGACGGCGTCCTGCCGTCGGGTGACGGGCGCGGATACGTGCTGCGGCGGCTCCTGCGCCGGGCGATCCGGCACGCGCGCCTGCTCGGCGTCGACGACACCGTGCTGCCCGTGCTCACCGGCGCGGTTGTGGACCTGCACGGCGTGACCTGGCCGGAGCTGGAGACGGCGCGTCCGCTGATCGAGAAGGTCGTGACCGCCGAGGAGGAGGGGTTCGCGCGGACGCTGCGGCAGGGGTCGCGGATCCTCGACTCCGCGATCCGGGAGCGGCGGCTGTCGCCGAAGGTCGCGTTCGACCTGCACGACACGTACGGCTTTCCGTTCGACCTCACGGTCGACGCGGCGCGGGCGGCGGGTCTCACCGTCGACGAGGACGCCTTCTCCGCGCTCCTGGAGGAGCGGCGGCGGCGCAGCCGGTCCGGCCGTACGGAACCGGGCCGGGAACCGCGGCCGGGAACCGGCACGACCGAGTTCGTGGGCTACGACGCGACGCGCGCGGAGGTACGGCTGCGCACGATCCTGCGCGACGGCGCGGAGGTTCCGGCGGCCGCCGAGGGGGACGAGGTCGAGGTGCTCCTCGACCGGACGCCGTTCTACGCCGAGGCGGGCGGCCAGGTCGGCGACCGGGGCGTCATCCGTACGGCGTCCGGCGCGGTCCTCAGGGTCACGGACACGCGGCCCGGCCACGTCCACGTCGCGCGGGTCGAGTCCGGTGAGGTCCTGCCGGGGGAGGCGGAGGCGCTCGTGGACGCCGAGCGGCGGGCGGCAGTCGCGCGGTCCCACACCGCGACGCACGTGCTGCACGCGATGCTGCGCCGGACGCTGGGCGCGCACGCCGCGCAGCGCGGATCGCTGGTCGACGCGGGACGGCTGCGGTTCGACTTCGCGCACTTCGAACCGCTCCCGCCCGAGCGGCTGCGCGCGATCCAGGCGCTGGTCAACGAGCACCTGCTCGCCGACCCGGAGATCCGCGTGTGGCACGCGGACCGGGCGCGGGCGGAGGCGGCCGGGGCGATGGCGCTGTTCGGCGAGACGTACGGCGAGCGGGTGCGCGTCGTCGACATCGGCGACTTCTCCCGTGAGCTGTGCGGCGGCACCCACGTCGGCCACGGCTCGCAGGCGGGCCCGATCCACCTGCTCGGCGAGTCCTCGATCGGCTCGGGCGTCCGCCGGATCGAGGCGCTGACCGGCGCGGACGCGCTGCGGCACCAGGACCGCGAGCGGGCGCTGCTCACCGAGCTCGCCGACCTGCTGCGGGTCCGCCCGGACGAGGCGCCGCAACGCCTGCGGCAGCGGCTGGCCGAGCTGGCGGAGGCGCGCCGGGTGCTGGAACGGCACCGGCGGGAGGAGCTGACCGCGGAGGCCGTACGCCTGGCCGGGCACGCCAAGCGCGTCGGCCAGGGCTGGCTGGTCGTCCAGCGGGTCGACGGCGTCGGCGCGGACGAGTTGCGGCCGCTGGCGGCGGAGGTGCTGCGGCGCCGGGGCGGCGTCGTCGTGCTCGGCGCGGAGATCGGCGGCCGGGCGCTGATGGTGGCGGCGGTCGGCCCTGACCTCGGCGAGCCGGCGCGTACGGTCCTGGCGGCCGCGGCCACCGCGATCGGCGGCGGCGCGGGCGGCAAGGGCACCGTCGCCAACGCGGGCGGCCGGCGGGTCCGGAACCTGGACGAGGCGCTGCGTCTGGCGGCGGCGTCGGCGCGCGACCTGCTCCGCGGCGGCTGACCAGGGACGCGTCCAGGAAACGGGCATCGGGCGGCGCTGTCGGGCGGCGCCCGGTGACCGTTCCCTGGATCGATAAAGAGCACGTCAGGTATTGCCATGTCAAATGACCGGTGGTTTACTCGCTGGAAACTTGTGTTAACACGCTATTCATCTGCGCGCAGCGTCGGCGTCCTGTGAGGTAACGGTTGTCTGGCTACAGACATCACCGCCCGGACGGACGGGCGACCCGGTGACCGCATGGCACCGCCTGCCCGCGGACCTCATCGGCAGCCTCCATTCCCCGCACCGTTCCGTGCCCGGGCATTCGCGTACGCCCACCGCCGCCCTTCCCTTACCGGCCATCGGTGCGGAGCGCGCCGCATCCGAATCCGAGCCGCGGCGCGTGTCGGGCCGTTTCATTCGCGCCCGCCGCTGATACCCGCGTTGCCGCGTAGTAGCCGATGGGGGACCGACATGAAGGAAGACGTTCGAGCATCACGAGAATCGCCGGCGGTGAACCGTCGGCACCGGCTCGTCCTGTTCGTACACGGCGAGGGGTGAGCCGTGGTCGCCGACAGGTTGGTCGCCTACTCCCAGACGTGGGTCTCGGCGGGTCGTGCGATGCTCTCGGTCGCCGATTCGCTGGCGAACGCGGCGGATTCGCTGGTCTACCGGGTGAGTGCGGCCGGCAAGTGCTACGGCCAGGACGACATCGGGCTGGCCTTCTTCAACGGGGGATCGGGCAGACCGGGTTTCCGCGAATCCCGGGACGGAACGCTCGACGAGATCGCCGGAATGGTGAACCAACTGCGCTCGGCGGGCCGGCGCATGATCGCTTCCGGTGGGACGTACCAGCAGGCCGAACGCCCGAGAGGTGAGCAGGTCCCCGTCCCGGCGATCGAGCACTATAAGTTGCCTCCGGCGAGCGATGCGCTCCCGGAGTCGGACCCGCCCCCCACGGGGGGCAAGGAGATCCTGTACCTCCTCGAGACGCTGGGGCTGGGCGTCCAGTACCCCGATGGGAACATGGCCGCGCTGGCACAGCTGCGCGAGGCGTTCCTCCACGCGGCCGCGGAGGCCGAGAAGGTGGCCTCCGAGGTCTCGCGTCACGTGCAGGCGGTGAAGGCGCCGAACGAAGGCGTGGCGAAGGAACTCTTCAGCCTGAAGACCGACCTGCTGACGGGAGAGAACGGCAAGGGCGGCCTGAAGAGGCTGGTCGCGGACCTGCGCGGACTGGGCGGGTCGGTCGACCTGCTGATCCGCCAGAAGAAGGGCGCGCGGCTGCAGTTCGACCGGATGATCGTCTTCCTGATCGCGACCTGGGTCATCGCGAAACTGTGGTCCGGGCCGACGCTGGGTGGTTCGATCGCCGGCGCGCTGGCCACCACCAAGGCCGCGGGCATCGCCCTGCAGGGTCTGGTGCGCGCGGTGGTCGACGCCGTCGTGGCCGGTGTCTGGTACGGCGGCGGAATGGACGTCATCCGGCAGACGTCCTTCATGGAGACGGGCGCGCAGGACCACTTCGACACCGGCGAGTTGTTCAAGTCGATCGGCACGGGCGCTGTCGCCGGCGGGGTGATGGGCGCCGCCGGTGGTTGGGTCGGGCTGCGGGGCAACAACATCACCACGGCGTTGTCGAACGCGATGGAGGCTCCCGGCCTGAAGGGCTGGGGCAGCCGATTCCTGTTCTCGGGCACCGCCGCCACGGCGGGGAACGTCGCGGCGCAGGCGGCGTTCGACGACGGGCACGTGAACCTCAAGGACGCGGCGACGTTCGGCTTCGGGATGGCCGGCATCGGCGCCTTCAGCGACATCATGAAGCGCGGGCCCCGCGATGACGGGCCTCCGCCTCCCCCCGGCGGCGATGGTCCGTGGTCCGGCTCCGGTGGAGACGGGGTTCCGCGCGGCTCCGGCGAGGACGGTGGGCCGCCTCCTCCGCCGAACGGTCTGCCCTTCGAGGAGGGGGGCGGTCCGCGGGCCTCCTACAGCAATGACGGGCGGGAGACTCCGCCGTTCTCCCGGGACGGCATACCCAATCCCCGTGACGACTACAACTTCACCTCCGACCGCGGGGTCGGTTACGACATCCAGGGCCAGGTCATCGCGCGCGACGGAGTGCCGGTGTCCGGGGACCCCGGCCCGGCCACCGGCCACACGGGCGGCACGGGCGAAGCGCAGGCCGGTGGCGCCCATCCGGCCGCACCCGGGTCCGGCATCGAGCTGGCCGGCACCGGTTCGCATCCGGCCCAGACGCCGCGGCCGGACCTTCCGGCGCTGCCGGGTTCCGACGGGCCGACCACCGTCGCGGGCCCGAACCACGGCGCCCCGCCCACGGCCCCCGGCACGAGCGTCGTGGGGATCCTGAACCCCGAGCCCCCGTCGCTCCCGGCGCAGGCCGTACCACCGGGGACGGAGGGCTCCGGGGGACAGATCGTCCCGGCCGCTCCCCCCGCGCCGACCGGTGGAACAGAGAGCGGTGGGGGCCCCGGCGCTCTCCCCGCGCCTGCGGGCCGGCCCCAGGGCACGCCTCCGGCGACGACCGGCGGAGAACAGCAGGGCACGCCTCCGGCGACGACGGGCGGACAGAACCCGAGCGCGCCTCCCGCCACGACGGGTGGGCAGAGCCAGGCCACGCCTCCGGCGACGACCGGAGGACAGTCCCAGGGGACGCCTCCCGCGACGACCGGCGGGCGGGATCACAGCGCGCCTCCCGCGACGACCGGAGGACAGAGCCAGGGCGTGTCCCCGGCGACGACCGGAGGACAGCACCAGGGGGCGCCGGCGGCGACCGGGGACCAGGGCCAGGGTGCCCTGCCCGCGACCAACGGCACCACCGTCACCCCGGTTCCGACCGGAGAGACACCGCTCCCGCCACCGGCGACACCGGCCGGGCCCGAGGGCTCCGGCGGAGCCGTCGCGCCGAAGACCACCGCCGCGCCCGCCGGGGCGGGCAACGGCGGAGACCCGGCCCTGCCCGCGCGCGGGGGGACGCCCGCCGACACGCCCGCCGACCTGGCGCGCACCGCGGTGACCGACGGACGCCGGATCGCCGCCCCGGACGGTCTGCCGCTGCAGGACGGCGGGCTGCGGGTGACCGGACCGGACGGACGCGCCGTCGACGTCCCGGCCGAGGTGCTCTCCAACGCCGAGCGACAGCTGACCGGACGGGCCGCCGACGGCGTCGGTCCGGGGCGGTTGCGCGCCGAGGCCACGGCCTGGCTGGGCGGCGAGGTCGCCCGGCTCGGTGGCCGGCCGCGGGTGGACGGCGCTTTGGAGGCCCTGCAGCGCATGGCCGACCTCCATCCGGAGTTCGCCGACGACGTCGCCGCCGTGCGGCGGGAGGTGCTGTCGGGAGACGCCGCGCGCGCCGCGTCGGTCCTGGGCCGCTCGGCGGAGCCGGACACCCTGCTGCGGCCGTCGGCGCACGAGCCGACGGCACGGTCGATCACCCGGCAGGTCGAGGCGCTCGGCACCGACCCGTCGAAGAGCGCCGACCCGTCGAAGAGCGGCGCGCCGGCGAGCGGCGCCCCGGCCTCGCGCGGCCCCCGGCCGGATGGAACGGTCCCGGACGGGTCACGGCCGTCCGGCGCGACGCACCCCGCCGGGCCCGCCCTCCCCGACCGTCCCGCCCACATGCAGGAACTCAGCGTGCAGGAGGTGCACCGGGCGCTGGACGACCTGCTGCCGTCGGACTTCGGCCGGGAGGTGCGCGGGTGGCGCGTGGCCGACGACGGCAGGACGGTCGTCGTCGAGACCGAGCACTGGGGCGACCAGCGGTTCACCGTCGAGGTCCGGGAGCTGCCGCACGCGGTGACGCGGGATCCGCTCTCGCAGCTCGCGGACTTCGGCGAGCACGGGTTCGCCGTGCCCCCGACGATGATGTCGAAGGAGGCCGCCGTGGCGGCCGGCCTGCCTCCGCACGTCGTCGCGGAAGAGGGGCGGAGACTGCCGCAGATCTGGCAGCACGCGGTGCACGACCGGCTGCAGTCCCTGGCGGCACGGGACGCCCGGTCGGGCCAGGGCGTGATCCGCCGGTTCATGGACGACGTACGGTCCGCGTTCAGCGGCCCCGACCGTACGGCCGAGTACTTCACCCGCCACCGGTACCTGGCGCGCGAGTGGCTGGAGGCCACGGACCCGGTCGTACGGGAGCGGCTGACCCGGGAGATCGACGACCTCGCGGCGGAGATGCGGGACCGGGGGCGGACGCCCCCGCAGCCGCCCTGGGTCAGCGGGCGGGACGGCGTTCTGCCCGCGGAGGCCCGTACGGCGGAGGCCGGAGCCCCCGCGCACCCCGCCGGCGATCCTCCCGCCCCGGGGCCGGGGGGAGACGGCGGGGGCGTCGCGACGGTCACGCCGGTCGCCGAGGTCAGGGCGAGGACCCACGAGATCACCGCCGCCCTGCACCGGGACTTCGAGGCGCTGCTGGAACGGGTGGACTACCACCGCGCGAAGGCGCAGGAGGCCGGTGAGGGGGCCGACGCCTCCTTCCGGGAGGCCATGAAGGAGGCGGGCGAGCGCGACAGCGGTGCGCTCGAACGCAGCCGCAAGGCCGCCGCGGCGAGCGAGAAGGCGCGGACGCTGCAGGAGTACCACCGGGAGATGGCCGCGGCGTACGACAAGGCGCTGGACAGGGCCGCCGAGGCGCACGACCGGTACGAGGCGCTGCAGCGCTCCCTGGAGCGCCTCGAGACGGGAGAGCATCCTCCGGCGTCCGCGACGGGGGTGTCGCACGACGACGTCGTCGCGCTGGCCCACGACGCGCAGGAGCACTTCACCGCCTACCAGGAGGCGCATGACGCGGCGCTGCCCTCGGAACACGTCCTGTCCAACGGCGCGATCACCGGCCGCTTCCCGCTGCTGCACGCCACCACGGAGCGCTGGAACGAGATCCTGGCGCACCAGGGGAGCACCGACCGGGTGACCCCCTCCGAGGTGGAGGACCAGCTGGGGGCGAAGCTCCGCCACGTGCTGTCCCCACAGGGCGCCGAGCTGCGCGTTCGCGGGCACAAGCTCTGGGTGAAGTGGGAGGCCCGTGATCTCGTCGAGGTCCTCGACGATCCCGTGTCGGCCTCCCAGAACGTCAGCGGTTCGCTTCCCCAGACCGGCGTCACCGCCGGGGCGGCCCTCGCCCGAAGCCTCAACACCCCGTTCGGCCTCGACCTGTCGGGTCTGGCGAAGGTCATGCCCGATCACTCGGCGGTCAAGGGGGTCCTGGAGCACGCCGCGCCCAGCGTCGGGGTGACCGTCGGCAGGAACCTGTCCGAGAAGGGCAGCGTCCTCGTCGACGCACGGTACGGCGACGTCGCCGACGATCGCGGGCCGAAGCGGCGGTTCGCCGCGAAGCAGGTCGTCGTCCACGTGGAGTCGCGCGACGCCGGCACGTCCCCCGGCACGTCGGTCGAGCGCGTCACCGAGGGCGTCGGCGACGACGCGGCCGAACTCCACCTGTACCTCCCGCACTCCCAGACCCTGCCGCCCCCGGAGCACACGTTCCAGCTGCCGCCGCAGGAGCGGGGGCGGACGCCGTTCCCCGAGCACGTGACCCTCTGGTCGCACGGGCCGGAGGAGCTGCTCAAGACGACCGTGGACGGGTTGCGGGCCGAGGGGCACCCGCTCAGCGAGAGCGCCCAGCGAGATCTCCAGACGGCCATCACCCAGAAGCTCCCCGGCCACTCGTACAAGGCCGCCAACAGGGAGTCCGGGGTGCCGGACATCATCTTCGAGAACGGCCGGCCGAAGCTGGAGGTCCAGCTGACCAAGAAGATGGTGCTGGACAGTGCCGTGCCGCTGACGAAGGCCAGCAAGGACGTGTGGCAGGAGCGCCTGCGCATCGGCGTGGTCGGCGTGAACGGATCGGAGTCCTTCAACCGTTCGATCGACGTCTCGGGCTCGCTCGGCCTCAAGATCCCGGGGATCGACTCCTTCGACGCCGTGCCGGGGCCGAAGGACTACGGCCTCGGCGTGGGACCCAAGGTGTCCGGCGGCTACAACCGCGCGAGCTCGGACGGGATCAACATGGGCGGCAACGCCTACTTCGTGATCGTGAATCGCGCCACCGGCCACGAAGTGGTGATGCACTTCAAGGAGGTGGTGTACGAGGCCCGGGTCACGGTGATCGGCGAGAACAGGACGCTGCGGTTCACGCACACCGGTGAGGAGGTCGTCCAGGCTCCCGAGAACGAACTCCTCCGGCACGGGGCCCCGGTCGACGCGGCGGCGGTCAAGCACGACGCCTCGGGCGAGGTGATCAGGAGACCCGACGGCTCCGTGGCGTCGCGCGACGACGGCGACCCCGGAGTGCCGCAGGGGTACAAGGCCGAGCTCCCCGCCCACCTGGGAACGGGCAAGGGCCAGGTCCGCGGAGCCGGGGACGCGCTGGTGGAGAACGTCCGGATGGGCCCCGACGCCGAGGGCGACGCACGCATCCACGACGCGATCATCAAGGAGCTGCAGAAGGACGGCTTCCTGCCCGAGCTCGACGCCGAGGGCCGGCAGATCTGGGACCCGGACGGCGACATGGTCGAGCAGATCGGCCAGGCCCTCACCCTGGAACAGGTCCGGGACGCCCTGGACCCGCGGTTCGTGGCGACGCACTACAACGCCGCCAGCCAGGGGGCGCTGGACATCCCGCTCACGCACGTCCGGAGCGGGCACGCGCCGGAGACGCGCACGCTGACCCTCTGGAAGGAGCAGGACTTCGCCAACGCCAGGGTCATCGAGACGACCAATGACCGGGGCGAGGCCTACCTGGGCATCGGGTCGGACACGGCCGGCCGGTCGCGCGCCGTCTCGTCGGCGTGGGAGTACGGCGGCGGTGCGTCCCTGGGACACGACCCCGGCCAGGGGCACGCCGGCTTCGCGCCGAAGGTCGGCGCGAACCATTCCCGGAACAACGGCCACAGTGTCGGCTGGTCCGAGGGCAACACCGGCAACGCGGTGGAGCTGCACGAGCCGACCGGTCGGCAGACGCGATGGCACATCCCGGACAAGAGCGGTGCCGACCTCGACGGGAAGAACATCATCACCCAGGACGGCAGCGCGGAGGTGGTCATCTCCACCGATCTGCTGCCGCGCGACACGGGGGACCGGCCCGCCGCCGATCCGGCCGCGACCGGAGCGGACGCCGAACGCCCGATCCCGCCGGAGGTGCGCGAGAAGGTCCAGGTGCAGGCGCTCGACCTGCGCGGCGGGGGGAAGGACGTCGCCGCGGCGGCCGGTCTCAAGCCCGGCACCACGGCCTACAACCAGCTCTCCGCTCTGCTGCATCCCGACAACGTGCGCTCGCATCCGGAGTGGTTCGCCGGGGCGCCGTACACGGTCGAGCTGATCGTCGACCCGCACGGGCCGTCGCCGGAGACGATCTCGGTCACGCTGAGGATGCGGGACGTGACCTCGGTGGGGGAGATCGTCGTCGCCCCGGACGTCGACGGCGTCATCCGGATGAACCTCTCCAGCGCAGGCAGCTCCCGGTCGGAGTCGCACAGCCACAGCACCGGCGGGTCGTTCAACGGCACCGAGCACCAGGCGGGCGGCTCGACCGCCGGCGGAGAGGTCGACGCGTCCAAGGGGAAGAACACCGCGACCTCCACGTCGACTCTCCAGATCGGGGCCCACGAGGACCTGAAGATCGGCCTCGACAACAAGTACGTCCATCGCGGCAGCGCCGACCTGGAGGTCGTCGTCCAGCGCGGGAACCACAAGCCCGTCACGGTGCCCCTGCCGGATCGCCCGATGCTCCTGTCGATCGGCGAGGTCAACAGCCTGGAGCTGTACGCCGCGGGCACGCTGGAGCACCCGCCGGCGCTGACGGCCGACGCCGTCGAACGGGTCCTCAACGGCACCATGCACCTCGACCGGGACCTGGCCGGCCCGCTTCTCCAGCGCTACACCAAGGACCTGGCGGACGCGGCCAAGGCCGGGGCCCACGTGCCGCTGGCCGAGCATCACACCCCCGACGTGCTGAAGGCGAAGCTCGAGTCGGCGACGGGCCTCGGCCCCAGCCTGACCAAGGCCCCCGCCGAGCACCTGCTGCGCGAGCAGATCACCCGGGCCGTCGACCTGGTGAACGAGCCCCGGCGGATCACGATCCCCGACCCCTGGGAACACTCGGCCATGGTCGAGGAGATGCACCTCAAGACCCCGAGCGGGGAGGAGGTGAAGCTCTACGACGCGATGCGGCGCCTCGTGGAGGAGGTGGCCCCGGACGCGCTGAACACCGACCACGCGCTGAAGCACGCGCTCTACCGGACCTTCGCCGGCAAGCGCCCGTACGGCCATTTCCGGGACGCGATCGACTTCCTGGGCCACGTGGAGCGCATCCCCGTCCAGATCAACACCTCGCACGGCGTACAGCTGCTCCACCTGCGGATGAGGGCGGTGACGGGGCAGGACCACGAGGTGCTCGCCGTACGCCCGGATCAGGGGCACATCGGGCAGAAGTACGACTACCTGGAGACCGGCACCTCCGAAACGGACGGCAAGTCCCTCGGCGGCGGCGTGTCGGGCTCGGACACGGACACGACGGGCAACGCGTCCACGGGCCGCAGCACGTCCGTCACCCAGTCGAGCGGCGAGCAGCAGACCAAGGTCAACCGGGTCGCCAAGTTCGGCCTGACCAAGTTCCGGCAGTCCCTCACGGTCGACCTCGAAGTCGAGCGGGTGCCGCTGCGATCCGGCCGGCTCGTCGACGAGGCCAAGGCGCCCAAGGCCCTCACCCGTGCCACCGTCACCCTGGACGGAACGGTCGTCCGGTGGGTGCCCACGGAGCAGGCCTTCCCCGTCGAGGAGCGACCCGCCGCCGGCCCCGCTCAACCGTCCGCCCCGGACCGGCCGTCCGTTCCCGACCACCCGGCCGTCCCGGACGGGCCGTCCGACCACCGGCCGTTCGTCCCCGAGGGCGCCAAGGTCTACGCGCACGAGATCGACGGCGAGGGGCCGCACGCCCTCATGCTCGACGCGTTCAGCGAGCTGCTCCCCGCGGGGGCGCGCCCGGAGATCGAGTTCCAGCTGGCGCACCAGTGGCGCGCGACCTGGCGCGAAGCCGGCTTCGAGCAGCTGACCGGCTCCGGACGCTCGATCACCGTCCACTACGGGGGGCAGGAGGCGACCGCGCGGATCAGGCTCACGCTCGTCGATCCGTCGATCGACGTGGGCGGGTTGACGGACGTGGAGTACGGCAAGGTATGGCGCGACCAGCACATGTCCGGATACGCCATCTCCAAGGGGCGGCTCTTCCCCGTCACCCGTGGGTTCTCCGGGAACGAGCCCATGGGCCCGGTCGGGGTAAGCGAGTCGATCGCCACCGGCGCGCAGGCGTCCGAGAGCGTCGGAACGAGCAGCGGGCTCAGGATCGAGACCACGGCCATGGTCAAGGGCAAGGGGGTCGAAGCACGTGCGCACTACGTCGCCGAGATCACTGTCACCCACGGCAAGAAGGAGATCAGCAGGACGGCCCACGGCACCGTGAAGCTGACGTTGCCGGACTACGAGTACCAGGCCGCGCGGGACCGGCAGGAGGCCCCTCGGCAGGAGGCGCCCGCCTGGCCGATGCCCTCCGACGGCGCTCCCGGCGGCGCGGATCGTCACTGGGACCCGGTCACCGCCGATCCGCAGCGGCCGTCGGCCCCGCTTCGGCAGGCGCTGATGAAGGCCATGCTCAACCAGACGGACGTACGGGTGGAGGTGGAGGTGCCCGGCCAGGAGTCGCACCGCTACCTGGCGACCAAGGACGGGATGCTGCACTGCGAGGACGAGTGGACCGACGGCGGCTTCGCCGAGGCGTTCGCCGGCCTGGACCGGTGGTACTCCGAGCGGGCGGACGAGCACGGCGTGGACCTGCGTCGGCTGTTCAACGAGTGGGACGGCGAGGGGAAGTTCTCCGACCACGTGCGCGACGAGCTGCTGGGCCGGGGCGTCGACGTTCCCGATCGGGACGTTCCCCGCAGGCAGGCGATCCGGCCCGACGCCGACGCGCGACCCGGGTCCTGGCAGGGTGAGGCCACCGGCGAGGGCGCCGTGGCGTCCGGCCCCGGAGGAGGCGGCGTCTAGGGTTCCGTTGGAACAGGCGGGAGAGGAGGGAACGCGATGCCGTTTCCCGTGGCGCGGACGAGGGATGAGGCACACCTCTACCTCGACCTGCACCCGTGCGACGTCTGCGGATCGGTGGAGACGACCTGGCGGCACGGGATCGTCCTGGCCGAAGGGGCGCCGGTCGGCCGGTACGCGGGCACGTGCGCGGGCTGCGGGAACGCACGCGAGCACCTCTTCGCCCTGCCGGAGCGCGAGGTCGTGCCCGTGGGCTACCCGACGTTCGGAGGGCCGGAGCCGTCGCGGCTGCTGGACGCCGGCGAATGGCTGTGGGTGGCCGACCTGACCGCGCGGAACGTTCCCGCCGACGACCCCGCCGAGGAACGTCGCGCGCTGGCGATCGCGGTGGCCGCGGTCGATGAGATCGTCAAGTTCCTGGGCCCCGGTGACGAGGCGGTGCCGGAACGGGCGTTCTGGTCCGAACGCGGACGGCGGGAGCGCGACGCCGAGCCCGCACGGTTCACCCGTGACCGGCTGCTGTCCCTCCGGGAGGACTACCGCGACCGGCTGAGCGGGCACCGACCGGGCCCTTCACCCGAGGCCGGCGGTGCCCCCGAGGCGGGCGGTGCGCCCGAGCGACGCGAAGAAGGAGACTGAGGCCGTGCCCTTTGCCAGGACGCTCCGTGAGGCCGAGCTGTACGCCGACCTCCTGCTGTCCGCGACCGCGTCCGGTGACGAGCCGGAGGCGTCCGGCGGCGAGCCGGCGGGCGGTTCCCGCCCGCGGACGACGCTGACCGAGGGCCCGGACGCCTGGACGCTGCGGATCGAGAGGGAGAGGGCCGGCCAGGGCGACCCCGTCGAGGTCGTGATCCCGTACGCGAGCGAGGCGACCGCTCGGGACGAGGACCTGATGTTCGGCGACGGGCCCTCCGAGCTGATCGACGCCGGGCAGTGGGTGCAGGTCGCCGCCGCGTACGCGCGCCGGGCGATGCTGGAGAGCCTCGACTCCGCCCGTGACACCTCCGACGACGACCTGTACCGGAACGTGGTGCAGGGCTGGGAGGTGGCCCGTGCGGCGCTGCGGGAGGCCGCCAGGTTCCTTCCCCCGGACGCCGACGAGGTGCCCGAGACGGCGTTCTGGTCGGACCTCGGAACGCTCACCCGCCAGGAGGCCCCGGAGCGGTTCACGAGGGCGCGGCTGGAGGAGGAGCTCGCCTTCTACGAGCGGAGCCTCCGGGACTTCCGCAATCTGCGCGACGCGTGACGTCCGGCCCGCAGGGGTCAGTAGCCGACGTATCCGCCGGTGTGGTGGATGAGGTTCCGGATGCCGGGGACGTTGGCCAGCGAACCGTAGCGGTGCAGCGCGTAGTTCACGCCGGCGACGATGTTGTCGACGGGGTTCCAGACGTTGGGCGCCGCACCGCCCGCCTGGCGCATCGCGTACGAGTTGAAGGTGCCGTCGATGGTCTGCATGAGGCCCTTGGAGGGGTGACCGGCGGCGGCGTTGGAGTCCCAGAGGTTGATCGCGTGCGGGTTGCCGCCGGACTCGTACTGGATGATCGTCGCGATGTAGCTGGCGTCGTTCGGGCCGAGATCGATGCCGTGCTGGTGCAGGACCGCGATCGCCTGCCGGATCCACTCCGCGACGTTCCCGCTGGGCTTCTGGAGCGGCGGCGCGCCGCTCGGCCCGTAGTCGCCGTTCCAGCCGCTCGGGCCGTGGCCGCCGGTCGGGCCCGCGCCGCCGGTCGGCGACCCGCCCTTCGGGGGGAACAGGCCGTTCAGCGCGTTCGTCACGCCCGTGTCGGCCTGGTCCGCCCGGTAGATCGCCGCCTTGATCTTCGTCTGCAGGGTCGCCGCGGCGTTCTTGGTCTTGGTGATCGTGTCCTTGTCTTTGGTCTTCGGGTCGATGAGGGGGCCGGGGATGGTGATGTTCCCGTCGCCGTCGACCTCGAAGTGCCACGTGTCCTGGGCCTCGCGGACGGCTGCGAGCAGGTCCTGCTGGGCCTGCTCGAAGTCCTGGCCGGCCTGGACGAGCACGGTCTCGATGGTCTTCAGGCGGCCGGCGGAGTCGGTCAGCCGCGATTTGGCGTCGGTCACCTTGCCGCGGGCCAGCTCGGCGACCATGCCGTCCCAGTGTCCCGGCTGGATGTGCGGGTTGACCCGGTCGTCGACGTACCCGGCGTGGACCAGTGCGGCGTCGGCCCAGTCCTTCCACGCCGCCGCGCTCTGGTGGAACATCGCCGGGTTGGCGTCCCTGAGCTGCTGGTACGAGATCGTCACGTCAGACCTCTCGCGCCGACTCGGTCACCTGCCGGGCCCGGCCCACCGCGCCCCAGGCGGCGTGCTCGGCGCCCGTGTAAGTCGTCCCGGTGTTCAGAAAACGGTGCGTCAACTCGTCGGCCTCGACCGCGTGGCCCTCGAAATGCGCGGAATGCGCCTCATGGAGCCGCGCCAGCGTCCCGACGCATGAGAAACCCTGGTGACCGGACGTGACCGCCAGACATCCCGCCGAAGTCTCGGTGACCGTCCGGCGCAGGCCACGGGCGATCTGATAGGTCCCCTCCGCCGCCGCGGACAGTTTCTCCTGCTGAACCTGCCAGTTGAGAGCGTTGTCGCTCCTCGTCATGCGTTCCCCTCGCAATGGCCGACGTGGCATGACGGATGTCGCACCCGAGAAAAGGCGACTTTACATTACCGGGCATATCACGGCTTCGGCCAGAGACGGGAATGGCCTGCTCGGTACGGTCAGGCGCGGCGGGGTCCCATGACGCGTGGCGCGCGCATCCGGAGGGTCGGCAGGTGCTCCCGGACGAGGAGCCCGCTCGCGGCGAGCACCCAGAGCGCGGCGAGGATGCCCGGGACGTACGTCTCCAGCCATCCGCCGGGCACGAGGACACCGCCGGTGATCCCCAGGGTGAAGGCGGCCAGCAGCCGGATCACCGCGACGATCCCGGCGAACAGCGCCATCCACCGCGGAAGGAGGCGCGTGCGGGCGTTGGCCACGGTGATGGCCGCGAACGTCAGCGCGGTGGCGACGCCCGCGACCGTCCCCACGACCGTCATCGTGGCGTACGGAGCGGGCGCGAACAGCAGCAGCGTCCGGTACTCCGTCATGGCGTACGTCATGCCGGCGAACACCGAGATGGCCATGAACGCCAGCGTGGAGACGAGGATGAACCCGGCGAGGACGACCGTGGGAGCGTCACCGGCCTCGTCCGCGCGCCGGAACGCCGTCGACAGCGCCGCGCCGAACCACAGGAACAACGCGATCCCGATGGCGAAGAGCACCGTGCCCCACATGATGTGCGCCCGATGGGTCGCCAGGTACATGGTGACCGTGCCGACCGGGCTGGTGAGCTGCGGCATTGGTCCCATCACGATCCGGCCGACGACCGCGAAGACCACCGCGCCGATGCCGGCCAGCCCGCCCCACCGCATCTCGTGGCGTTCGCCCATGGAAATCATCTCCTCGGTGAAGTCGACCAGTACTCCAACGGTCGTTCGCCCGAAAAGTCGTTTCTATGGCGATATGTCGTTATTCGCGCAAAGAGGGGATCAAGGAGATCTGGTCCGGGGCGACGGCCGACCAGGGAAGGGTGACCTCCCCGAGTCGCCAGCGCGCCCGCCCGCCGTACGGCGGCGCGGTGAGCACCGGGTGGTCGCGCGCCAGGAGCTGCACCGCGGTGACCCAGCGCTGGCGCGGCCCGAACACCGACTGCGGCGCGGCGGCCGCCCACGCGCGGTCGAACGCGGCCAGCAGCTCGTGCACCCGTTCGCCGGGCACGTTGCGGTGGATCAGCGTCTTGGGCAGGCGCTCCGCCAGATCCGACGGCCGCGACAACGTCGGAAGGTGGGCCGCCAGCGTGATCGTCCGCGGCTCGGCCCCGCCCGGCCGCGCGTCACGACGCCGCACCGCCCCCGCGCCTCGTACCGCGTCCGTACCCCGGGCCGCCGCCGCGTCTCGTACCGCGTCCGTACCCCGGGCCGCCGCCGCGTCTCGTACCGCGTCCGCGCCCTGGACCCTCCCCGCGTCCCGTAGGGCCGCCGGGCCTCGTCCGCCGCCGGTGCTCCGTCCCGCGCCGGCGGCCGGCGTACCGTCCGCGTCGCGGGCGCCGAGGGTCACCCAGGCGGCACGGCGGCCGGTCTCCGCGCAGGTGCCCTCGACCAGAACGCCGTCGGGAGCCAGCCCCGCGCACAGCCGCTCCCACGCCGCCCACGCCTCGCCTTCCCCGTACTGACGCAGCACGTTGAACGCCCGGACCAGCGTGGGCGGGCGGTCGACGGGCAGTTCGAAGCCGCCGAGGCGGAAGGACAGTCCCTCGCGTTCGCGCGGCTTCGCGGCGGCGACCCGGGCCGGGTCGATCTCGATGCCGACCACCTCGACCCGGGGATGCACCACGCGCAGCCGCCCGAACAGCTCGGCCGTCGTGACCGGCGAGGCCCCGAACCCCAGGTCCACGACGAGGGGCCGCTCGGCCCGCCGGAGCAGCGGGCCGTGCACCGAGACGATCCAGCGGTCGGCGCGGCGGAGCCGGTTGGGCGCGGTCGTGCCGCGGGTGATGACCCCTTCGGGCCGGGGGGGACGGGACACGCACCCAGTGTGCGGCCACCGAAGGACCGCCGGGGACGGGGGCCGCCGGGCACGTGCCGGCAAGGACCGCTCGCAACGGGGCGGCCGCCGATGACGCCGTCGGCGAGGACCGCCGGGGACGGGGCGGGGGCCGCAGGCGGGCCGTCCCGGCCTCAGACCCGGTGCACCTTGTGGGCGGCGGCCTGGGCGCGCGGCTTGACGTCGATGCGGTCGATGTTGACGTGCGACGGGCGGGTGACGGCCCAGGCGATGCAGTCGGCGACGTCCTCGGCGACCAGCGGCTCGGCCACGCCGTCGTACGTCTTCGCGGCCTTCTCCTCGTCGCCCTTGAACCGGACGAGGGAGAACTCCTCCGTCCTGACCATGCCCGGCGCGACCTCGGTGACGCGGACCGGCTGGTCGTACAGCTCGAGACGGAGCGTGTCGTTGACGGCGGCGGCTCCGTGCTTGGCCGCGGTGTACCCGGCGCCGCCCTCGTACACGGCGTGCCCGGCCAGCGAGGTGACGTTGACGATGTGGCCGTCGCCGCTGTCGATCAGCTTGGGCAGCAGTGCCTTGGTGACGCGCATCAGCCCGAGGACGTTCGTCTCGAACATCCACTGCCAGTCGGCCGGGTCGGTGTTCGCGACCGGGTCGAGGCCGGCGGCCCCGCCCGCGTTGTTGACCAGGACGTGGCACTGCCGCAGGGACGCCGCGAGCGCGTCGACCGACTCCTGTGACGTCACGTCGAGGGCGACGACCGCGACGGCGTTCCGCCGGCCGGCCGGGTCGGCGCTCTCGATCTCCGCCTTCAGCTTCTCCAGGCGGTCGACGCGGCGCGCGGCGAGCACCACGTCGAACCCCTCCGCCGCGAGCCGCCGCGCGGTCGCCGCGCCGATTCCACTGCTTGCACCCGTGATCACTGCTGTCTTCCGCACGGATGCAATCTTCTCAGGCGCATGGCCTGCGCGGTCACGGGGAGACCCGGGCGAGGGGAATGCGGTTGTGTGGTCGGTAAGTTGCTCTATCGGAGGTGGTGTCCGTGTCGGGTCTCGCCCGCGTAGCGACGATCAGTGTTCACACATCGCCGTTGGAGCAACCGGGGACCGGCGACGCAGGCGGAATGAACGTCTACATCGTCGAGGTCGCCAAGCGCATGGCCGAACGCGGCGTCGAGGTCGACGTGTTCACCCGCGCGACCTCGCGGACGCTCCCGCCCGTCGCCGAGCTGGCGCCGGGCGTCTCGGTGCGGCACGTCGCCGCGGGGCCGCTGGAGGAGCTCGACAAGTCCGAACTGCCGGGTCACCTGTGCGCGTTCACCTCCGACCTGCTGCGTACGGAGGCGGCGCACGAGCCCGGCCACTACGACCTGATCCACTCCCACTACTGGCTCTCCGGTCAGGCCGGCTGGGCCGCGCGGCAGCGCTGGGGCGTCCCGCTCGTCCACTCGATGCACACCCTCGCCAAGGTCAAGAACCTCTCCCTGGCCACCGACGACTCGCCCGAACCGCTCCGCCGGGTGCTGGGCGAGCAGCAGGTCGTCGACTCGGCCGACCGCCTCGTGGCCAACACCGCCGAAGAGGCCCGGCAGCTGATCTCGCTGTACGACGCCGACCCCGACCAGGTCGCCACCGTGCCGCCCGGCGCGGACCTGTCCCGGTTCACGCCGGGCGGCGGCGCGCGGCGCCGGCTGGGCCTGCCGCGGAACGCGGCCGTCCTGCTGTTCGTCGGCCGCATCCAGCCGCTCAAGGCGCCGGACGTCCTCGTCCGCGCCGCCGCCCGCATGATCGAGGACGACCCGGGCCTCCGCGACCGGCTGATCGTCGCGATCGTCGGCGGGCCGAGCGGGTCCGGCCGCGCCCGGCCGGAGGAGCTCCGGCACCTCGCGCACCGGCTCGGCGTCGCGGACGTCGTACGGTTCGAGCCGCCCTGCCCGCAGGACGCGCTCGCCGACTGGTACCGCGCCGCCGACATCACCGTCGTCCCCTCGCACAGCGAGTCGTTCGGCCTGGTCGCGGTCGAGTCGCAGGCGTGCGGCACACCGGTGGTCGCCGCGGCGGTGGGCGGGCTGCGCATCGCCGTACGGGACGGCCGGTCCGGAGTGTTGATCGACGGCCACGATCCTGCGGACTACGCTCGCGTGCTGCGCGGTCTGCTCGGTGCTCCCGGGCGGCTGCGCGCGATGTCGGAGGCCGCCGTACGCCACGCCAGGGCGTTCGGCTGGGACGAGACGGCCGACCGCCTCCTGGAGGTCTACGCCGAGGCCGTCGAGGCCCGCACCATGGCCGTCTCGGCCTGATCGACGAGAGGGGGACGGCATGGGAGCGAACGCCGACGAGAGACTGCGGGCGATCCTGGACGAGCAGGGGCTGGAGTACGAACGGCCGCGCCCCGGCGCGTACCTCGTCAAGCTGCCCGGACGTCACAAGCTGGCCACCATGACCTGGCTGATCGCCGGTGACCACAGCCTGCACGTCGAGGCGTTCTTCTGCCGGCAGCCGGACGAGAACCACGAGGAGTTCTACCGCTGGCTGTTGCGCAAGAACGGCGGGATGTACGGCGTCGCGTTCACCCTCGACCCGGTCGGGGACGTGTACCTCGTCGGACGGCTGCCGCTCTCGGCCGTGGAGGCGGAGGAGATCGACCGCATTCTCGGCTGCGTGCTCACCTACTCTGACGACAATTTCGACCGCGCGTTGGAACTCGGGTTCGCCGAGTCGATCAGGCGCGAGTGGGAGTGGCGCGTGAGCCGCGGGGAGAGCGTCGCGAATCTCCGGCCGTTCGCGCGCATCCTGCCCGGAGCTGCCGCTGACGGCGCGGCGGAGAGCGCCGCCTCCGGCCCTTCGACCGGCCCTTCCTGACCGGTCCTTCCTGACCGGCCGGGCCGGCGGGAAGAGCGAGAGCGAGAGCGCCGGGCGGAGCGATAACGCGTTCTACCCTTCTATGCGTATTGCGCACCATTGGTGGCTTTAAGTAGCTAAACTACCTTGGGTCGCAGGAGTCGGGCCGGAGGGGGCATGGAGTGGCGGATCGGGACGAGGCCCCTAAGAGTGTCGATCTGAGCACCCCCAACGCGGCCCGCATGTACGACTACTTCCTCGGCGGCAAGGACAACCTGGCGCCCGACCGCGCCGCCGCCGAGATGGTCCTGGGGATCGCCCCCCAGATCCGGTTCGCCGCCCAGCAGAACCGCGCCTTTCTCGGCCGGGCCGTGCGGTACCTCGCCGAGGCGGGCATCCGGCAGTTCCTCGACATCGGCACCGGGCTGCCCACCCAGAACAACGTCCACCAGGTCGCGAACTCGGTCGTCCCCGACGCCTCCGTCGTCTACGTCGACAACGACCCGGTCGTCCTCGCGCACGGCCGCGCGATCCTCGCCGGCGCCCGGAACGTCCACATCGTCCAGGCCGACCTGCGCCGCCCCGAGGAGATCCTCGAGAACCCCGAGGTCCGCGAGCGCCTCGACTTCGACCGGCCCATCGCGATCCTGCTCGTGGCGATCGTCCACTTCCTCCAGGACGCCGACGACCCCGAGAAGGTCGTGGCGCGGTTCCGGGACGCCCTTCCGCCGGGCGGGTACCTCGTGCTGAGCCACGTCTGCGGGGACGCGCTCCCGGAGGCCGTCGAGCCCGTCACCGAGATCTACCGGCGCTCCTCGACCCCGATCATCGCCCGCGGCACGGAGCGGATCCGCGGCCTCTTCGGTGACCTCGACCTCGTCGATCCCGGTCTGGTCAACGTCTCGGCGTGGCGGCCCGACACGGTCGAGTCCAAGCGGATCGCCGAGCGCTATGCGCAGAGCTACTTCCTCGCGGGTGTCGCCCGGAAACACTGAGGCCGAGGCGAGGCACTACGCTCGTTTGCCATGGCGACTTTGGTACTTCTCCGGCATGGCGAGAGCGTCTGGAACGCCGAGGGGCTCTTCACGGGCTGGGTGGACGTCGATCTTTCCGAGAAGGGGGAAGAGGAAGCGGTCACCGGCGGTGACCTGCTGCTCGACGCCGACCTCAAGCTCGACGTCGTGCACACCTCGGTGCTCAAGCGGGCGATCCGCACGGCCAACATCGCGCTCGACGCGGCGGAGCAGCTCTGGATCCCCGTACGGCGGTCCTGGCGGCTCAACGAGCGGCACTACGGCGCCCTGCAGGGCAAGAACAAGGCGCAGACGCGTGAGGAGTACGGCGACGAGCAGTTCATGACCTGGCGCCGGTCGTACGACACGCCGCCGCCGCCGATCGCCGACGACGACCCGCTCTCCCAGATCAACGACCCGCGGTACGCCCTCCTGCCCTCGGAGCTCATCCCGCGCACCGAGTGCCTGGCCGACGTCGTCGACCGCCTGCTGCCGTACTGGTACGACGCGATCGTCCCGGACCTCGCGGCCGGCCGTACGGTCCTGATCGCCGCGCACGGCAACTCGCTGCGCGCCCTGGTCAAGCACCTCGACGGCATCTCCGACGAGGACATCGCCGGTCTCAACATCCCCACCGGCATCCCGCTCCTCTACGAGCTGGACGAGGACTTCGAGCCGCTGAAGAAGGGCGGCGAGTACCTCGACCCCGAGGCCGCCAAGAAGTCCATCGAGGCCGTCGCGAACCAGGGCAAGAAGTGAACTAACGCTTTCCCGCCACAAAGAAGATCCCGGCAGCGCTCGCTGCCGGGATCCACTCGTCTCGGGGGTGGGGACTACTCGGCGATGTCGGCCGCGTGCTCGCCGGTGACCAGGTAGACGACGTTCTCCGCGACGTGGACCGCGTGATCGGCGAACCGCTCGAAGTAGCGGCCGGCCAGGGAGATGTCCACGGCCGGCTCGACGCCGTGGCGCCACTTCGGCGACAGCAGCGCGTCGAACAGCTTCCGGTGCAGCCGGTCCATCTGGTCGTCGTCGCCGTCGAGCTCCAGGCCCATCTCGACGTCGTGGGAGGCGATGACGCTGCCCGCTTTGGCGATCATGCGCTCGGCGATCTGGCCCATCTCCAGGACGGTCGCCTGAAGCTCCGGCGGGATCGCCGACTCGGGGTGCCGCCGGCGGGCCGTCTTGGCGAGGTGGACGGCGAGGTCGCCCATTCGCTCGATGTCGCCGCTCATCCGCAGCGCGGCGATCAGCATCCGCAGGTCGCGGGCGACCGGCTGCTGTCGCGCCATCAGGTCGAAGACCGTCTCCTCGATCTCCGTGTTGAGCTTGTTGACCTGCTCGTCGCAGCTGATGACCTCTTCGGCGAGCCGCAGGTCGGCGTCCAGCAGGGCGGTGCTGGCACGTGTCATGGCCGACCGCACCAGCCGCGTCATCTCCACGAGCTTGTCGGAGAGCCCGTCGAGCTCCTCGTGGTAGGCGTCTCGCATAAAGATCCTTAAAAGAGGCGTGGATATCCAGTTGGCAGCATCGTCGGACGGCATGAACGGTCGCGGAGTTGCAGGTTAACTTTTGACGAACGTCCTTGCGTCCGACCTGGTCGGCGCGCGGAGCCCGACAGGATTCCGCCTACGATCCAAGGTGTGAATGTGGAGGTTGTCGCCGGACTGGCGAGTGGCGTCGGGCTCCTCACCGGCCTGGTGGCAGGGCTGGCCGTGCGCGCGAGCGAGCGCGCCCAGCGGCCCGCCGACGTCCCCTCGCCGGTCTCGGGGCTGCCCAGCGGCGTGGCGTCCGTGCTGAGCGTCCTCCCGTCCTCCGCGGTCGTCATCGACGGCGAGGACCGTGTGCTGCGCGCCAGCTCGGCCGCCCGTGCCTTCGGCCTGGTCAGCGGGGACCGGTTGCTCGTCGACGAGCTCATCGCCATGGCGCGGCTGGTGCGCCGCGACGGGGAGATCCGCGAAGAGGAGATCGAGGTCGTCCACGGCCGCCGGGAGGGCCGCTGGTTCTCGGTCCGGGTCGCGCCCATGGGATCGCACGGTCTCGTCCTCGTCCTCGCCGAGGACCTGACCGAGTTCCGCCGCGTCGAGGCCGTCCGCCGCGACTTCGTGGCGAACGTCAGCCACGAGCTCAAGACGCCCGTCGGCGCGCTGTCCCTGCTGTCGGAGACGGTCGAGGAGGCCGCCGACGACCCCGAGGCCGTGCGCCGCTTCTCCAAGCGCATGCAGCACGAGTCCGCCCGCCTGACCAACGTCATCCAGGACCTCATCACGCTCACCCGGTTGCAGGGCGGCGAGGTCGTCGAGCGGCCCCGTACGGTCGCCCTCGACGACGTCGTCCACGACGCCGTCGACCGGTGCCGCCTCAAGGCGGAGCCGAAGGAGATCACCCTCGCCATCGGCGGCCGCGACGACCTGCGGGTGTACGGCGACGAGGAGCTGCTGATCACCGCGGTCCGCAACCTCGTCGACAACGCGATCGCCTACAGCCCCGAGCGCACGAGGGTCGTCGTCTGCACCCGCCTGGCCGACGAGAGTCACGCCGAGGTCAGCGTGACCGACCAGGGCATCGGGATCCCCGAGGCCGACCTCGAGCGCATCTTCGAGCGGTTCTACCGCGTCGATCCCGCGCGGTCCCGGCAGACCGGTGGCACCGGCCTGGGGCTCGCGATCGTCAAGCACGTCACGACCCGGCACCGGGGCGATGTGAACGTCTGGAGCAAGGAGGGATCCGGCTCGACCTTCACCATCCGCCTTCCGCTGCTTTCCACCTCCGCATCCGCGAAGGAAACACCTGAGCAAGACACCGTACGGGAGGCCCCCTAGTGACCCGAGTGCTCGTCGTGGAAGACGAGGAGTCGTTCAGCGACGCGCTGTCGTACATGCTGCGCAAGGAGGGTTTCGAAGTCGCCGTCGCGGCCACCGGGCCGGACGCCCTGGAGTCCTTCGACCGGTCCGGCGCCGACCTCGTCCTGCTCGACCTCATGCTGCCCGGCCTGCCCGGCACCGAGGTGTGCCGGGAGCTGCGCACCAAGTCGAACGTCCCGGTGATCATGCTGACGGCCAAGGACAGCGAGGTCGACAAGGTCGTCGGCCTCGAACTCGGCGCCGACGACTACGTCACCAAGCCGTTCTCCTCACGGGAGCTCGTCGCCCGCATCCGCGCGGTGCTCCGCCGCCGCGGCGACGGCGAGGAGCTCGCGCCCGCGACCCTGGAGGCCGGGCCGGTCCGCATGGACGTCGAGCGTCACGTCGTGACCGTCTCCGGCAACGAGGTGCCGCTGCCGCTCAAGGAGTTCGAGCTGCTCGAGGTGCTGCTGCGCAACGCCGGGCGGGTGCTGACCCGGATGCAGCTGATCGACCGCGTGTGGGGCGCCGACTACGTCGGGGACACCAAGACGCTGGACGTGCACATCAAGCGCCTGCGGGCCAAGATCGAGCCGGCTCCCTCGACGCCGCGTTTCATCATCACCGTGCGCGGACTCGGCTACAAGTTCGAGCCCGACGAGTAAGCCGCGACGGGAACGGCTCGGCGGCCGTACCGCCACGGGCTCCGGGAACGCCGGAGCCACCGCGGTACGAGCCGCCTTGTGGCGTGCCGCGGTGAGACTCGCGTAACAGGAGCGCGGCACGGGCGGTACGGGCCGTGGCGCGACGCCCGTGAACGCGAGAGCCCGCTACCGGCCGCCGCAGGGCGAAGATGATCAGGCGGCGCTCCTACTCCTCGCGAACGGCGGCCGTCCGAGATGCAGCGACCTCAACGCACCGGCCTCCCGTGCCGGTGCCACGCCTGCTCTTGCGAGGTGTCCGACCGGCCCAGGGTTCTCATGGGCCCCGGTATCGCGTGAGGAGGCGTTCGCCGGTACGCGAAGTGGCCGAGCCAGGACGGCCATTCGTCAGCGCCGAGGATTTCGGTGCCGTGAGCGACCACGACCCTCGGCACTGACGGTAAGACCCGATGGTCCGCCCCTACCCGGACCCACGCGCAGGGACAGGACGCGGGATCGGGACAGGTCGGATGGCGCCGAGGGCCCCTCGCGGCCGGGAGCCCCGGTGAGACGCCTGAGAACGCGAGAGCCCGCCGGATTCGATGTGGAAAGTCCGGCGGGCTTCGTCGTGGGCGCTCCGTGGCGCTCAGGCCGTCGGAGCGCCGTCGCGCTCAGCTGGTGGGCTTCGCGGAGGCCTTCTTGGCCTTGGCGTGCTTGGTCGGCGTGGCCGCGCCCGCGGTGGGGCTGGTGCTCGCGCCCGGCGTCGGGCTCGCGCCCGGCGTCGTGGGGGAGCCCGGGGCGCCCGGCGTCGGGGTGGTCGCGATGGTCCCACTCGGCGCCGGCGGGTAGGTCGAGTAGTAGTCCGCCCGCGGGATGACGGGGACCGTCACGGTCAGCGAGCCGGCCTGCTGGAAGTGCAGGGTGAGCCGGATGTTCTCACCGCCGTTCAGCGGCGCCGTGAGGCCGCTGAGGATCACCAGCGGGGTCGCGGCCCCGGTGGTGCCGGCGGGGCTCGACGCGCTCGCGGCGGGGCTGCTCGGCGTGCTCTGAGGAGTGGCCGTGCCCGACTTGCCGGGCTTGGCCTTCTTTCCGGCCTTGCCCGGGGAGCCGCTCGCGCCCGGGGTCGCGGTCGCGCCCGGCGAGGTGGCCGGGGTCGGCGTCCCGCTCGGCGAGGTGCCGGGGGTCGGCACGCCGGCCGGGCGGCTGCCGGACTGCGGGTTGAGCGAGATCAGCTGGTTCGACGGCAGGTCGATGCCCCCGCCCGCGATCTGGACCGACTGCGCGACGCCCGGCGCGTCGACGCCGACGAGCCGGTCCGAGCCGGCCTTGTCGACGATGTAGGCGTAGAACGGCGCGTTGGCGCCCTGGGGAAGTCGCTGGCCGGGGTCGGGGCCGAGCACGAAGGCGTTGCGCACGTCGACGTGGCCCACGGAGGCGTTGACGCCTTCGGTCAGGCGGGTCGGCAGCACCGACTGCGGATGCTGGCCGGCGCCGCAGGCGGACACCAGCGGCGCGACGGCGAAGGCACCGGCGATGGCCATGGCGACGGCCCGGCGACGGTTGCGGCTCACGGCGTCGTTCTCTCCTTGGGCTGGGCTTGGGTCTTCCGAGGCGTGCGGAACGCCCGGTCTGAAGCGTAGCGAGGGTATCCGCACCGGCCTTGACGGGGGGCGGCTTTTGTGGTTCCCCGCGGGTGGGCCGAGCAGTCCCCTCGCGGTGGGCCGGGCGGTTCCCCGAAGGTGAAGGCGGGCCGAGGGGCTTCCTTGCGGTGGGCCGGGCGGTTCCTCCCGAAGATGGGGGCGGCCCGAGCGGTCCTCTCGTGGTGGGTCGGGCGGTTCGCCCGGGCTAGGCGGTTCTCCACGGCCGGGGCGGGCCGGTACCCGGAACGACTCTGCCCGGAGGGCCGTAGGAACGTCCTGCCGGGCTCGGAGCGCTCAGCTCGGGGTGTGCAGCGCCTGCAGATCCGGGGTGAGGTTCCGGTTCGGCTGGACGCCGCGGACGATCTCGCGGACGATCTTGTCTGGCCGGACGAGCACCGCCGTGAGGCCCGCCGCGCGGAAGGAGGTCGAGAGCACCCGCTCGGGGTCCTCGGCGGGGATGGCGTCGCCGCGCGGGACCGTGTCGGCGAGCCGCCGTACGTCGTCCGCGTCCTTGCCCGTGCGCCCGTCCGCGATCACCCAGGTCTGGACGCCCTGACTCACGGCCTGCTGGGCGACGTGCGTGACTGCGGCGTCGCAGCGGCAGTCGCGCGGCACGATCAGGACGACCCCGGCCACGTTGATCAGCGTGTCGACGGGCATCGTCCGGCCGTTGACGACGAGGGTTCCGGACGGCAGGGCGCCACCGGGGTCCCCCGGCCGGTGGCGTACGGCGCCGGTGGGCGGCACCTGGACGGCGTGGTTGACGGGGCGTGGCGAGACGACGGTCATCAGCACTCCGCTGATGAGGGCGACGAGGACGGCGCTGGCGATGAAGGGCGCGGCGATGCCGTAGCGCGTGAACGGGCGGGCGAGCCGCTGCCACCGCTCGCGGCGGCGTTTCTGGCGCAGCTCACGGCGGTACGCGAGCACGTCGCGGTCGAGTTCCCGCGCGTCGTCCGGGACGACGATGTCGACCTTGGGAAGCCCATAGTCGTCAGGGTCGCCGTGAAGCCCCACGCCACACCTACCTTCTCGGACCGCTGCCGGCCCCACCCGGTCCCGTGCCGCGTCCACAGCGGGATCACGGGCCCGTGTCGGCTCGTCCATCTCCAGTATGAGCCGCTTCCGTCGCCGTGTGAGCGGTGTGGCCCAAACCAATCGCCATGGCCCGGTGTTGCACCGAATTCGTGCTTTGTCAATACCCTAATTACCGCGCTGACCTGCGTATATGTCCGGATGGTCGGTTCAGCAGGTCCCTGCAGCGTGCTACCCTTATCCATAGCGGAAGGGGTACTTGTCACATGACTTTCAAGGTCGGCGACACTGTCGTCTACCCCCACCATGGGGCTGCTCGGATCGAAGCCATCGAGACTCGTGCCATCAAAGGTCAGGACAAGACCTACCTGGTCCTGAAGGTCGATAAGGGCGATCTCACCGTTCGCGTTCCCGCGGAGAACGCCGAGCTGGTCGGTGTTCGTGACGTCGTGGGCCAGGAGGGGCTTGAGAAGGTGTTCGAGGTGCTTCGCGCACCCTACACCGAAGAGCCCACGAACTGGTCGAGGCGTTACAAGGCGAACCTCGAGAAGCTCGCATCCGGCGACGTCAACAAGGTCGCCGAGGTCGTCCGAGACCTGTGGCGGCGTGACAAGGAGCGCGGCCTGTCGGCCGGCGAGAAGCGGATGCTGGCCAAGGCGCGGCAGATACTGGTCAGCGAGCTGGCGCTGGCCGAGAAGACCAACGAGGACAAGGCCGAGGCCCTCCTCGACGAGGTCCTGGCCAACTAGCGTCTTGGCGACTCGGTTTCCACGGGTGGGCGTCGGAGTCGACGTCCACCCGTTCGCTTCCGGCCGTCCACTCCGGGTGGCGGGCCTCGACTGGTCCGACGAGGGCGACGGTCTCGCGGGACACTCCGACGGCGACGTGGCGGCGCACGCGGCCTGCGACGCGCTGCTGTCGGCCGCCGGTCTCGGCGATCTGGGCGCGGTCTTCGGCACCGCCGACCCGCGCTGGGCGGGCGCCTCCGGCGTCGAGCTCCTGCGTGAGGTCGACCGCCGCATCACGGCGGCCGGCTACGCGATCGGCAACGTCTCGATCCAGGTCATCGGCGTACGCCCGCGGATCGGCAAGCGCCGCGCGGAGGCGCAGAAGACGCTGAGCGAGGCGCTCGGCGGCATCCCGGTCAGCGTGGCCGGCACCACGACGGACGGGCTGGGCCTCACCGGCCGCGGAGAGGGCCTGGCCGCCATCGCCACGGCCCTCGTCCTCGTCTGAATCCTCGGCGCAAAGCGCGGGGTCAGTGGAGTGCCGGCAGGACGGCTCCCGCGACCTCGCCGAACCCGATCGGCACGCCGCCGGGCCCGCTCGCGGTCGCCCGGATCCGTACGGTGTCGCCGTCCTCCAGGTAGGCCCGGCGCCCGTTGGGGAGCTCCAGCGGCTCGCGGCCGTCCCAGGTGAGCTCGATCAGGCAGCCGCGCTGGCCCCGTTCCGGCCCGGACACCGTCCCCGAGGCCATCAGGTCACCGGTGCGCAGCGCCGCGCCGTTCACGGTCGCGTGCGCGAGCTGCTGCGGCGCGGTCCAGTACATCGTCGCGAACGGCGGGCGGCTCACCACGTGCCCGTTCAGCTCGACCTCCAGAGTCAGATCCAGCCCCCAGGGCTCGTCACAGCGCAGGTACGGCAACGGCTGCGGATCCTGGGCCGGCGGGGCCGTACGGGCGCTCTCGAGGGCCGCCAGGGGCACCACCCACGGCGAGATCGACGTCGCGAAGGACTTGCCGAGGAACGGCCCGAGCGGCTGGTACTCCCACGCCTGGATGTCGCGGGCGCTCCAGTCGTTCACCAGCACGAAGCCGAACACGTGGTCGCGGAACCCGGTCGTCGGCACGGGTCGACCCAGTTCCGAGGGCACGCCCACGACGAAGCCGACCTCCGCCTCGATGTCCAGCTTGAGCGAGGGCCCGAACACCGGCCCGTCCTCGGTCCTGCGCTGCCCGCGCGGCCGTACGATCGGCGTCCCGGACGGCACGACGGTGCCGGACCGGCCGTGGTACCCGATCGGCAGGTGCAGCCAGTTGGGCGGCAGCGCTGCGGCGTCCGGCCGGAAGATCCGGCCGACGTTCGTCGCGTGGTCGCGCGAGGAGTAGAAGTCGACGTAGTCGGCGACCTCGAACGGCAGGTGCAGCTTCACCTCGCTCAGCGGGACCAGGTGCGGCTCGACCCGGTCTCGGTGCTCCGAATCGGTGAGCAGCGCGGTCAGACGGTCCCGGGTCGCCTCCCAGGCGGGGCGTCCGGCGGACATGAACACGTTGAGCGTTTCGGCGGCGAACCACCGCCGGTCGGCGAGCAGCCCCGCCGCCGCGAGTCCGGCCAGGTCCAGCACCTGATCACCGATGGCGACCCCCACCCGCGGCGGCTCGCCGCGCCGGGAGAACACGCCGTACGGCAGGTTCTGGATCCCGAATCCGCTGCCCTCGGGCACGTCGACCCACGTTTCCATGATCCCTACCTTTCCAGGCGCGCCCGGAGGTCCGAAAGGACCCACGCAGTCGGTCATCCTCCCTCTCGCGGGTGAGCAGTCCCCCCTCGTCTTCGGGAATCGGCGTCCGACGCGCGCTGGCTACGGTCACGGCCATGGTTCTGTTCGAGCGGCCGCGACGCCGGCCTGGATTCGCGGTCGCGGTGCTGCTCCTGCGGTACGCGGCGGGCACGGCCGCGTTCGCGGCGCGGTCTCGGCTGGGGTTCCCCGGCGGGCAAGGCCGCGTTCGCGGCGCAGTCCTGGCTGGGGTTCCCCGGCGGGCCGCCGATGTCGGCCGCTGAGAAGGAGCACTACTTCGGGGACGCGGCAGACGGCGCAGTGGATGGCGACCGCGACCGGCCTGCTCGGCGCGTGCGTGGCGCTCGCCACGGTCACCTCGCTCGGGCGGCGACTGCCGCGTAAAGCGATGCTGGCGGGACTTGCGGTGATGCCGGCGGCCTTCGGCGCCGGTGCGGTGATCTTCCGCAGTCTGGCGCGCTGGGATCTCCTGCTGTGGTCGCCGTTCTTCCTGCGGTGGGGGTGCGCTGGGACGACCGGGTGACGGCTGGCGAGGAGCCGGCCCGCGAGCGCGCCGGTGACACGGCCGAGCGTCCCCGCCGGGAGCCCGGCCCAGGGGACGAGTCGATCGCGAGCGCGCCGGTGACGCGGCCGGGCGGCCCTGCCGGGGGCTCGGCCGCACGCGCGGCCCTGGACGGGTCAGCCCCGCGGCGGAGTGGGAGAGCTGCGGAACGTGCTCGACGGCGGCGTCGACGCCACGTCCTCCTCGTCGGAGGCGCTCCCGGAACCGGCCGGACGCCCGCCCTCGGGCGGGCTCCACGGTCCGTCGTCGTCGGCGTCCGGGTTTTCGGCCCGGTCGTCGGCGTACGCGTCCTCCTGCTCACCGGCGGGCGTCTCGCCGGCCACACCGGGTATCGGGATGCCGTCCGGATCGGTGTCGCGGAGCCTGATCCCGTCCGGCTGCGTGTCGCCGAGCCGCCCGGTCTGCGGCGGCCCGACCAGCCGCACGTCGGTCGGCAGCGAGGTCCGGGCCACCCAACGCGGTGGAGGCTCTTCCTGCTCGGGGTCCACGGGCGTGTTCGGCACGGGCACCATCACCTCCGCGTCGGTATCCGGTACGAGGTCGTCGTCCGGCTCGGTGCGTTCCGCGGGCCGGGAGGTCTCGCCGGTGTCCTGCCCGGCCGCGGGCTCCGCGCCCGGGGGCAGGGCGGGGCCGGGCTGCCACGCGCGATCTGCCTGCCGCTCCAGTTCGGGTGGGAGCGCCGGTTCCGGATCCGCTGCGACGGGCGCGGCCGGGCGGGGCAGGGGGATCCGGTCCTCGCGGGTCCGCTCCGGTGCGGTCTCCGGTTCTCCGTCCGCCTCCGCGACGCCGTCGTGGCGCGCCCCGGCCGGTCGGAGGTCCGGGTCGGTCTCCCGGCCGGGTGCGGTCCCGGGTTCGGGCCGGTGTTCGTCCGACGCGGTCGTCACCGCGCTCTCGTGCGGCCGGTCCCGTACGGCGTCGTGGCCGGGCTCCAGGGCGAGGGGCGGGGCCGGGCGTGGGAGCGGCCGGGTCTCGGCGTACGCCTCGTCCCCGAGACCGGGGATGAACGCCCGGTCGCCGTCCGTCGTGTCGGGCGGGGACTCCGGGGCCGAGGGGGCCGTGGGGGCCGCCGGTGGCACGGCGTCGCGCCGCCGGGTCCGTACGAGCTGCTTGATCATGGAGAGCCACAGCCAGACGGCGACGGCGAGGATCACCCAGGGCGCCGCCGCGACCCCTCCGGACAGCCACGTGCGGGGCAGGCCGCCGTAGCCGTGGACCGCGCGTTCGACCCCGGCCGCGCCGGCGCCGACGATCAGTGCGAGGAGCAGCAGCCAGCGGATCGCGCGCGCCCACCAGGCGGACCGGCGCGCGGTGAGGATCGACAGGATCACCACGACGATCAGGCCGTCGACCATGCCGGGGTACAGGAACGCCCGGTGCCGGTCCGCGCCGCCCTGGAGGGCGAGCGCTCGCAGGTCGTCGTAGGACAGCACGAACGTCGCGCCGGCCAGCGCCGCGACGCCGACGCCGCCGGCCGCCGTCAGCAGCCGCCGCTGCGCCGTGGAGTACGGAGCGGGGGAGTCACTCATAGCAGGGAAGCCAACCATCGTCTCGGAGGGTTCCCTTATCTTGACCGGATCAACGTGCTCCTGCTCTCACCGCGCGCCCGCGTGTCGCCCGGCTCGGCGCGGGAGGGGTCCGGGCCGCGTCCGATCGGGACCGGGGAAGTGGCCGGATCCGGCGCTCCGGCTTCAAGGCGCCCGCTGGTGGGTATGCGGGCGGTCGTATGTCAGATTCTTCCCTCTTCATGGTGAAAACGGGGACCGTGGCCGATCTCCCGGCTCGGGTCCGCCGGGCCGCCGAGGACGCGCGGCTCGGCGAGTTCCGGGCCGTGTACCGTCCCCGGTCCGCCGACCGGCGGTCCCGCACGTGGCTCGTGCTGCTGGGCCTGCCGGGTCTCGTGCTGCTGCCCTTCGCCGTCGCGTTCCTGCTCGACGGCTTCGGCTGGGCGTCCGGGCTCTCCCTGCTGCTCACCGCCGCGTACCTCGGCGCGGCCGGCCGCGTCCTCGTCCGGGAGGTCCTGCCGGGACAGAGCCCGACGACCGTCCACCTGTTCGAGAACGGCGTCGTGCTGTCCTCCTGGCGCGCGGTGACCCCGTTCGCCTGGGACGCCGTCACGGAGTTGCGCGTCTCCGGCGTACGGTCGGCCGCGACCGGCGTGGCCACGTGGCACCTGACGCTGTCCGGCCGGGCCGGGACCGAGGGGGAGGCCCTGATCGACGGGGACGTCCCCGGCGCCCGCGAACTGGTCGAGACCGTGTCCCGCGAGGTGACCGAACGAGTGCTGCCGACGTACCTGTCCCGCGTCGAGGCCGGTGGCAAGGTGCGCCTCGGGCCGTTCAGCGTCACCCGCCGGGGCATCGCCAAGGACGGCGAGCACGTCCCCTGGGAGAACGTCGACCGGGTGGAGATCGAGGGCGGAATGGTCCACGTCGACCGCTCCGACCGCCCGGCGGGGCTGACGGCGATCGCCGCGGAGGTCCCGAACGCCGTGGCGTTCGGCGAGTTGACGCGGCGGTTGCGCGGCGACGCACGGGCGGACGGGAACGGCGGACGATCGGTGAGGTCAATGAATGGGTGAGGGACGCGATTTCAGTCACGGGAGACGACCGGCATCGAATAGCCTCTTACGCGTGAGCCTGCGCCTATACGACACCGGTACCCGTGGCATCCGCGAATTCGTCCCGCTGCAGGCGGGCCGGGCGGGGATCTACGTCTGTGGTGCCACCCCGCAGGCCGCTCCGCACATCGGGCACATGCGGTCCGGCGTGATCTACGACCTCGTCTACCGCTGGCTGCTCGCCTCCGGGTACGACGTGACGTTCGTCCGGAACATCACCGACATCGACGACAAGATCATCCGGGTCTCGGCGGAGACCGGCGTCCCGTGGTTCGCGGTGGCCGAGGCCAACCAGCGCGTCTTCGGCCGCGGCTACGACGCGCTCGGCTGCCTGCCGCCGACCATCGAGCCGCGCGCGACGGGCCACGTCCCCGAGATGATCGTGCTGATGCGCCGCCTCATCGAGGCCGGCCACGCGTACACCGTCGAGGGCGACGTCTACTTCGACGTGGCGTCCTGGGCCGAGCACTACGGCGCGCTGTCCAACCAGCGGCTCGACAGCATGCGCCCGGCCGGGGACACCCCCAACGAGGCGGCCAAGCGCGACCCGCGCGACTTCGCGCTGTGGAAGGGCGCCAAGCCGGGCGAGCCGAGCTGGGAGACGCCCTGGGGCCCCGGCCGTCCCGGCTGGCACCTCGAGTGCTCGGCGATGTCGACCAAGTACCTCGGCGCGACGTTCGACATCCACGGCGGCGGCGTCGACCTGATCTTCCCGCACCACGAGAACGAGCTCGCGCAGTCGAGCGCGGCCGGTGACGGGTTCGCCCGCTACTGGCTGCACAACGGCCTGCTCACCGTGAACGGCGAGAAGATGAGCAAGTCCGTCGGCAACGTCGTGCTGCTCACCGATCTGCTCGACCGCGCCCGGCCGGTCGAGGTCCGCTACTACCTCGCCGCCGCGCACTACCGGTCGATCATCGACTACTCCGACGAGGCGCTCCGCGAGGCCGCGGTGGCCTACCAGCGCGTCGAGGGGTTCGTGACCCGCGCCGTCGAGCTGGCCGGGCGGGTCGAGCCCGGTGCCCTGCCGGCCCCGTTCACCGACGCGATGAACGACGACCTCGGCGTGCCGCAGGCGCTGGCCGTCGTGCACGAGGCGGTCCGCGAGGGCAACACCGCGCTCGCCACCGGCGACAAGGACACCGTGACCCGCGTCCTCGGCGAGGTGCGCGCCATGCTCGGCGTCCTCGGCCTCGACCCGCTGTCGGAGCAGTGGGAGGGCGCGGCCGGCGACCTCCGCGACGTCGTCGACGCGCTGGTGTCGGTGGCCCTGGAGCAGCGGCAGGCGGCCCGCGCCCGTAAGGACTACGCCGCCGCGGACGCCATCCGCGACGGCCTGACCGCCGCCGGCATCGTCATCGAGGACACCCCGCGCGGTCCCCGCTGGGAGCTCAAGCGCTCCTGACCGCACGCCGGGACGGGCAACGGGGATGGGGCCCCCGATCCGGTTAAGCGTGCCGTTCCGGTGGGGACGTACGGTTCGGGGAGATCGGGACCCACCGGCCGCCCCGGCCGGGCCGTACCTCCCCTGCCGAGGTGGTGCACGTGTTGGAGCGGTTCACCGACACCGCCCGACGAGTCGTCGTCCACGCCCAGGAAGAGGCCCACGCCCTCGAACACGGGCACATCGGCACCGAGCATCTCCTCCTCGGTCTGCTGCGCGGCGACACCGACGGCGCGGTGCGCGCCCTCGACGCCGCGGGCCTCACCCTCGACACCGCGCGCGGGGACGTCGAGGAACTCGTCGGGAGGGGCACGGCGCCGCCCGACACCGAGGTGCCGTTCACCCCGCGCGCCAAGAAGGTCCTCGAACTGTCGCTGCGCGAGGCGCTGCAGTCCGGCCACGACTACATCCGCAGCGAGCACATCCTCCTCGGCCTCATGCGGGAGACCGAGGGCACCGGCGCCCGGATCCTCCGACGGTGCGGCGTCGACACCCTCGAACTGCGCCGCGACGTCATGACCTTCCTCCGCGGCCCCGAGCCGCTCCCTGACGAGCCGTCGACGGAACCCCCGGTACGGCCGGCGGGGGAGGAGGGCCCGTGGGCCGTGAGCCCGGCGGGGGAGGGCCCGCGGTCGGCGGCCGAGCGCCTGACGGGGGAGGGCCCGCGGTCGGCGGCCGAGCGCCTGACGGGGCAGGGGCCGCGGTCGGCGGCCGGGCACGCGACGGGCGAGGGGGCGCGATCGGCGGGGCCGCAGCCGCCGGAGACGGCGATCGAACGTCGCCTGAGTGCCATTGAGCACCGTCTGGAGCGCATCGAGCGGCTCCTTCGGGACGGTCCGGGTCCCGGTTCCGCGTAGAGTCTGGTGGGGGGCGAAAGATCGCCCGTTCTGGGGGCGGGACAGCGCCCTGTGCACCAGCGGAGGGCAGACCATGGCGAAGCGTCGCAAGAAGGGGCCGAGTCACACCCCGAAGGCCGAGGACCGGCACTGGTACGGCAATCGGCAGGCCGCCCGTGCCGCCAAGTCGGCGACGCGGACCGGCACGGCCACCGTCGGCTCGCGCCGTACGCCCTCGTCGTCCGCTCCCGCCGAGCGCACCGGCCGGCGATCCGCGCCCGAAGGACCCGAGCTGGTCACCGGCCGTAACCCGGTCGTCGAGGCCCTGCGCGCGGGCATCCCGGCGAGCGCCCTCTACGTCATGACCGGCGCGTCCGACGACCGCGTCCGCGAGTCCATCAAGCTCGCCACGGACGCCGGTGTGCCGCTGCTCGAGGCCGGCCGGACCGAGCTCGACCGGATGACCGACCGGGCCGTGCACCAGGGCATCGTCCTGCAGGTTCCGGAGTACCGCTACGCGCACCCCGACGACCTGCTGCAGCGCGGCACCCCCCAGCTCATCGTGGCCCTCGACGGGGTGACCGACCCGCGCAACCTGGGGGCGATCGTCCGGTCGGCCGCCGCGTTCGGCGCGAACGGCGTGCTCGTCCCCGAGCGCCGCGCGGCCGGCGTGACCGCCGGAGCGTGGAAGACCTCCGCCGGCACCCTCGCCTCGGTCCCGGTCGCCCGCGCCACGAACCTCGTACGGACCCTGAAGTCGTACCAGAACGCCGGCCTGTTCGTCGCGGGTCTCGACGCCCGGGGCGCGGTCGGCGTCGGCGACCTGGAGGCCGCGAGCGGCCCGCTCGTGCTCGTCGTCGGCTCGGAGGGCAAGGGCCTGTCGCGGCTCGTCGCCGAGACCTGCGACCTGCTGATCAACATCCCCATGGGCCCGAAGGCCGAGTCCCTGAACGCCGGCGTCGCGGCGGGCATCGCCATGTACGAGATCTCCCGCCGCCGCTCCTGACATCAGCGCCGAGGTTCTTCGCGCCCACGGCGACGAAGAACCTCGGCACCAAGTCAGCGATAGTCCTCGACGGGGGCGTCCTTCTTACCGAAGTAGACCTCCTCGAAGAAACGGCTCGCCTCCGGCTGCGAGCCGTCGAGGTCGGTGAACCCGTAGTGCTTGGCCAGCACCCCGGACGACAGCGCCCTGCCGGACCAGCGGGCGACCTCCGGGTCGGCGGCCAGCGCGGCGACCGCCCGCCCGATGTACCGCGGCGTCTCCGAGATCGCGAACCACTGGTCCTTGGCGATCCCGTCCCGCCAGTTCTCCTCGGTGACGCCGAAGTGCTCCAGGACCTCCTCCGACCGCAGGAACCCGGGCGTCAGCGACAGTGACGTGACCCCGTGCGGGGCCAGCTCGTCGCGCAGCATCTTGCCGAGCCGCGTGATCGCCACCTTCACCATGTCGAAGAACATCGAGCCCCGGTAGCGGTCGTTGAACATGTCGTCCCCGTCGGTGACCTCGACGACCAGCCCCCGCCCCCGCCGCACGAGCAGGGGGAGGACCGTGTGCAGCGTGATCAGATGGGTCTCCAGGCCGTTGCGGAGCGCCCGCAGGCCGTTGTCCAGGTCGTGCTCCCAGAGCGGCTTCCACTCGACCCACTGGTCGCCGCCCCAGGTGTCGTCGACGAGGACGTCCAGACGGCCGCCCTGCTCCTCCTCGATCCGCTGGACCAACGCCCGTACGTCGGCGGGGACCATGTGGTCGCAGCGCACCGGAATGCCCCGGCCGCCCGCCTCCGTGACCAGCTCGGCGGTCTCCTCGATCGTCTCGGGACGGCCCAGTGGGCTGCGCGCCTGCCGCGTCGTGCGGCCGGTGACGTACACCGTCGCACCGGCCGCGCCCAGCTCGACCGCCATGCCGCGACCGGCTCCCCGGGTGCCCCCGGTGACCAGCGCGACGTGTCCCTTCAACGGACCGGTCACATACCCTCCTCGATCGTCGCTTCCGAATCGCGGCACCAGCCGGCGAGCACCGCGCCGAGGTCGGTACGCAGCCGGTCGCGGAGGCTTCCCGACGGTCGCGCCGACCAGTGCAGCGCGGTGCCGTCGGTGACCGCGGCCAGGATCCGCGCGGCCACCGCGGGAGGAGGCGCCGCGGGCAGCCGGCCCTCCCGCACCGCCCGGTCGAGGAGGGGGACCAGCCCCTCCTCCAGGGCCGCGTGCAGGTCCGCCAGCAGCCCGCGCAACTCCTCATCGGCCAGATCGACGGCCAGCTGCGCCAGGTTGTTGGCCGCCCGTGCGGGGTCGTCCAACGGCGCGAACGCGCCGACCAGCACGTCGACCACCACGAGCACGGGATCGCCGCCCGCCTCCGCGGCCGCGCGCATGCCCTCCCGAACGGACCCCACCGCCGTCCTGGTCATCGCCGCCAGGAGCCCGTGCTTGGACCCGAACCGCTGCGCCACCGTCCCCACGGCGACCCCGGCCTCCCGCGCGACGTCCGCCAGCGTGAACCCCGGCCCCAGCCGGCTGATCACCGCCCCGGCGGCCGTCAGCAGACGTTCATCGGTGAACTTCCTCGGCCGTGCCACGCCGTTATTGAACCACGGTTCATTAACTGATGCCAGGCGCCGTACGATCGAGGGGGTGAAGAGGGGAACGCGCCAGGAACGGAGTCTGACTCGCGGCGTATACGCGCTATCGTGGTGAGGCTGCGAAAGCAGCACGCCTCCGTAGCTCAGCTGGCAGAGCGTCCGCCTTGTAAGCGGCAGGTCGCCGGTTCGATCCCGGCCGGAGGCTCCACCCCTGACCAGCCAGAAGGCCCCGAGCGCCGTGCGCCCCGGGCGCGACGACAGCAACGGCGATGGCAACGGCCTCGGCCGAGCACATCCCCGCCATGGGTCTGCGAACCTGCCGTCGAAATCCTGGACCACCGGCTCCGGCCGGGTCCTGGCGGCCGGCCTCGCCGCCGATCTGGACGCCTGGACCCGGCGCCTCGGCCTGCATGACCAGGCCGACCTCCCAGACGCCGTACCCGATTCCCTCCGTCACTGGCTCTGGCGCCTGCCCGCACGCCTTACCCGGCACGCCCGCCGACGCTGGTTGAAGATCAGCGTTTTCCCAGCGATCTCCGGGGGCAAACAATCGATCCTGTCGGAAGGCATGACCATGTTTTGACGTTAGCGGTGGACGGAAGGGCTTATATCTGGGTATATCAGACAAACCAGGAGGTCTTCTGGTCAAACTTTCTCCTCAGGAACGCGCACCGAGTACAGGACGGGCAGGTGAAAACCGAAAACCCATAGTCACTCAGACAGGTGAGTGGGGTGCCGTGGAAAGCGATATGAGCATCCAAGTCTTCCGAGGCGCGGGCAACGAATATCAATTGCCGCCGAACGTGATATTACTGAGGCTCCCCGATGGAACGGGACAGCTGTTGGATCTCGACGGAGAGTTCCACGCCCTCTCGAACACGGCAGTGGAGATGCTGCACGACATCCTCGACGGCGACACCACCTCGGCGGCCAATAAATCGGCGCTCAGGTATTCGGTACCTCTCTCGGTCGTGCGTGAAGATCTCGACTCGTTCCTGCGGGACTTGACAGAGAAGGGCCTTATCCGTCGATCCCATGGAAGCTCTCGACCGGCACGCCGGCGATCGGCGATACTTTCTCGGATCGTACTGGCGTCGCTGCGAGCAACCCACGCCAGGACTCGTTCGATCAATATCCGCATGGCAGCCTTGATGACCCTGTCCTACGTCTCTGTCCGGATGCTCGGCTGGCCACGGGCGGTTGCGACATGGCAGGCCTGCTACCGGGAGCGTCCGACATCTGCTGATACCGCCCCGGATCGGCGACGACTGGCAGGCTTCATCGGGGAAACGATCCGTCGATTCAGAGCCCACTATCCGCTGCCCCTCGACTGCAAAGACCAGGCTTTGTGCTCTTGGGCCCTCCTCCGTGACCAGGGTCTGCGGCCGACGCTGGTCGTGGGAGTGGCGTACCCCGTGGCATTCCATTGTTGGTGCGAATTGGACGGCGTTTTCGTCGGCGACGATGAGTACACCTGCCGAAACTACACGCCTGTTGCACGCTACGCATAATCATGATGGAGGCGGGTAATGGCGCCGGGATTTACTGTTATTCGCCGATCGGGCAGGATTCGAGCTCAGGTTGCGCTCCTTCATTCGGGGCAACCATCAGGTCTGACATCATGGACCCGCAGGAATGGCGACCTTGCGGTGCTCATGGGCTCGCTCTATTACAAACAGGACCTCATGGCAAGAATCAAATCGGTACCGCCGGTCCTGTACGAGAACGACGCAGAACTCGCGCTCGCCGCCTATCGGGATATGGGGATATCGGCACTCGATCTCCTGGAGGGAGACTTCGCACTCGTAATTTGGGATGCGAAGGACCGGCGTTTGATCGGAAGCCGTGATCCGATGGGCGGGTATCCCCTGTTCTGGATGAACCGACCGGATCGGCAATTGTTCTCCACTGAAATGAGCGTACTAACGGCCGAGCAGAAGTCGCGGCACCTCAACTACGAATACATTGCCGAGTTCCTGATGGCGTTGATGCCTCATGATGAAGAACCGACAGAAGGGTGCGCGTACGCAGAGATCCTGCGCGTACTTCCGGGGACAGCGGTAGTCATGGGAGTTCCAGGAGGAGAGGTAGCGCGGCGCAAGTGCTTCGATTGGACGTCCAAGATCGCAGATCCGGGTTCAGATGTTCCGGAGGAAATCGCTGAGGAGTATCTTCCTATGCTCACCGCGGCGACCCGGGAGCGGATCCGGGGACGCACGATGGCTCATCTGTCCGGAGGAATAGACTCCACCTCGATATCTTTGCTCGCCCGAGATCTGATCCGCTCTGGAGCGGGCGAGTATCCTCTGCATACCCTGTCGTTGGTATACGAGCAGCTACCTCTTCTCTCGAAGGAGCAACTCTATATCGATGCGGTTCTTCGCGGTGAAGGGAACATATGCGCGCACAAGGTCGCCGCAGATGAGGTTCTCTTCTTCGATTCTTTCGAAGATCCTCCGCTCTATGACGAGCCGTATGGGGGACTGTGGAGCATTCCGATAAGCCGATGCACTCTTGATGCAGCCGTCCAAGAAAGGTGCCTGACCCTACTCACAGGCCTTGGGGCTGACGAGGTCCACGTTTTCCAGCCATACTATCTGGCAGACTTGCTGCGCAGCAGAAGGTTGCGGGAGACATGGAGGCAGGTCCACATATGGGCGCATACGTACAACCGTGACCCGTGGAGCATCCTGCAGCAATATGGGGTCGAACCGATTACATCGGCGTGGCGACTGCCTCTATTCCATCGTCGAAACGAGAAGCGGCTCAGCCGGCAAACGGACGCCACAATTCCTCAATGGATCAGGCCAGGATTCGCGCGCCGGAACGAGTTGCGGGAACGGACCACGGCAAACCTGCAACGTAGGTACCGCCGGTGTTCTCAGACCGCTCTGTCTTTGGCCATCGACTTGATCGAGCAGCGAGCCGGCGACACGTTTCGATGGTCGGTGGGGGCGCCTCTGGGAATCTCGATTGCGCACCCATTCCTGGATCCGCGGGTCCTCGCTCTTGGGTTGGGGATGCAGGCTCGGATACGCCCGGTTCCGGGAAGAATCAAACCAGTCCTTGCTGCCGCAATGGAGGGCACGCTTCCCGAAATCGTTCTCACGCGAAAGACCAAGGTAGGCTTTGATGAGGTTTACTACTTGGGCTTGGCGCGCAACGAACCGGTCCTTCAAAAGCTGATCCGCCAGGCTCCAGGCGATGCTTGGGAGATGTTCGATCCAGACACCCTTTCCAGCGCGCTCGAACAAGCTGGGTTGGTGGGAGCGACTCCACGAAACCTACAGCGCCTCAATATCACACTTTCGTTGATCAGCTGGCTGAGTACTGAAAACGAGATTCCTCTCTCGTCTCGGAGATCTCAAAGCACGAATATCGCCGACATCGCCGAATCTCCGCCTGCATGACCGTTCATGCGGATAGAGCGGAGTATATCTAGCGAGCTAAAAGTTAGGGACAACTCTGCGCCAAATCGTAGGTAAAGTGGTCCGATCATGCTAGACGGTGTGCCACTTTACGCATACGATCGAGGAAAAGGTACGTCGACATCCAGCAGGAGGGAATGATGAGCAACGTCGAGTATCGACCTCCCCGGATCCTTCCTATCGGAAGGGCAGTGGAGCTGATGTCAGGCGAAAGATCCGGCGATCACACGGATACGTATGCCTGGTGGTACGTCTCAACGCCGGCCTACTCTTATGACGGATGGTGGTGATTTGCTCGGATCGCGCTTCAATAAGTTGGAAGGGGTTGCGGTTAAAACCTGATCGCAATCCCTTCCGCCATTTGGTGTGTTGATCACTGGTTCCACATTTACGTTCCGATCCTATTCGCCGTTCTCTGGGCTATCAGCAAACTGAGGGGGCGAAGTGAATGAACGATCACTCGGCCGCGTGGCGGGCGTTGCTCGATTATGTGCGGCCGCATCGCCTCGCCCTCCTCTCGGGTGGCGTACTGAGTCTTCTCAGCGGGGCGGTCGGTCTTGTGCTCCCACTGATCACGCGGAGGCTCATCGACGATCTCTCGCATCATCGAGCCCTGACGGCGACGTTGCTGTTCATGACCGCCCTGGTGCTGGTGAGCGCCGGGATCGGAGCCCTCGCCGACTACGTGCTGCGGCGTACCGCGGAGTCGGTGGTGCTGTCCGCACGCAGGCGGATGGTGTCGCGACTGCTTCGACTCCGGGTCGCCGCCGTGGATCACGCCGAACCGGGTGATCTGATCTCCCGGATCACCTCCGACACCACCCTGCTGCGCATGGTCACGACGGCGTCTCTCATCGGCTCGGTCACGGGCGGCCTCACCATACTCGCCACGCTCTTCATGATGGCACTGCTGGATCCGGTGCTCCTGGGCGTCACCCTGGCCGTGCTCGCGCTGGTCTGGTCGGTGATCGGTGTGATATCGCCACGGATAAGGCACGCCACTCATCAGGCACAACGATCCGTGGGGCTGATGAGTGCGGCCTTGGAACGGACGCTCGGCGCGTTCCGAACGGTCAAAGCCTCTGGCGCCGAGCAGGCTGAAGGTGAACGCATTCACGCTGCCGCCGTCCATGCCTGGCAGAACGGCTTGTGCGCCGGCAAATGGGAGGCCCTCGCCGGCAACGTGGCGGGGCTCTCGACACAGATCGCCTTCCTCACGGTGCTCGGCGTCGGGGGAGCACGGGTGGCCTCCGGCGCCATCGATGTCGGCACTTTGATCGCGGTTCTGCTGTATGTGTACTACCTGCTACCAGCGGTACAGCAGTTGGTGAAAGCGGTCACCGGCTACCAGATCGGTGTCGGGGCGGTCACTCGCATCCGCGAAGTCGAGGAGCTGCCCCGCGAATCCGCCGGCCCGTCGGCAGGGCCCCGTCACGGCCACGGCCCCAACGGCCTTGGCCGGGCCGGCCGCAACTCCAGCGGCGGCGGGAGCGCAGGCCCCGCCCCGGCCGCGGTGGCGTTCGAAGGTGTGCACTTCCGCTACCGACAGGACGCACCGAAGGTGCACCACGATGTCTCTTTCGCGATTCCGGCGCTGGGCATGACCGCCATCGTCGGCCCGTCCGGTGCCGGCAAGACCACCATCTTCTCGCTCCTCGAACGGTTCTACGAAGCCGACTCCGGGCGGGTCCTCATCGACGGCATTGACGTCACCGCATGGCCGGTCGCCCGGCTCCGCGCCCTCATCGGCTACGTCGAGCAAGATACGCCCGTGCTGTCGGGGACCTTGCGTGAGAACCTGCTCCTCGGAGCCCCGCTCGCCGGGAACGACGCATTGCGCGACGTTCTGCACGCCACACGCCTCGACGACATGATCGAGCGCCTTCCTCTCGGACTGGACACAGAGGTAGGGCCCCATGGCATCGAACTGTCCGGAGGGCAACGCCAGCGGGTGGCCATCGCCCGGGCCCTGCTGCGCCGTCCGAGACTCCTGCTTCTCGATGAGGTGACCTCACAACTCGACGCGGTCAACGAGGCCGCGCTGCGCGATACCGTCGCCGAGGCCGCCCGCACCACCACCGTGCTGGTCGTCGCGCACCGGCTGTCCACCATCGCGCAAGCCGACCGCATCATCGTCATGGACGCCGGCCGGATAGAGGCGATCGGCAGTCATGCCGACCTTCTCGCCACCAACTCCCTGTACGCCGAACTGGCCGCCACCCAGTATCTGGACACCGCGCGAAGTAGTGGAGCCTGACGGTCCCTGCTGAAGAGGCCGTCCAGCCACCAGGGGGAACGCATGGGTTATAGGAAGCCCCGACTGCCCGTTCTCGTGCTAGGCGAGGCGGTGGCGTTGTCCGTGCTCGGCCTGAGCGCGATCGATGCCGCATCACCGCGTGCCGTGTCGGCGGGCGCCGGCACCACGAGTCCGCCCCTTCCGGTCGTGCCCGAGCTCCACGTTCTGCGGAACCGGCTGGGGACGGCACCGGGCATGATATTGATAACTCCGCAACGTCATCCACCCGCGGCGCTGCACGGTGCCGAAATCCTCGACGGGCGGGGAAGGCCGGTGTGGTTCAGGCCGGCCCTCTCTGGACAATTCGCGACCGACCTGCGCGTCCAGCGCTACCGAGGGCGACCGGTGCTGACCTGGTTGCAGGGCGCCATCGTGAGCCGCCCGTTCACTTACACCGGCACCGCGTACATCGCCGATGCGCGCTATCACGTCATCGCCACGGTCAAGGGCATCGCCGACCCGCACGAGTTCCAGCTCACCCCGAGGGGCACCGCGCTGCTCACCGACGCCCAGAGCCGGCATATGGATCTGACATCGGTCGGCGGCACGAGAAACGACACCATCCGCGACGGGATCCTCAGGGAGGTCGACGTCGCGACCGGCAAGACCCTCTGGCGCTGGAGCGCTCTTGACCACATACCGATCACTGAGAGCTATCGTCCCACGACCAAGGCGGGAGACCGTCCTCACGACTCCCTCCACCTCAACTCGGTCGAGGAGGACCGCGACGGCAACCTGCTCGTCTCGGCCATGAAGACGTGCACCATCTACAAGGTCGACCGGTGGACCGGGCGGATCATCTGGAGACTGGGCGGGCGTAACAGCACATTCCGGCTCGGACCCGGGGTGCGGTTCTGTGGACAACACGACGCGCACTGGGCCGGCGAAAACCTGATCAGGGTCTTCGACAACGGAACCCTCCCGGAGCCACACGCGTCGCGCGTCGCCTGGATCAAGATCGATCCCGTGGGCAAGACCGCCACACTCGTCAGGCAGATCATTCAACCCCAGCACATGTCCGCCGTCATCCAAGGGGGCGCGCAGGAACTACCGAACGGCAACACCGCGGTGAGCTGGGGCTCGATCGGCCGGATCTCGGAGTTCTCCCCCGACGGAAGCCGCCTGTTCGACGCCTCGCTACCCAGGGGCGTGATCTCGTACCGGATGTACCGGGCGCCGTGGAACGGCCGGCCGAGCACACCACCCATCGTGATCACTCGGGGCGACGTCGTGCACGCGGTCTGGAACGGCGCGACGGGCGTCGCTCGCTGGCGCGTCCTCGCCGGTCCGACACAGAACGCGATGAAACCGGTCGCGGAGGCGGCGTGGAACGGACTCGACACGGCCATCGCGTTACCCGGCGCGTCTGCTTCGGCGCCGTACGTCCAGGTCCAGGCGCTGGATGCCAACGGCACGGTGCTCGACACCGGCGCTCCTCGTAGGCGGCCGCAGCTGCGCGGGCCAGTGGGCCCGTCGGTAACCCGTGCCAGGAGAGTTCGCTGACACGGCTGCTGTGAACAGGCGCATCAATGTGGTGCCCTGAATCCGCAACTCGTGCCCGACGATGTCACTACCGGCGGCACGCGCTCGAGATCGCTAAGTGTCGGCGGAGAGTCGCGCTCTTGCCGTGCTCACACGGAATTCACCGTCACCGCAGACCGTCGAGATATCGGCAACGTTGCCTATTTCGCTCTCATCGGTAGTCAGCCTGCCGCTGACACGTTGAGAGAACCGAAGGCGCCGCGGACGTTCCGGATGTGTCGTGCAACGGCCGGGATGGGCGTTGTTATGCGGGGACGGCCGTCGCCTGGGCGAGTAGATATTGACCGAGCCGCCGCACGGCGGTGTTCATCTGGGGCATGCTGATGTCACCTCGGCTGTAGCCGAGTACGAGCACGACATTGCCGCGTCGCGCGTCGAGTCCGGCGCTGCTGCCGTCGGGCTCGTCCGCAGGGGCGCCGCTCCCCATCTTCACCGAGCTCCAAGACTCGTCGGCTCCGGGTATCGGAGTGGTGTTCGATAGCGGACCCGAGGGCTTGTTGGTGCGGAACATATTCCGGTAGTCGCTCTGGGCGAGCTGGGTGCCTGTCTCCCCGTACGGCGAGTCGTAGTGCCAGATGATGGTGGCGTTGATGGAGCCGGCACCGCGCGGTGCCTTCCGCCCGTTCCAGTTCGTCGACCATGTGCAGTCGCGGCTCGTCTCGGACGAGTCACTGGAGTGCGTGCCTCCGGCGCTCTTGGGCGCGGTGATGTACGTCGACGCGACCTGGTCGGAGAGCAGCGCGCAGACGTTACCGATCGCCTTGTACCGTGGCCCGGTCGGCGTGGACGACGGCTTCGCATGCGTGGGAGTGGCCGGCTCGGTGACGGGCGGATGCGACGAACCGCATGCGTCGGTGCCGGCCGCCATGCCAAGACTCAGGACTGCGACAGTGAAAAGGTTCGAGGTCCGGCGGGACATCTCGGCGGCTCCTTCCGCTTCTCTTGGCGTCGGGCTTGGGGGACCTGGCCCGATTCAGGGCCGGCGCCGGGGGCGCTACTTGACCTTCGGTCCTGGCCTGAGATCAAGCGGCGCTGGCTTCGACGTCGACGCCGTCGATCGTCGGGGTCCCAGCGTCGGCAGGTGCCGCCAGCGGCCCGACCGCCGCCACCGTGGCGCCGACCATGAGAGCAGCCACCGTGATCTTCCCCATGCGCACTATGAATCGTCTCCTTCAACAAGAGGGAATTACTTCAGGTCAAAATAACTGATCTCTGTCTCATGGGTCCATAGTGAATCGTCACTCACTGCGACATTATTCAGCTCGGGACTCGCGCGATTATCCGACTCGTTATCAGCCTGTCAATACCACCAAAGTGGAAGTCGGGCCGGGGTGGTCGAATATGGCCCCGAGGTAGCGTCATATCCTTGTTATCTCCTCGGGAACAGAAATCGCTGCGATGCTTCCGGCTCCCGCTGCGGTATCCGTTGCTGCCGTGTCATCACGCCACGGAGGGAGACCCAGGTTCCCCCGGCATGGTGACGCCGCCGCGGGCCGTGGGGGCGTTGAGTGCTGCCGTGGCATTCGACGTACTCACAGGAGGTGTCTGATGGACGCACGTGCGAAGGCCCGGTGGCGGACCGTGACGGTGTGGGCGGCCTGCCTGGCCGCGCTGGCGGCGCCGATCACTTCGGCCGGTGCCGCAGGTGGCCGGGCGCCGGTCTCGCCGGCCCGGGGGGAGCGGCTGCAGCGGTCGCTGGACGCGGTGACGGCCGCGGGAGCGGTGGGGGTGCAGGCCGAAGTGGTCGGCACCGACGGCCGGTGGCGGGGTGTCAGTGGGCACGCCCGGCTGGGCGGCGCGCAGCCGGTGCCCCGGCGGGGGCGGTTCCGGATCGGGAGCATCACCAAGTCGTTCACCGCGACGGTCCTGCTCCAGCTCGCCGCGCAGGGAAGAGTGGGCCTGGACGACCCGGTCGAGCGGTACCTGCCCGGCCTGGTGCCCGGCGGGCGGCACATCACGCTGCGGCGGCTCCTGAACCACACCTCGGGGATCGCCGATTACCTCGATGACACCACGACCTATCCGATCTCCGGCCGCGAGTTCCTGGAGAAGGTGCGATTCCACACGTTCCCGGCCGAACGGCTCGCCCGCAGCGGCGTCGCGCTTCCGCGGTACTTCCCGCCCGGCGAGGGCTGGCACTATTCGAACACGAACTACGTGCTGGCCGGTCTGATCATCGAAAAGGTCACCGGCCGGTCCTGGCACGACGAGGTCACCCGCCGGATCGTACGGCCGTTGGGGCTGCACGAGACGACCGTGCCCGACCACGACCCCGGCATTCCCGGCCCGCACGCGCACGGATACATGGAGATCGACGGCCGGGCCGTGGACATCACCCGGATGAACCCCTCGATCGCGGGATCCGCGGGCGCGATGATCTCGACCACCGGCGATCTCGACCGGTTCTACGCCGCGCTGCTCGGCGGCCGGCTGCTGCCCGCGAGGTGGCTCGCCGAGATGGAGAAGACGGTCCCGATTCCCGGCAGCGGCCCGGCCGGGGAGGCGGACGGGCTGGGCATCGACAGCTCACGACTCCCGTGCGGCGTCACGGTCTGGGGCTACGACGGAGGCATCGTCGGCTACGGCAGCCAGAGCCTGCACACCGCCGACGGCCGTCGGGGCATCACCCTGTCCGTGACGCTGCGCGACCTCTCCGACCCCCACACCCCACAGATCCTGGACGCGATCCAGAGCACGGTCGACACCGCCTTCTGCGGCACCCGCTGAAGGCGTTCCGGATCGCGTTCACCCATGCCTGGGCCGTCACCGCCGTGACGGCCGTGACCGGCCCCGCGGGAGTCACGCCAGCGGACGAATCGTGTCGACGATCTGCCGCAGCCTCTTGTCGCTCACGCTCCCCGGGCCGGTGCTGTTGGAGTAGACGTAGAAGGTCACCGGCGCGCCCTGCCGGGAGGCGAACGTCGCGGCGTACACCGTGCCCCCGTTCGGTTCGCACGCGGTCCCCTTGCCACCCTTCGTCGTGGCCACGACCTTCTGCACCACGGCCTGGAGACCGCCGATCCTCGCGTGTTCCGCGGGCGCTTCCACCGTCCGGGGAAGCACGCCTCCGTGCTGGTAACCGAAGTTCGCCCATTGGACGGCGTTGTGGGCGGCGGTCACCTCGAGGGACTGCAGCTGGCCTGCGGTCGCCGAGGTGATGCCCGCGCCACCGAGCAGCCCCGACTGGACGATCGTGCAGTCGGAGTAGTGGGGACCGTTCTGGCTGATGTCGGCGACACCGTTCGAACCGACGGCGACATTTCCGCTGGCGTCGGTGAGGCCCACACCGGTGCCGGGATCCTCGACCTTCCACCCCGGCGGGACGTCGTACACCACGCCGAAGTTGGGCGCGACCACGACCTGCCAACCCGGGACCAGCGGCGGCGATTTCGGGCCGGCACCGGGCGGTGCCGGGGCGGTGGTGCCCACGGTGGATCTGCCGGCCGCCGGGCGCGACGGCGCCTTGGCGGCCGTACCGCCGTGCACGAGATACCCACCGGCCGCCGCGGCCGCCACCAGCACGACGGCCCCCGCGATCTCCGCCAGGAGACGCCCCCGGCCGCTCTTGCTCGCGGCCCCGATCGGCACACCGTCGTTGACGGTCGAGCCCGGTCCCGAGGGACTCGCCGGTGCCCAATTGGCCGTGGGCGCAAGAGCGGGCCCCATCGACGCGCGGAGAACCGCGAGGGCGGCGGCCGCGCTCTGCGGCCGTGCGGCAGGGTCCTCGGCCAGGAGATCCAGCACCAGACGGTCGAGGTACGGGGGGACGTCGGCGCGGCGGGACGCCGGCGGTACGGGGGACGACTCCGCCGGCGGTGCGCCGGTCAGCAGTTCGTAGAGGACGCGGCCGAGGGCGTACAGATCGGCACGAGGGTCGGCGGCGCCCGTCCGCGTCACGCCGACGCCCAGGTTGCAGAGCCTCACGTCCCCGTTGTCGAGCAGGAACAGATCGGCGGACGTGAGGCCACCGTGAACGACGCCCTGGGCGTGCGCGGCCGCCATGGCGTCGAGGACCTGTTCGGCCACTCTGGTGACCTGCCCGACCGGCAGCCCGCCGCCCTGAGCGGCCAGGACCGCCTTCAGGTCCTGCCCTTCGAGGTACTCGGTCACGAGGAACACCGGGGACTCGGCGGTCCCGATGTCCAGCATCGCCTCGACCACGGGATGCCGCACCGCCGCCGCCTTCTCGGCCTGGCGACGGAACGCGGCGACGCCTGCCTGGTCGGTGGCGGCCGGTGCGGCGAAGGTCTTGACGGTGACGACCCGGTTCAGCCGAAGGTCGAACGCGCGCCATACCTCACCGGCCCCGGCGCCGAGGCCGCCGGTCACCGCGTCGAGACGGTACCGCCCGGCCAGCGCCTCACCGGGTTGCCGGCCCAAGGTACTCCGCATGATCGCCCCTCATCGCTTCCAGTAAATGCCCTGGTCCTTGCCGAAGTCGTAGGGTTCCTGGCACCACTGCACCGTGGTGATGTCCCCGGATCGGGGATTCAGGATGACCGTGCAGGTGTCGTAACGGGCGCCGTGACGGAACCCGCCGTCTTCGATGACGACCGGGCGACACTGGCTGGGGTATGACTTCGTATCCCTCGACGTGATGGTGTCGCCGACGGAAGCGCCCGCGGAGTCGGCCCCGTGCATCGCGTACGTGGGATTGAAGGTCATATAAGGGTCATCGGGCCCGAGATTGGTCAGCGAGAAGTGGACGTAGTACGGGGTCTTGTCCTTGACCGAACGCGACAACGCCAGGGGGGCCAGGTCGGCCTTCGACCCCTTGACGATCGAGGTCACGGTCACTCCCACCGCATCCGTGCGCATCCCCTGGATGACGGGCACGACGGCCATCTGGCCGAGTTGTTTCCAGGTGCCGGGACCGGCCTGGCCGGGCACCGTGTCACCGTTCGGGCGGAGCGTCCGAAGTCCGGTGGAGGACGGATGCGCAGTAGCCGTCGTCTTCGGCTTCGAGCCGTCGCCGCCGAAGGCGCTCGGCAGCGTGAGGGCCCCGGCCGTGAGCAGCGCCGCTCCCAGCACGCCACCGACGGCGGCGACAACGCGCTTCCGGCTCTTCGGCACGGCGGAGGGCGTGGTGACCGTCGGCGTCCCCGGGACCTGATCCACGGTGGGCGGCTGCGGGCGCAGGTACGGCGGCGGCCCGGCGGGAGGAACGGCGGTGTGCCCGGACCGGCGCAGGAAGTCCCGTACGGCGGCGGCGCTGACGGGCCTCTGGTCGGCTGACTTGGCCAACAGGTCCAGGACCAGTCGTTCGAGGTGAACGGGGATGTCCGGACGGTGTGAACGCAACGGCAGGGGCGCCTCGTTGAGGTGCTTGTACATGATCGAAGCGAGTCCCGGGTCGTCCGTGTCGAACGCGGGCCTCCCCGTGAACAACTCGTACAGCACCCCGCCGAGCGCATAGAGGTCGGCGCGGTCGTCGGCCGGCACGCCGCGGAACTCCTCTGGCGCCATGTAACGAGGCGTGCCGAGCAGCCCACCCGTGGCCGTCAGCGTCGTACGGTCGGCCAGCCGAGCGATGCCGAAGTCGCAGATCTTCACCCGGCCGTCCTGCTGCAGGAACAGGTTCGCCGGTTTGATGTCCCGGTGGACGACACCGCGTGCGTGCGCCACCGCGAGCGCGTCGGTGATCTGTTCCGCCAGTCCCACCGCCTGGTCGATCGGCAGCCCGCCGGGATGCGCCGCGACGACGCGGGCCAGGTCGGATCCCTGGAGGAGTTCCATCACGAGGAACATCACGGAACCGTGGAGGTCGATGTCGAAGACCGCGCAGATGCCGGGGTGCTGCAGACCGGCGGCGGATTCGGCCTCCCGGCGGAACCGCGCGACTCCGGTCTGGTCCTGCGCCACGTGCGACGGGAGGATCTTGATGGCGATCGGCCGGTTCAGGCCGAGATCGACCCCACGCCACACCTGACCCATGGCGCCTGCGCCGATGGGGGCGTCCAGCCGGTACCGCCGGGCCAGCAGTAGCCCAGCCTCCAGGCTCAGCTCACCCGGCAACGCCTCTCCCCGAACGATCTTCAAACGACTGCCCGACATTCCACCACGAAGAGCATCAAGGTGTACGGCGTTGCGGAGAACCGGCGGCTCACCGCGGCCTATGCTCGGGGACCGTGACCATTCAGCGGATGGACAACGTCGCCATCGTCGTCGACGACCTGGACGCGGCCGTCGCGTTCTTCACCGAGCTCGGCATGGAGTTGGAAGGCAAGGCGCAGATCGAAGGCCTTTTCGCCGACCACACCGTCGGACTCGACGGCGTCCGGAGCGACATCGCGATGATGCGGACCCCGGACGGCCACAGCAAGCTGGAGCTGACGAAGTACCACCACCCCGCCGCCGTCGGCGCCGAGCCGGAGAACCCGCCGCCCAACACACTGGGCCTGCACCGCGTCATGTTCGCCGTCGACGACATCGACGACACCATCGCCCGCCTGCGGCCCCACGGCGCCGAACTCCTCGGTGAGGTGGCGCAGTACGAGAGCATCTTCCGGCTCTGCTACCTCCGAGGCCCCGCCGGCATCATCGTCGCCCTGGCCGAACAGATCGGCTGACGCGCCGCCTCGGTGCCGACCCCACCGTAGAGTCCCCCGCCGACACTGCCGGGGGATCGCCGTGGCCGCGTCGAATCAGCGTTATATCGTCATTTCGCGGACCCGGTCATCAGGGGGAATGGGATGCGGTTAAGAAATCGGGCACTCGGGGTTTTAGCCATCGCGGTCGGCTGCATGGTGACGGGGTGCGGCCCGCGGCACAGCGACCGTGCCGTGATCGGAGTCGACGCCCCGGTCGCCTTGGCCGATCGGCCGATCCACCTCGCGATCCGCGGTCTCGCACCCCACGACACCGTCGAGGTGAGCGCGGCGGCACGGGACTACGCCGAGGGGGAATGGCGCAGCCGGGCCGTGTTCCGCGCGGACGGCCACGGGACGGTCGATCTCGACCACGCCCGCCCGCGCTCCGGCACGTACACCGGTGCCGACGGGATGGGGCTGTTCTGGTCGATGGCCCCGCCCGGCGGCGACCCCGACGAGCGGGTCTTCCACCCCCTGCCTCCGGAGAGGTCGCCCTCCTACAGCGTGCAGATCACCGTCACCGCGCACGGCCATCGGCTGGCGACGAGGACACTGACCCGGCAGTGGCTCACCCCCGGCGTCACCCACAAGAGCTTCACGCTCGCGGCGGACAAGGTGGACGGCGACCTGTTCCTGCCGCCGGCGGGCGGGGGCCGCCACCCCGCGGTGCTGCTGTTCGGCGGTTCCGAAGGCGGCAAGTTCGGGGACTACGAGGCCGCCCTGCTCGCCTCACACGGCCATCCGGCGCTCTCCCTGGCCTACTTCCGCGATCCGGGCCTGCCCGGCAGCCTCACCGACATCCCGCTGGAGTACTTCGCCCGGGCGGCCCGTTCGCTCGCCGCTCAACCGGGAGTCGACCCGGCGCACGTGGTGGCCAGCGGCTACTCGCGCGGTACGGAGGCGGCCCTGCTGCTCGGTCAGTTCTATCCCGACCTGATCCACGGCGTCATCGTGTACTCGCCGTCGAACAGGGTCAACCCGGGCATCGGCGCCCACGGGACCGGAGGGAGCGCCTGGACGTGGCACGGCCGGCCGATACCGCAGGACTCCATCCCTCTCGACCACATCGACGGCCCGGTCCTGGCGATCGCCGGGGACCGGGACGCGGTCTGGGCCTCGGCGGCCTCGGCCCGGCAGATCGTGACCGAACTCGACCGCGAGCACAACCGCATCCCGCACCAGGCACTGGTGTATCCCGGAGCGGGCCACCAGGTCGGCACCTTCCCCTACCTCCCGACGGGCGTCCGCTTTTGGAACGCGACCGCCGGAGAGTTCATCGAGAACGGCGGTACCCGCGCCGCGGACGCCGCCGCACAGGCGGAAGGCTGGCCGAAGACGCTCGCCTTCCTGGCGGCGATGGGAGGCTGACAGACCTACCGGCCGGGCGGGAGCCGGTCGCCGATGAGGTCCAGCAACGCCGTGTGCGTCTCCCGGTCTGCCGCCACGACGAGCCCGCCCGGGCCGGTGTGCAGCGGCTGACCGTGGATGCCGGTCACCACGCAGCCGGCCGCCTGGCACAACGCGATGCCGGCGGCGAAATGCACGCTGTCCCGCAGATGGCCGTCGGTGACGTACGCGGCCCGCCGCCCGGCCGCGACCCAGGCGCCCTTGTCGAAGCGCGCCGGCGATGCCCCGTACATGTCATGCACGACGGCGGCTCCCGCCTGCGCCGCCGTCAGAGCCAACTGATCGTCCGTGATCGACGTCCGCGCAGGATAGCCCGCACCTCCACCACCGCGGAGACGGCCCTTTCACCGCGGTCCGGGTCGGTGTCAGACGGCGATGTTGACGAAGGTGACGGTGACGTCGTCGGGGACGGCGGTCCCGCTCGTGGGCAGGGGGACGAACCGGATGGTGCCAGTGCCGTAGCAGGGCAGCGAGATCGACGTCGGGATGTCCTGCGGGACGTTGTAGGCGTGGAACACGATCGGCTCGCCGGTGGACACCGCGGAGAGGGCGACGGCGACGGAGGTGCCCAGGCTGCCGGTGTACCCGCCGCCCTTCGTCGAGACGGCACCCGGGGCCACTGCCAGGGTCTGACCTGCGACGGGATGACCGGTCTGGTCCGGATAGGCCGGGCCGGGACAGACCATCTTGATCACCGCTTTGTCGTGCGCGCCGTTCACGAGGCCGTGGAACCCCTGGTCGGGCCCGATGGGAACGATGGCGTCGGCGCCGGCCGCGCTCGGAGCGGCCGTGATGCCGCCGGCCAGGATGCCGAGTGCCGCTAACAGGTGACTGGTCCTCAAGTGATCCGTCCTCTCGAGAGGTCTCGGGATCGAACTCGATGGGGTCGTGGCGGAACGACCCCACTTCGATGGATAGCACGACCACCGCCCCGGAATCACGGTTCGGCGTGACCGGCTTGAGCCACGGCGGCGACCTGCCCCTTCGCGCTCAGGACACGGCGCCGTCGCGGAGTTCGATGACGCGGTCGGCGTGGCGGACCAGGAGGGGGTCGTGGGTCGCGACGACCGCCGTGACGCCCTGGTCGCGGACGACGGCGCGGATCAGCTGCATGATCGACTGGGCGGTCTCGGAGTCGAGCTGTCCCGTGGGCTCGTCCGCGATGAGCACCTGCGGCGATCGGGCCAGGGCGCGGGCGATGGCGACGCGTTGCTGCTGGCCGCCGGACAGTTCGTACGGGCGCTGCCGGGCGTGGTCGGCGAGGCCCACCATGGCCAGCAGCAGCCGCACGCGCTCCTCGCGTTCGCGGGCCGGGGTGCGCGTCAGCCGCAGCGGCACGCCGACGTTCTCCGCCGCCGACAGCACCGGGATCAGCCCGAACGACTGGAACACGAACCCGACCGTCTCCCGGCGCATGCGCTGCAGCTCCGCCGGGCCGGAGGAGGTCACCTCCCACGGGCCGACGACGACCCGGCCGGAGGCCGGGCTGTCGAGTCCGCCGATGAGGTTCAGCAGCGTCGTCTTCCCCGAGCCCGAACGGCCGCGTACGGCCAGGAGCTCCCCGGCCTCGACCGTGAAGCTCACGTCCCGGAGGACGTGGTTCGCCCCGTACGCCTTGTTCAGGCCCTCAACGGTGATCATCAGGCCAGACTCCGATGTGATCCGTCTCCAGTTCCAGGCGTACCCGGTCCTTCATGTCCAGCGCCGTGGTGAACGACCGGGGGAGCTGCAGCCGCCCCGCGCGGTCGAGCACGGCGTACTCCGCGACGACGACGTCGCCGGTCTCGGAGGTGCGGCGGAGGATCTCGCTGCTCGTCCGCCCGTCGCGGATGCCGATCGTCCGGTCGACGTTGCCGGCGACCTCCGGGTCGTGGGTGACGATGACGGTCGTGACGCCGAGGGACCGGTTCGCGGTGCGGAGGGCGGCGAACACCGAGGCGCCGGTCGCGGTGTCGAGCTCGCCGGTGGGCTCGTCGGCGAGGACGACCTTCGGCCGGTTCGCGACGGCGACCGCGATGGCGACGCGCTGCTGTTCGCCGCCGGACATCTCGGCCGGTCGCGCCGTGGCGCGGTCGGCCAGGCCGACGAGGTCGAGCAGTTCGAGGGCGCGCGTGCGCCGCGCCTTCCGCCCGAGACCGGCGAACCGCATCGGCATCTCGACGTTCTCCGCGGCGGACAGGTACGGGAGGAGGTTACGGGCGGTCTGCTGCCACACGAACCCGACGAGCTCCCGCCGGAACCGCAGCCGGTCGCGCCCGGACATGTCGAGCAGGTCGACCCCGGCGACCCGCGCCACGCCCGCGGTCGGCACGTCCAGCCCGGCCAGGATGTTCAGCAGCGTCGACTTGCCGGACCCGGACGCGCCGACGAGCGCCACCATCTCGCCCTGCTCGACGAGCAGGTCCAGGCCCTGCAGCGCGATCACCTCGACGCCCTGCGTCTGGTAGATCCGCACCAGGTTGTCGCAGACGATGTGGGCGTCCGCGCCGTACGCCGGGCCGGTGCTGCCGGCGCGGCGCTCCAGCTCCGCCAGGTCGGGTTCGTCCAGACTCATACCTCTCCGATCCGCAGCACGCCGCCGAGGCCGCGCCGCGTCGCGACCAGGGCGTCGATGAACACGGCCAGGGCCGCGAAGACCAGCAGTCCGCCGGCGAGCGACGCGGAGACCGCCAGGTCGGGCACGAAGTGCCGGACCGGCGACCCGCCCGTGTACGGGCTCAGGTCGATGGCGGACCCCAGCAGACCCGGTAGGACGAGCCCGAGCGCCCACCCGCCGGCGAACGCGACGAGCAGCACCGGCGCGATCTCGACGACGGCCAGCCAGTGCGCCTGCCGCCGGCTCAGCCCGAGCGTGCGCAGGTACGACACGGCGCGCCCGCGGCCCCGCGCGCCCGCGAACAGCATCACGAGGATCGCGAGCGTTCCGTAGCAGGTCACGAGGGCGGCCGTCAGGCCGAATCCCTGCCCGACGATCCGGCCGAGGGTCCCCTGGGTGAGCGCGGCGTGTTCCGCGCGGTACGTCGTCACGGCGTTCTTCTCGGCGGCGCCGAGCGACGGCTGGGCGGCGGCGCGCGTCAGCGCCGCCGCGTCGATGTGGTCGCCGCGGACGAAGATGGAGACCGAGCCGGTGTTGCCGCCGCCGGTGGCGCGGCTGAGCGCGTCGGCGGGCACGAGGACGAACGGGTCGTCGGCGGACTGGCCGGGGAAGCTCGTGACCGTGCCGGCGTTCCGCAGCGGCATGCTCTGGCCGTAGTCGGTGGACACGCTGACCCCGGACTTCGGCGCGTGCGCGGTGGGGGAGAACAGCGCCGGGATCCCCGGGCCGCGCGGCCACGCGGGCGGCCGCAGGGGCGTGTCGGCCATCATCCGCCGGTAGGCGGGCAGGTCGATGCCGATCACGGTGAGCTCGCTGACGAGCTGGCCGTCAACGGACATCCGGGCCGCGTGGACGGTCTGCGCGGGCACGACGGCCCGTACGCCGGGCGTGCGGCGCACCCGGTCGATCACGTCCCGGCTCATGGTCACCGCGTCGACCCGCGCGTCCCCGCCCACCGAGGCGTACGTCGCGAGGCGCTGCGCGCGGCTCAGGCTCGCCTCGACCGTCGAGCCGAACCCGATGACCGCCACGGCCAGCAGCACGACGACGAGCGGCAGCGCCGCCGTCGACACGCGGGCGACGCCGATGAACAGGACCGCCGACCGCCCCCGCGCGAGCATCCGCTGGACCGGCCGCAGGACGTACGGCAGGACGCGCAGGAGCACCAGCCCGGCGGCCACGGCCAGGAGCACGGGAACGGCGGACAGGAACGGATCGATGCTCCCGGAGGCGGGGAGGCCGCGTCTGCGGACGAGGTACGTCCCGGCCACCGCGAGCACGACGAGCAGAGCCTCGGCGACCAGCCGCCGCCCCGGGAGACGGAGCCCGGCGGCCGTGGGCCCGCCGATCGCCGTCAGGACCAGGATCGCGACCGCGGCGTACGACACGGGCTGCGCCGGGCCGTCGACGAACAGTGCGGACAGCGCGAGGCCGACTGCGGCGGCCGGCAGCGTCACCAGGGCCGTGACACCGGCGGTGAGCCCGGCGAGCCGGAGCCGTGAGGCGCCGCGGGCGGCCTGCAGGTGGAGGTCGGGGTTCATCCGCCGGAGCAGGAGCCCGACGGCGAGGGTCAGCACGCCGAGCGCGGCGGCGAACAGCCCGGAGACCGACAGGAACATCAGTGCCTGCGTCGTCCGGAGCCGCTGCACGAAGTCGTCGAGCACCCAGTCCAGCCGTGTGCTCATCGAGGTGTTCTCGCCCGCGATCCTCTCGGCGGACCGGTGGACGGCGTCCACGAGCGTCTTCGCGGACCCGGCCGTGACCCGGTCGGTGCCGGGTGTGTACGTCCAGGTGACGTTGACCCCGAACGGCGTCCGGGTGCACAGCGCGCGGTAGCCGGCCGGGTCGAGGATCCCGGTCGCCAGGATGACGTCGTTCCCGTCGGGCGTCTTCCTCAGCTCGGCGTCCGCGAACTTCGCGTGCGACGTGGACGCCCAGTACCGGTCGCCGGGGTCCGCGGGGACGAACAGGCCCGTGATCCGCACGTTGAGGGCCGGCTGGGTCGCGGTGCGCAGGACGTCGCCGGCGGCGACGCCCAGCCGCCGGGCCGCGCGTTCGGGCAGCGCGGTCTCGAGCGCGGGGCCGGGCGGGCGGCCCGAGACGTACCGGATGTGGGCGTTCGCGCTGCTGGAGTAGCCGAGGCCCAGCGTCTGGTTCACGCCGTGCGCGAGCGGCATGAACGATGAGCCGGCGAAGTAGTCGCTCGTCACGATGCTGTCCCGCAGCGGCTTCGGGAACGTCGCGCGCCACTGCCGTGCCGCCGTCGCGAGCCCGTCCGTGCTCGCGAGGAGACGTGTGCCGCGCGCCTGCGCCTCGTCCGCCGCGGTCGACGGCAGCCCGGACGACACGACGAGGTCGGCGGCGCCGGACGGCGCCCCGGCCATCGTCTCCCGCGCGGCGCGGTCGTACTCGGAGACGAGCGCCCGCGGCCCCGCGTCGGCCAGGAACGTCGTGACGAGGACGAGCAGCCCGAGGACGAGCAGCGCCGGCCAGTGCGCCCGCGCGGTCCGCCGGATCATCGCTCCTCCAGGGGACGGCCGCGCCGCAGCGAGCGGGCGAACAGCAGCAGCACCGCGGCGATCAGCACGACGATCGCGCCCAGCATCGAGACGATCGCGGGCCACCGCAGGATGACGTGCACGGGCGGGTACGGAGTGGTGGCGGCCGCCGTGAGCACGACGTGCGGCACGACGAGGCGGGCCAGCACGACGCCGAGCAGCAGACCGCCGGCCAGGCCCAGCCCGACGAGGAACGCCTGCTCGACGGCGACGAGCCCGAGGACCTGCCGCCCGCCGACGCCGAGCGCCCGCAGGATCGCGAACTCACCGGCGCGCTCCCGCGCCGACACGGCCGTGTGGACCGCGAACCCGATCGCCGCGAGCACCAGCGCGGCGCCGAACCCGAGGATGAGGGCGCCCCGCAGCCCGCGCCCCAGCGGGGCGTCGCGCAACCGGCGCCGCAGGGCGTTCCGGTCGACGACGGTCTGCCCGGCGAGCGCCTTCGCGGCCGGCGCGGTGTCGCGGGCCGTCAGCCACCATTCGCCGGGCGCGGGCGCGGGTACACCCGCGGCGAGGTCCCGGTCGCTCAGCGCGGCCCAGTCGACCATCACGCCGGGCTTGCCCGGCGCGACCGACGGCAGTGCGGGGACGATCCCCGCGACCGTGATCGGATGGGCGAGGCCGCCCTGGTCGAGGCTGAGCCGGTCACCCACGCCGACGTGCGCGCGGGCGGCGAGGTCACGGGTGACGATCGCCGGGAGAGGCGCGTCGGCCTGCCCGCCGCGCACCAGGGCGCTGCCGACGAGCTGCGGCGACTGCCACTCGGCGGCGGACGCGGGCGGCAGGCGCAGGCTCAGCAGCCCGCCCGGCTCGGGCCGCAGGTTCTCGGCGATGCCGTCGCTCGCCGTGATCTGCCCGGTCCACTGAACGCCCGCCGGCGACCCCAGCGCCGGCACGGTCAGCGTGAGGTCGCCCGGACGGCCGCCGGACGCGCCGACGTAGGAGAAGCGGAAGCCGCGGACCGCGATCGGGTAGGCGATGGCGCCGCCGGCCCCGGCGGCCGCCGACAGGTCGACGTCCTCGGTGTGGGTGCTCCCGTCGGCGGCCACGGAGCCGATGTCGACCTCGTACGTCACGTGGAACGCGTCGGTGAGGATCATCGAGAGCTCGACCGGGCCGCCCGTCCGGTCGGCGCGGACCCCGACGGACAGCCGCGACGGCCGCCCCGGGACCGGCACCGCCGCGCCCGTACGGCCTGCCGCGAGCCGCGCCGGGTCCGCCGGGAACGGGGTCCGCAGCATCCGTGCGATCTTGGCGGCGTCGGCCGCGAGCACCGTGACGTCCGAACTCGCGGTCCCGCCGAACGCCCGCAGGACCGGGCTCACCGCCGTCACACCGGGCAGCGCGGCGTACCGGCCGCCCTGCCCCGCCGTCTGCGGCGACGTGTCGTCGGTCGGCGCGGTGACCCGCAGGTCGGCGCCGGCCTGGAAGTCCGCCTGGTCGAGCTGCGACTGCCGCCACGTCACGCCGGTCGTGACCGACAGCACGCCCACCGCCACCGTCATCACCAGCAGCAGAGTGGGGCCGGCGGTACGCAGCGGTCTACGGCTGACCTGCCGCGTCGCCACCGCGGGCGCCAGGCCGCGGCCGTGCGTGGTGGCCCGCTCCCCGGCGCGCGAGGCGACCGGCACGAGCCGCAGGATGAGGACGCCCCCGGCGAGGAGCGCGAGCGCCGGACCGGCGACGATCAGCGGGTCGATGCCGAGCCCCCGCGTCGCCGTCGCGGTGACCGGGCCGCCGTAGTGCGCGAGCTGCCAGACCGCCAGCGCCGCGAGGACGACGAGGGCCAGGTCGCCGCCGGCCCGCTGGATCGCCGCACGCCGCTCGCCCCGGCCGCGCTCGGCGAGGGCCGCGACGTACGTTCGCCGGACGCCGCTCAGCGCCGGCAGGCAGAGGGCGGCGGCGCACGCCAGCGCGCCCGCGACCGCGATCGCCCAGGCCAGTACGGGTGACGGCGGCGTGGCGGTGCCTCCCGCGACGGCGCGTACGAGCGGGGGCGCGAGGAACGGCGCGGCCACCGCGGCCGGGAGGGCGAGCAACAGGCCCTCGGACGCGGCGAGGCCCGCGATCTGACGCGTCGACGCGCCACGCGCGCGCATGAGCATGACCTCGACCCGCCGGTGCTCGGCGAGGAGCCGCGCGACGAGCGTCAGCGTGTACACCGCGAGGACGACGAGCTGCAACGCCGGGATGAGCAGCGTCGACCGCGCGACGAGCAGCGCCCGGCCGACCTGCGTCAGCAGGTCCGCCAGCGAGGACTTCACGCTGTAGGAGCCGCCGAGCGCGGCCGGGAGCGCCCGGGCGCGCGCCGCGACGTCCGTCAGCTCGTTCGCGCGGATCTCCCGCGTGGACGGGGACACGAGCCAGCGCACGGTCACCGTCGTGGCGAAGCGCGCGCTGAACGTCGCCGGAGGCACCACGAGCGGGCCGAACGTGGTGTAGCCGAGGCGCTCGGCCCCGGTCGTGACGAGCCGGTCGCCGCCCCAGAACCAGTCGTCCGCGTGCCGCGCCTCGAACAACCCGGTGACGGTCACCGTGACCGGCGGGCCGCCGACCCGGCTGTGCAGGGTGACGGTACGGCCGGGGGACAGCCGCATCGCCCGCGCGGCCGGCACGGGCAGGGCGGCCTCGATCCCGTTCGCGGTCGGCCAGCGGCCCGCGACGAGCCGGGCGTGGCCCTCGATCCCGTCGTACGTCGCGAACGTCGTGAGCTGCGGGTGCGGACTCCGCTCCTGGCCCGGCACGGCGTACGAGTCGCCGCGCGCGCTGACCGCGACGGCCGCCGGGACGTGCCCGTACACCCTGTGGACGGCCGCCGTGACCGTGCGCCGCGCGGCGGGGATGTCATGCGCGGCGACGCTGGTGGTGATCCGCGTGCCGGCGTCGTCGAACGTCGCCGTGGCCAGGGTGGCGCGCAGCCCGTCGCCCGTCACGGTCGCGGCGTAGCCGCCGAGCGCGGTCAGGATCGTGACGGCGAACAGTACGGTCGCCGAGGCCGCCAGGACGAGGAGACGATGGCCGAGCGCGCGCCGGACCGTGAACTCCGCCCGTCGCAACCCCCGTCGCCTCCCTCACCTTGCCGCGATCAGGCCATCTTCACGGTCGGGACATGATTCGGGCAAGTGCGCGGGAGGACGACGGCCGGGACCGGTGCCCCGATCCACCGTCACCGGGGGCGGAGGCGCGGCTCCCGCAGGTCCTCCGGGACGGTGGCCGGGCGGCCGGACAGCACGGCGCCGTCGACCTCGGCGCGGGCCAGCGTCATGCAGGCTCCCGCGCGTTCTCTCCGCGCTCCGGACGTGTTCGCCTTGATGGCGACACTGGCCAGGGAGGTGAACAGGTCGACGTCGCCTTCGCTGTCGAGCCGCACGCGGATCCAGTCCCCGCCGGGGGCCAGCTGCACGCGCCCCGACTCCAGGAGGGGACGGCGCAGACGCCCGATGACCGGCCAGGTCAGCCGCAGCTCCGCGCAGCCGTCGGCGTGCACATGGGCGAGCTGCCGGCCGTCGACCTTCAGCGCCGTGCCGAGACCACAGGCGGCGCGTCCTCTGCGCACGCCGGGCCACGAGGCCACCTGCGCCATCGCGCGGTCGGCGTACGACGTCGCCGGAACCTTTCTTCCCCGCATGACAACCAATCGTTCACCCTCCGACCCCGCCATCGGAAGACTTGTGACACAAAAAGCCCCTATGCGGGGAACGGCGCGGGCAGAGGCCGCCGGGTGTCCGGGGCGGATGGCGGCCGCCGAGGGCCGGACGCGGGCAGGCCGCCGGGGATCGGGCGCGGGCAGGGGCGCCGGGGGTCAGGCGCGGGTGGCGGTCGCGTACGACCCGGTGCGCAGCTCGTCGAGGAGGCCGGGCTCGACCGGCTTCCATCCGAACACCCGCTCGGCGCGGGAGGGATCCAGCGGCGAGGACCGGGTGAGCACGCCGGCGAAGGGGCCGAGCGCCTGCCGAGCCTGTTCGAGACTGATCGACAGCGCGCGGGCTCCGGTGGTGCCGGCCACGGCCTCGGCGATCTGCCGCATGGAGGTACGGCTCCGGGTCGCGACGTTGACGACGAGCTGCCGATCGCCCCGCTCCAGCGCGGCGACGTACAGCCTGGCGAGGTCGTCGACGTGCACCGAGCTCCACTCGTTGGCGCCGTCGCCGATGTACGTGGCGACTCCCCGCTCCCGTGCGCCCGCGATCATGCCTTGGAGCAGCCCGGAACCGCCCCGTCCGTAGATCAGCGCGGCCCGGATCACCGTCACCGCCGGCCCGTCGGCGGCCAGCACCTGCCGCTCGCCCAGCACCTTGTACGGCTGCGGGGAGTGTTCGGAGTCGACCGAGGTGTCCTCGTCGACCGGCACTCCCCGGGTGTCCGGATAGACCAGGCCCGTGCTGGTGTAGACGAACGGGCTCCCCGGCCTGAGCCCGGCGAGCATCGCCGCCAGCGCCGGCTCCTCCAGTTTCCGCATGGCGGGGTCGGTGAAGTCCACCGCGGCGTGGACGACGGCGTCGGCCCGCTCGGCGGCGAGACGGAGGGCCGCCGTGTCCGCGAGGTCTCCCGGAACCGCCTCCGCTCCCAGCCCGGTCACCCGGTCCCGAGCCGCCTGTGACCGGGCGAGCGCGCTCACCCGGTGGCCCGCCGCGATGAGGTGCTCGGTGAGCACACCGCCGAGATAACCGCTCGCACCCGTCAGGAAGATCTGCATGGTCCTGTCCTCGCTGGTAGACGGCGGCCGCCGGTCCGCGGCCACTCCGTCCAGCGTTCGCGAGCGGGCCGGGGTGTAGCCAGGGACCGTCGGTCCGTGGCTGAGCGCCGGTCGGAGGCGCGGCGGGGCCGTACCGTGGGGCCATGGACAAGCACGCGCTGGCGGCGTTCCTGCGCAGCAGGAGAGAGCAGGTCCGGCCGGAGGACGTGGGCCTGCCGCGGGGGTCGCGGCGCCGGACCCCGGGGCTGCGGCGGGAGGAGGTCGCGCAGCTCGCCCACATCTCCACGGACCACTACAGCCGTCTGGAGCAGGCGCGCGGGCGGCACCCGTCACGCCAGGTGCTCCGGGGCATCGCCCGCGCGCTGCGCCTGTCCGATCAGGAGCGGGCCCACCTCTTCTCCCTGGCCGGCGAGCTGGAGGATGATCCGGGGCGGCTGCCGGCGCGCGAGGTCGCCCCCTCCACCGCCGCCCTGCTGGACCGCCTCGCCGACACCCCCGCGATCGTGCTGGACGACACGTGCCAGGTGCTCGCGTGGAACCCGCTCGCCGCCGCCCTGTTCGAGGACTTCTCGGCCCTGCGGGCGGCGGACCGCAACGTCCTGCGCCGCATCTTCCTGCACCCCGACCGCGACCACGGCGTGTACGGCATCGCCGGCCACGAGCGCCTGGCGATCAACGCCGTCAGCTATCTGCGGGTCGCCACCAGCCGCTACCCGGACAGCACCGAACTGCGTTCGCTGATCGATGAGCTCCTGGCCGGCAGCGCGACCTTCGCCCGGCTGTGGAACTCCCAGGAGCTCCGCATCGAACACCATTCCCGGCAGGTCTTCCGGCACCCGAAGGTGGGCCCGATCGAGCTGGACTTCGACATCCTCACCGTGCCGGACTCCGACCAGCACCTGATGCTCTTCACCGCCGAGCCGGGCTCCGCCTCGTACCGGAGCCTGCAGTTCCTCGGGGTGATCGGCACGCAGCGGATGGACGCGCCCACCTGAGCCGGGGCGCGCGCCGCGATGCCCCTCAGGAGGTCGTGTGCTCGGCGGTCAGGTGGCCCGAGTCGGTGCGCAGGTAGAGCCTTCGCGGGGCATGCTGGTCGTGCGGAACGCCGGCGACGTCCTTGCCGCCGCTGTCGGTGTCGGCGTCCACGTTGTACGGGCCGCCGGGGACCGCCACGCGAAGCGAGGCCGAGTCGGTCGTCGCGTTCACGTCGGTGGGCGGGGCGGCGAAGGTCAGCCGGACGCTCCCGGACTTCGAATGCGCCCGTACGGTCGCCGCGGTCAGCCGCGTGGCGTGGATCGACCCCGAGTCGGTCGTGAGGGTGAGGGGGCTGCCGACGTCCTCCACGGTGACCGAGCCCGAGTCGCTGTGGGCCCGGACCGCGCCCTTGACCGAGTGGATCGCGACCGATCCGGAGTCGCTGCTCGCGTCGGCGGTCGCGACCCCGGTGACGTCGATCCTGCCGCTGTCGGCGCGGGCCTGGACGGTGACGGACGCGGGGACCGTGAGCTCGTAGTCGACCTTGCAGCGGGTGCAGCCCCTGGTGAACGTCAGGGTCCCGGAGTCGAGCCGCTGGCCGGGATGCGGAGTGCCGTCCTGGTAGTGCACGACCCGGTGGATCCGCACCGCGGAGCCACCCGCCCTGATGACGAGCCGCCCGTCTTTCGAGTCGAGGTTCACCACCTTCACCTGGCCGTTCACGGTGGCGTCGGAGGTGAGTTCGTTCTTGTAGTCGCCGAAGTGCACGCTGACGCCGCACGCGGAAAGGCCGAGAACGGCGAGCAGGGGCAGGGCCAGGCCACCTTTGCGCACGGACGTACTCCTCCCCGTCGGACTGCCAGCACGCTATCCGGACCGCCCGGCCGCGGCCCATGGGGACCGCAGGCGTCACGGGGGTGGGGCTAGCCCCCGTCAGGTGCGGGAGCCGCCCTCGGGATCGGCGGGCGGCGGGTCCGTACGCTCCTCCGAATCCGGCTCCGAGGAGTCCGACTCGGGGGGATCCGGCTCGGCGGGGTCCAGCGAGGTGGACCAGCCGCCGAACAGGGGCGACCCCCAGTTGCGGGTGTCCTCCTTCAGCCGGTCGAAACCGCGGCGGATGCTCTCCCAGCTCTCGTCCGCGAGCGGAGTGCCGACGTCGGCGGAGGAGTCGATCGGCGCGTCACCGAGCGGATCCGGGCTCTGGGGCTCCGGCGTCTCCGGGTACCGGCCGCTCGGCGACGTCGCGTCACCGCGCTCTCCCGGCGGTGCCCAGAGCGGCTGTCGTTCCGGCGCGGACGGCGGGCGTACGGGGTCGGCCGGGGACGGCTCGCCCGGGGCCTCGTACCGCTCCGCCGCGGACGCCGGATCGGCGGACGCCGGCCCGGCCGGCGGCGTGAAGGACGAAGGGCCGGAGGAGGGCCCGCCGTCCGCCGCCGGGGCGGAGAAGGGCGCGGCGCGCGGGGGCTCCGCCGGTGTGCCCCCGTACGGCGGTGGTTCGACGGGGGACCGGTCGCCCGTACGGGAGACCGGCCGTCCCGCGGGATCCGGGGGCGGCGGCCCCCAGGACGACGAAGCCTCGGACGGCAGCGGTTCCCGGGACGACGGCGGCCCGGGCGAGCGTGGTTCCCAGGGGGACGGCGGCTCGGGCGGCAGGGATCGCCCGGACGACGGCGGCTCGGACGGGCGGGGCTGCCCGGACGACGCAGGCTCGGGCGACGAGGGTTCACGGGAGCGGGGTTCTCTGGGGGACGGCGGCTCGGGCGGGCGGGGATCCCAGGGCGGCGGCGGTGGCGCGGACGGCCGGGGACTCCAGGACGGTGACGCCTCGCTTGCGCGGAGCTCCCAGGATGACTGCGGCCCGGTCGGACGCGACTCCCAGGGGGACGGCGACTCGGAGGACCTGGGCTCCCAGGGCGAGCGGCCCGGCGCTCCGCCCTGACGAGGCGTACGCGTGGGCGGGCGCGACCGCCAGGGATCGTCCTCGGCCGGAGCCGAGGCGGCGACCGGCACGGCGACGTCCTCGTCGTCGGCGTCGGCCAGAGCGAGCCGCCGGCGGCGCTGCCGCCAGCCCAGGATGAGGCTGAGGACGAGGAGCGTACCGCCGCCGCTGAGGACGGCGACGAGCATGAGGTCGGGGCCGCCGCTCCCCGACGGGGACCCGTTGGCGTCCGGCTTGGTGGACGAGGACTGCGGCTGCTTGACGGTGGCGCCGCCGTGCTCGGCCTTGTTGATGCGCGCCGCCGCGCGCAGCGCGCCCAGGGCGTCGGCCACGCCGGTGCCGGTCGCGGTGCTCCGGCCGTCGGGCGGGCGATGGGTGGTGCCCTGTTCGAGCGCCTGCTTGACCTCGGCCGCCGAAAGGCGCGGATAGCGCGCCTTGACCAGCGCGCTGATGCCGGCGACGAGCGCGGCCGACGAACTGGTGCCGGTGCCCAGCACATAGCCGTGGCCCGCCACGTCGGCGCTGACGATCTCGACGCCCGGCGCCGCGACCGAGACGTACGCGTGGCGGTTCGTGAACTTGGCCGGCTTGAAAGCGCGGTCGACCGCGCCGACGGCGATCACGCCGGGGTAGGCGGCCGGGTAGTTGCGGCGGTTTCCGGTGGCGCCGTCGTTGCCGGAGGACGCCACGAGGACGACGCCCTTGTCCAGGGCGTACTTGATGGCCGACTCCTCCAGCGGGTTGCCGTCGTAGAACAGCTTGCCGCCGCCGAGGGACATGTTGATGACCTGCGCGCCGTGGTCGGTGGCGTACCGGATGCCCTGAGCGATGGCGTCACGGGACCGCGCCACCTGCGCGTGGTCGTTCCGCATCGGGTCGCCGAGCTCCCACGTGACCCTGATGGACAGGACCTTCGCCTCCGGCGCCACGCCCATGATGCCCGCGCCGCCGGCGGCGCCGTGACCGTGGCCCGCGATCAGGCTGGCCATCTCGGTGCCGTGCCGGCCCCAGTAGCGGCTGCCCGGCTTGCGCGCGTGGCCGGTGAAGTCGGGGCCGTCGATCACGCGCCCGGTGAGGTCCGGCTGATGGCCGTCGACGCCGGTGTCGAGGACGGCGACCGTCACGCCGTCGCCGCGGGAGTACTTCCAGGCGCGGGACAGGTGCAGAGCGCCGAGCGTCCACTGCTGGCCGCGGTACAGGTCGGCCGTTGCCGCGCGGGCGGGCGGGCGGAGCGGCCGGCTCGGCACGGCGGACTGGGCGGCCGGAACGGACAGCACCGCGACGGCAGCGGCGGCCAGCAGCGCGGAGACGAGGCGAGGAAAGGTGCGGCGGGGCTCGGATACGGGCACCGGTTTCCTCCCCGGTATCGGCGGCGGGCGTCATTCTGCCACGGAGGGGTGGCGGAGCGCTTCCATGAGCGACCGCCTCCGATGCGCCGAGGGCCGGTCCCGCGCACGGAGCGGCCCACCGGTCCGGGTACGGTTTCAGGGCGGTACGAGCGCCGGGCCGGCACTCTCCTGGCCGCACGTGGCCTTCCGCGTGCCCTTCCCTGGCGGCCAGCCGGATTCCGGCCCGGTTCCGTCTGCTCCGCCGGGCGTACACCCGAAGCCTCCCGCCGTATGACGACCCGTCCGGAGGCCCGGGCGCACGATCGGGGCATGGAAACGATGAGCCCGGCCGCGTACGGCCCCTGGCAGCACGGTCCCTGGCAGCACGGAGACGGCCCCGGCTGGTGGCCCGTCATCCCTCTCGTGTTCGGTCTGTTCTGGCTGCTCGTCCTCGGCGGAGGCGGCTACCTGCTCTGGCGCCGTACAAAGACGCCGGCGCGCGCGGAGTCGCTGCTCGCCGAACGGTACGCGCGAGGCGAGATCGACGAGGAGGAGTACCGGGAGCGGCTGGCCGTCCTGCGCTCCTGAGACCTGAGACCTGCGAGCCGCGAAGCTCTTCGGGTTCGGTCGGCGGCCCGCGTCAGCGTCGGGGAGCCTCCTCGGTCCGGTCGGCGGCGGGCGCCGCCGCCTCCAGGAGCCGGCCGGCCTCGGCCTCGTCGATGGAGACGCCGGCCGCCGCCTCGCTGAACCGCCGCAGGAGGCGCGCGAACTCGGAGCGTTCGGCCGGGGTCCAGTCGGCGACGAGCCGGGCGATGAAGTGCCTGCGGAACTCGTCGGCCCGATGCTGGATCCGGCGGCCGGCGTCGGTCAGCTGCAGGTGGGCGCGCCGGGCGTCGACCGGCGACGCCTGACGGGACACGAAGCCGGCGTCGATGGCGTGGCCGACGAGGCGGCTGGCGGTCGATGGGTCGATCTCGAGGAGCTCGGCGACGGCGCCGACGGTGACGTCACCACGGTCCTCGCCCTGCTTGGCGATCGCGTAGATGACCATCAGGTTGGACAGCTGGATGCCCCGTCCAGGCTCGCAGTTCTCGCGCAGCCGCCGGAGGAGCTGCGGCTTGGCCCAGAGCCTGCGGAGCTGGAACGCTGCCTGCTCGATCTCCGCGACGCTCGGGTCGATGTCTGTACCCACATCGTCACAGTAATTGAGGGCGTCACTTTTCCCGGCATCCTGCGGGATCATCCCCACCAGAAGGCCGTGGCGATGATCCCGTACAGCACCATCAGCGTCGCGCCCTCGAGCCAGTTCGACTCGCCGTCGAGGACGACGAGCACGGCGATCACCACGGCCATGATCAGCACGGCGATGAGGAGCGGCGACAGCACGAGGGTGAAGGACGCGCCGACCAGCGGGGAGAGCAGGACGAGGGCGGGCGCGACGACCAGGGCGATCTGCAGCGGGCTCTGCAGGATGACCGACAGCGCGAAGTCGGACTGGTTCTTGAGGGCGAGCTGGATGCCGACGACGTTCTCGACGGCGTTGCCGGCGATCGCGACGATGACGAGTCCGGCGAACGCCTGGGAGATGCCCAGGGAGTCCATCGCGGGTTCGAGCGCGGCCACGAACCAGTCCGAGACGAACGCCGCGCCGACGCCGGTGATCGCCAGCATGGTGAGGGCGACGGCCAGCGGCCACGTGGGCCCGTGCCCGGACTCCGCCCCCTTCTCCGCGCCCTTCCCCGAGGCCGCCGCTCCGGGCTTCTCCGCGGCCGGCTCGGCGGCGCTCGCACCGCCGTCCGCGACGATGGTGCCCTCCGCGCCCGCGCTCATGGCGGCGGCCTTCACCGGCTCGTCCGCCGTGCCGTGCCCCTCCTCGGCCTGCTGCCGCTTGATCGAGCTGGGCAGCGACGCGGCGAACAGGCAGAGCAGCAGGATCGACACCACGACCGAGAGGTTGCGCTCGTGCAGCGCCGCCTTCGTCGCGTGCGAGCCGAGCGCCGAGGTGAGCGAGGGCACGAGCAGCGCCGCGACCGACAGGAACAGCAGCACCGACAGGGTGCGGGCGGCGTCACCGCCGAACTTCTGCGGCCCGTGCTTGATGCCGCCGAGGAAGAACGCCAGACCCAGGACGAGCAGGACGTTGGCGAGGATGCTGCCGACGATGGTGGCCGTGGCGACGTCGTACAGCTTCTTCTGCAGCGCGAACAGGACGACGAACAGCTCGGGGAGGTTGCCCAGCGCGCTCTGGACGACGCCGGTGGCCCCGGCGCCCAGCCGGTCCGCCAGGTTCTCGACGCTGCGCCCGACCAGGCTCGCCAGGAGCGCGAGCGCGATCGCCGCGACGATGAACGGGACGACGGTGCCGCCGATCTTCCCGAAGTGCGTGACACCGGCCGCCGCGGACGCCACCACGGTGATGATGATCAGACGCCAGTCGGAACGCGTGAATCCCATGGCGGAGATCATGCCGCATCCGGACCTGCGGACTTGACGTTTTCTTAACGTTCAGTACGTCGAGGTGAGCGCCGTCGCGACCCGAACGTGCGCTCCCGGCGGCAGGCCCAGGCGCTGCGCCGCGTTTCCGGAGTTCACCGCGAGCGCCAGGCAGCCCGCCGAGTCGACGAAGGCGACGAGCTCCCCGGGAGGCACGGCGCCGAACGTCTCACGGAACGGCACCGTGAGGGTCCGCCGCCCGAGGATGAAGCTCAGCGGGACGCCCCTGACCGCGCCGATCCGGTGCAGGTCATCGGCGGTCACGGAGAGCTGGACGTTCCCGAACCGGTCGACGGTCAGCACCTCGCCGTCGACCGTCCCCTCCTGCACGCGGCGGGTCGGCCGGGGCAGCGTCACGAGGTCGGCGACGTCGAACTCCGGCCCCACGGACGCGATGTCCCGGCCCGCCGCCAGGTGCGCCGCCACCGGCGCGAAGATGTCGCGGCCGTGGAACGTCGCCGACGTGGGCTCCAGCCACAGCTCACGGTTGGTCAGCTCGAAGGCGCGCGCGCCGCCGTCGGGAACGCACCAGGACAGCACACCGTTGTCCGGCCCGACGAAGATCCGGCCGCCCGCGGCCACCGCGACCGCCCGCCGCGTCGTGCCCACGCCGGGATCGACGACCGCGACGTGGACGCCCTCCGGGAGGTACGGCACGGTCTGGGCGAGGATCGCGGCCCCGCGCCGTACGTCGGCGGGCGGGACCAGGTGGCTGATGTCGATGACGCGGGCCCTGGGGGCGATCCGCGCGATCACCCCGTGACAGGCCGCCACGAACCCGTCCTCCAGCCCGTAATCGGTCAGCAGCGATACGCAGTCTGTGAGCGCCACGCTTGCAGACTACGTCGAGGCATTACCCGGAGAACACCGCGAACAAGTCGACGATCACGCGTAGCATGACAGCCCCCCGACCCGTACAGAGGGGACCTGATGCAACCGGCGAACGCCCGGGGCGATGGCCCTGACAAGAAGGAAGACGACGGCCGCCTGGAAGAGCGCGACCGCAAGATCCTCGACTTCGAACGACAGTGGTGGAAGCACCCCGGCGCCAAGGAGCAGGCGATCCGGGAGCTGTTCGACATGTCCTCGACCCGCTACTACCAGATCCTGAGCCGGCTGATCGAACGCCCCGAGGCGCTGGAGTACGACCCCATGCTGGTGAAACGGCTGCGGCGTCAGCGATCCGCCCGCCAGCGCCAGCGGGCGGCGCGTAGGCTCGGTATCCGAACCTGACCTGCCCGAAGCGGCGCGGTCCCTCCCCGGCGGGCGATCCGGTGATCGGTCGCCTCCGGGCGGCCGGTCCGTGACGGGCGACCGCGGGCTGAGGAGAGGGACGATAGATGAGCGTTGAGCCGAGGTCCGAAACGGCCGCCGGAGCCGAAGGGCTGTCCGCGATCCGCGACCGCCCGCGGGAGGCGATCATCGGCTTCGACTTCGACGGGACGCTGTCGCCGATCGTCGACGACCCCGCCGACGCGCGGGCGCATCCGGGCGTCGTCCCGGCGCTGCGCCGGATCGCACCGCTCATCGGCACGGTGGCGGTCATCACCGGCCGTCCCGCCGCGACCGCCGTCGAGGCCGGCGGGTTCGCCGACCTGACGGGGCTCGTCATCCTGGGCCAGTACGGCCGGGAGCGCTGGGAGAACGGCGTCCTGCAGGCTCCGGAGCCGCCGCCGGGCGTCGCGGAGGCCCGCGCGAAGCTCCCCCAGATCCTGGCGAACGCCCCCGAAGGCGTCGCGATCGAGGACAAGGGGCTCGCGCTCGCGGTGCACACCCGGCGGGCCGCCGAGCCGCAGGTCGCCCTCGAACGCCTCCGGAGCCTCGTGGAGGCCCTGGCCGAGCGCACCGGCCTCGCCGTCGAACCGGGCCGTTACGTGCTCGAACTCCGGCCGCCGGGCATGGACAAGGGCGCGGCGCTGCGCGCGCTGGCCGCCGAGCGCGGCGCGTCGGCGGTGCTGTTCGCCGGCGACGACCTCGGCGACCTCGCGGCGTACGACGCGATCGACGCACTGCGCAAGGAGGGCACGCCCGGCGTGAAGGTGTGCAGCTCGTCCGACGAGGTGACAGCGCTCGCCGAGCGCGCGGACCTCGTCGTCGACGGCCCGCCGGGCGTCGTCGCCCTCATCGAGCGACTCGCCGACGAACTGGAGTGACGCCCGCCCGCCGGCAGGCGGGCGCTCGGTCCGTCGGGTGGGCGGCGGGCCGTACTCGGGGGAGCCTCCGTGGGCGGCCGGCCGTACTCGGCGGGCCTCCGGCGGCGCGGGGTCAGTCGTCCTCGGCGAGGATGCCGTACAGGCGGCGGCGGGCGTCGTTGATGACCTCGAGGGCGCGCTCGCGCTGCTCCTCGTCGCCGGCGTGCATGACCTGCCGGAGCGCCATCATCAGCCGGCCCATCGCGGAGTGAAGGTGGGTGGCGGCCTCGCCGGCGTCCTCGGTGATCTCCGCCCACGGCGGCGTCCGCCCGGCGGCGGTCTCGGTCTCGGCGCGGCCGGTGTCCGTCAGCGCGAACAGCCGCTTGCCGGACGATTCCCGCCCGGAGATGAGTCCCTCGTCTTCCAGGAGCTGCAGCGTCGGGTACACCGAGCCGGGGCTGGGCCGCCAGAGCCCGCCGGTGCGGCTCTCCAGCTCCTGGATCATCTCGTAGCCGTGCATCGGGCGCTCGGCCAGCAGCGCGAGGATCGCGGCCCGCACGTTGCCGCGCTTCGTACGGCGCCCGCCGCGTCCGCCACGGCCGCGCGGGCCGAACCCCGGCCCCCAGTCGCCGAACGCCGCGCGCTCCTCACGGTGCGTTGATCCTCTGCGCATGACCTCTCTCCGCCGATATGTCGAACGATATATCGTACGGCGGGTCAGCCCTTGACCTGGATGCTGTCGAGGATCTTGCGGGTGAGGTCGGGCGGCCCGGCGAGCTTCACGCGGACCCACATCGTGTACTTCCCCTGCGTGTCCTTCAGCCCGACCTCGTTGATGGTGATCGTGCCGCAGCGCCACGGGTAGATCTGCCCGACGAGCGTGCCGTGGCGGTACTGCTGCACGGCGCCCGGCGTGCACTTGGCCCGATGGTTGCCCAGGGCGCGGGGCGGCACGGTGACGTTCGGGTCCCGGGTGAGGCCGGCGAAGACGCCCGGCGTCGGAACGTCGTCCTTGACGAACTGACCGTAGTCGGGAGTCGCGCGCAGCGCGGGGGCGTTCGCGCGGTCCGCGACGGAGACCGGCCAGGTGGTGTGCTGGGTCTGCAGCTTCCAGGTCGGCGGCACCCGGATGCTGAGCCGGCCCGTCACGTCGGTCACGGTGACGAGGCCGTCGCCGGGCTTGGAACCGGACGAGGAGCCGGTGAGCTTGCCGACCGCGTACGCGCCGCCGCCCCCGACGACCAGCACCGCGGCCAGGCCGGCGATGACCAGCAGCCGTTTGCGGCTCGGCCCGCCGGACGACCCGCCGCCCCCCGCCTCGGGCCGCCGGGGTCCGGATCCGGCCGGGTCCGCGGGACGGTCGCTCCCGGTGCCGCGCGGGCCGTACGGCCGCTGCAGGTCGACCACCGTGTCGTTGCCGCCCTCCGCCGGAGGCGGCGTCGAGATCGTCCGGTCGCGGGCGTTGCCGTACGGCGCCGGGCCCTGGTCGTCGCCGACCGGGGGGACCCGGAGCGTACGGCTCGACGGGGCGTCCTCGGGGCCGCCGGGCCCCGCCGGTCCGTCCGGGATCGGGGAGACCCGCAGAGTCCGGCCCGACCCCTCGTCACCGGACCGGTCCACCGGCCCCGCCCCGTACGGGCGGTCCGAGGGCCGTCCGCCCGATCCGGGGTCGGCTTGTCCCGCGCCGTACGAGCCTGAGCCCTCGGGGGCCCACCCGCCCGATCCGGGGTCGGCCTGTCCCGCGCCGTACGAGCCTGAGCCCTCGGAGGACCACCCGCTCGATCCGGGATCCGTCCGTCCCGCGCCGTACGAGCCCTCCGAGGGCCATTCGCCCGTTCCGGAGTCCACCATCGTCGCGTCACCCGCGGGCATGTCCCGGCGCGTCGAGTCGTCGGCGACGGACATCAGCGGGACGCTCAGCGCGGCCGCGAACGCCTCCGCGGACGGCCAGCGGCGCTCCCGGTCGCCTTCGAGCGCCCGCATCACGATCTCGTCGACGGCCGGCGGCAGGCCGCGCCGGGCCGCGCTGGGCGGCTCGCTCACCGGCGCCGGGCCCGGCGGGTCCCCGGTGAGCAGGTGGTACGTCAGAGCGCCCAGGCCGTACACGTCGGCGCGGACGTCGAGGCCGCCGCCGAACCGCGCCTGCTCCGGCGACATGTACCCCGGCGTGCCGACCGGCATCGTGAACGCCCCGGAGGCGTGCGCGAGCGCCTTGGCGAGCCCGAGGTCGGCGATGAGCAGGCGTTCGCCGCCGTCGGTCGTCGACTGGAACAGGATGTTCGACGGCTTCAGGTCCCGGTGGATGACGCCCAGCCGGTTGATCACCTCGACGCCATGGGCGATCTCGATGGCCAGCCGCAGCGCCTCGGCGATCGTGAGATTCCGCTCACGCATCCGGTCGGCGAGCGTTCCGCCGTCGGCGTAGGACATGACGAAGTACGGCCGGCCGTCCTCGAGTTCGCCGATGTCGTGCACGCGTACGAGGCGTTCGGAGTCGGCGCGGCGCAGGATCTTGGCCTCTTCGAGGAAGCGGTTGCGCACGTCGAGGTCGTCGATGAGTCCCCCGGCCAGCACCTTCACGGCCACGGGGGCATCGAGCAGTTCGTCCTGGGCGAGCCACACAGAGGCGAATGCTCCGGACCCGAGGACACGATCGATTCGGTAACGACCGACGTTCGAAGGTATGGACACCCCCGTATCATGCCCAATGCGGGGCGATATCGAGGGCGAGGACGCATCATGGCGTACGACGAGCGGACCGAGGAACTGGCGGCGAGGGCCGCAAAGGGCGACAACGCGGCGTTGAATCAACTGCTCAAGGTGATCGAGCCGGATGTCCTGCGCCATTGCGGCCGTTTTCTGCCCTGCCGGCAGGACGCCGAAGAAGCGTGTCAGGACGCGTTGATGCAGGTGGCGCGGAATATCGGGCGGTTCGAGGGCCGTTCGCGATTCAGCACGTGGCTGCACGTGGTCGTCGCCAATTCCGCGCGCTCGACCTACCGTTCGCTCAAGCGCCGCTCGATGGAGCAGGCCGGCGAGCTGCCGCAGCAGCGCCCGGACCCGCGCCGTACGAGCGTCATCGCCGGCTCGCGCGTCGACATCCTGGACGCGATGGAGGACCTGGAGCGGCGCAAGCCCGACCTCATCCAGGCGCTGGTGCTGCGCGACGTGTCCCAGCTGGAGTACAACGAGATCGCCCAGCAGCTCAACCTGCCGCTCGGCACGGTGAAGTCGCGCATCCACGAGGCCCGCAAGCAGTTCCGGCAGGCGCTCGGCAACGACTACGGGTCGGCTCCCCAGTCCTGACCGGCGACCGGGCTCCGGTCCTCAGGCCTCGCCCGATCGCCACTCGCGCCGGGTGCGAGCGCCGACTTCGGCGACGGGCCGGGCCGTCCGCGTCGGGCATGACGCCTGGACCGGCGGATCGGCTCGGGGGGCGGTCTCAGCCGAGCGCGTCGAGTTGCGCGGCGAACCAGCGCTGCGGCGGCAGGGCCGTCGCGGCGGCGGTCAGCCGGGCACAGCGTTCGGCGCGTTCGCGGCGGGGCATGAGCAGCGCCTGGTTCAGGGCCTCCGCCGTCTGCGACACGTCGAACGGGTTGATCATCAACGCGTCCTCCTCCATCTCGGCGGCGGCCCCGGCCTCGCGGGACAGCACCAGGGCGCAGCCGTCCTCGGACAGCACCGGACCCTCCTTGGCGACGAGGTTCATGCCGTCCCGGATGGGGTTCACGAGCAGGACGTCCGCCAGCCCGTACGCCGCGAGCGAGCGCGGATAGTCGTCATTGACCTGCAGGATCAGCGGATCCCAGCCGCTGTCGCCGAACTCGTCGGAGATCTCGGCCGCCGTCCGCTGCACGGCGGCGGTGTACTCGCGGTACTCCGGCAGGTCGTGCCGTGACGGGTAGGCGAAGGCCAGGTGCACGACCCGGCCGTGCCACTCCGGATGCTTGGACAGCAACTCGCGGTAGGCCGCGAGCCCCCGCACGATGTTCTTGGACAGCTCGGTGCGGTCGATCCGTACGATCAGTTTGCGGTCGCCGACCTGCTCGCGCAGCGCCTGCTTGCGGGCCTGCACGTCGGGTTCGGCGGCGCGGGCGCGCAGGGACTCGCCCTCGACGCCGAGGCCGTGCACGCCGATCCTGGTGACGCGCCCGGCGTGGGTGACCGTGCGGGCGATCTTGTCGACCTTCGCCTGCAGCACGGCGGCGCAGCAGTCGATGAACGCGTCGGCCCAGCGTTCGGCGTGGAAGCCGGCGTGGTCGGCGCCGAGGACGCCCTCGAGCACCTGGCGGCCGATGTCGTCGGGCAGCAGGCGGTAGTACTCCGGCGGCGCCCACGGCGTGTGCGAGAAGTGCGCGATCTTCAGGTCGGGGCGGCGCTCGCGCAGCATGCCCGGGGCGAGCGTCAGGTGGTAGTCCTGGATCGCGACCTTCGCGCCGGGCCGGGCGTCGCGGGCGAGCGCGTCGGCGAACGCCGCGTTGTACGCCTCGTAGGACTGCCAGTCCCGCCGGGAGCGCGCGTCGAAGTGCGGGGCGTTCGGGGTGTCGTAGAGCATGTGGTGGACGAACCACAGCGTGGAATTGGCCACCGAGTTGTACGCGCGGTGGAAGGTCGCGGGCGCGATGTCCAGCATGCGGACGCCGTCGGCGCCGTAGACGTCCAGTCTTCCGTCCTGCGCCCGGCGGGTCGCCGCGCGGTCGGCGTCCGAGAGCGCCGCGCAGATCCACAGGATGTCCCCGTCCAGGCCGGCCATGGCCGAGACCAGGCCGCCGCCGCCGCGACGGACCGAGAGTGTCCCGTCATCGGCGAGCGCGAACGAGGCGGGACCGCGGTTGGACGCCACCAGGACCTGCGAGTCACCCATGTGGGGAGCGTAACCGGCCGACGTTAACTAGGGTCGAAGAAGGTCCGGTGGTCGGACGATCCGGGCGGCATCCCGGGAGGACCTCGACCAAGACCATCCGGGCATGTCACCCCGCGGAAGGCCGCTGGTGGCACGGGTTCGCGGCGGCGCGCCGCCGGGCCGGCGAGGGGGCCGGAACCGGCCGCGCGGGTGTCTCGCGAGCTGAGACGCGCTTGGCGGGGAACCGGTCAGTCACGTATACAAGTCCTCAGACAACTTAATAACGCTCATCCAGAGGGGTGGAGGGACCGGCCCGTTGAAGCCCCGGCAACCCTCCCGGACATGCGGTTCACCGCGTGCGAAGACACGCCGCAACTCGCTCGTAGCGAGGCCGCCCGGGACAGGTGCCAACTCCGGCTCGTGACCAAGGTGGCACGGGAAAGATGAGGAGAGAGGCCTCGCTTCATGCCGCACAACGCCGCCCCCGATCTCGGCCCCGCGACCGCATTGACGTGCCGTGAATGCGGTCAGTCCTACGATCTGGGCCCCCGCTACGCCTGTGAGCTGTGTTTCGGCCCCCTTGAGGTCTCCTACGACCACACCGGGGTGACCCGGGAGCAGATCGAGTCCGGTCCGCGCAACATCTGGCGCTACCGCGGCCTGCTGCCGGTCCCGTCGAACGTCGTCGACTCGCCGAACACCGAGCCCGGCTTCACCCGCCTCGTACGCGCCGACAACCTCGCCGAGTCGCTCGGCCTGCGGTCGCTGTGGGTCAAGGACGACAGCGGCAACCCCACCCACTCGTTCAAGGACCGCGTGGTCGCGGTGGCGCTCGCCGCCGCCCGCGAGCTCGGGTTCAAGGTGCTGGCCTGCCCGTCCACCGGCAACCTCGCCAACGCGGTCGCGGCCGCGGCGGCGCGCGCCGGCATCCGCAGCGCGGTCTTCGTGCCCTCGGACCTCGAGCGCCAGAAGATCATCACGACGGCGGTGTACGGCGGGACGTTCGTCACCGTCGACGGCAACTACGACGACGTCAACCGGCTGGCCTCCGAGCTCGCCGGCGAGCAGGAGGACTGGGCGTTCGTCAACGTGAACGTCCGGCCGTACTACGCCGAGGGCTCCAAGACCATCGGGTACGAGATCGCCGAGCAGCTCGGCTGGCGGCTGCCCGAGCAGATCGTGATCCCGATCGCGTCCGGCTCGCAGCTCACGAAGATCGACAAGGCGTTCCAGGAGTTCATCAAGCTCGGCCTGGTCGAGGACCGGCCGTACAAGATCTTCGGCGCCCAGGCGACCGGCTGCTCGCCCGTCTCGGCCGCGTTCAAGGCCGGCCACGACGTCGTCCAGCCCGTCAAGCCCTCGACCATCGCCAAGTCCCTCGCGATCGGCAACCCCGCCGACGGCCCGTACGTCCTCGACGCCGTGCGCCGCACCGGAGGGGCCGTCGAGGACGTCTCGGACGAGGAGGTCGTGGACAGCATCGGCCTGCTCGCCCGCACGGAGGGCATCTTCGGCGAGACGGCGGGCGGCGTGACGCTGGGCGTGCTGCGCAAACTGCTGTCGGCCGGCGTGCTCGACCCCGACGCCGAGACGGTGTTCATCAACTCCGGCGACGGACTCAAGACCCTGGACGCGGTGGCCCCGGTCGCCCAGCCGTCCGCGAACATCGCCCCGACCCTCGAGGCATTCCGAAAGGCAGGTCTGGCGTGAGCTCGATCAGTGTCCGCATCCCGACGATCCTCCGCAGCTACACCGGAGGCGAGGCCGAGGTGAAGGCGACGGGATCGACCGTACGCGAGGTCGTCGCCGACCTGGACGCCAACTACTCCGGCATCGCCGCGCGAATCCTCGACGACAACGGCAAGATCCGCCGGTTCGTCAACGTGTACGTGGGGGAGGAGGACGTGCGGTTCGCCGACGGCCTCGACACCCCGACGCCGGACGGCGCCCAGATCTCCATCATCCCGGCCGTCGCCGGCGGCTGATCCGCGGGGCGAACCGCGCGGTGACGGGCCGCGCGGGTGACGCCCCGTGATCGGGCACCACGTCACGATCCCCGGTGTTCGCCGAGTCACCCGACTCGGTGAGCGCCGGGGATCGTGCGTTGAGCCGCCGAAATGGCGGAGCCGAGCGTGCCGGCTCCGCGTTCCTGAGCGGGAATTGTGTCTCCCTTATACGTATTTATGGGCATGCGTCGTTAGTTCCGGCCGGAGTCGTTCGATTTTTGACCAGCATCGGCCGTCCGCACTTGTGGGGTAAAGGCTGTTCCACGGACGGTAGCCGTGTGTAGGGTCGGCGATGGCCGCCGCAGCCGAGTCGGCGGGCGATCGGCGGGTTCCGCAGTGGTCCGGCGGGCTCGAAACAGTGACTGTGGCCAATGGCCACGGGAATTGCCCTGGTGGGAGTTGTTGGGAATGGCGCAAGGCACCGTCAAATGGTTCAACGCGGACAAAGGCTACGGCTTCATCGCGGTCGACGGTGGCAGGGATGTGTTCGTGCACTACTCGGCCATCGTCGCGGATGGCTACCGCAGCCTCGAGCAGGGGCAGCGGGTCGAGTTCGAGATCACGCAGAGCGATCGCGGTCCGCAGGCGGACGCGGTTCGGGCACTCTAAGTCCCATAGCCTGACGGAGGCCCGGCGCTTCGGCGCCGGGCCTCCGGCCGTCCGCCTACCCGGCGATGCCGGCCGCGTCCGGGCATCCGCGCCGCGCGTCCGGGCGCCCGCCCCGTGCACTCAGGTGCCGCCCAGCGCCCCTAGCCGCCGCCTGGCGCACCCGGGCGTTCGCCCGGCGTGCCTCCTGGGGCGCAGTGCGTCCCTCGTGACGACCGGTGTGTTCCCTGGGGCACAGACGTTTTCCGGTGGCCGCCCGGAGTACCCGTGGGGGCGCCGGCGCGCCCCTGCGGCCGGTCCGTCCGGCTGTGCGGTTCCTCCCATGGCCGTCCGGCGCGCCGTGCTCCCTCGTACGCCGTACGGCCCGAGGCCGGACGAGCTGCGACCGATCGGCGGTCAGGTGACCGCCACCCACCAGGAGGCGCACCTCGCGCTCACCACCCCGACGACGGCGGACTGTTCGCCGAGCGTCCCCCTGGCACCGTAGCGCCGAGGGTTTTCGTCGTGCCGACAACCAGGATCCTCGGCGATCCACCGCGACCAGGCCAGTACGGGCGCGGATCATTCCAGTTCCTGCGGCGAGCCATTCTCTGGCTGAGGATCAGCCGTGCGGCGGGGCCGCCGAGAGAGCCGACCGGTGGGGCACGGCGCGCTGCCGCCCGCATCCTGCGCCGCCGTGACGGCGTGCCGTTCCTTGCCGAGTCGCCCGCTTCGCCGCCGCAGGGGTCACCTTGCCGCCGTAGTGAACCAGTCTCGTCCTGCTTGCCCTTTTCGCCCCGTCATCACCGACGGCGAAGCTGCCGCCGGCGTGCCCCTAGCGGTGGCAGACGTGCCCTCTGGGCGCGGACGTCTCCTCTGGGGCGCGGCATGGCCGGGCGTGCCCCCCTCCCTGGGTGCGGGCGTGCCCGCTGGCCGCCCGGCGTGCCCGTGGGGTGCCGGCGCGCCCCTGTGGCCGGTCCGTCCGGCTGTGCGGTCCCTCATGTGGGCGTCCGGCGGGCCGTTCTCCCTCGTACGGGACCTGTGCCCCCGGAGCGCCGGTGACCTTGAGCGATGCCTCTGGGGCGGCATGGGGAGATGTTCACCCTGGTGAGAGGTGACTCCGCTTGCACTCTCAATGGGAGAGTGCTAAACAAGCGGTTGGCACTCTAGTATTGAGAGTGCCAAACAGGTGATCGAGGCGATGAGGCCTCGTGTCCGGCGGCGGAATGGACGTCGTCGGGCGAGGTCGTCCGTCGCGGGCGTCGACTCGATCCGCGTGAAAGCCACCCCGTTCCGGGAGGATCTGGAGCCTATGGCTGCAAAGATGATCGCGTTCGACGAGGACGCGCGGCGCGGCCTCGAGCGCGGCATGAACCAGCTTGCCGACGCCGTGAAGGTGACCCTCGGTCCCAAGGGCCGTAACGTCGTTCTGGAGAAGAAGTGGGGCGCCCCCACGATCACGAACGACGGTGTCTCCATCGCCAAGGAGATCGAGCTCGAGGACCCGTGGGAGAAGATCGGCGCCGAGCTCGTCAAAGAGGTCGCCAAGAAGACCGACGACGTAGCCGGTGACGGCACGACGACGGCGACCGTGCTGGCCCAGGCGCTCGTCCGCGAGGGCCTGCGCAACGTGGCCGCCGGCGCCAACCCGATGTCCCTGAAGCGGGGCATCGAGTCCGCGGTGGAGCGCGTCAGCGAGCAGCTCGCGCAGATCGCCAAGGACGTCGAGACCAAGGAGCAGATCGCCTCCACGGCCTCGATCTCCGCCGGCGACACCTCGATCGGCGAGATGATCGCCGAGGCGATGGACAAGGTCGGCAAGGAAGGCGTCATCACGGTCGAGGAGAGCCAGACCTTCGGTCTGGAGCTCGAGCTGACCGAGGGCATGCGCTTCGACAAGGGTTACATCTCGCACTACTTCGTGACGGACCCGGAGCGTATGGAGGCCGTCTTCGACGACCCGTACATCCTGATCGTCAGCTCGAAGATCTCGGCGAACAAGGACCTGGTGCCGGTTCTGGAGCAGGTCATGCAGGCCGGCAAGCCGCTGGTCATCATCGCCGAGGACGTCGAGGGCGAGGCCCTGGCCACCCTGGTCGTCAACAAGATCCGCGGTGTCTTCAAGTCCGTCGCCGTCAAGGCCCCGGGCTTCGGTGACCGCCGCAAGGCCATGCTGCAGGACATCGCGATCCTGACCGGTGGCCAGGTCATCAGCGAGGACATCGGCCTCAAGCTGGAGAACACCACGCTGGACATGCTCGGCCAGGCCAAGCGCATCGTGGTGACGAAGGACGAGACCACGGTCATCGATGGCGCCGGCAACCCCGACGACATCGCCGGCCGGGTGAACGAGATCCGTGCCGAGATCGAGAACTCCGACTCGGACTACGACCGCGAGAAGCTCCAGGAGCGTCTCGCCAAGCTGGCCGGCGGCGTCGCCGTCATCAAGGCCGGCGCGGCGACCGAGGTCGAGCTGAAGGAGCGCAAGCACCGCATCGAGGACGCCGTGCGCAACGCGAAGGCGGCCGTCGAGGAGGGCATCGTGCCCGGCGGTGGCGTCGCGCTGCTGCAGGCGAGCGTCAAGGCGTTCGAGAAGACCGACCTTGAGGGCGACGAGGCGACCGGTGCGCAGATCGTGCGCCGTGCGCTGGAGGAGCCGCTGAAGCAGATCGCGGTGAACGCCGGCCTCGAGGGCGGCGTGGTGGCGGAGAAGGTCCGCAACCTCGAGCCGGGCTTCGGCCTGAACGCCGCGACCGGCGAGTACGTCAACATGTTCGACTCGGGCATCATCGACCCGGCGAAGGTGACGCGCTCGGCGCTGCAGAACGCCGCGTCCATCGCGGCGCTGTTCCTCACCACCGAGGCGGTCATCGCCGAGAAGCCGGAGAAGGAGAAGGCTCCGGCCGGCGACCCGTCCGGCGGCATGGGCGGCATGGACTTCTAGTCCACTCGCTTGAGGGGCGGTCCCCGGTGCTGGGACCGCCCCTTTCGCATGCCTCCCACCGGCCGTCACGTGTGGCTGATGATCACCTTCCCGAAGACGCCGCCCGCTTCGAGGTAGCGGAAGGCGTCGGGTACCTGATCGAACGAGAAGACCCGATCGATCACGGGACGCACCCGGTGCGTCTCGACGGCGCGGTTGAGCTCCAGGAAGTGGGCCCGGCTGCCCGTGGCGACACGGCGCAGCACGGCGCCCGCCATGAACAGGGAGCCGGGGTCGATGGGAGCGGCTCCCGCGGCGCCGGACAGCCAGTAGCCGACGAAGGCCACCTCGCCGGTGGACGCGACCGACTTCAGGGACTGCTCCAGTGGGCCCGTCGCATCGACGACGAGGTCGGCACCCAGATCATCGGTCAGGGCGCGCACCTGCTCTCCCCAGGCGGGATTCTCCCGGTAGTCGATCACCTCGTCGGCCCCCAGTGCCCTCAGCCGCTCGGCCTTGGCGGCGCTGGACGTGGTGACGATCACCCGGGCGCCGGACAGCTTGGCGAACCGCAGGACGAACAGCGACACGGCCCCTGATCCGAGGGTCAGCACGGTCGCGCCGGGACGAATCGCGCCGCCGCCGGTCAGCGCGTTCCACGCGGTCACCGCCGCCAAGGGCAGGGCTGCGGCCTCTTCGAACGACAGGTGTTCCGGGACGGGCACGACGCCGTCTTCGTCCAGCACCGCGTACTCGGTCAGCACTCCGTCGATCATGGTGCCGAGCTGCGCGGCGTTCTCGCGCCTGAACGGTCCGTCGAGCCAGCGTGGGAAGACGGTGGCGGCCACGCGATCGCCCGGCTTGACGCGGTCGACGCCCTCGCCGACGGCCACGACCTCCCCCGCCCCTTCGCACCCGGGCACCACGCCGGGCCTGATCGGCAGCACGTATTCGCCGGCCAGCACCTTCAGGTCGCGGAAACCGAGCGCGTTCGCGCGCATCCTGACCACGACCTGCCCGCGCCCGGGTTCGGGCTCGTCGTGTTCCCGGACCGTCAGCCCGGCGAGGCCACGGCCCGGGTCAAGGTGGTAGCTCTTCATCGAACGCCTCTCGCACTCGTTGTCGGGGCGGCCGGGCCGGTTCGGCCTGGCCGTGCGCCAGGGCACGAGCGTGCTGAGCGGCGCTGACATCCGGCAATTCCCCCGAGGGAATCGCCGACGTCACAGGGGGCGGATAGAACTGAGCGGGTGAGCGGCACAATCGAGCGGGACAGAATCGGCGCGGAGCTCAGACGCTGGCGTACGGTCCGGCGGGTCAGCCAGCTCGAGCTGGCTCTGCTGGCCGGCACGACCCAACGCCATCTGAGCTTCATCGAGAGCGGTCGCTCGCGGCCGGGCCGTGCGATCGTGATCCGGCTGGCCGAGTCGCTCGGTCTGTCGCTGCGGGAGCGCAACGACCTGCTCACCACGGCCGGTTACGCGCCGGTGTTCCCCGAGTCGGACCTGGACGAGACGGCGCTGCGCCCGGTCCGCGCCGCCCTCGAGCAGATCCTGCACGGCCACATGCCGTACCCGGCCCTCATCATCGGACCGTACGGACGGGTGGTCGGGGCCAACGACGCCGTCGAGGTGTTCACCGAGGGCGCGTCACCGGAGCTGCTCGGACCACCGGTCAACATGTGGCGGCTCATGCTGCACCCGGAGGGAATGGCGCCCAGGGTGCGGAACTTCGCCGAGTGGGGCCGGCACGTCATCGACAACCTTCGCGCCAGGACGCGGCGGAGCCCGGATCCGCGCCTCGACGATCTCGTCGCCGAACTGGCCGGGTATGTTCCCGAGGACCCGGTCGGCCCCGAGCACCTCGGCTTCGCCGTGCCGATGCGGCTGGCGTCGGCGGACGGAGAGCTGCGCCTGATCACCACGCTGACCTCGTTCGCCACCGCGACCGACGTCACGCTCGCCGAACTCCACCTGGAGGCGTTCCTGCCAGCCGACCAGGCCACCGCCGAACTGCTGCGAGTAAGAGCCGAGCGCCACCGCACCTGAGGGCCGGTCCCGGGGCGGGTGTGAAACGGCCCGACCGGGCCGCCCAGTTCGCGACCAGTCGTGTTCATGCCGTGACCGCATGCACCGTATTCGCCTCGCTCACGGCGCTGGTCATCGGCAGAACATCGATCCGACCCACGTCTGGTGCGTATCGCGCTGACTTCAACTGTGCGTATTGATATGGTAACAGCTCGTGAAGATGGTGGTGCAGGTGAAGCTGTTGCCGACCCAAGAGCAGGCAGCGGCGCTGGCGGCAACCCTGTCGCTATGCAACACCGTGGCGAATGAGGTGTCGGCGGTCGCGTTCGTCCGCGGAGTTTTCGCCCGGCAGAAGCTTCAAAAGCTGGCGTACGGGGCGTTGAAGGCGCGGGGGTTGTCGGCTCAGCCTGCGTTGCATGTGATCCGTAAGGTCGCCGACGCCTACACCACGCTGCACGCTCAGATCGAGGCGGGTCTGCTGGGTGGTGAGCACTCACGCCGGCGGCGTAAGGCCGTCTCCAAGCCCATCACCGTACGGGGCGACGCTGCCCAGCCCTTCGATGACCGGTGCCTGTCCTGGCAGATGGATGCCCGGACCGTGTCGATCTGGACGGTCGCGGGCCGCCTCCGAAACGTCACTTTCACCGGCGAGCCCGGGCAGCTGAAGGTCCTGGCGGACCACCGCAAGGGCGAAACCGACCTAGTGCATCGCGACGGGATGTTCTTCCTGGTCGCGACCTGCGATGTCGAAGCAGCCCCGCAGTTCGAGCCTGCCGATTGGATCGGGGTGGACCGGGGGATCGTGAACCTGGCCACCACCTCCGACGGAGACAACCACCAGGGCAAGGGCCTCGCGCGGTATCGCCGCCGCCAGGCCCGGTTGCGCGCCGAACTGCAGGCCAAAAAGGCGGCGGGGAGCCGGTCGGCCGCCCGCTGGCTGGCCCGCCGGTCACAGCGGGAGGCGCGGCACGCCTCGAACGAGAACCACAAGATCAGTAAGGAGATCGTGGCCGATGCCCAACGCACCGGACGCGGTATCGCACTCGAGGAACTGAGCGGGATACGCGACCGGGTACGGCTCAAGCGGCACCAGCGGGCCACGCACTCCTCCTGGCCCTTCCACCAACTCGGCACCTTCATCCAGTACAAGGCCCAGCGGGCTGGAGTGCCGTTCGTGGAAGTGGACCCGGCCTACACCTCCCAGCGGTGTCCCGTGCCATGGTGCGGGCACACCGAGCGGGCCAACCGGCCCGACCGGGATGTCTTCTGTTGCCGCCGGTGTGGGTTCGCTGGCCCCGCCGACGTCATCGCCGCCACCAACATCCGGAAACGGGCGTGCGTGGCGTGGGCATTCGTCAGCATGCCCGTCCCCGATCCCAACACCAGGGTGAGGGGAGATGCGACCCCGGCACGGCACCCAGCCGCGACGGGGAGCGCAACAAGGCGTGAACACCCGGGCCCCAACCTCCGCTGGTCACGGCCGAGAAGCTGACCTCCCCCGTTCTGCTCACGGCGCTGGTCATCATTAGGACGCCGATCCGATCAACCTCGTAAGCTTCCGCCGTGGATCTCTTTAATTCCCCCGTCCTGCTCGTCGAGCAGCCTAAGAGAGTTCTCGCCGTCGAGTCGCGGTACACGGTCTTCAACGGCCAGGGCCAACCGGTCGCGACGGTGGGGGAGCCGAACCTCTCCGGCGGCAAGAAGGCGATGCGCTTCATGTTCTCCCAGTACTCGGGGAACACCCGCCACACCCTGCACGTCGTACGGCCCGACGGCATGCCGATGCTGATCATCGACAAGCCCTTCGCCCTCGTGACGCCGAAGGTGCAGATCGCCTGGCCGAACGGCCAGCCCATCGGCGCGATCCAGTGCCACTTCGGCCTCCGGCCGCGGTTCACGCTGCTCGACCCGCAGGACCGCCAGCTCGGCGAGATCCGCGGCGACTTCTTCGCCTGGGACTTCACGATCACCGACTGGCAGGGCGTCGAGGTCGCCCGGGTGAACAAGCAGTGGGAGGGCCTGGCCGCCGCCTGGTTCACGACGGCCGACCGCTACGCGGTCCAGATCCCGTACCAGCTCCCCGACCCGCTCCGCACCCTGGTCATCTCCACCGCCATCACCATCGACGTCGTCCTCCGCGAGAACAAGAAGTAGCCGCTCACCGCCGAGGATTTTCGTCGCCGCAGCAACCACAACCTCGGCGCTGATGGGCGCAACGAGCACTGAGGCCCGTTACTCGGTCTCCGGGAGGCCGATCAGGTCGGCGAGGCGGTCGATGCTGTAGTCGAAGAAGGCGTCCGCCGGGTCGAGGCTGTTGGCGTACTGGCCGAACAGCTCGAAGGTGATCATGCCGAACAGCTGGGTCCAGGCGGTGGCGCCGCGGATGATGACGCCGTTCGGGATGGCGGAGTCGAGGAGACCCGCGATGTGGGCGGCCTGGTCCGCCAGGGCCGGGGGCAGGGGCGGCTCCTCCTCCGAGGTGCTCAGCGCGCCGGCCTCGTGCGCGTCGCGGACGATGGACAGGAGTGCCATCGGGACGCGGGCGCCGGGGGCGATGGTCGTCTCGGGAGCGTGGTAGCCCGGCACGGGGGAGCCGTAGACGAGCGCGTACTCGTGGGGATGCGCGGACGCCCAGGCGCGCGTCGCGCGGCAGGCCGCCTCCCAGCGGCCGCGGAAGTCGGTCGAGAGGGCGGCGCGGTCGGCGGCCTCGATCTCGGTGGCGAGCGCGTCGTACGCGTCGATGATCAGCGCGGTGAGCAGCTCGTCGCGACTGGCGAAGTAGCGGTACAGGGCCGAGGAGACCATGCCGAGCTCGCGGGCCACGGCGCGCAGTGAGAGTCCCTGGGCGCCGGAGACCGACAGCCGGCGGCGGGCGGCCTCTTTGATCTCCCTGGTCAGCTCGGATCTCGCCCGCTCGCGCGCGGTACGGCTCGCGTTCATGTCGTTCAGTCTGCCAGTCGGCAGATCGGTGGACAAATACGAGAGCAGTGCTCTTGCTTTGTCGTTCCTCGCTGGTGCACACTGCTCCTATCCGAGAGCAGTGCTCACAAAGGAGTCGAGATGACCGCCGTTCAGCCGCGTCACGTCCAGGCCGCCGGGTTCGAGGTTCACTTCAACAAGGTCGTCCACTTCCTGACCCGCAAGGGGATCAGCCTTCTCGGCACGCGCATCCTGGCCGTACGGGGGCGGACGAGCGGCGAGTGGCGCACCAACCCGGTGAACGTCCTCACCTACGACGGCGTTCGCTATCTGATCGCGCCGCGCGGTCACACCCAGTGGGTGCGCAACATCCGCGTCACCGGCGGGGGCGAGCTGCGGCTCGGCCGGCGGACCGAGGCGATCACCGTCACCGAGCTGCCGGACGAGGAGAAGCCGGCGCTGCTGCGCCAGTACTTCAAGCGCTGGGGCTGGGAGGTCGCCCGGTTCTTCGAGGAGGACATCAAGAAGGCCGACGACGAGCGGCTCGCGGCCATCGCCGCGACCGTCCCGGTCTTCCGTATCGACTGAGCCCTGCCACCGCGCCGGAAGTCGAGGCCGGGTGTAGCCGGGAAGAAGCAGCCCGGAACCCGGCGACGGTCAGCGCGTACGGTCGCGTTCGAGGAGCAGCGCGAGAGTGGGACAGTCCGCCACCGCACGGCGCGCCAGCGGCAGCAGCCGGTCGGACAGGCTCCCGATGATCGGGTAACCCCATTCGTCCAGGTCGATCGTCTCCGGAAGGAGCTCGGCGCACAGGCCGTGGCCGGTGCAGGCGATCGGATCGACCCTCAGCCGCCATGCCATCGTCACCACTCCTCGGGGATCGGCAGAATCGACGGCCACCGGGCGAGCAGGCAGCCTTCCGCGCGCGTGTGAACGCGCAGGTGACGTCCGAAGACGCGCAGGGCGCTGGCCGCGAACCGCACGGCGCCGTCCGGGTGGCGGCAGGCGCCACGACCTGGGATGACCGCCAGCCGCCGGTCGAGCCGGCGGTACAGCTCCGTACTGACCCGGCAGGACGCGAGCTCGGCGAAGTCCGCGGCGATCGCCGGCAGCCCGTGGACGCAGGGCCCGCACTGCCCGGCCGTCTCCGCGGCCAGCCACGCCAGGACCCGCGCGGACTCCGCCACCCCGCACGCCCGCTCGGGCAGCGCGACGAGGATGCCCGGCCCCAGCGCGAGGCCGGCCGCCTTGAACGCCGAGGGCGTCGTCGGCAGGGCCAGCAGTTCCGGTGGCAGCCAGGTACCGCCGTACCCGCCGGCCAGCACGGCCTGCAGCGGCTCGGACGGGCCGCCGGCCAGGCGCAGGACCTCGCCGACGGGCGTGCCGAGCGGCGCCTCGACCACGCCGGGGCGTGCGACCGCGCCCGAGACCGTGAACAGGGCCGTGCCCGGTGCCTCCTCGCTGCCGCACGAGCGGAACCACGCGGGGCCGTACCGCGCGATCAGCGCGATGTGGGCGAAGGTCTCGGCGTTGCTGACGAGCGTCGGCCGGCCGCCGACACCGCGCTCGAAGGGGCGTGGCGCGAAGGACGGCCGGGCGTCGCCCGTGTCGATCCAGCGGACCAGGGAGGTCTCCTCGCTGGCGACGTAACGGGGCAGTACGGCGGTCACCCGCATCGGTACGGGCGCCGGCCGGGCCCGCTCGCGCTCGGCGACCGCCCGCCGGACCGTGTCCGCCAGGGTGCGGGTCCGGCCGCGCCGTGCGCCGGCCTCCGCCCCTTCGCCGGGGTCCGGCTCGGCGTGCACGCAGACGACGATCTCGCGTGCGCCGACGGCGCCGGCGGCGAGCGCGGCCCCGTCCAGCACGAGGTGCGGTGCGACCGTCAGCAGGGCGCGGTCCTTGGCGCTGGCCGGCTCGCCCTCGGCGGCGTTGACGACCACCACGGCGGGCCGTCGCCCGGCCGCCACCGAGCGAAGCTTGCGGCCGGTCGGGAACCCGCCACCACCCCGGCCGGTCAGCCCGGCCTCCTCGACGGCCTGGACCAACGAGGCGCCCGTCGTGGTCGGCGGTGGACCGTACTGCGCCAGGTGGTCGCGCAGCTCCGCCGGCCGGCCCAGCGCGTGATAGCCGGCGAGCAGCCGTACGGCGTGCGGTGCCGCCGTTCCCGTGGTCACTCCCCGTCCCCCCTCTCGTCGCCGTCACCGGCCGAACGGGTGGCTCGCGTCGGCCGTGGGGCCGGCGTACGGCCGGTCGTTCCCGCCCCCGGGCTGCTCGCCGTGCCGAGCAGCGAGGCGGGCGTGCCGGAACGCCGGGCCCAGCCGTCGGCCAGCGGACCGGACACGGTCCAGACGCCGACGACGAGGGCCGTCACGAGCGTCAGCAGCCCGGCCCCGGCCCGCAGACCCGCCTTCCCCGGCCCCGCGGCCGCCAGCCGCCAGGCCACGGCGGCCAGGGTCACGGCGGCGCAGACCCCGGCGAGCAGGAGGAACAGCGAGGACCGGACGTCCGAACCGGTGCCCAGCGCGTGCACGAGGGCGGCGAGCCAGCAGGCGTACGCCGCCCAGTGCAGCGCCTTCCAGCGCCGGTAGCCGATCCTGGTCCGCAGGAGGCTGGTCACCGCGAGGACGATCATCACGTCGAACGCGAGGGTGCCCAGCCCCAGCCAGATCGGCCGGTACGCCGAGCCGAACGGCACGACGACGTCGGTCACGTCGATCGGGGCGTAGGAGTCGGCGACCGCGGTCGCGATGTGCACGGCGAGGAAGCCCAGGCCGGCCAGGGTGAGGTTGCGGTGCAGTCCGGCGACGACGAACCGGGGCACCCGCCGGCCGCCGACGCGGAGAGCCGACAGCACGCCGAGCGTCAGCACGACCGTGAGGAACATCAGCGTGATCTCTCCGGTCGCGCGCGTGGCGTACCAGAGGAGACTCATCCCGCCCGCCTCCCCGCCGGCCGCGCGTCCGCGGGCGGCCCGGCCGTTCGTCCCGGTTCGACCGCCTGCCCGAGGCCGGCCGTTCGTCCCGGGGCGACCCCCTGCCCTGGGCCGGCCGCCTGCCTCGGGTCGGCCGTTCGTCCCGGGCCGGCCGCCTGCCCAGGGCCGGTCGTCCGGCCTTGGCCGTCCACGAGCGTCACGGCGTCCTCGGGCCATCCGGCCAGGGCGAACGCCCGTCCGTCGAGACGGACCAGGCGGGCCGGCAGCCGCAGATCGCCCAGCCACGTCCGCGCGGACCAGCCCTTGACCAGGGCCGCGGTCGCGGCGGCGTTGGCGTCCACGCAGGTGGCCGCCGCGACGCTGGCCGTACGCCAGCAGGAGGCGGCGGGGATCCCGGTCGCCGGGTCGATGATGTGGTGCAGCCACTGGTCGCCGCGCCGCCAGCGCCGTACGGTCACCGACGAGGTGGCCAGGCCACCCGCGGTGATCACGACGTCCTGGCCGGAGGCGTCCGAGCCGTCGTCGCGGTGGTCGTCGGTCACGCGGATCCGCCAGCCGCCCTCGGGCGGCGGCCCGCCGACCGCGATGTCACCGCCCAGCCCGACGAGGACCCCGCAGCCGGTCTCCGCGAACGCCCGCGCGGCGGCCCGGTCGGCGGCCAGCGCCTTCGCCGTCGCGCCGAGGTCCAGCCGTACGCCCGGCGGCAGCCGCACGACGTGCCCGTCGAGGCGCACCGTGCGCCAGCCGGCGACCCGTCGCCGTACCAGGCGCGGTGCCGGACCGCCGTGGCGCAGCTCCGTGATGTCCCGGTCGTACCCGGCGGCCACCAGCGCGGCCCCGACGGTGGGGTCGACCGCGCCATCGGTCGCCTCGGCCACTTCCAGGGCCCGCTCAAGTGTGCGGGCGAACAGGGGGGACACCTCGACCGGCCGGCCGCCGGCGGCGTTGAGCCGCGACAGCTCCGAGTCGGTACGGAACCGGTCGCATGCCGCGCCCATCGCCGCCAGTTCGGCGTCGAGGGCGGCCCGTGCGACGTCGAGTCGCTTCGGGTCGGTGACGAGGAGCCGCGCCGTCGTTCCCCAGATCGGGAAGTCGAGTGCGCCCGTCATCAGGAGCCGCCCGAGGTCACGTGCGTCGGCCGCCGGGTGGGGGTGCTCGGCGGAGCGGCCGGTGCGGTGGCGGGCGGAGTGAGGTGGTGGCGGTGGGTCCGGTGCGGCCGCGCGGACGCGGAGCCGGTCGAGGCGGTCGGGCCCGCGGAGTCGTCCGGCGGGGTGGCCGGCTGCTCCGAGGGCGCCGGAGTGGCCGGATCGGCGTGGGTCCGGTCGGCGGCCTGGCCCGGCAGCAGGTGCGCCAGGCCGGCGACCAGCAGGCCGGACAGGACCACGCCGACACCGACCGCGCGGCGGGTCCAGACCGTCACCTGGTGCAGGCCCGCGTCGCGGCGGCGCCGGCGTGAACGTTCGGGATGCTCCATCGGTCATTCCCCCCTTGACGTGGGCTCAGGGTTCGAGTGTCGTCGGCGGGTTGTTCGAAAGCCGTGCCGGAAATGTGAAGAAGTCGTTCATCCTCTAGTGGTGCCGGCCGGCGGAATCCTCGGAGGAGGTGGCGACGCCGTGCCAGGCGGCCGAGGCGCCGCTGTGGCCGATGCGCACCACCTGGACGCCGCTGGCCACCGCGCCGACGACCGCGACGACCGCGGCGGCGACGGTCAGGTAGCGGCCCCACTGCACCGTTCGCCGGGCGGAGTACCAGCGCATGAACACGAGTACGGCCAGGCCCAGCCAGAGGAGACCGGCGAAGGGCAGCAGGCCGTCGGCCATCTCGGTGTGCCGTTCGACGAGCGCCGTCCGCTTGACGTGCTCTTCCAGCAGTTCGCCGGTGTGCGTGGCGAGCGGGACGGAGAGAAGGGCCACCGTCGCCACCCCGAGCGCCAGCGAGGCGTACCGCTCGCGGGCGGCGGGCCAGACGGCGACCACGATCGCGCCCAGGGCGGCCAACGGGATGAGGACCACCACCGCGTGGATGACGAGGGGGTGAGCGGGCAGTCCCATGATGGTGGAGAACATGACGGTCCTTCTGGGAGGTTTTCAGCCGGGGTTGCGTGCTCCACTGTCGCGGGTCAGGGCTGAACACTGCTCAAGGGAAATGTTCAGAAGTCGTTCAGATCGGGCCCCCGGCCGTACCGTGAGAGCGTGACCGACACGCCGGTACGGATCCTGATCGTCGAGGATGATCCGGGGATCTCCGCCTCCCTCCAGCGCGGTCTCACCCGCGCCGGATACGACGCGTTCGCCGTGAGCACGGCCGCCGAGGCCCTGGCCGCCGAGCCCTATGACGTGGTCCTCCTCGACCTGGGCCTGCCCGACGCCGACGGCACCGAGCTGTGCGGCACGCTCCGGCAGCGGTCCGACAGCGCCATCCTGGTGATCACCGCGCGCGGGGAGGAGCCCGACCGCGTCGCGGCGCTGGACGCGGGCGCCGACGACTACATCGTCAAACCGTTCGGGTTCGCCGAGCTGATGGCGCGGATCCGCGCGGTGCTGCGCCGCAGCAGGCTGACCGAGACGCACCTGCTCCGGCACGGCTCGCTGGTCATCGACACGCGGGCCCGGCGGGTGACCTCCGCGGGCACCGAGGTCTCCCTCACCCCAACCGAGTTCGACATCCTCGAGTGCCTCGCGACCGATCCGGGACGAGTCGTGGGCCGCCAGGAGATCCTCGAACGCGTGTGGAACACCCACTGGTACGGCCCGACGCGCGTCCTGGACGTACACATCGCGGCGCTGCGCCGGAAGCTCGGCGACCCGTCGGCCATCCAGACCGTCTACGCCCGTGGATTCCGGCTGGGAGACCTCGGGTGACGAGCCGGATCCTCGCGGCGTTCCTCGTCCTGACCGGCGGGCTGATCGTCGGCGCGCTGCTGCCGCTGGGGTTCGCGATGGCCGCCGAGCATCGGCACGACTACCGGAGCAGCACGCTGGAGGCCGCCCGCGCGCTCGCGAGCACGGCCGAGGAGGGCATCGAGGACCGCGACGGCGCGGCCACCCTGCCCCACCGGCTCGCGACGGTGCGCCGCGAGATCGAAGGCGGCGACCAGGCCCAGGTCGAGGTGGTCGACCGGAAGAGCCGGATCATCGCCGGCCGCGACACCGGCCTGTACACGCCCGGCCGCGCCGCCGTCGGCCTGCGCGGGCAGACCCGCGTCTCCGAGCTCGGCGGCCGCCTGCTGGCGATCGTGCCGGTCGGGGCCCAGGACGAGCGGGTGAAGGGCGCGGTGCTGCTGGCCCGGCCGCTCGCCCCCCTGCAAGAGCGGGTGGACCGGCTGTGGACGCGGCTCGGCCTCGTCGCGCTCGCGGCGGTCTCCCTCGCGGTCGCCCTCGCCGTCTACCTCGCCGGGTGGGTCGGCCGGCCACTGCGCCGGCTGGGGGCGGTCGCCGAGGCCCTCGGCGCCGGTGAGCTGGCGGCGCGCGCCGATCCGCCGCGTCGCCCGCCGGAGGTTCGCGGCCTGGCCGAGCGGTTCAACGTGATGGCCGCCCGCCTGGAGAACCTGATCTATGACAGCCGTGCCGTGCTCGCGGACGTCTCCCACCAGCTCCGGACGCCGCTGGCGGCGCTGCGGTTGCGGATGGAGCTGTTCGCCGAGGAGGCCGAGAGCAGCGGGCGCGAGGCGGACGCGGCCGAGTTCGAGGCCGCGCTGGAGGAGCTGGGCCGTCTGTCCCGCATGGTCGACGGGCTCCTCGCCGTCGCACGGGCGGAGAACACAACGACGCCTCCCCAGGTGATCCCGGTCACCGGCCTGCTGCGGGATCGCGTGGACGCCTGGCGGCCGGTCGCGGCCGAACGAGGTGTCCAGCTCCTCCTGGAGCCCGGCGAGTCCCTGACCGCGATGCTCGGCCCCGGCCGTCTCGAACAGGCCATCGACAATCTGGTGGACAACGCGCTCACCGCGACGCCCAAGGGCGGTCACGTGCGGATCGGCGCGCGCCGCGCCGGTCACCGGATCCACGTCACCGTCGCCGACGACGGCCCGGGCATGGCACCCGAGGCGATGGCCGACGCGTTCCGCCGGTTCCGCACCGGCCGGGCGGGCGGCACCGGCCTGGGCCTGGCCATCGTCCACCGGCTGGTCACCGCCGAGGGCGGAGACGTGACGCTGTCCGAGACGCCCGGCGGAGGCCTCACCGTCACGCTGGACCTCCCGGCGGCGAGATGACCCGGGTGGCTGCGGCCAGAAGCATACGGTGAGCCGGCGCCCGACAACGCCGACGACGAGACCAGGCAACCCCTGCCTTCCACCCGGCAACTACCAAGCTGTACGCCTTGTCGCCGCTCTGACCGCGACGGGCCGTCTCCGGGCTCGGCCCCTCGGCCCGGAGACGGTTCGTTCCGCGGCTCAGATGTCCTCGTCGCTGTAGACCGCGTCGGCGTCGACGATGCGGTACGCGTAGCCCTGCTCGGCGAGGAAGCGCTGGCGGTGGGCGGCGTAGTCCTGGTCGAGCGTGTCACGGGCGACGACCGAGTAGAACCGCGCGCCCTTGCCCGACGCCTTCGGGCGCAGGACGCGGCCGAGCCGCTGCGCCTCCTCCTGCCGCGACCCGAACGTCCCCGACACCTGGACGGCGACGGACGCCTCGGGCAGGTCGATCGAGAAGTTCGCGACCTTCGAGACGATCAGGACCTGCAGCTCGCCGCTGCGGAACGCGTCGAACAGCCGCTCCCGCTCCTTGACCTTGGTCTCGCCCTTGATGACCGGCGCGTCGAGGCGTTCGCCGAGCTCGTCGAGCTGGTCGATGTACTGGCCGATGACCAGGAGCTGCTCGCCGCGGTGGCGCTCGACGAGAGCCTGCACGACCGACGTCTTGGACTCGGTGGTCGCGCAGAAGCGGTAGCGGTCCTCCTGCTCGGCGGTGGCGTACGCGAGGCGCTCGGTGTCGGTGAGCGTCACGCGGACCTCGACGCAGTCGGCCGGGGCGATCCAGCCCTGCGCCTCCATCTCCTTCCACGGCGCGTCGTACCGTTTCGGGCCGATGAGGGAGAACACGTCGCCCTCCCGGCCGTCCTCGCGCACGAGCGTGGCGGTCAGCCCGAGGCGGCGCCGGGTCTGCAGGTCGGCGGTCATCCGGAAGATCGGCGCGGGCAGCAGGTGCACCTCGTCGTACAGGATGAGGCCCCAGTCGCGGGCGTCGAACAGCTCCAGGTGGGTGTAGACGCCCTTCCGGCGGGTGGTCAGCACCTGGTACGTCGCGATGGTGACCGGCCGGATCTCCTTCTTCGTGCCGGTGTACTCCCCGATCTCGTCCTCGGTCAGCGACGTGCGGCGCAGCAGCTCCTGCTTCCACTGGTGCGCCGAGACGGTGTTGGTGACGAGGATCAGCGTGGTCGCCGAGGCGTGGGCCATGGCGGCGGCGCCGACGATGGTCTTGCCCGCGCCGCAGGGCAGCACGACGACGCCCGAGCCGCCGTGCCAGAACGACTCGGCGGCGTCCCGCTGGTACGCCCGCAGCTCCCAGCCGTCCTCCTCCAGGGAGATCGCGTGGGCCTCGCCGTCGACGTACCCGGCGAGGTCCTCGGCGGGCCAGCCGAGCTTCAGCAGCGCCTGCTTGAGGGCACCGCGCTCGCTGGGGTGCACGGCCACGCTGTCGTCGTCGACGCGCTCCCCGAACATCGACTTGAGCTTCTTGGCCCGCAGCACCTCTTCGAGCACCGCGCGGTCCGACGACACGAGGACGAGGCCGTGCGTCGGGTGCTTCTCCAGCCGCAGCCGGCCGTACCGGCCCATCGTGTCGGCGACGTCGACGAGCAGGGCGTGCGGCACGGGGTACCGCGCGTAGGTGATGAGCGCGTCGATCACCTGCTCGGCGTCGTGGCCCGCGGCGCGGGCGTTCCACAGCGCGAGCGGGGTGATGCGGTAGGTGTGGACGTGCTCGGGCGCGCGCTCCAGCTCGGCGAACGGCGCGATCGCCTTCCGGCAGGCGTTCGCCGCGTCGTGGTCGACCTCGAGCAGCAGGGTCTTGTCGGACTGAACGATCAGCGGGCCGTCGGTCACGTGATGCCTTCCTGGCGGTGGGGTCTCAGTGTCCAACAGCCGGAGCCCCCGTGAGGCTTCCCGCGCCAGATCGGTCAGTGGGTCAGTACGTGGGTGTGCTCGTGCTCGTGTGGCTGCTGAACGCGCCGATGGCGAACAGCACGACCAGGAGGACGACCACCAGGACGAAGTTGAGCGCGAAGCACACCCAGGACCACAGGGTGAGCTGCTTGGCGGACTCGGGGTCGGTGGCGTGCCGGTTCATCGCCATGGCGGCCAGGATGATCCCGGGCAGCCAGGCGATGCCACCGCAGCACAGCAGGGCGGAGACGATGTTGGCGATCAGCGCTCCGATCGCGCCGCCGTTCGACCCGGCGGGCGGCGCTCCGGGCGGCCCGTAGTAGCCGTAACCCTGCTGCTGCCCGTACCCCTGGTGCTGGCCGTAGGGGTCCTGCCAGCCGGGCTGGGTGTTCTGCCAGCCCTGCTGGTCGTACGGGCCCTGGCCGTGCGGGCCCTGACCGTACTGCCCATACGGGTCCTGCCATGTCACGGTGTGAGCCCCCAGCTCGTAGGTCGAAGGACGTAATCGACACGCCAAGCATGGCGGATAAGTCGGACTCATCCGATCACCGTTTGGTTCCATCTTGCCGCCTTAGAAGTCAATTGTCCGTCGACCCGCCGCCCGGTTCGACGAGGACGCCGTCCGATTCCACGAGAACGTCGCCCGGTTCGACGAGGAACCGGCCCAGCACGAGCGCGGCGACCGGGACCCCGCACAGGGCCACGAAGACGCCCTGGGGCCCGTACGCCTGGGCGACCAGGCCGAACAGCGGCGCGATCAGGCCGCCGACGCTGACCCCGAGGCCGAGGGTGACCCCGGCGGCCGTACCGGGCCGCGTCGGCAGGTAGTCCTGGCCGAGCTTGACGAGCACCGCGAACGGGATGTTCAGCGCGACACCGCTCAGCACCGCGAACAGCAGCGGGAGCACGGGCCCCGGCATCAGGCGCAGGCCCGCCAGCGCGGGGAGGGCGACGACGCCGCCGAGCTGGACCGTGCGGACCAGGCCGATCCGGTCGGCGATGCGGCCGCCGAGGATCGTTCCGCTGACGCCGCCGACGAGGAAGCACGCCAGCGCCGCGCCCGCGACCTCCCGCGACGCGTGCAGGTGCCGGATCCAGTACAGCCCGATGAACGTGTTGACGCCGGTGAACGCCACCGACCGCACGACCTCGATGCCGGTCAGCACGAGGAACGGCGGCCAGCGGTCGGTCCCCGTACGGGCGGCGGCCGCGGCGGCGTCGGCCCGGTGCCGGTGCCGCCGCCGGAACAGGACGAAGCCGACCAGCAGCGCGGGCGGGATGAACAGCGCCAGCGCGCCGACGCCCATCGACACGAGCGCGGGCGTCGCCAGCACCGGTGCCAGGAAGAAGCCGACGCTGCCGCCCGCCGCGAACACGCTCATCGCTGCGGCGCTGTCGCCGGCCGTCTCACGGGCCCCCTTGCCCGCCGCCGGGTGGAACATCGACACCCCCAGCCCCGAGATCAGGATCAGCGTCCAGACGAGCGCGTACGAGCCGGCGAGGCCCGCGAGCCCGAGCCCCGTCCCGGCGATCGCGACGCCCGCGCCGGCGAGCCAGCTCAGCCGCAGGCGGTCGACGGCCAGGCCGATGAACGGCTGGGGGACCGCGCTGCCCAGCGTCGCGGCCATGGTGAGCCCGGACGCGGCGACGTACCCGTAGTGCCGGTCCAGCACGAAGTACGGCACGCTCGCGGGCACCAGGCCCTGGTAGAGGTCGTCGACCGCGTGCGCGACCCCCCACAGCCACATCCGGCGCCACGGCGAGGGGCGGGCGGCCCGGTCGCCGGACGGCCGGTCGAGGGTACGGGTGTCGTCGTCGGCGGCGGTCATGGCCGAGGTCCTGAGGAGCACATGATCAACAGGATGCGAGCCGGGGCGCTCGGCGGGCTTCCGCTATTCTGCCGGTCAATGTCGGTGACCCGCCTCGATCTCGAAGGATGGACCAGCCGGGCGCTCCCGCCCGGGGGCCGGATCGACTGGCACGACCACGCCCGGCACCAGCTGATCTATCCGAGCCGCGGGGTGCTGGAGGTCTCGACCGGCGCGGGCACCTGGGTGGTCCCGCCGCACCGCGCCGTGTGGATCCCCGCCACGGTGCCGCACTCCCACCGCGCGTACGGCCGCACCGAGATGCGCACCCTCCTGTTCGAGCCCGAGGTGAACCCGCTCCGCCTCGACGAGCCCACCGTCCTGGCCGTCACCCCGCTGCTGCGCGAGGTGATCGTCGCGCTGACCGACGACACCGGCCTGACCGGCCGGCAGCGGCACAACCTCGAGACGGTCGCCCTGGACCAGCTGTGCCGGGTGGAGTCGCTCGCCCTGCGCCTGCCCTCCCCGGCCGATCCCCGGCTGCGCGACCTCACGGCGCTCCTCGCCGACGACCCCGCGGACCGGCGCACGCTGGCGGAGCTCGGCCGGGCCGTCGGAGCGTCCGAGCGCACGCTCAGCCGGCTGTTCCGGGAGCAGACCGGGATGACCTTCCCGCAGTGGCGCGGCCAGCTGCGGCTGCACCACTCGCTCACGCTCCTGGCCGGTGGCGCGTCGGTCACCGAGGCCGCCGCGGCCAGCGGCTTCCGCAGCCCGAGCGCGTTCATCGAGGCGTTCCGGCAGGCGTTCGGCGTCACCCCGGGCCGGTACGCGAGCGGCTCCGGCCGGCCCTGACGGCTCCCGGTGAGAGCCCGCGCCGAGGCACGAGGGTATCGGGGCTCGCGGTGAGGGCTTGCGCCGAGATCGGCGTCGAAAGCCCGCGGGAAACTTTGCCGGGGCGGGCGTTGGGGATGGGCGCGGCGCGGTAAGGGTTCCCGGCGTGAGCCAGGTGATGAGCGTCGAGGAGCGTCAGGCGTTCCTGGCGGGCGTGCGGATCGGCGTGCTGAGCGTCGCCGGCGACGGCGGCGACCGAGGGCCGGTGACGATGCCGCTCTGGTACTGCTACCAGCCGGGCGGTGAGCTGTACTTCGTCACCGGCGCGACCAGCCGCAAGGCCGAGCTGATCAGGGAGGCGGGCCGGGTCTCGCTCTGCGCGCACAACGACGACCCGCCCTACCGGTACGTCACCGTCGAGGGGCCGGTCACGGCCATCGACGAGCCCGCCGGCGAGGCCGAGCGCGCCGAGCTGGCCCACCGCTACCTCGGCCCCGAACTCGGCGACCGGTACCTGCGGAGCACGCACGGCGAGGGCCTCGCGCTGTTCCACGTCCGCCCGGAACACTGGTGCAGCGCCGACTTCGGCAAACGCCCGGAGTGACCGTCCGGTCCGGGTGACCGGGTCGCCGGCTTCGGCTTCGAGATCGCGGCGGTGCCCGCGCGGTCCCGGAGACCGGGCATCAGGATGAGCCGTCGACCTCCGCGACGCCGGTGATGCGGTGCAGGGCGAACCGCTGCACGGCGGCCCGTGTCGCGTCGTACGCGGTGAGGAACCCACCCTCCACCCGCGCGGGCTCGATGATGCGGCTGGACGCCTGCCCCTGCTGGTCGAGGTAGCCGATCCACACGCGGGCGCCGCGGTCGGCGGCCTGACGCAGCTGCTGGACCATCGCCATCGCGGGGGAGCGCGGCGGCGCGCCGGCCGGCGCGGTCGTCCGCGCGGCCTGCTCACCGGCCCGGAGCGCGCGTACGGCGGCGGTCACGACCGACGCGTCCGGGCCCGTGACGCCGATCTGGGAGTGGTGCGCCGGCTCGTACGTGCCGTGGGTGGTCTCGGCGCGGCGCGCGTCGAGCCTGGTGATCACGACGGAGCCCTCAGGCGACTCGGCCACCGGGGCGTACCCCAGCGCGCGCAGCGACTCCAGCAGCTCGCCGCGTGAGGATCGGGAGGCCAGGACGGTCGGGGCGAGCCGGTGCAGCCGGAGCTGCTCCGAGCGCCGGTCCGCGAGGATCTCGTCGAGCACGGCCGGGTCGTCGCAGCGGACGTACGCCGAGGCGATGCCGACCCGCAGCCGGCCGTGCCGACGGGCGACGTCCTCGATGAGGTACGTCAGCGGCTGCGGCACGTCCGTCGCCGAGTGGCGTTTCAGCAGGTCGATCAGCTCCGCCGCGCCACGGCCCGCGTCGAGGGCGCGGCGCACGGACGTGGGCGTGAAGCGGTAGACGGTGGCGCCGCCGGTCGACTCGACGTCGGCGGCCAGTGCCAGCTCGCGGGCCAGGTCGCTGACGAGCGGGCCGGGGGCGACCGCCGTCAGGTCCGCCTGGATCAGCACGTGGTCGACCGGCTCGGGCAGCACAGCGGCCAGCGCCTTGCCCGCCTCGCCGCCCGCCAGGAGGGCGCGGGCGTGGCCGGACAGCGCGCCGAGCCCGGTGACGCCGATCGCCTCGGCCTCGCGCAGCGTCCAGCCGACGAGACGCTCGCGCAGGGTGCCGCCCCGGCGCGGCTGCTGCCAGGCGAGGTACGCGAAGACCTCTCCGGCGTTCGGCGCGGTGCCCGGCTTGGCGTCGGCGAGGGCGCCGAGAACGGACCGGCGCACCTGCGGGGCGCTCACCCGTACGGCCTCGTCGGACAGCGCGTTGATCAGCCGGTCGCGGTCGTCGCGCTCGCCCGCGAGGCCGGGTGCGCGGTCGGTGAGCAGCCACGCGGAGGCCAGGTCGGTCCAGCGGCGCTCGACGTCGCGCAGCCGCCACAGGTCGTACGCCTGGGTGGGCAGCCACCACGCGCCCGCGGGCCCGTCGTGGTCCCCGTCGCGGGCGAGCAGCCCGGCGGCGTACGCGACCTCGATCAGCAGTGCCGCCGTCCACTCGGGCACGTCCAGCGCGGTCGCGGTCGCCCGCAGGTCGCGGATGCCGAGGCCGCCGCCGCGCAGCACGCCGGGCGGGTCGACGCCCCAGCGGTCGAGCAGCTCCTCCACGGTGCGCACGAAGGTGAACGCCTGGCCGCCGGCGGTCCGGTCGACCAGGCGGCCGGAGCGCGCCGTGCCGCCGAGAGGCGGCGGCGCCGTCCGCAGCTCGGCGAACACGCGGCCGCCCCGCAGGTGCAGGCCGATCTCGCGGGGCAGCGTCACGGTCCGGTCGTCGGTCGCGGCCAGCAGGCCGCGCGCGAGGAGGCGCTCGATGGGGGAGGAGGCCGTGGCGAGGGTGACGGGCCGCCGGGCGCCGTCGACCCGGCCGACGGGCGGCCCCCACGTGAGCCGGTCGAGCGCGGCCCTGGCCTCCGGGCCGGCGTCTTCGATCAGCGCGCCGGCCCGGCCGGGGATCTCCTCGGCCGACTCCAGGCCGAGGTCGTCGAGCAGCGCGGTCAGGCGGTCGGACGGGTAGGCCGCGAACGCCTCCCGGACGGGCGGGCCCAGACCGGCCGGATGCGGGACGACCTGCCGGCCGCCGGGAACGACCCGCAGGGCGTCGTCGTCGCCCCAGATCAGCGCCAGGCCGCGCAGCCGGTCGACGGCCTCCCGGATCGGGCCGGCGTCGGACGGCGCGGCGGAGACGGCCGCCAGCAGGTCGCCGTACGCGATGGGCGAGGGCAGGACCAGGGCCGCCTCGAAGAGGTTCAGCGCGAGCCGGTCCAGGCGGTCCAGTGCCCGCGACACGGCGGATGCCGCGGAGGCCCGGGCGGCCAGCGCTCCCATGTCCGCGGGCACGGGGGTGATCAGCTCGGGACGGGCCGCGAACAGGGCGCGCAGATCCTCGTCGTCGCGCGCCCGCAGCCAGTCGGCGTAGGTGTCCGTGCTCACGCCCACAACGGTATTCGCGGATGACGACCTGATGGTCCCGCCCGGGAGATCGAATCCGAACGTCCGTCACGGGGCCGTGCCGACCCCCGCCGGGGCCGGCCGGCCGACGGAGAGCCGGTCGCCCCTGTTCACGAAGGTCAGCGCGGTGGCGGACAGCAGGGCGAGCAGCAGCAGCACGAGCCATGGCAGGCCCGCCAGGTTCAGCGTGTGGGACAGGCCGATCGCGGCGGCGCTGAGCAGGTTGCCGAAGACGGAGCCGACCCCGGACAGCAGGTTGTTGACGCTGTAGTACGTCCCGACGCCGCGGTCGCCGGCGAGGTCGGCGATGGTGGACATCTCGAACGGGAACACCATCATCGTGCCGACGGTCAGGATCGCCGCGCACAGCATGACGGGGAACAGCCGGACGAGCGTCCCGCCGTGCGGGGGTGGCAGCATCAGCGGGACGAACGCGACGCCCATCACGACGAGGCCGCGCACCATGGCCTGGCCGGGGGTCCAGCGGCGCTCGCACCAGAGCGTGAGCCGGACCTGCCCGGCGAGGCCGAGGACCGCCGACAGGACGAACAGCGCGGTGATGCCGGCCCGCCCGCCGGACACGTGGCGTACCTCGATGGGCAGGCCGAACGCGAGCTGGTAGACGAGAGAGTACGACGCGAACATCGTCGCGGCGAAGGCGATGAAGACGCGGTCGCCGAACGCCTCCTTCCACTCCGCCCAGAACGGGCGGTCCGAGCCCTGGTGAGTGCCGGGGCAGGGCGGCAGCAGCCGCCACTGCACCAGCGCCAGGACGGCGAAGATCCCGGCGGAGGTGAGGCACAGCGCCTCGAAGCCCAGGTGCATCATCGGGATGCCGGCGATGGGGCCGACCAGCACCCCGATCCGGCGGCAGACGCCCGCCAGGGCGAACGCCTCGACCTTGTGCTCCTCCTCGACCTGGGCGAGGTAGGCGCGCCGTGAGGGGACGAAGAGCGCGCGGGCGAGTCCGCTGAAGATCGACGCCCCGATGAGCCAGGGCACCGCCGCGGACAGGCCGAACAGCGCGCAGGCCAGCGCCTCCAGCACGCATCCGGCGGTCAGCACCGGCTTGTAGCCGACGCGGTCGGCGAGGGTGCCGCCCATGGCGAACACGCCCTCGCTGAAGTGGCGCAGCCCCATGACGAGGCCGACGAGCCAGACAGCCAGCCCGATGTGGTGCGTGAGGTGGTCGGCGAGGTACGGCGCGAGCATCAGGAGGCCGGCGGTCTCCCCGATCTCGTTGACCAGCAGGATCTTGGCGGGGCGGCCCAGGGACAGGAACCCCCGCACTGTGGCGATCACTTCTGGTCCTCTCGTACGGACATGACGCTCCGATCCGATGGCGAAGCGGGCCGGAGGCGGGGCGGGGGGTCCGGGCCTGGGGACCGCGCCGGCCACGTCTGATGACCGGCCACTCCATGGAGCGTCCGTTTTACCGTCCGTGACGAGTGGCGGGAGAGGTCGAGGTCACTTCCCTGGTCGCCACATCCCCAGTGGTCACACCGGCCCCACGGGACCCGGCCGGATTGATTACCTCTGCTAAGGAGGTAATATCCGGATTTATGGGTAGCGATGGCGTCCGGCTGGGGAGCGACCTCATGGACGTGACGATGGCGATGCGCCGTCTCGTGCGGCGCAGGCTGCGCGAAGCGGCACCGCCACCGGACCTGCGCCCGGCCCAGATCGAGCTCATGGTCGTCGTCGACCGCAACCCCGGCGCGAGCGTGGCGGCGGCCGCCCGCGAGCTCCGGCTGGCCGACAACTCGGTCAGCACCCTGGTGAACCAGCTCGTCCGCGCCGGGATGCTGCGCCGGGAGACGGACCCGGACGACCGCCGGGCCGCCCGGCTGGAGCTCACGGACGCGGCGCGCCGGCGCCTCGCGGCCTACCGCGACCGCCGGGCCCAGCTCGTCGGCGCCCGCCTCGACGAACTGTCCGAAGAGGACCGGGCCTCGATCACCGCCGCGCTGCCCGCCCTGCGCCGTCTCCTCGCGAGCCTCGCGGAACCGGCGAGCGGCGCACCGGAACACCCATCATCCGACGGGGGTGACACATGAACGGCGAGAGCGGACCGGCCGATCGGCAGGCGATCACCTGCCGGGGCCTGCGGCACGCGTTCGGCGACAAGGTCGCGGTCGACGGCGTCGACCTCGACGTGGCCGAAGGAGAGATCTTCGGCCTGCTGGGGCCGAACGGAGCCGGCAAGACCACGACGATCCGCCTGATCACCACGCTGCTGCCGGCGCGGCCCGGCATGGTCGAGGTGTTCGGGCTCGACGTCGCGAGCCACCGGATGGCCGTGCGCCGGACGATCGGCTACCTGCCCCAGCAGCTGTCCGCCGACGCCGCGCTGACCGGCCGGGAGAACGTCGAGCTGTTCGCCCGCCTGTTCGACGTGCCGCGCCGGCAGCGCAAGGAACGCGTCGAGGAGGTCCTGGCCGCGGTCGGGCTCGCCGACGCGGCCGAGCGGCGCGCGCAGACGTACTCCGGCGGCATGATCCGGCGGCTGGAGCTGGCCCAGGCCCTCGTCAGCGCCCCGCGCCTGCTCATCCTCGACGAGCCGACGATCGGCCTGGACCCGGTCGCGCGCGACGGCGTCTGGGAGCGCATCCAGGAGGTACGCCGCGCGACCGGCATGACCGTCCTGGTGACCACCCACTACATGGACGAGGCCGACCAGCACTGCGGCCGGATCGCGCTGATGCACCGTGGCCGGGTGCAGGCACTCGGCACGCCGTCCGAACTCAAGTCCGGGCTCGAACCGGGCGCCACCCTGGAGGAGGTGTTCCGTGCCTACACCGGAGACCGGCTCGACGAGCCGGGAGACGGCTTCCGCGACGCGCGCCGTACTCGGCGCACCGCCGGCCGGCTCGGCTGAACCGCCGGCCGCTCGCGCCCCCTGGCGGCTGCTGCTCGCCCGGGTCGCCGCGATGTGCATCGTCGAGCTGCAGAAGATGCGGCACGACCGGACCGAGCTGTACACCCGCGCGATCCAGCCCGCGCTGTGGCTGCTGATCTTCGGGGAGACGTTCTCCAGGATCCGCGCCATCCCGACGGGGAAGGTGCCCTACCTGGACTACCTCGCGCCGGGCATCCTGGCGCAGTCGGCGCTGTTCATCGCGATCTTCTACGGCATCCAGATCATCTGGGAGCGGGACGCGGGTGTGCTGGCCAAGCTGCTCGTCACGCCGACCCCGCGGGCCGCGCTGGTCACCGGCAAGGCGTTCGCCGCGGGGGTGCGCTCGCTGGCGCAGGCCGTCGCCATCCTCGTGCTGTCCGCGATCCTCGGCGTCGCCCTGACGGTGAACCCGCTGCGGTGGCTCGGGGTCATCGTGGTCGTCATGCTCGGCACCGCGTTCTTCTCCTGCCTGTCCATGACCATCGCCGGGCTGGCCATGTCGCGTGACCGGCTGATGGGCATCGGCCAGGCGATCACGATGCCGCTGTTCTTCGGCTCGAACGCGCTGTACCCCGTCGGCCTGATGCCGGGGTGGCTCCAGGCGATCAGCCACGTCAACCCGCTGAGCTACGAGGTCGACGCCCTGCGGAACCTGCTCATCGGCACGCCGGGGCACCTGCTCCTGGACATCGGCGTGCTCGTGGTGGCCGCGATCGCGGGGATCACCGCCGCGTCGGCGCTGCTGGGCCGCCTCGTCCGCTGAGCGCCTCCGGGAACCGGCGGACCGCCGGGGCTACTGGACCGCCTCGGCCTTGGTGCCGACCAGGCCCATGGCGAGGCGGGTCCAGCCGCCCACGAAACGGTCCTCGTCGACGCGGTTCGGCGGTTCGTACAGGGCGTCCTGGGCCAGCCAGTAGTTGACGATCGACCCGCCGAGCACGAGCGCGACGGCGTCCCAGTCCTCGTCGAGCCCGGCCATCTCCGGCTGGCCGGACAGCCACTTGGCGAACAGGTCGTACAGGGGGTTGGCGATGCCCTCGCGCATCTCGGTCACCAGACCCGGGAACTTGTCGAGATCGCGGAACAGGACCCGGATGAGGTCCGCCTCCTCCCGCATCTTGCGCAGGCCCGCGGCGGCCGCCAGGCGCAGCCGGTCCGCCAGGGGCTGCTCGCGGATCGCCGCCGACTGTTCGAAGGTCTTGGCGATCTGATCGGCCGTACGGGTGATGTGCTCGCGTACGGCGGAGGCCAGGACCTCCTCCTTCGAGCGGAAGTGACGATAGAGGCCGCCGGCCCCGGGGGACAGGCCCGCCGCGGCCTCGATCTCCGCGACGGACGTCGCGGCGTATCCGCGCTCGGCGAAGAGCCGGAGCGCCTCGGCGACGATCCGTTCTCGGGTCGATCTTTGCATTTTCGGTAGCTCCTCCGAGAAAGAGCGTAGGCCATCGAACGGCCGGCCGATGTCCGGCGAACCGGCCGTATGCGGCATGGCGCCGGGCGTGTTCGAGTGCGGGTCCGGGGAATCGGCCCGGCCGTTGCGGCGCGGGACTCGGCGAATCCGGCAGATCGGCCTGCCGTTGCGGCGCGGGACTCAGCGAATCCGGCGGATCAGCCCCGCGACGATCCTTCCGGCGATGAGGTACACGACGGCGGCGATCCCGTAGTCGACCAGGACCGCCACCCGCCGGTCCTTGGGCGTGAACATGTCGCGGAACTCCCAGGCGAGTCCGTGCGCCCAGTCGTTCACCCGGTGCACGATCGGGTTCGCCTGATTGGCCGAGAACACCACGAACGCGATGTGCAGGGCCAGGACCACGGCGATGACCGTCGCCGCCACCGCGACCAGGGTCGCCAGGACGCCGGTGGCCCTGCCCAGGCCGGTCCGGAGCCCCTCGCCGTCGGGCCGGCGCCGTTCGGAGCGCGCAGCGGGGCCGGGCCGCGACACGCGTGACCGCGATGCGGGGGCGGAAGTGGCCTCGGCGGCCGGAACCGGTTCGGACTGCGGAACGGTCCGCTCGGCGGAGTCCTGACCGGAATCCTCGGCGACATTCCCTGACTTACTACGCCATCTCGCCATTTTGTTTTCTTACTCTCAGGAGCGGATCCACGTCTGTGTGGTTCGGAGGGCGGTCACTGGGTATATCCGCAACACGAAACCGCAGTTACGGGCTTGTAATTAATGCGGGCTCGGCCGGTGACCAAACCAATAGGTCCAGATTTCGCGCAGACTCCGCGCCCTCCCACTCGGATCCCGTCGCATCGCCACTACCGGGAGGGCGCGGGCACGCGTGTGCAGGCATGGTACGTACCCTATGGCGCGTGCTCGCTGTGGGATTCGACCTGGACCTGACACTCGCCGACACCCGTGAGGCGATCGCCGCCGTCTACGAGCGGCTTTCGACCGAGACGGGGGTCTTCATCGACCTGGCCGCCGTGGTGTCACGGCTCGGCCCGCCGCTGGAACTCGAACTGGCCCACTGGTTCCCGCCCGAGCACATCCCGGAGATGGCCGCCCGGTACCGCGCCGTCTACGAGGAGATCGCGGTGCCTCGTACCGAGCCCATGCCCGGCGCCGCCGCGGCCGTCGACGCCGTACGGGCCCGGGGCGGGCGCGTCATCGTGGTCACCGCCAAGAACCAGCACGACGCCGAGGCCACCGTGAGCTTCCTCGGCCTGAACGTCGACGAGGTGGCCGGCGGCTTCTACGCCGCGGGCAAGGGCGAGGCGCTGAGGAGGTTCGGTGCCGTGGCGTACGCCGGAGACCACGTCGCCGACATCGACGCGGCCCGCGCGGCGGACGCCCGCAGCGTCGCGATCGCCACCGGGCCGTACGATTCGGAGGCGCTCCGAGCCTACGGAGCCGATATCGTGTTGCCCGATTTGCGGGGTTTCCCGGACACTTTGAACGAACTGATCAGCCCTGGTTCCCCCTCAAGGCAATAGCGTCTCTGATCAGTTCAGGGATCCGTAGCCACATCGAGTGGTGTGATTGGGGGATCTGCCCACCGTGGTGGGGTGGCGTGGGCGTTGAGGTGGAAGCCTGCGCCCAGTGCCGCTCCTTTGGGCCGGTGCCGTGGATGGTTCCGGCTGGTGTGGGTGGTTGAGCTAATCGTGTGCACGCTCTGGTGCCGGCAGGCCGCCCGGGGCGGTCTGGGGTCCGTGTGGGCGTGTCCCTCCGGACGCTGACCCGCCGATCCGTCAGGTTCGGGGGTGGAGGGTGCTCCGCGTCGCCTGGGCGCGGGGCGTGTGGTTCGGCGGGGGGTGCGTCCGGTCTTGGACCGGTCATCCCCGCTGGCTGGAGAAGGCGCGGTCGGGGTGATGACCGCACAGGTTTCGAGCGTGTCGATGACGCGGGGAATGGTCATGCGGCCGGTGCCGCGGTCGATGACGGTGTGGGTCTGGTGGGTGAGGCCGCGGGCGGCGATGCGCCGCCATGCGCCGTGGTCGCGGTCGCCTTGCCAGCCGCAGTCCGAGTTGGGGCAGATCGCCCATTTCCATCCGGGGGTGGTGGGCCGGTCGGGTGCCTTGCAGTGCCGCAGGGGCAGCAGGCATTGCGGGCAGTGTTTGGAGGTGTTGCGGGCCGGGACGGTGACCACGGCGATACCGGTCTCGGCGGCCAGGTGCCGCATGTTCGCGACGATCTGTCCGCGCACGGCCTGGGACAGCCTTGTGTTGAGGGTGCGGCCCATGCCTTTGGCCTGCAGGGACCGCAGGTCCTCCACATAGATCACGCTCGCGCCCGAGGTGATCGCCTGATCCACGACCCAGCGTGCGGCCGACCAGGCCAGTGCGTGGTTCAACCCCGACCTGCGGTCGGCCACATGCTCGCGTTCGGCTTTCAGGGCAGCGTGTTTGGCGGCCAGGTGATGATCTGGCCGGCCGGTGATGAGGCGGGTGTAAATGTCGGTTTTGGTCTGCAGGCGTTCGCTGTGGCGGCGTAGCCGGTGCTGGCGGGCCATCACCCCGGCGGCCCGGAACATCGCCCCCGCCCCCAGTGCGGTGATCGTGCCATCAGGGTGCGCCCGGCACGCCCCGGCGGACAGCAGGGTGTTCAGGCCCCAGTCCACCCCCAGCGCCGTCGTGTGATCCCTGGCTTGGGTTTGGGGGACGGGGTGGGAGAACGCCAGATCTCCGAGAACCTTGTGGGCCTGTGGGCGCAGGGTGGGCAGGTGCAGCACCGCACCCGGCGGGATCGTGGGCGGCAGTGTGATCGGGCAGGCCACCCAGGACCAGTCGGCGTAGGTGCGCGGGTCCGGGCGGGTGGGCAACTGCAGCCGCAGCAGCACCTTGGACGGGTCGTCGTCGGTGCGTTCCAGGGTGGCCTGCTGCCGGTCGACTGCGGCCAGCATCAGCATCCGCGCCGCGCGCGGCACCTCTTCCAGTTCGAACACATCGACCGGAAGCCGCCCACGCTTGGCGGCGAACGCGGTGACCTGCCGGGTGCGTGCTTTGATCACACTGCTGGGCAGGGCCCGGCCGTCCGGGATCGCCTCCCGGACGGCGTCCCACTCGGCCGCCACGCGCCGGCCTGGATCGGCAGGCCACGTTCTCAAGATCCCGGCGGTCACTTCCGCCCGATGCCGCGCCCCGCGCAGGACCCGCCCGGCCTGCTCCTGGGCCATCCGCACGACCCGGTCATTGACCCGCACCCCCTCAGGGACGCCCACTCCCCAGCCCAACCGCCGCAACGCCATCCACGCATTCGACGGCAACACACGCCCCGCGGCATCCACCCCGGCGGCCAGCACCGCCACATCCTCGGCGTTCCAACGCTCCGCCAGCAGACCGGCGGTCATCGCCGCGACCAGGTCCGCGGCCCAGCCCACCCGCTCGGCCACCACCCGAGCCGATACCACCTCACCGGTCCGTTCCGCCACCCCACCACGCAACACCACCCGGGCGGTCGCGGTCCGCGCGACCTGACCCCCGGCCAGCCGAAGCTTACGGTTCATACGACACCACCGGACCACACGCGATCGAGTATGCACGCACCGTAGCGGCCTGTATCAGCGTCCGCTCGATCATTCGAAAATCCCAGCGAACGCAGGCCGTCACAGCGCCCACCCAACCGGCGGATCGCCACCCAGCACACCCGCTTCGCGATCGTGAGCAACCACGGCAAATCGACACCATCGAGAGATGTCCTGCGACATCACGGATCCCTAAGGAAACCCGTTAGCCTTGACGTAACTCGCCCGGACAAGAGCTAGCAACGAGGTCCCCTGTGCCCACTGGCAAGGTCAAGTGGTACGACGCCGATAAGGGATTCGGCTTTCTCACCCGCGATGACGGCGGTGAGGTGTTCGTTCATTCCTCCGCGCTGCCCGGCGGCGTGACCTCGCTCAAACCCGGGCAGCGCGTCGAGTTCGGGGTCGTCGAGGGCCGCAAGGGACAGCAGGCGCTGAGCGTCCGCACGCTCGACAACCCGCCGTCGGTGGTCAAGGCCAAGCGTAAGAAGCCCGACGAGATGGTGCCGATCGTCGAAGACCTCATCAAACTCCTCGACGGCGTCTCGAACACCTACCGGCGGGGCAAGCACCCCGAGGGCAGGGTCGCCAAGAAGATCGGCGAGGTCCTGCGCGCCGTCGCGGACGACCTGGACCCCCAGTAGCCACGGCGGTGTCCCGGCGGCGGTAGGTCCGCGTGGGTCAGGCGGTGGTGTCGGCGACGCTGGGCTCGCCCTCCGCGGCGCGTTCGCGGCGTCGTACGGCGCGGCGGCTCCTGCGCGGGGCGGCCAGGGTGACCAGCGACAGCGCGAGCGCGCCCGCGACCACGGCGAGCGCGACGTGGCCGTTGGCCGCCACGATCGACATGCCCAGCCCGATCAGCCCGCCGACCACCCAGACGAGCTGGTGCACCGTCTCGGTCACCGCGAACGTCGACGAACGGATCTCCTCGCCGACCTCGCGCTGCACGATCGCGTCCAGCCCCAGCTTGCCCAGGGACTGGCCGAGCGCGCCGACGAACGCCACCACGAGCGCGGCGATCAGCCCGAAGAACGCCGCGCAGACCGCCGCCGTGACGGTCGCCGCCAGCAGCGTGCCGAACAGGATCGCCCGTGGCGCCCGCTCCTTGACCAGCGCGCCCAGGCCCGTACCGGCCAGGCCGCCCGCGCCCGCCGCCGCGGCCAGCATGCCCAGCGCGATGTTCGGGGAGACGGCGTCCACGAAGCCCTTGGTCCGCAGCAGGAACGCCAGATAGAGGATCAGGAACCCGGCGAACGCCCGCAGGGCCGCGTTGGCCAGCATCGCCTCGGAGACCACCGGCCCGACTCGCAGGAGGGTCCGCCACCGGCCCCGGCCGTCCGTACGGTCCCCGGCCTCGCCGGTCCCGCCGTCGTCCTCGGTCCGGTCCGGCGCGGCGTCGGCGGCCGGCGTGTCCACGTGCGACGGCAGCCGCATGGCGGAGATCGCGCCGACCATGAACAGGACCGTGGCGGCGCGCAGCACCCAGCCCGCGTTGGTCACGGCGACCAGGCCCGCCCCGACCGGTGCCATGACGGACGCGGCGACCACGCCGGTGAAGGAGGCGCGGGCGTTCGCGGTGACCAGGCCCAGGCCGGGAGGCAGCACGCGCGGCGTGACGGCGTTCCGTGAGACTCCGAACGCCTTCGACAGCACCAGCGCGCCGAACGCCGCCGGCATCAGCGTCACCGGGTCCTTGTGCAGGACCGCCCCGGCCATGCCCCAGCACAGCAGGCCACGGGCGAGCATCGTGCCGGCGATCGCGATCCGGCGGGCGTGGCGCATGCGGTCGAGAACCGGGCCGATCAGCGGCGCGACGAGCGCGAACGGCGCCATCGTCACGAGCAGGTACAACGCGACCTGCCCGCGGGCCTGCTGAACGTCGAGATTGAAGAACATCGTGCCCGCCAGCGCCACCGCGATCAGCGCGTCACCGGCGCTGTTGAGCGCGTTGAGCTCGATCAACGCGCCCAGACCGCTGCCGCCCGCGCCCCCGGCGTGGGTGGCTCTGCGCGTCGCACGCGCGGTCCTCCGGGCCACCGCGCGCACCGCCCGCCCGGCGGCGCCCGTACGTGACCACAAACTCATGCCGTCCAGTCTGCCTCTTCGCGGCGAACCCATGCCCGTCCATGGGCGACAATCGTGTATGTGAGTCCAGTGCGTTCCACCAGTCCGGCCGCCAACCGGCGCAGCCGTACCCCCGTGATCGACGCCATCGCCGCCGAGGCCGTCGATCTGGCACGCGCGGCGGCCGAGGAGACGTCCCGGCCGGAGTTCGTCGGTGAGCACCTCGGCAGGGTGGCCGAAGGGGACCGAATCGTCACCCACTACTTCGCCTGCCTCGATCCGGCGTACCGCGGCTGGCGGTGGGCCGTCTCGGTGGTCCGGGCGGCCCGGGCCAAGCACGCCACCGTCAGCGAGAGCGTGCTGCTGCCCGGCGAGGACGCCATGCTCGCGCCCGAGTGGGTGCCCTGGAGCGACCGGCTCCGCCCCGGTGACCTCGGCCCCGGCGACCTGCTGCCGACGCCGCCGGACGACCCGCGCCTCGCGCCCGGATTCACCCCGACCGATCAGGTCGGCGCGGAGCTCGGGTGGGAGCTGGGCCTGGGCAAGGCCCGCGTGCTGTCCGCGGAGGGCCGTGAGGAGGCCGCGGTCCGGTGGCACTCCGGGGAGCACGGCCCGGACACGCCGATCGCCCGTTCCGCTCCCGCACAGTGCGCGACCTGCGGGTTCTTCCTGCCGCTCGCGGGCTCGCTACGGCAGGTCTTCGGGGTGTGCGCCAACGAGTACGCCCCCGACGACGGCCGGGTCGTCTCCGTCGATCACGGCTGCGGCGCCCACTCCGAGGCCGTCGTCGCGCCCCCCACGACCGAGGCCGCGCCTCCGATCGTCGACGAGATGGGTTATGACGTCGTGCCGTCGGCCACGCTGACCGAGGAGGAGGCGCTCGGCCACAGCTGACCGGGCGCAACCGCCCGGCCACAGCCGACCGGCCGAGCGTGACCGCCTACGTGTGCCCGGTCATCGGGTAGGTGCGGCCGGACACACGCGGCTGATCGCAGCCGACCGGCGGCCCGCACAGGGCGGCCTGGAGAGGGCAGGACATGGACGACCCGTTCGGCACCACGGCGATCCGGGAGCGGGTGCTGGCCGCCTGGACCGCGTCACCGGCGCGGTTCCGCGAGGACGCCAACGCCGAAGAGGACCACACGCGCGGCGGCTACCGGGACCGGGTGATCGTCGAGCTGGCGCAGAACGCCGCCGACGCCGCCGCCCGCGCCGGTGTCCCCGGCCGGATCCGCTTCGATCTGCGGGACGGCGTCCTGCACGCCGCCAACGCCGGAGCGCCGCTGGACGCCGCCGGGGTCGAGGCGCTGAGCACCCTCCGGGCCTCGGCCAAGCGCGATGACACCCACGCGGTCGGCCGGTTCGGCGTCGGCTTCGCCGCCGTGGTCGCGGTGAGCGACGAGCCCGTCATCGTCTCCGATGCCGGCCCGGCGGTGGCCTGGTCCGCCGAGCGGACCCGCGCGGCCGCCGAGGCGGTGCCCGCCCTCGCCGCCGAGCTGGGACGTCGCGGCGGCCACGTGCCGGTCCTGCGGCTGCCGTTCGCCGCACCGGCCCGGCCCGTGCCCGAGGGCTACGACACGCTCGTACGGCTGCCGCTGCGCGACGCGGACGCCGATGCGCTGGTCCGGCGGCTGCTGGCGGAGACCGGTCCGGCCCTCCTGCTGTCCCTGCCGGCCCTCGCCGAGATCACGATCGACGTGGACGGCGACGTCCGTACGCTCCGCGCGACCTGGGACGGCCCGGCGGAGGGGGCCGTGACCGGCGCGGTGACCGTGAACGGCACGACCTGGCGCACCGCCGAGGCCCACGGCACGGTGACGGCGGAGTTGCTGGCGGACCGGCCGGTCGAGGAACGGCCGTACTGGCAGGTGCGCTGGGCGATCGCCGACGAGCCGCTGCCGGACGACGTGCCGGCCGTCGTCCACGCGCCGACGCCCAGCGACGAGCCGCTGGGGCTGCCCGCGCTGCTCATCGCGTCCTTCCCCCTGGCCCCCGACCGGCGGCACGTCGCCCCCGGCCCGCTGACCGACTTCCTGGTCGAGCGGGCGGCGGAGGCGTACACCGCCCTCCTGCCGCCGACCCCGCGTCTCCTCGATCTCGTGCCCGGCCCGGTCGCCAAGGGAGAGCTCGACGCCCGGATCTGCCGCGCCATCCTGGCCCGCCTCCCCGACCTGCCGCTCCTGCCCGTCGCCGAGGACCCGCGCGCCGCAGCGTACGCCGGCCTCGGCGAAGCGCCGGGCGACGTGAGCGGAGAGCGGATCGACCCGCGCCGCGAGCCCGGTGGCCTGGGCGGTGAGGCGGTTCGGGTTCGGGGGCGGGACGCGGTGGTGGTCGACGGGCCCGCGGCGCTGCCCGGCGTGCTGTCGGAGGTCGTGCCCGGTCTGCTGCCCGCCGGGTGGCCGGCCCGCCATCCCGCCCTCGCCGCGCTCGGCGTCCGCCGCCTGAGCCTCGCCGACGTCGCCGACGCGCTCGCCGGGCTGGACCGCGAGCCCGCCTGGTGGCGGCGGCTGTACGCCGCGCTGGACGGCGCCGACCGGGACGCGCTCGCCGGGTTGCCCGTACCCCTCGCCGACGGCCGTACCGTTCGCGGGCCGCGCGGCCTCCTCGTCACCGAACCGGAGGGCCTGGACGCGCTCGGCCTGCGCGTCGTCCACCCGGAGGCGGCGCACCCGCTCCTGCTACGGCTCGGCGCGGTCGAGGCGGGCCCGCGGGCCGTGCTCACCGACGCGGCGACGCGCGCGGCGGTCGCCGCGTCGTACGACGAGGAGGACCCCGAGCCGATCTGGCACGCCGTCCTCACCCTCGTCCGCCGCGCCCATCTGCGGCCGGGGGAGGAGCCGTGGCTGGCCGAGCTGGCGCTGCCCGGCGACGACGGCGAGCCGTACCCCGCCGGAGAGCTGCTGCTGCCAGGAGCGCCGCTGGCCGAGGTGATCGCCGACGACGCCCCGTTCGGGGTCGCGGACGTCGGCCTGGTCGAGCGGTACGGCGCGGAGGTGCTGGAGGCCGCCGGGGTGCTGCGGACGTTCGCGCTGGTCCGGGCCGAGGACGTCATCGAGCCGGAGTTCCATCTCGACGACGAGGAGCCGTGGGCGGAGGGCTTCGGCGCGGGCTACGTCATCCCGGAGTTCACCGCGGTCCGTGATCTGGAGTTCGTCGCCGACTGGGAGGGGGCGTTCCGGCTGCTGGCCGAGCCGGACCTGCGGGCCGCCGTCGTCGAACCGGCCCGCGTCGTGCTCGCCGACGGCCGCCAGGTCGACGCCCCCTCGTACACCGCGTGGTGGCTCCGCCGGCATCCCGTCCTGAACGGCCGGCGCCCCGATGAGCTGTGCCTGGGCGAGGACCTGGCCGACCTGTACGACCCGGCGCCGCCGGGCCTGGACCCGGGGATCGCCGCGGCGCTCGGCGTGCGCACCACCGTGGCGGCGCTGCTCGCCGAGCCGGATGGCCCGGCCGAGCTCCTCGACCGCCTCGCCGACCCGGCCCGTACGGTCTCCAGGGAGCGGCTGCGCGCTCTGTGGGCGGCGCTGGCCGAGACGGACCTGGACGTCGAGCCGCCGGATCACCTACGGGCCCTGGTGAACGGCGAGCCGGAGATCGTTCCGGCCGAGGACGTCATCGTCGTCGACCGTCCCGACCTGCTGCCGCTGCTGCGCGGCCAGCCGCTGCTGTTCGTGCCGCCCCACGTCGCCGAGCTGCTGGACCTGGCCCTGGGCGGCGACGAGGTCCCCGGCGTGATCGGGTCGGCGGGGGAGGAGCGCGCGGTGCCGGACGCGGCGCGCGCGGTGCTGCCCGAGGCGCCCGCCTCGTACGTCCATCACGATCGGCTGATCGTGGACGGCCAGGAGGTCCCCTGGTGGTACGCCGACGGCACCGTGCACGCGAGCGGCCCGGCGGGCCTGGCGCGCGGCCTGGCCTGGGCCTGCGACCGCTGGCCGGATCGCCTGCTCACCGAGGCCGCTCTGCGCGAACCGGGCAACCTGCCCGATCTCCTCGCCGAGGAGGATCTCGGCGGGTGAACCGCATCCACGATTACGATCGTGTAGTGGGGTAGGAACTCGGTGTAGGCGGGAACGGCATCTCAGGCGGCCGTTCCCGCCCGGACGCCCTCCGGCAGTCGGGCATGGACTGGACGATCCTGCGGCCCGGTGGTTTCAACTCCAACACCTACGCCTGGGCCGAGTCCGTCCGCACCCGGCGGGCCGTCGCCGCGCCGTTCGGCGACGTCGGCCTGCCGACGATCGACCCGGCCGACATCGCCGAGGTCGCCGCCGCCGCCCTGCGCGAGGACGGTCACGCCGGGCAGGTCTACGAGCTGACCGGGCCCGCGCTCGTCACGCCCCGGCAGCAGGCCGAGGCGATCGGCGACGCACTCGGTGAGTCCGTCGGGTTCATCGAGCAGACCCGCGACGAGGCCCTTGCGCAGATGCTGGGGTTCATGCCCGAGCCGGTCGCCGAGACGACCCTCGCCATCCTCGGCGAGCCGACTCCCGGGGAGCGGCGCGTCAGCCCCGACGTCGAGCGCGTCCTCGGCCGCGCGCCGCGCACCTTCGCGGACTGGGCCCGCCGGAACGTCGCGGCCTTCCGCTGAACGGGGGACTCCCGCGGTAGGCCCCGAGCGTCACCGATCAGGAGCCGGACGCGTGGCGGCGGGCGGCGGCGGCCTCGCGGGCCCGCTGCAGGCGCGGGATGTACCAGCAGCCGAAGACGCCCATCGCGAAGCCCGTCGCGCAGACCCAGCGCCACCAGTGGTCGCGGGCGGGCAGCGGGACGAGCAGGAGCACGATGAACGCCACGGCGAACGCCGCCGCGCCGACGGCGGCGGTCAGAACGTCGTTGGTCTTGATCGGTTCCGGGACGTGACGCCGCTCGGGACTCATGTCAGTCAGCGTAACCGGCTCCGATGATCACGGCGATCGTCAGGGCCGGTGCGCGCGGCGGCGCGCGTGTTCGCGGGGACCCGTGGGGTTTCCGCCGGTTTTGTCGGGTCCTGGGCTGTTGCGCGGTGATCTGGTGCGTTACCTTCCGGGCAGGTGCTCGCCGGGGGCGGTTCGTCGACGGCCGGGCTCGGTGATCGTGGCACGTTGTGCCGTTCTCCGGGAGGAGGGCAGAGTCGTTCGCTTCGCTAACGAGATTGCGGAATACGAGACATGCGCGTATCGTTAGCAAAAGTAATGACTCATGCTAAAGAACATGCCAACTTCAGAGACCAGAAGCCGTGCGGGACTGGCAGCCGCCCTGCGCGTCTCCGTAAGCAGGCTGTCGCGACGGATGCGCGCTCAGGCGGGGCAGTCCCTGAGTGTCACCCAACTCGCCGCGCTCGGCGCCGTTTCGCGGCACGCCGCACTGACCCCCGGGGAGCTGGCGGAGCACGAGAAGGTGCAACCGCCCTCGATGACCCGAGTGATCGCGGCGCTGGAGGAGCGGGGCCTGCTGACGCGCAGTCCGCATCCGACGGACCGGCGTCAGGTCATCCTGAGCGTGACGGAGGAGGGCGAGCGGCTCCTGAAGGAGGAGCGGCGCCGCAAGGAGGCGTGGCTGGCCCAGCGTCTGGCGGAGCTGACTCCCGAGGAGCAGGAGATCCTGCGCCAGGCGGCGCCGATCCTGGAACGCCTCAGCAAGGTCTGAGCCTCTTCCGGTCGCTGCGCAACCGCAACTACCGGCTGTTCGCCTCCGGTCAGGTCGTCTCCAACACCGGCACCTGGATGCAGCGGGTCGCACAGGACTGGCTGGTCCTCGACCTGACCCACGGCAGCGGCGCGGCGCTCGGCATCACCACCGGCCTGCAGTTCCTGCCGCTGCTGCTGTTCGGGCTGTACGGCGGGGTGCTGGCCGACCGGTACCGCAAGCGGCGCGTGCTCATGGTCACCCAGGCGGTGATGGGCATGCTCGCCCTGGGCCTCGGCATCCTCGCGGTCACCGGCACGGCCCAGGTCTGGCACGTGTACGCCCTGGCGTTCGGCCTCGGCCTGGCCACCGTCGTGGACAACCCGACCCGGCAGACCTTCGCGGTCGAGATGGTGGGGCCCGCCGACCTCTCCAACGCGATCGCACTGAACAGCGCCATCTTCAACATGGCGCGCATCCTCGGCCCGGCCGTCGCCGGCGTGCTGATCGCCGCCATCGGCACCGGCCCGGTCTTCCTCGTCAACGCCGGATCCTTCGGCGCCGTGCTGCTCGGCCTGTACCTGATGCGCGAGGAGGAGCTCCACCTCAAGGCACCGGTTCCCCGGGCCAAGGGTCAGCTGCGCGAGGGGCTGCGCTACGTCCGGCAGCGCCGCGACCTGGTCATGGTGCTGCTCATGGTGCTGTTCGTCGCGGCGTTCGGCATGAACTTCCAGATGACCACCGCGCTGATGAGCCGCCAGGTGTTCCACAGCGGCGCGTCGTCGTTCGGCCTGGCCTCGACCGCGCTCGCCGTCGGCGCGCTGTCGGGCTCGCTGCTGGCCGCCCGCCGCAGGAACCTGCGGATGCGGCTCCTGTTCCTGGCCGCGACGGCCTTCGCCGTCCTGGAGATCGCGACCGGCCTGATGCCGGACTACATCTCCTTCCTCGTCCTGCTGGTGCCCACGGGCATGGCGCTGCTGACCTTCAACACGGCCGCGAACGCCGTGATGCAGCTCAGCGTTCCGGCGGAGATGCGCGGCCGGGTCATGGGCCTGTACATGCTCGTGTTCGCGGGCAGCTCGCCGATCGGCTCACCGCTCATCGGCTGGCTGGCCGAGATCTTCGGGGCACGCTCGAGCCTGATCATCGGCGGCATCGTTTCCCTCGTCGCCGTCCTCGGGGTCATCGCCGTCATGGCGCCGCGTCCGGCCCTCAACGCCGTACGGGGCACCCGGCTGCGCGAGCTCCTCGCGACGCGATAGCCGAGCCGGTACGGGCGTGGGTCCGGCCGTCCTATCGGCGTGGGTACGGCCGGCCGGGGGAGACACGTGCGGCGAGGTGAGAGGCTGGCTGCGTGAGGCTCTTCGTCGCGCTGCTGCCCCCGGCGAACGTACTCGACGAGGTGGAGGCCGCCTTCGCCCCGCACCGCGCCGCCCACCCGGACCTGCGGTGGACGCGCCGGCCGTCCTGGCATGTGACGCTCGCGTTCTACGGCGAGGTCGACGAGCAGGTCGTGCCGCGCATCCTGCCCCGGCTCGAACGAGCCGCCGGGCGGCATCCGCGCCGGGAACTGGCGTTCGCGGGGGCGGGCGCCTTCCCGCGCCCCGCCTCCGCGCGGGTGCTGTGGACCGGTGTCGAGGCCGACCTGCGCCGCCTCGCCGACTCCTGCGTCGCGGCCGCGCGCCGTGAGGGCGTCGACGTGGACGAGCACAAGCGCTTCCACCCGCACCTGACGATGGCCCGCGCCCGCGATCCGCTGGACCTGCGCTCCCTCGTGGCCGAACTGCGCGGCTACGAGGGCAGCCCGTGGACGGCCGAGGAGATCAACCTCGTCCGCAGCCACCTGGGCCCCCGGGCCCGCTACGAGACCCTCGGCGCCTGGCCGCTGGCGTGAGCCGTACGGGCGCCGCCGTCGCCGTCTGCAGCGCGGCCGACATCGGCAGAAAGATTGTTATCCGCCGGGATGACGCGCGATAGTGAGATCAGTAAGGGACGGCTCGGACCGAACCAACCACGGGGTCGACATGGACGAACAGCCACTCGACGTGACGTTCGACGCGCTGCGGCTGGCGGCGCGGGACGCCCGAGAGGCCGCCGAGATACTGGCCGGAAAGCTCGACGCGCACCTTCCGCCCTGCAACCACCATCCGGGATGGGCGACCAACGCCGCGCTGAACGCCTGCACCTCCGCCTGGGCGACCCATCTCAACGGGCACGTCGAGGAGGGCCACGACGTCGGCCAGCGGTTCCACCAGACGCACGCCTCCTATTCCACGACCGAGGACCTGGGGCGTAGAAGAGCGCAAAGCGCCGCGCCGCCCGCCGAGCAGGTCTGAGGGGACGCGATGGGCTCGGACATCACGTACCAGGAATTGCTGACCGCGCAACCGGAGATGTGGAAGGACAGCGCGGAGGGCTGGAACAAGTGGTCGACCGCCGTCCACGAACACTCCAACAGCCTCGCGTCGATCACGACGACGGTCGCCGAGAGCTGGGACGGACTCGCGTCGAGCGAGGCGCACTCGTTCGTGACCGCGGCCCACGTACGGGCGGCGAACTCCGCAGCCGCCCTGCGCCGGGTGGAGGCGTGCCTGAAGGAGGCCTACGCGACGTTCGCGCGGGCGCACAACGCCCTGATCTCACTCCGCGACCAGGCGGAGGGCCTCGGATTCGAAGTTCGCTCCGACGGGACGATCACCGACCCCCACAACGTCCTCTCGCGGGTCGACGGCCAGCGTCTCAACACCCTGATCAAGCGGAAGGACCAGCTGCAGAAGGCCATCCGCCAAGTGGTGGCGGGGGCCAAGGCGGCCGACGAGAAGGTCGCGTCCACCCTGAACGGCCTGATGCCGCCGCGCACCACCACCCTCGCCAGCGCGCCCAACGGCGGGTCGCCGAACCCGGGCACCACGTACGCTCCGCCGGCCCCGGTCGACTACGGGCACTCACCCGGCGACATCCCGGTGCCGCCGAACGCCCTGAGCAACGCGCCGAACCCCAGGGCCAAGGCCGTCCTGGACTACGCGCTCAAGCAACTCGGCGATCCGTACGTCTACGGTGCCGCGGGCCCGAACGCCTTCGACTGCTCGGGCCTGACCTCCCAGGCCTACCACGCCGCCGGGATCGACATCCCCCGGACCGCCGACCGCCAGTGGGCGGCCGGGCCCCGCATCCCCGACGGCCAGGAGCAGCCCGGCGACCTCGTCTACTTCCACATGGGCAGCACCGGCCCCGGTCACGTGGGCATCGTGCTCGACCCGGCGAAGGGCACCATGATCGTGGCGCCGCACACCGGGGACCACGTCAAGATCGAGAGCTACAAGAACTATCCGGGCGGGTACGTCGGCTTCACCCGCCCGGGCGTGCGCTGACGCGCGCCGGACGCCGCCTCCGCAGGAGGTGGAACAGCGCGACCCCGGCGATCAGTAAGAGCAGGCCGCCGGCCAGCAGGGGCCACGGGTCCAGCAGCCCCTCGGTGCAGGCGCTCCCGCCGTCGGCCGAGACGGTGCAGTGGGTGCCGGGGCCGTGCCGGTTCAGGTACGTGAGCAGGAACAGCGGCAGGCTCGCGCTGGAGACCAGGCCGGGCAGGCCCCACTGGGTATCCCGGCGCGTGGCCAGCGCGACGGTGCCCACCATGGTGACGGGCAGGATGAAGATCCCTATCGACAGGATGCTCAGCAGGCCGAGGAGGTAGCAGGCCCCGATCAGGAGCCAGCCGGTGAACATCAGCCGGTCGCGCCTGTTGCCGGTCATGTCTTCTTCTTTCGTCGGAAGATATCGAGCACGGAGGCGACCTTCCCGGCACGGTCGAACAGGGCCAGGGCGGGCTCGCGCTCTCCCTCGAGGTTGGCGAGCATCTCCAGCCCCACGTACAGGGCCACGACCGCGTGGGCGAGTTCCTCGGGCGGGAGCAGTCGCGCGGCCGGGGAGCCTGCGAGCGCGTCCCGGATGCTGTCGGCGGCGAACGCGCGCCAGGGGCGGATGCGGGCGGCGACCTCCGGGCCGAGGCCGGGGGTGAACTGCGCGGCGGCGATCATCTCGACGAGCACGGTCACGTGCCCGTGGTCCAGGTCCTCGTCGAACACCGCCCTGGCGGCCCGGACCAGGTCACCGAGGCTCTTGGACTCCTCGACCATCGCCTGATAGCGCTCGTGGCGGGCCTGGCTGACGGCGTCCAGTGCGGCCAGGTGCAGCTTGGCCACGGAACCGAAGTGGTAGAAGATCAGCGCCTGGTTACAGCCCGCACGCTGGGCGATCTCCCGCGCGCTGGCCCCGGCGAAACCTCGCTCACGCAGCGCCGCGACGGCCCCTTTCAGCAGCGCGGCGCGCGTCTCCGCGGAGCTGGGACTCCCGGACGGCCTGGCAGACCGTCTTCCGGCTCTGGCCATGCCACTCCCAACCCATTGAGCGCCCGGTTTGAGCAACTGCTCAAAATGTACGGACTGCCGGATCTGGTGGCAAGAGGCCGGCCCCCGTGACAACGGTTCCGACGGCCTCCGGGCACGCTCCTGGCCACCACCGCCACGTTCGTCGCCGCCGGCGGCCATCGCCTATGCGCCACGGGCGATGCCTTCGCCGAGCATCCGGTACGACTTCGCGCGGCCATCCCGAGGAGATAACGGGCACTCTCCGCAACGCGGCACGCGGGGGTGCCTGTCGTCTTCCAGCGCCGTCTACCCAGAGGAGAATTCGTCTCCTCTGGGTAGACGGCACGAGAAACGCGCCCACCTGGCGGGCGGACCGTTCTGCCCGACCGGTGCCGGCCGTACCGTTCCCTTGCCCGGCGCAGTCACAGATCGACCAGCACATGATTCGCCGAACACGCGCGTCCAGCGGGTCAGCCGGTGCTCCACGTGCGGCCGGTGAGCTTCTCGAACAGCTCGATGTAGCGGGCACGGGTCGCGGCGACGATGTCGTCCGGGATCGGCGGGCCGGGCGGGGTACGGTCCCAGTCGGTGACCGTCGCCGACCAGTCGCGGACGAACTGCTTGTCCAGGGAGTGCTGGGGCCGGCCCGGCTCCCACTCGTCCGCCGGCCAGAACCGGGAGGAGTCGGACGTCAGCACCTCGTCGGCCAGTACGAGCGTGCCGTCCGGCGCGCGGCCGAACTCCAGCTTCGTGTCGGCGATGATGATGCCGCGCTCGGCCGCCATCTCGGCCCCGCGCCGGTAGATCTCCAGGGTCGCGTCGCGGAGGCGCTCGGCGGTCTCCGCGCCGATCTCCCGGGCGACCTCGTCGTACGTGATGAACTCGTCGTGCCCGGACGTCGCCTTCGTGGTGGGCGTGAACACCGGCTCCGGCAGCCGCGACGCCTCGACGAGCCCCGGCGGCAGCGGCACTCCGGACACCGTCCCCTGCTTCTGGTACTCCTTCAGGCCCAGGCCGACCAGGTAGCCGCGGGCGATGAACTCGACCGGCAGCATCTCCAGCCGACGGCAGCGGATCGCCCGCCCGGCCCACTCCTCCGGGACGTCGTCGGCGGAGATCACGTGGTTGGGCATGACGTCCGCGAGCCGCTCGAACCACCACAGCGACAGCTGCGTCAGGATCTTCCCCTTGTCGGGGATGGGCGTCGGGAGCACGACGTCGTACACGCTCACCCGGTCGGTCGCGACGAGGATCAGGTCGTCGCCGTCCGCGTACACGTCGCGGACCTTGCCCGAATGCACCAGCTCCATGTGCTCTCACAATCTCACCCGCGGCCCCGCTCGGGCCGACTCACCCGCTAATCAGAACGTATCGGTTCAGCAGGTGATCGGCCCGGGCGGGGAGGCGGCGACGCCCGTCTCCCTTCAGACACCCGGCTGCCTTCAGACACCCGGCTGCCCTTCAGAGGCCCGGCTCCTTCAGCGGATCGCCGGACGCGGCGGCGTCCGGTTTCTCCGTCGGCTCAGGCGGCGTGGCCGCCGTCGATCGCCAGCGCGGCGCCGGTGACGTAGCCGGCCTCGTCGCCGGCGAGGTAGGCGACCATGCCGGCGATCTCGTCGGGGCTGCCGAAGCGGCCGACGGCGGTGAGCGCCCGCTGGCCCTCGGCGAACGGGCCGTCCGCGGGATTCATGTCGGTGTCGACCGCGCCACAGTGCAGCGCGTTCACCGTGATGCCGCGCCCGCCGAGGTCACGCGCCAGGCCCTTGGTGAGGCCGACCAACGCCGACTTGCTCATCGCGTACACGCTCATCCCCGGGCCGGGCACGTGCGCGCTCAGGCCACTGCCGATGCTGATGATCCGGCCGCCGTCGCCGAGGTGCCGGGCCGCCGCCTGGGACGTGAGGAACACGCTCCGGACGTTCACGGCGAGCGCCTGGTCGACCTGGTCCAGCGAGAGGTCCTCCAGCGGGCCGATCACCCCGATCCCCGCGTTGTTCACCAGGATGTCGAGGCGGCCGAACTCGGCCGCGACCCGGTCCACCGCCGCCACGACCGCCTGCGAGTCCGCCGCGTCCGCCTGCACGGCCATCCCGCGCCGGCCCGTGGCCTCGATCTTGGTCACGACCTGCTGGGCCTGCTCGCCGGAGTGGACATAGGTGATCGCGACGTCGGCGCCCTCCTGGGCGAGCCGGTAGGCGACCGCAGCGCCGATCCCGCGGCTGCCGCCGGTGACCAGCGCGACCTTGCCGGTGAGACGAGACATGATGATCCTCTTCCTGTTCCTTGTGAGTGGGGGAGCCGACGTCATGCCGTGACGCCGGTGGACACGGCCGTCCGCAGGGTTGCGCCGATCGCGGCGGTGTCCCAGTAGAAAGGCCGGATCTCCGCGATGAGGAGATCGCGAACGGTGAACACCTGGAGCACCGTGGTCTCGATCGACCGGCCGGTGGCGCGCGCGGTCAGGCGGCCGTGGTTGGAGACGATCGCGGTGTCGCCGTCCGTCCACTGCCGCCGTTCGAGGAACTCGAGCGATCGCCAGACCCGGCTCATCGCGGCCATGAAGCGCTCCATGCCGTCGTGGCCACGCCATACGCCGCCGTAGGGCAGCGTCGGAGCCTGGTGCATCACCACGTCGGGGTGGAGATGCGCGGCCATTCCGCCGAAGTCGGCGACGCCCGGCCCGCCCGCGGAGATGTAGTCGGCCTCCGCCGCGAAGAACTCGTCGAGGACGGTGCGGACGTCGCCGGGAGCGCTCATCGGGATCCGGCCCCTTCCCTGTCGCGTCAGCGCCCGTGCACCCCTGTGGTGCACCGTTGTGCGCTGTCGCACCAAGAACCCCGGTCGGCCGGGATCGGTTGCGCCGTCGACCCGCGGAGGCGGGCCCGAAGCCCGGTGTAGGGGCCCTGACCGGTGGCGATACGTCGGGAAGACCCTGGTCCGGTGGCTCCTTCTCCGAGCGTGCTGCTCGACTCCGGTCCGGAACGTCGGCCTGCGCGTCAGCCGTCGGTTCGGAGGCGGTGGTCCAGGGCGGTGTGGCGGCGTCCCGCGCCCGCCGTGCGGACGGCGGCGGCCAGGGCCCGGGGGGACCCGGCCAGCACGACGAGCTTCTTGGCACGGGTGACGGCGGTGTACAGCAGGTTCCGCTGCAGCATCATCCAGGAACTGGTCGTGAGCGGGATGACCACGGCCGGATACTCGCTGCCCTGTGAGCGGTGGATCGTCACGGCGTACGCGTGGGCGAGCTCGTCCAGCTCGGCGAAGTCGTAGTCGACGCTCTCGTCCTCGTCGGTCAGCACGGTCAGCGTCTGCTCCTCCAGGGACAGCCCGGTCACCACGCCCACCGTGCCGTTGAACACCCCGGCGTCGCCCTTGTCGTAGTTGTTCCGTAGCTGGGTGACCTTGTCGCCGACACGGAACACCCGCCCGCCGTACCTCCGCTCGGGGCGTCCGTCGTGGTGCGGCGTGAGGGCCTCCTGGAGCAGGATGTTGAGGTTGCCCGCGCCGGCCGGGCCGCGGTGCATCGGCGCGAGGACCTGCACGTCACGGCGCGGGTCGAGCCCGAACCTGCGCGGGATCCGCTGCGCCACGATGTCCACGGTGAGCTCCGCGGTCGCCTCGGCCTCCTCGCACGGGAACAGGAAGAAGTCCGGGAAGCCGCGCGTCTGCGGGTGCTGGCCCGCGTTGATCCGGTGCGCGTTCACCACGATCCCGGACTGCTGCGCCTGCCGGAAGATCTTGGTGAGGCGTACGCGGGGGATCGCGTCGGCGGCGAGGAGATCGCGCAGCACCTCGCCGGCGCCCACGGACGGGAGCTGGTCGACGTCCCCGACGAGCAGGAGGTGCGCGCCGCGCGGGATCGCCTTGACCAGCTTGTTCGCGAGGATCACGTCGACCATGGAGGACTCGTCGACGACGACCAGGTCGGCGTCGAGCGGGTTGTCGCGGTCGAACTTCGGGTCTCCGCCGGGTTGCAGCTGCAGCAGCCGGTGTACGGTCGCCGCCTCGTGGCCGGTCAGCTCGGCCAGCCGCTTGGCCGCCCGCCCCGTCGGCGCGACCAGCACGACCTTCGCCCGCTTGGCCCGTGCCAGCTCGACGACGGACCGCACGGTGAAGCTCTTCCCGCAGCCGGGGCCACCGGTGAGCACGGCGACCTTCTCGGTCAGCGCCAGGCGTACGGCGTCCTCCTGCTCGGGCGCGAGGCCGGTCCCGGTACGCTGCCGCAGCCAGCCGAGCGCCTTCTCCCAGTCGACGTCGTGGAACCCGGGCAGCCGGTCCGTGCCGGCGCGCAGCAGCTCGAGCAGCCCGGTGGCGAGGGAGCGTTCGGCGCGCTGGAAGGGCGGCAGGTAGACCGCCGGGATCTCGCCGTTCTCGGCCGTGACCCGCTCGCGGATGACCTCCTCCGCCGCGACCGCCTCCTCCAGGCACGGGCCGACCAGCTCGCGCGGCACCTCCAGGATCTTGGTCGCCTCGGTGACCAGGTTGGGCTCGGGCAGGTAGCAGTGCCCGTTGTCGGCCGCCTGGGACAGCGTGTACGCCAGACCCGCCTTGATCCGCTCCGGGCTGTCGTGCGGGATGCCGACCGCCTGCGCGATCGTGTCGGCGGTCTTGAACCCGATGCCCCACACGTCCGCGGCCAGGCGGTACGGCTCCTTCCGTACGACCGAGATCGACTCGTCCCCGTACTGCTTGTAGATCCGTACGGCCAGGGACGTCGACACGCCGTGCCCCTGCAGGAAGACCATTACCTCCTTGATGGCCTTCTGCTCCTCCCACGCGGCGGCGATGCGCCCCGACCGCTTCGGCCCCAGGCCGTACACCTCGACCAGGCGCTCGGGCTCCTCCTCGATCACCCGCAGGATGTCGGTGCCGAAGTGCTCGACCATCCGGTCCGCCATCACCGGGCCGATCCCCTTGATCAGGCCGGACCCGAGGTACTTGCGGATGCCCTGCACGGTGGCGGGCAGCACGGTCGTGTACGAGATCGCCTCGAACTGCCGGCCGTACTTCGGATGCGAGGTCCACCGGCCCGTCAGCCGCAGGCTCTCCCCGACCTGCGCGCCCAGCAGCGGCCCCACGACCGTGAGCAGGTCCGCGCCGGTACGGTCGGTGGCGACCCGCGCGACGGTGTACCCGGTCTCCTCGCTGGCGAAGGTGATCCGCTCGAGCACGGCCTCCAGCACCCGGGTCCCCGGAGGTGCCGCCTGTGCGTCCGTCACCCGGTCATACTGCCCCAGATCAACGACAGATCAGGCGGTCTTCCCACACGATCAATGAGGATCGAACTACGCTGAGTTTCGCAACCAGGTGGGAGAGGACGCACAGTGTCGCTATCGTTCACGGAGAGTCACGGTCATTGGACCGTTGACGCTCTCCGCCGACTGCCGGAGGACGAGCTCCACCGGTACGAGATAGACGATGGTGTCCTGATCGTGAGCCCCCGCCCAGCCTCCCCTCACCAGGCGGCCTTGCTGCATATCGCCTTCCTCCTCAACGAGCCCGCCGAGGCCGTCGAGCTGAAGGTTCTGCCGGAGGTCGAGGTCGTCACCCATCGGCGGGACGACTGGCTGAAGGTGCCCGATCTGGTCGTGGTGACCCTGGATGCCTTCGAGTCCGAGCCGCAGGAGTACGAGGCGGCCGACGTGGTGCTCGCCGTGGAGATCAGCGGGAACAGGCAGAGCCGCAACCGCGACTTCGGCGAGAAGCTCGAGGCGTACGCCGAGGCGGGCATCCCGCACTACTGGATCGCCGAGCTCGTTCCCGCGCCGAGGCTCACGGTGTTCGAACTGGCCGACGGAGCGTACCGGGAGGTCGTCGCCTCGGAGGAGCCGGTTAAGCTGACACGGCCGTTCGGCGTGGAGGTGGACCCGGGTCGGTTTCGGGGGACGAGGAGACGCTGACCGCGTGCCCGGTCGGGTTGGGGCGGGGGCTGCTCGACTCTCGAGCCGGAGCGCATAGGCTCGGCGTGTGAACCGTGCTCCTCGATGGCTGTTGCCGACCGTTCTGGCCGCGCTCGTTTTCGCCGTCGTGCTGGGCACGCTGCTCCATTGAGGCGGCCGAGCCGGGGCAGGTTCCCCGGTGGATCGACGCGGGCCGGGGGCGTGCCGTCACGGACGCTCGCCGCCCTCCTCGCCGCGGGCGGGCCGCTCGTGTGGGCCGCGCCCGCGCGGGCGGTCGCCGAGGGCGCCGAGCAGCTGTGCACGATCGGCGATCCGCGCATCGACGAGTCCAGTGGGCTGGCCGCGAGCCGCCGCCATCCGGGCATCGTCTACACGTTCAACGACTCGGGCGGCACGCCGCGGCTGTTCGCGCTCGGCACGGACGACTGCCGGGTCCGGGCGGCGATCACGCTCGGCGGGGCCCGCAACCGTGACTGGGAGGCGATGGCGATCGGCGGGGACGGCGCCCTGTACGTCGGCGACATCGGCGACAACCTCAAGGACCAGCCGTACTCCACCGTCTACCGCATCCCGGAGCCGAGGACGATCCGCACCCAGACGGTGCGGGCCACCGCGTACCGGATCAAGTTCGAGGACGGGCCGCACAACGCCGAGACCCTGCTGGTCGACCCGCGGACGAACCGGCTCTACGTCGCGAGCAAGGAGTTCGGCGGGTCGCTGTACGAGGGGCCGAAGAGGCTCAGCACGAGCGGCTACAACCTCATGCATCACGTCGGTGACGCCCCGCTGTACGCGACCGACGGGGCGTACGCCCCCGACGGGCGGACGTTCGTCATCCGCGGCTACTGGGACGCCGAGATCTACACCGCCCCCGGCAAGGAGCTGACCGGGGTGAAGGTCCCGGACCAGAAGCTCGGCGAGGGGATCACCTACACCGCCGACGGCAGGTCGCTGCTGTTCAGTTCCGAGGGCGTACGGCAGCCGTTGTGGCGGGAACCGGTGCCCAAGGAGGCGCTGCCGAAGCCGACACCGAGGCCGAAGGGGCGTGCGACGTCCGGGAGCGGGTCCGGCGGTGGAATGAAGACGGGCCACCGGACGCTGGGACTGGTGGTCGTCGGGGCGCTCGCCCTGGCCGGTGTTGTGGTGTTCGCTCGCAGACGAGCGTCATGACGAATGGGACGGTGACGTGTCACGATCTCTACTCGTGGACCTCGAGCTGATCGGCCTTCGGGCCCCCGTACGGCGGTCGCGTCCTGTCGCCCCCGGCCCGTTCGCGCTGTTGTCCCTGCTGGTCGCCCTGTTGCCGATCTCGAACCCCGCCGTGTGGACGGGCGCCATCGTCGCCTGCAACGCGATGCCGTGGCTGCTGGGCCTGCGGGCGCGCCGTACCGGCGTCTGGCGGCTGTCCGCCGCGGGCCTCGAACGCCTCGCGGCCGACGGCTCGGTGGCCGAGGCGTACGAACGTGACCGGATCGAGGAGTTCACGGTCACGGCGGACGACGGGGTCCTGACGGTCTTCCACAAGTTCGGCTCGACCACGGCCGGCACCCTCACGGACATGGGCTTCGACCCGCTGACGTTCTACATGACGGCCCGCAGGCTAGGCATCACCACGCACGTGATCGACGGCGACCGTTCGGTGTTCGACGAGGGTGACCTGCCGTCGGAGGAGGACGCGCCGCGCGCGCTCGGCCGCCGCGCCGAGCAGCGCCTGCGCGACCAGGAGGCGACGCTGCTGGCCGTCGCGCATGAGCCGCACCCGGCCGTCCAGACCACGCCCGCCACGCTCGGCAACGCGGTCACGGGCCGGCGCCGGGCGGTGGCGCTCGGATTCCTCCTCGCGCTGCTGACCCTGACGATGATCGCCCGGATCGCCCTCGAAGGCACGCCGGGCCTCGGCGACCGGGTCATGGGCGGCCTGTGGGCGGTCGTCGGCGCGGTCGCGGTGCTGGGGGCCCGCCGCCGGCGGCTGACGAGCGCCCCGCTGTCCTGGTCGATCACCCCGACGGAGCTGCGCGTCCGGCACGCCACGGTCGCCGAGTGGCGGGTCCGCGCCGACCACGTCGCCGCCGTCGTCGTCGGCCCGGGCACGGCCGTCGACCCGGTGTCGGGCACGCTGACCGGACGCCACACCGTCGCGACCGTGTTCGGGCACCGGCTGCAGGTCCTGGCGCGGCTCCCCGCCGAGGGCCTGGACGCCTTCCAGCTCACGCACGCGCTCAGCGAGCGCGGCTACCAGGTCGTCACGCCCGACCAGGGCGTGCGCAGGCCGTCGCAGTACGGCCTCGCCGGGCTGCCGGACATCTTCGCGCGCGTGCCCGGCGGCCGCCTCGTCGTCGACGAGGACGGGATCGGCTGGGCCGACGGCGCGGGCGACGTGATCCTGCGGATGCCGCGCGACCGCATCGGCGGCATGGAGCTCCTCACCGTCGACGGCCACGCCTGGCTGCGCATGTACGACGACGACGGCGACGAGTTCCTCGCCGCGCCGCTGTCGATGCTGCGCATCTCCCGTACGGACCTGCGCGAGTCGGCGCAGCGGATGCGGCTGCCGATCACCGACGCGGAGTACGACGCGTACGTCAACGCGGCGTTCCACGGCTCGATGACCCGCATCGAGGCCGCCCCCGAACCGTCGATCACCCGTACGGAGGAGGACGCCGGAACCCTGCCTCCCGTCCAGCTCGACGTGCCCCGGCGCACCCGCGTGCTCGCCTACGCGGTCACCGCGACGCTCTGCGAGCTCGTCGCGGTCCTCGGGTCGATCTGGCTGCGCGGCGACCTCGGCGGGTTCTGGACCGCGCTGTCGTGGTCCGCGCCGACCGGACTGGTCCTCGGGCTCGCGGGAACGTGGCTGTACGACCGCAACCGCCCGCAACTGCGGGTCTCCGCCTCGGGCATCTCCTCGGTGACGCGCCTCGGACGGACCGAATGGAGCGTGACACGACAGGCGCTCGGCGGTGTCGGCATCGACGAGTCCGAGGCGCCGCGCCTGGTCGTGTGGAGCCCGGTGGGCCGGGTCCTGCGGCGGGTGTCGTTCCCGCCGGACCTGGGCGAGCTGCGCCGCGCCTGCGAGCGCCACGGCCTGCCCTGGGGCCCGCCCGACGCCGACCACGGCGCCGCCCCGCCGCCCGAGCTGTAATGAAAGACTCGACGCATGACCGTTCAGCCTGTTCGCCTGTTCGATGACCCGATCCTCCGGAAACCGGCGATGCCCGTCGTGGACTTCGACGCGGAGCTGCGTACGCTGATCGCCGACCTGACGGAAACGATGAACCAGAACAACGGGGCCGGGCTCGCGGCTCCGCAGATCGGTGTGAGCCTGCGGGTCTTCACGTTCAACGAGAGCCTCGCCGAGGGCGAGCTCGGCCATCTGGTCAATCCGGTCCTGGAGTTCCCTGATGAGGAGGAGCAGGACGGCCCGGAAGGCTGCCTGTCGATTCCCGGGATCTATCTGGACACCAAACGCCGTATGAACGTGGTCGCCAAGGGCTACACGGCTCATGGCGATCCGGTGCAGATCGTCGGCTCGGGCATGCTCGCCCGCTGCGTTCAGCACGAGACCGACCATCTGGACGGCGTGTTGTTCCTCGACCGGGCCGATCCTGAGCGACGTGCACGGACGTTGCAGGCGATTCGTTCGGCCGGCTGGTTCGATGAGGCGGAGCCGCCTGTAGTCAAGCTCGATCCTCACGGCTGAAGCGTGGAGGCCGGGCTCGGTCCCGCATGGTCTCGGCCGCCCGGCGGGCGTTCACGTCCTCCCCGGTGCCGCCCATCGTCGCGGCCAACTCGACCTCACCGATCCGCCCGAGCAGGCGGGACACGGACGTGTCATCGATGATCAGCGGGTCGGCGCCGAGCGCGCAGAACGCCGTGAACGCCTGCCGCCAGGCCGACCAGATGATGACCCACCCGCGGTAGGCGCTCTGCAGGCTCGCCGCAACCGCCTCCGCCTGCAGGTTCCGGTTCGCGTCCCCCGACGCCCGTGGGTGCCGCCGGGCACGGCCGGCCGAGCGCCTCACCGCTCCTCCTCCCGCGTCGGCCCGTCGACGACCCGCAGGACGCGGGCGATCCGGTCGGCCGCGTGGGAGATGTCGTCCGCCGCGCACAACGGTTCGTACTCCGGCGGAGACTCGCGGGTCGGACCGGACCACTGCCAGAACCACAGCAGCCGCCCGTCGCGATCGGTCCCGCACACCACGGTCTGCCGCAGCCCGGGACTCAGCACCGCCGCGCGGTGATCACCGTCCGGAGGATCGCCGGCGGGGTTGCTCGCGAGCACCCGGGCGCCCCGCGCGACGCGGGCGCGCAACCCGCGCGCGGTCAGCGCGTCCGCCAGCCGTTCGGTGAGCCGCGCCGTACGCGCGTCGACGGACGCCGGGGTCACCGGACCCGCAGGGGAAGAAGCCGTCATCGGAACGTCACCTTTCGTGTTCGTCGGTGACGTCGAGTGAAGCCGCTGCGGTGACGTCGCAGAAGACCGATACTGGGCGACAGCGTGCGGACACTCTGCGTGTGTCCGGGGTGTCGGGGTCGATCCGGAGGAGGGGCCGTGGCCGACGAGAAGGCGCTGCCGTGGTGGGCGGCGCGGTTACGAGCGGAACGCGAGCGGCGCGGGTGGAACAAGCCCGAGATGGCGCGCCGGCTGCTCAAGGCCACCGGCCGGCCGTATCCGCCCGTGCCCTCGCTCGTCCGGCAGATCCTCGGCTGGGAGAAGGGCGAGCACTTCCCCCGCGACTGGACCGCGGCCTACGCCACGGCGTTCGACACGACCGAGGAGGAGTTGTTCCGGCCTCCGCCGGATTTGGGTCTGGCTGGATGCGGCGATGACGGCGCAGGCTCGGAGGGGAGGGAGGTGGATGCCACGAAGCGCCGCGACGCCCTCCGCCTCGGCCTGGCCGCGTCGGTCGCACCCGCCGCGATGGCGGCGGTGCTGGGGGAGGCCGCGGGCGAGGCGATGGAGTTCACCCGGTTCGCCGGGGCATCAGCGGTCGGTGCCGGGACGTTCGACCACCTCCAGGCGGCCGTGGCCGCCATCGACCGGTCGTACACGAGCGAGCCGCCCGCCGAGGTCTTCGCGGTCGCCCGCGCGTACCGGGCCCGCGTGCACGAGCTGATCCGGGGCCCGCACACGCTCAAGGAGGGGCGTGAGCTGTACGTCTGGGCGGCCTGGCTGTCCGAACTCCTCGCCTGGCTCGCCCACGACCTGGGCCATCCCCTGACCGCCGAGGCGTACGCAATCGATTCGTTCGAGCACGCCGACCAGGCCGGCCACGACGTACTGTGCGCGTGGGCCGCCGACGCCCTCGCCTCGATCGCCACCTACACCGACCGCCCCGCCCACGCGGTGACCGCCGCCCGGAAGGGCATCGCCCGAGCCCCCGCCACCCACCCCATCGCCGTCCGCCTCCGCGCCCAGGCCGCGCGGGCGCACGCCCGGCTCGGGCACCGCGATGATTGTGACGGCCTGCTCCGAGAGGCCGCCGGGCTGTACGAGCGCCTGCCGGTCCGGGCTCCCGCCCATCACGGCATCGAGAGCCGCGCGTTGGCGGACTACGCGATGACCGCGCACGCGGCGTCGGTCTCCCTGTGGCTCGGGGACTACCGGCAGGCCAGAAGACAGGCGGAGAGCGCTCTCGCCGCCAGTGAGAAGGGCCCCGCCGAGGATCGCTCCACCAGCCGGGAGGCGATCGTGCGGATCGACCTCGCCCTGGCCGCCGTCCACCTGGGAGAGCCGGACACGGCCGCCGACCTCGGACGCCAGGCCCTGGCATCACCGCGATATGTGAAGTCGGTCCTCGCGCGGGCCGGAGACCTGGACGCCGCCTTGACGGCTCGCTACGCGGAGACGGGCTACGCGAGGGACTTCCACGAGCGGTACGTGGAGCTGAGGCGGGCGCCCGCCGGCCGATCGGCGTGATCACTGGCCGCTACTGCTCTCTATCAGCAGTGAACGCCGGTGATCTGAGAGGCAGACGCACGCCTCCACAACCCCCGGCGGGTGGTCGGTGGTGAGGTGGACGGCCCAGCCGTGGGGTCGTCATCGGCGCTGTCACCCCAGCAGGGATTTGTTCCTGCTGAGGTGACAGCGCCGGATCGTTTGGGGCAGACCCGGCGGGTTCGGCCCGGGGCGCCACCGGACCAGGCGAACGTACGTGGTCACCGCAAGGTGAAAATACTTTCATCGGTGAAAGTTTCGTCGCTGGAAGTATTCTCGGTGGGTGGTCGGCTTCATCGAGCGTGATCGCGAGCTGGCCACGCTGAACAGGATGTTGGGGCGGGTCGCCACCGGGGGCCGGGCGGGGCGGCCTGGGCGGGCGTTGTTGATGCGCGGTCGGCGGCGGGTCGGCAAGTCGCGGCTCGTCGAGGAGTTCGTAGACCGGGTGGGCGTGCCGTACGTCTACTTCACGGCCTCGGCGCAGCCGAGCGTCGAGGCCGATCTGGCGCTCTTCGCCGAGGCCGTGGCCGGCAGCGACCTACCGGCCGCGGCCTTCTTCGCCGACCAGTCGCCACGGACCTGGGACGCCGCGCTTCGTCTGCTCGCCGGTGGGCTGCCGGACCGGCCCAGCGTGGTCGTCATCGACGAGATGCCGTACCTCATCAAGAACGATCCGGGCTTCGAGGGCACTCTGCAGAAGATCTTCGATCGCGAGTTGGCCCGGCAGCCGGCGTTCCTGATCTGTGTCGGATCGGACCTGGCGATGATGGAGGCGCTCAACGAGTACGGCCGGCCCTTCCACCAGCGGGCGACCGAGATGGTGGTGCCGCCGCTGAGCCCTGCGGACACGGCCGCGATGCTCGACCTGCCGGCGGCGGAGGCGTTCGACGCGTACCTGGTGACCGGTGGTCTGCCGCTGATCCTCGATGAGTGGCCGAGCGGGTTCTCCACACTCGACTACCTGGCCGTGGCGGTCACCGACCCGACCTCGGCGCTGCTGGTCAGCGGAGAGCGGTCACTGGCCGCCGAGTTCCCCGCCGACTCCCAGGCGCGGCTGGTTCTCGGCGCGATCGGGTCGGGCGAGCGGACCTTCACGCAGATCGGCCGGGCGGCGGGTGACCTGGCGCATGCTTCGCTGACCCGGGCACTCGACCTTCTGGTGACCAAGCGCATCGTCGAGGCGGATGTCCCGCTGTCCGTGAAGCCGTCTCGTGAGACCCGGTATTCGGTCGCCGATCCGCATCTGCGGTTCTGGCTGGCTCACCTGGGCCCGTACATGGCGGAGATCGAGCGAGGGCGCGGCGACCTGGTCATGCGGCGCCTCCGCCGATCCTGGACGACGTGGCGCGGCCGGGCGATCGAGCCGGTGATCCGTGAGGCGCTTCGCCGCCTGCCGGACCGTCTTCCCGAAGGTACGCAGGCCGTCGGCGGCTACTGGACGCGGACGAACGACCCGGAGATCGACGTCGTGGGCGCCGACCGCGCTCCGGTGGCCAAGACGATCACCTGCGTCGGGTCGATCAAGTGGCTCGAGAACCGCCCGTTCGCCGGGGCGGATCTCAGCCGGCTGATCCTGCATCGGTCGAAGCTGTCCGGCGCCGACGACTCCACGCCTCTACTGGCGATCTCCCGCGACGGCGTTGAGTCAGGGCTCGGAGGGGTTTCGGTGTTCGGACCGGACGATCTCCTCGCAGCTTGGCAGCCGAGCGCGATCCACGAATCCCCTCAGGAGTGACGCGACGTCGACGCCGGTCTTGACGCGACGAGCCCGGCAAACCGGTCATCGTCCGTCGACGTCGACGTCGACGTCGACGTCGACGGCGACCTGACCGTGGCGACGGCGATGTGGCCGTGGCGGCGGTGCGGGGCGGCGTCGAACGGCTCGTCAGAGGCGCTCGACGACGTGGTCGATGCAGGCGGTGAGCGCCTCGACGTCGTCGGGGTCGATCGCCGGGTACATCGCGATGCGCAGCTGGTTGCGGCCCAGGCTGCGGTACGGCTCGGTGTCGACGATGCCGTTGGCGCGCAGGATCTTGGCGACCTCGGCGGCGTCGACTCCCTCGAAGTCGATCGTGCCGACGACGTTCGAGCGGTGGGCGGGGTCGGCGACGAACGGCGTGGTGTAGGAGGTCTTCTCCGCCCAGGTGTAGAGGCGCCGCGCGGAGTCGGCGCTGCGGCCGGTCGACCAGTCCAGGCCGCCGTGCTCCAGGAACCACTCGATCTGCTCGGCCATGAGCAGCAGGGTCGCCACCGCCGGCGTGTTGTAGGTCTGGTCCTTGCGGGAGTTGGTCACCGCGACCGTCAGATCGTAGAAGTCCGGGATGTACCGGCCGGACGCGGCGATCTCCTCGATCCGGGCGAGCGCGGCCGGGGACATCAGCGCAAGCCAGAGCCCGCCGTCGGAGGCGAAGCCCTTCTGCGGCGCGAAGTAGTAGACGTCCGTCTGGGTCACGTCGACGGGCAGCCCGGCGGCGCCGCTGGTCGCGTCGACGAGCACGAGGCCCGAGTCCGACGGCCGCTCGATCGTCATGGCGACGCCGGTGGACGTCTCGTTGTGGGTGAAGGCGTAGACGTCGACCGTGTCGTCCGCCACCGGGGACGGGCGCGACCCCGGCTCGCTCTGGAGCACCGACGGGTCGGACAGCCAGGGCGCCTTCTTCGTGACCTTGGCGAACTTGGAGGAGAACTCGCCGAACACCAGGTGCTGGGACCGCTCCCGTACGATCCCGAAGGCGGCGGCGTCCCAGAACGCCGTGGTGCCGCCGTTGCTCAGCACGACCTCGTAGCCGTCGGGCAGGGAGAAGAGCCGCGCCAGCCCTTCGCGGACCCGCCCCACGAGGGACTTGACCGGCCGCTGCCGGTGCGAGGTGCCGAGGTAGGTCGAACCGGACTCGGCCAGGGCGGCGAGCTGCTCGAGGCGGACCTTCGACGGCCCGGAGCCGAAGCGGCCGTCGGCGGGCTTGAGGCTGTCGGGGATCACGATGTCGGTCACGTGCAGCAAGCCTAGTTCAGCCCGGCCACTTCGCAGCGGACCTTTCCAGGAGTTGAGACGCCCGGCCGTCCCCGGCTCAGCGGCGGCGGAGGGCCCGGACGGCGAGGCCGAGGAGGCAGAGGACGCAGGCGGCCGAGACGGCCGCCGGGTAGAGCCACGGGCGGCCCTGCCGGTGGGCGTCGAGGGCCGCGCCGCCGGAGTCGTACGCGAGCAGGGCCAGGGCGCCGGCCATCACCCAGGCGATGATCCGCCAGGAGACCGCGTCGCGCCGCCGGGCGCGTTCGCGCCGCTCGCGTTCGTAGCGCAGCAGTTCGGCGTCGCGCTCGTCGGGTTCCTCGTCGCGGGGACCGGTGTACACGGCCTGATCCTCCTCGGCGCCAGAACGGCCCGTGGTGCCGGGAGCATCACGGGCCGTACGGAGCGGGACTCCTTCAGCGCTTGTCCAGCACCTCCGAGGCGCCCTCGACGTCGGTGACCGGGCGGGACGCCGGGCCGACGTAGTGGGCGCTCGGACGGACCAGACGCCCGGTGCGCTTCTGCTCCAGGATGTGCGCGGCCCAGCCCGCGGTACGGGCGCAGGTGAACATGGCCGGCATCATGTGCGGCGGAACCTCGGCGAAGTCGAGGATCACCGCGGCCCAGAACTCCACGTTCGTCTCGATCGCGCGGTCGGGACGGCGCTCGCGCAGCTCGGCGAGGGCGGCGTCCTCCAGCGCCTTGGCCGCCTCGAACCGCGGGGCGTTCAGCTCCTTGGCGGTACGGCGCAGCACGCGGGCGCGCGGGTCCTCGGCGCGGTAGACGCGGTGGCCGAAGCCCATGAGGCGCTCGTGGTTGTCCAGGATGTCGGTCACGACCTTGCGGGCGTCACCGAGCTGCTCGACCTTCTCGATCATCGGCAGGACGCGCGCCGGGGCGCCGCCGTGCAGCGGGCCGGACATCGCGCCGATGGCGCCGGAGATCGAGGCCGCCACGTCGGCGCCGGTGGAGGCGATGACGCGGGCGGTGAAGGTGGAGGCGTTCATGCCGTGCTCGGCGGCGGAGACCCAGTACGCGTCGATGGCCTTCACGTGCTTCGGGTCGGGCTCACCACGCCAGCGGATCATGAACCGCTCGGTGATCGTCTTGCCCTCGTTCACGCGGTTCTGGGAGACCATCGGCAGGCCGAGGCCGCGGGCGCTCTGCGCCACGAACGACAGCGCGGTCACGGACGTACGGGCCAGGTCCTCGCGGGCCTGCTCGTCGCTGATGTCCAGCAGCGGGCGCATGCCGTACGCCGGAGCGATGATCGGCAGCGCGCTCTGGACGTCGACGCGGACGTCACCGGAGTGCACCGGCAGCACGTGCGGCTCGGCCGGGGTCAGTCCGGGGGTGAAGCTGTTGTCGACCAGCAGCCCCCATGCGTCGCCGAAGGAGACGCGGCCAACGAGATCTTCGATGTCCACTCCCCGGTACCGGAGAGCGCCGCCCTCCTTGTCCGGTTCAGCGATCTCAGTCTCGAAGGCGACCACGCCTTCGAGGCCGGGTTTGAAGTCGGACATGTTCTGTCCTGCCTTTCGTCCCCTTGATGTACAGACGCCAACTGGTAATTGAACCGCTTCATCCTCCGTGAGCCGTACCCGGGGGGGTGTGAGATGCGCAATTCTTTCCGTTTGAGCAACTCTCGCGGGAACCTTGTCTCGTCGTCCATGGTCTCTCGCGAGAGGATGTCCTGTCGTGGAGCACCTTGATGTCGCCGCCCTCCGAGAGTCGTACTCCGGTGTGGGCCTACATGCCCGCGACCTCGCGGCCGACCCGCTGACCCAGTTCGGAACCTGGTTCACCGACGCCGTCGGGGCGGGTCTGCCCGAGCCCAACGCGATGATCCTGTCCACCGTCGACGCCGACGGGAAGCCGAGCACGCGGACGGTCCTGCTGAAGGGGTACGGCCCGGAAGGGTTCCGTTTCTTCACGAACCACCGGTCCCGCAAGGCGCAGGCGATCGCCGCCGATCCCCGTGTCGCCCTGCTGTTCCCGTGGCACCCGCTGCGCCGCCAGGTGATCGTCGAGGGCGTCGCGGAGCGCCTGTCGCGGGAGGAGTCGGAGGAGTACTTCCAGACCCGCCCGCACGGCTCGCAGCTCGGGGCCTGGGCGAGCGAGTACCAGTCCGCGGTCGTCTCGAACCGAAGCTCGATCGAGAGCCGGTACGCCGAACTGGCCGCGCGCTGGCCGGACGAGGTGCCCATGCCGGACTTCTGGGGCGGCTACCGCGTCGTCCCGGCGACCGTGGAGTTCTGGCAGGGGCGGACGAACCGCCTACACGACCGGCTCCGCTACCGCCGCGCCCACCCGAACGAAGAGGGCGAATGGGTCATCGAGAGACTTAGGCCGTGAGTCCGAACCCCGATCCCCCCTCTTCCGAGCTCGACTCCGCGACCGAGGACGCCCCTTCACCGGCGCCGCAGCCCGCCCCCACCTCGGGCCTTCGCGGGCTGGCGCGGCGAGCGGCGATCGACACGCGTCCCCTGAGCGACCCGTCGTTCCGGCGGCTGTGGCTCGGGCAGGCCGTCTCGTTCACCGGCTTCCAGCTCACCTCGGTGGCGATCTCCGTCCAGGTGTACGCCCTGACGAAGTCCTCGCTGTGGGTGGGACTCCTCGGTCCGGCCAACCTCATACCGCTGATCGTCTTCGGGCTCTGGGGCGGGGCGGTCGCCGACGCCATGGACCGCCGGCGGCTGCTCGTCCTGGCGTCGCTCGTCACGTGGGCGGCCACGCTGGGCCTGCTGATCCAGGCGATGCTCCACCTCGGGAACGTTCCACTGATCATCGGACTGGTCGTCGTCCAGTCGGTCGGATTCGCGATCACCTCGCCGACCCGCGGCGCCGTGATCCCGCGCCTGCTGCCGGTCACGCTCGTCCCGGCGGCCAACACCCTCAACTTCACCGCGTCCCAGACCGCGACCTTCATCGGCCCCGTGCTGGCCGGTGTCGTGATCGGGAACAACCGGTACGCGCTGGCGTACGGCATCGACGCCGTGCTCTTCACGGTCGGGCTGTACGCCGCGATCCGCCTGCCGGCGATGCCGCCCCTCGGCGACAGGTCCGACCGTCCGGGACTGCGCTCGGTCTTCGAGGGCCTGCGGTTCCTCGGCACCCGGCCGGTGCTGATGATGTCGTTCGTCGTCGACATCATCGCGATGGGCGTGGCCATGCCGAGGGCGCTGTTCCCGGAGGTCGCCGACACCCGCTTCGGCGGTGAGCAGGCCGTCGGCTGGCTGGTCGCGGCCATCGCCGTCGGCGCCGTCGTCGGCGGCCTGCTGTCCGGCTGGATCGGCCGCATCCGACGCCAGGGCGTCGCCCTGATCGCCGTCATCGCGGCCTGGGGACTCGCCGTGGCGGCGGCCGGGCTCGCGCACTCGCTGTGGCTCGCCCTGCTGTTCCTCGCCCTCGGCGGCGCGGCCGACCTCGTGTCGTCGGTGTTCCGGCAGACGATCCTGCAGACGTACGCCCCGGACGAGATGCGCGGCCGCCTGCAGGGGGTGTTCACGGTCGTGGTCGCGGGCGGTCCCCGGCTGGGCGACCTGCGTGCCGGGGCCGTCGGCGCCGCGGTCGGCGCGACCGCGTCCTGGGTCGGCGGCGGCATCGCCTGCGCGGTCCTCGTCGTCCTGGTCGGGCTGGCCGTCCCGTCCTTCCTCCGCTACACCACCGACGGATAGCCGGGGACGGAGAGGACTCGCCGCGGCGGGGCGTTGCCCGGGAGCGATCGGCCCACTACCGTTCGCACCGCCTAAGTGATCTTCCGACCCGCCCGGAACCGAGGTCCCTTCATGCAGCGACGCATGCGAGCGGCGTTGACGCTCGCCCTGATCGGTCTGCCCGCGGCGCTCGGCGCGGCTCCCGCCCGTGCCGCCGCCCGTACCCCCGGAGTCGCCGACCTCGACGGCGACGGGTACGGCGACCTGGTGATCGGGGCGCCGGCCGCGAGCGGCGGCGGCCGGGTGACGGTCGTGTACGGCTCACGGAACGGCGTCGACCTCGGACGTCACCGGGTCCTCGCGCCGCTCCGGTCCGGAGGGGCGTTCGGGACGGCCGTCGCGACCGCGGACTTCGACGGCGACGGCCGTACGGACCTGGCCGTGGGCGCGCCGGGCCGCGGCACGATCGAGATCTTCGCCGGGAGCAGGTCGGGTCTGAGCCGCCGGGCCGTCCTGACGCCGGGAGGCGGGGCGGGCCGGGCCCTGGCGGTCGGCGACGTCGACCACGACGGGCGTCCCGACCTCCTGGTGGCGGGCGACTCCGCGCTCCTGGTCATCGGCTTCGCCACCGGTGTTCCGACGGTCGTCGCCACCGTGAAGGGCCGGACCGCCCGCCGGGTCGCGATCGCGGCCGGGGACGTGAACGGCGACGGGTACGCCGACGCGGCCTGGAACGCCGACGGCGTCCTCCGCATCCTCCACGGATCGAGGACCGGCCTGCGCGCGGTGTCCGGAACGGCGAGCGTCGGGTCCACCGGCGGCCTGGCCATCGCCGACGTGAACGGGGACCGCCGCGGCGACGTCGTCGCGGGCGACCCCGGCGGCGCCCACGGCGGGCTCGTGAAGATCTACCCGGGCGGTGACCTGCGGCATTCGCGGGCGTACGGGCAGGACTCCAAGGGCGTGCCCGGCAAGGGGGAGAAGGGCGACGAGTTCGGCGCGGCGGTCGTCGCGCGCGACCGGGACGGCGACGGGCGCGCCGAGGTGGTCGTCGGCGCCCCCGGCGAGGCGATCGGGAAGCGCCGGAACGCCGGGGCCGTGACCGTCCTGCGCGGCGACACCCACTGGAACCTCGGCGCGGGCTCCTCGTCGTTCAGCCAGGACACCGAGGGCGTGCCGGGCGTCGCGGAGGCCGGCGACCGGTACGGCGCCGCGCTGTCCCTGGCCGACCTCGACGGCGACACGAGGCTCGATCTCGCCGTCGGCACGCCCGGCGAGAACGACGGCGACGGCGGTGTCTCGATCTACCCCGGGCAGGGGATCGCGGGCATGACCGTGTTCGGGGGGAGATCCGCCGGACTGTCCGCCGCCAAGGCGGCCTTCGGCGCCTCCCTGTCGGGCTGATCCCACCCTGTCGGGCTGATCCGACCCGAAAGGATCAGTGCAGGACCTGCGCGGCGACCTTCAGATCCGAGACCAGGCCGGCGAACGCCGCGTCGCGGTCGTCGGCGCGCAGGACGGCCGACGGGTGGACGGTTGCGACGTAGAAGCCGTTCTGCGTGGCCGACTCGTCGTCCAGCGGCGGGCGCGGGATCAGCTGCCCGCGCTGCTTCGTCACCCGGAACGAGGGGCCCAGCAGCGCCTTGCCGGCCGTCGCGCCGAGAACGACGATCACCTCCGGGTCGATGATCCGCAACTCGGAGGTCAGCCACGGCTTGCACGCCGTGATGTGGGCGGCGTCGGGCGTCTGGTGGATGCGGCGCTTCCCGGGCCCGGACTGGCTGTATCTGAAATGTTTCACCGAGTTGGTGACATATGCGTCGCCCCGCTCGATGCCCGCCTCAGCGAGCGCCTTGTCCAGTAGCCGGCCGGCCGGGCCCACGAACGGCGCGCCCTGCCGGTCCTCCTGGTCGCCGGGCTGCTCGCCGACCAGCACGACCCGCGCGGCCGCGGTGCCCGATCCGAGCACCGCCTGGGTGGCGTTCTCGTACAGGTCACAGCCCCGGCAGTCCTGGACGGCGCGTCGCAGGCCGTCGAGGTCCGCCCCTGCCGGGACGTACTGCTCGGCTCCCTCGAAACGTGTCATGGCGCGCTCAATCTACCCATGGCGCGCGGCCCGAATCCGTCGGGGAAGAGCAGGTCCGCGCGGAACGTTCATAACAAAAGAGTAGGAGGATCGCCCCCCGCCGTCCTCGGTTCCCCAACCGTCGCTGATCCGCCGTAGCATGGGGCGAGACTGGAGGAAGCCTTGACCGCACACGGCTTGATCGACACCACGGAGATGTACCTCCGGACGATCTTCGAGCTCGAAGAGGAGGGCATCGTCCCTCTTCGCGCGCGTATCGCCGAGCGGTTGTCGCAGAGCGGTCCGACGGTCAGCCAGACGGTCGCGCGGATGGAGCGCGACGGCCTGCTCAAGGTCGAGGGCGACCGCCATCTGGAGCTCACCGACACCGGCCGTTCGCTGGCCGTCCGGGTCATGCGCAAGCACCGCCTCGCCGAATGCCTGCTGGTGAACGTCATCGGCCTGCCCTGGGAGGACGTCCACGTCGAGGCCTGCCGCTGGGAGCACGTGATGTCGGAGGAGGTCGAGCGGCGCCTGGTCGCCCTGCTCGACGGCCCGTCGACGTGCCCGCACGGCAACCCGATCCCCGGCCTGGCCGAGCTCGGCGCCGACATCGACATCGAGGCGTGGGCGGACCCGCGGACCGCGGAGCCGCTGGCGCTGATGACCGAGGTCGCCACCGCGACGGGGGTGCCCGTGGTCGTCCAGCGGATCAGCGAGCAGGTGCAGGGCGATCGCGCGCTGATGGTCAGGCTCAAGGAGATCGGGATCCAACCGGGACGAGAGGTGACGCTTGCGGCCGCCGATGAGGGTATTCGAGTGACATGTGACGACACCGCCGACAGCCGCTCCACCGAGATTCCGCGCCGTGTCGCCTCTCACGTCTTCGTCTCGAAGCGCTGAGTTGCGGGTTCGACGTATCCCGGCGCGGCATTCGTCGTTCAATAGTCCGGGGGGACCACATCCGGGGGGCCGAGTGATCGATCGCAAGGTGACAGGCCCATGAAGCGCAGGGGTGATCCGCCCATCGACGCTTTCCTGCCGCCGAAGACCGTCCTGGACGCCGTCGAGATGGCGGTCATCGTCTGTGACCGTTTCGGCAACGTCCTGTACACCAACGCCTTCACCGAGACGCTGCTCGGATTCGGCGGCCCGGAGTACATCGGCCGGTCGTGGCTGTCGCTCGGCGTCGCCGAGGAGGACCACGAGCAGGCCAAGGACCTGGCGCGGCGGGTGCTGCGCGGCGCGGTGTGGGAGGGGACCTTCTGCAACGTCCGGGCCGACGGCAGCACCATCTACACCCGCGCGTACGCCGTGCCCCTGCGCCATCCCTCGGGCGGCATCGAGGGCCTCGTCATCTTCGGCCGGGAGGCGCTGCGCAGCAACCAGCGCGACCAGGAGCGCTACGGCCTGCTGGAGCGGGTCGGCGAGCGCCTGGCCGCCTCGCTGGAGCTGCCGCAGACGCTGCGGCGCGTCGCCGACACGCTCGTCCCGCAGTTCGCGGACCACTGCTTCATCGACCTGTTCAGCGGGGACACGCTCGTACGCCGGGTGTCCCGGCACGCCGCCGGCTGGATCCCGCCGGCGGGCACCTGGGCGGACGTCGGCGAGACGGTGGAGTACCCGCCCGGTCACTTCAACGCCAAGGCCATGACCCGGCGTGACGCGGTGCTGATCGAGGACGTCGTCGCCGACTACATGAAGGCGCCGAACCCGGCGAGCAAGCGGCTCGCCGAGGAGGTCGGCGTGACGTCGGTCATCTCCGCTCCGCTGCTCGCACGCGGCGAGCTGCTGGGCGTGATGAGCCTGGCGCTGTCCGGCATCACCGTACGGCCCGATCCGCACTACGACGGGTTCGACCGCGACCTCATCGGCGCCATCGCGAGCCGGGTCGCGCTCGCGATCGACAACGCGATGCTGTTCGAGGAGGAGCGGGAGACCGCCCTGGCGTTCCAGAAGCACCTCCTGCCGGGCGACCGGCCGCCGTGCCCCGACGGGCTGGAGATCGCGTGGCGCTATGAGCCGGCCCGCCCCCTGGAGTCGCACGGGCAGGGCATCCAGACGCAGGTCGGCGGCGACTGGTACGACGTGATCCCGCTGTCGGCGGGCCGGGTCGGCCTGGTCATCGGCGACGTCGAGGGCCGTGGCGCCCGCGCCGCCGCCGTCATGGGGCAGCTGCGGGCGGCGCTGCGCGCGTTCGCGCAGGACGACAAGCCGCCGGCCGACATCCTCGCCAAGCTGGACGAATGGGTGCGCACCATGAGCACCCCGGTCCGCTCCGGCACGACCGGGGCGGAGGCCGAGGGATCGGAGATCCCGCTGGTCTCCGTCACCTACTTCGTGTACGACGCCTGGTCCCGCACCCTGTCCTTCGCGAACGCCGGCCACCAGCCGCCGCTGCTCGTCCTCGACGGCGAGGTGGGGGAGTTGGAGGCCACCGGCCGGGGCGCCATGCTCGGCGTCCGCCAGCCGGGCGTGGGCGGCGAGATCCGGTACGAGGAGGAGACCCGTGAGCTGCCGCCCGGCAGCACCCTCGTCCTCTACACCGACGGCCTGATCGAGCGCCGGCCGAAGGAGGACGGCGACTACCACAGCCGCGAGGAGGCGCGCGAGCTGCTGTACGAGGCCGTCCGCAAGGCCGCGCGCGGCGGCGTCGAGGCGGTCGCCAACGCGGCGTACGAGGCGGTGCCCGGCGACATCGACGACGACGTGGCCATCGTGGTGGTCCGCACCGCGCCGACCCGGCTGAGCTTCGAGGAGCGCACGTTCCCCGCCGAGCCGATCATGGTCTCCGAGGCACGCCGGCTGGCCGCCGAGACGTTCGCCGACTGGGGGATGCTGGACGAGCAGTCCGAGCTCGCCTGCCTGCTGGTCTCCGAGGTCGTCACGAACGTCGTGCTGCACGCCGCCAACACCCCCGCCCCGCGGCGCGAGTTCGTGCTGGAGGGCGCGCTGGGCCTCGACGGCCCCGGCGGGTTCGACGACGCCTGGGACCTGCCCGACCTGACCCGCCGCGAGCCCGCGACGAAGGACTTCACGCTCCGGCTGCGGCGCGGGCAGAAGGCCGTCTGGGTCGAGGTGCTGGACAAGGACATGCGGCTGCCCCGCATCAGGAGCGCGGGGGAGACCGACGAGGGCGGCCGCGGCCTCTACCTCGTCGACCAGCTCGCCGCCCGCTGGGGCTCCCGGCCCACCAACGACGGCAAGGCCGTCTGGTTCGAGATCCCCCTGAAGTCCTGACCCGTGTCGGGCCCGGAAGGCCGTCCAGGACGGCCTCCGAGCACCGGCGGGATCCGACCCTAAGGCCGGTCGAAGGACGGCAGCGCGGCCGGAGGCTTCGGCTTGGTGTCCGTCCAGTTCGACGTGCGGTCGGCCTGGTAGTCGATGATGAACCCGGGCTTCATCTCCGAGTACGGGCCGCCCGGCTTGGTCAGTTCGCTCTGCACGGACAGCAGTGCGCCGGTGCTCTCGTCGAAGATGACCACCGTGCGCCAGCGGTAGGTCCCCCGCTCGGCCTTCGGCCCGCCGTACTCGCCGGTCACCGTCGTGGGGCGGTCGTCGGAGGCCAGCGCGACGCCCCGGCGGCCCAGCGGGTCGGTGTCGTGCCCGATCGCGTGGACCCCCGGCTGGGCGGCCAGCGCTCGCATCAGGCCCGCCCGGACCTTCGGCGGTGTCGGCGACAGCCCCACCAGGGCCGCCACTCTGTGTATCTTGAGGCTGGCCACCGCGACCGGTGCCGGTAGCGACTTCCCGTTCCGGAAACCCGTCGCCTTCCTCATCTGCGAAGAATTCAGGAACTTCTTGGCGAGTTCGGCGGAGTCGGTCGGCAGATTCTGCAGGTCTTCGGCCGATGCGCCCAGGAAGTCCCCGCCGCCGTGCGGGTCGATCCCGCTCGGGCCGTCCACGCTCCACTTCGTCCCCTTGGCGGTGAAGGAGTCGTAGTGATCACCGGACCACACCCGGAAGGTCGTCGGCGACCCGGCCTTGCGCCACAGACTCTCGTCGCGCCGGCCCACCGGGTGAGCCGGGAGGTCGCGCCGGTAGTACGCCTCACCCAGACCGCGCTTGACACCGTGCCAGCTGAACGTCTCCGAGGTCGCGCCGGTGATCGCGTAGGTCCCCGTCTTGGAGCGGATGATGTAGGACTGACCGTCGAACGTGTCGATGTACCAGTACTTGCCGGTCGGCTGGCGTTCGGCGTTGTCCGCGGCCGCGAGGAACGCGCCCCTGTAGTCCAGGCGCACCGTGCGGACCGGCGCGGGCGTGCTCCCTCCGCCGGGCGTGGCGCCCCCGGTGAGCGCGATCGACACGGTGGCGGCCGTGCCCGCCGCGACGACGCCGCCCAGTCCCCACCACAGCCGGGGCGGCGTACGGCGCGGCGGCCTGGCCAGGAGTGCCTTCGCCCGGGCGATCTCCCGGGCGGTGGGCGGAGCGGGCTCGGGGTAGGCGTCCCGGACCATCCGCACCTCATCCATGTTGTTCCTCCAGAGTGAGCATCGGATCGGTCCCGCCCAGCGCCTTGCGCAGTTTGGTTCGGGCACGGTTCAGCCGGGAGCCGACCGTGCCATAGGGGATCCCCAGGGCCGCCGCGACCTCGTCGTGGCTGAGATCGGCCAGGGCGACGAGCAGCAGCACGTCGCGCTGCCCGCGCGGCAGCGCCGCGATCGCCTCGGCGAGCTCGCCGCGCAGGCCCTCGGCGCTGACCCGCGCGTCGGTCCGGTCGGTGTGCTCCTCGGCGTCGCGGCCGGGGCCGAGGCGGGCGAGCGCCCGCAATGCGCGGGTCTCGGTCCGCTGGTGCCTGCCGACCACCTTGGTCGCGATGCCGAACAGCCAGGTGCGCATGCTCCCCCGAGCCGGGTCGTAGCGTCGGCGATGCCGGAACGCCTCCAGGAACGTCTGCGCCGCGACGTCGGCGGCGGCGTCCGGGCCGAGCCGCTTCGCCGCGTACCGGTGGATCTCGGCGAAGTGGGCGTCGAAGACCTCGTCGAAACGCTCGGCCGGGTCGGGCGGGGGGTCCCCTGTCATCGGGTGCCTTTCCATGGCGCGGATGGCGGTCACTGGGTATCACCCGCGACCGGCCCCCGCTTTCCCCCGGACGAGATCTAGGGTGGAGGAGTGCTGGCGTGGGAGGTCCGCGAGCCCGGGCCGATCGAGACCGGGCCGCTGCGGGCGGTCGACCGGCCGGTGCCCGAGCCGGGGCCCGGAGAGGTGCTGCTGCGCGTACGCGCCTGCGGCGTGTGCCGGACCGACCTGCACGTCGCCGAGGGCGACCTGCCGCCGCACCTGCCCGGGGTGACCCCCGGGCACGAGATCGTCGGTGAGGTCGTCACGCCGGGGGCCCGGTTCGCCGCGGGGGACCGGGTCGGCGTCGCGTGGCTGCGCGGTACGTGCGGCATGTGCGCCTACTGCCGGCGCGGCGACGAGAACCTCTGCCCCCACTCGACCTACACGGGCTGGGACGCGCACGGCGGATACGCCGAGTTCGCGGTCGCCCCCGAGGCGTACCTCTATCCGCTGCCCGGCGACCGGCCCGACGCGGAGCTCGCGCCGCTGCTGTGCGCGGGGATCATCGGGTACCGCGCGCTGCGCAGCGCCGCGCTCCCGCCGGCCGGCCGGCTCGGCATCTGGGGGTTCGGCGGGTCGGCGCACCTGGCGGCGCAGGTCGCCATCGCCCAGGGCGCCGTGGTCCACGTGTTCACGCGGGCGGCGGCGGCCCGGACGCTCGCCCTGGAACTCGGCGCGGCGTCGGCGCAGGACTCGTTCGACCCGACTCCGGAGCCCCTCGACTCGGCGATCATCTTCGCGCCCGCCGGGGAGCTCGTCCCGGCCGCCCTCGAACGCCTCGACCGTGGCGGCACCCTCGCGATCGCCGGCATCCACCTCACCGACGTCCCGGCGCTCAACTACCAGGCCCACCTGTTCCAGGAACGCCGGCTCCGCAGCGTCACCGCGAACACCCGCGCGGACGGCGAGGAGTTCCTCGGGCTCGCCGACCGGCTCGGACTGGAGGTCATGGTGACGCCCTACCCCTTGGCCGAGGCGGACCGCGCCCTGGCGGACCTGGCCGGCGACCGGGTCAACGGCGCGGCGGTGCTGCTCCCGCCCGATCCCCGTTAAGCGGGCTCGGCCGCGACGTACGCCCACGACTGGGTGAACCACAGCTCCCGGCCGATCAGGCGGGGACGGGCGCCGGTCTTCGGCCCGCCGTCGAGCTCGGCGGTCAGCTCCGCGCGGAGGTCGTCACCGCCGTCGGACGCGGCGAGCCACGGCTCGACCGGCCGTTCGATCGTGAAGACGTCGAGGCGGCGCGTCTGCCCGCCGGCCTCGCGGACCAGCTCCACCAGCTCGTCGAACGTGCGCGTCGTCGTACGGTCGGGATCGCGGACGCGTTCGACGCGGCCGCTGTCGCCGGCCCGGGTCCGTACGACGTCGGCGACGACGAGCCGTCCAGCGCAGACGCCGAGGAGCCGCCGGATCAGGGCGACGGGGTCGGCGTCCGGTGTCGGGGTCAGGCGGGCGGTGATGAGCGTGAACGGCCCCTCGGGCACGGACGCGGCGTCCGCGCTGGTCATCTCGCGCACCCACGGGCCGAGGAGGCCGGAGGTGTCGCAGCCGACGTCGAGACAGGTGTCGTCCGGGCGGGGCTCGGCGAAGTCCACGAGTCTGCGCAGATGACAGGCGGTCTCGCTGGCGTGCGCGCTGACTTGCGGCATCGATCGTCTCCCGGCAGAAGAGTGCTTCGTACGCGATATGACGCCTCAGCGGCACCGTCGGTTCAGTGCGGACGCTATTTACCGGCGCGCTGCCCCCACACCATGAGTACCACGATCACGAAAATGACCATGAGCCCGATCAGGCGGTCACGGGACATGCCGAGCCCGACCCGCTTCGCGACGCGGCTGACGATGAACGCCAGCAGGATCGCCAACAGTACGAGCGTTACGACCCCACTCACGCTTTTCTCCTCCGGTCCGACCCGCGCCCAGCGTAACCCGGCGGAAGCCTCCGCTGCATGAGGCCGGTCATCAGGGGGTAGGGTGCGAGGACAACTACCGAGGGTGACACGGTGACTACCGACAGGGGGCACTCAATGCAGCGTCATCCGTACCTGCTCGCGCTATCGGCGGCGGCCGTCCTCGCCGCGGCGGGCGCGGCATGCGGCGCCGGGGGCGCGCAGCCGTCGGGGGTGACGGCCTCGCCGACGATCTCTCCGACGGCCTCGCCGGCCCCGGGAAGACTCTCCGAGCAGGACCGCACCTGGCTGGCCGACATCCACCAGGCGAACCTCGCGGAGGTCGAGGCCGGCGGACTGGCGCAGAAGAAGGGCGCCACGAAGGCGGTGCGCGACGCGGGCCGGAAGCTGGCGACGGACCACACCCACCTCGATCGGAAGGTCGTCGCCACCGCGCGGCGGCTCGGCGTCTCCCTGCCGTCGACGCCGGCGCCCGCCGACACGAACGCGGCGGACCGGATGCGCAACGAATCGGGCAAGACCTTCGACCAGGACTTCCTCAGCACGATGATCAGCGGGCACGAGGGGGCGATCGCCAAGACCAAGAAGCAGATCTCCCAGGGGTCCTCGCCCGAGGTGGTCGCCCTCGCCAAGCAGACGCTTCCCCATCTGCAGGACCACCTCGCCATGCTGCGGAAGGCCCAGCCGTCCGGCTGACCCGGTCGCGACCGCCGGGCTGACACCGGTCGCGGTCGTCCAACCGACCCGGTCGCGATCGTACGGCCGACCCGGGCGCGATCGTACGGCCGACCTGCGCGTGGTCGTCCGGCTACGCGGTCACCGGTTCGCCTCGGCGGGGGTGGACTCGGAGGCGAGCAGGTCGTCGAGCGCGGTGAGGAGCCGGTCGATCGGGATGCACAGGGCCTCGTCGGCCGACCCGCCGTCCGCGCCGGACCGGCGGGCGCGCAGCCGTTCCCGCAGCCGTTCGTCCGTCTCCCGCAGCGCGTCGTCCCCGGCCGGCGGCGGCCACGGCGTCTCGAAGTGACGGCACCGGAACGCCCGTACGCTGTCGGCGCAGTGGTCGAGCACGTCGCAGTACAGCGCGACGAGCTCCCGGTCGGGTTCGGGCATCCCGGCCTCGAAGGCGTCCACGAGCGTGCGCTGCAGGCTCGCCGTCCGCTTGGCGACGACCTCCAGCGGCGGGAGGGCGGGCGTCGGGTCCGGGTCCTCCGCCCGCCGCCGGCGGGGATTGAGCCACAGACTCTCCCGGCCCCGCTCGATCGCCGCCCAGGCGTCCTCGGCGTGCGCGACGGTCCGATCGGCCTTGCGGACCCACTCGCCGGCCGTGTCCGCCTGCCAGGTCTCCCGGAGCGCGGCGGCCGCGCCGTTCAGCAGCTCGGCGAGCTCGTCGGCGAAGGCCTCGATGGTCCGGCGGGCGCCCCGCAGGTGGACCGGCGGCACGATGAGGGCGTTCACGCCTACGCCGACGAGCGTGCCCAGCCCGGTCTCCAGCAGCCGGGAGACGAGCTGATGCGCGGACGGAGCGCCCGAGGTGAGCACCAGGATCGCGGTCGTGGCCGCGTAGATGCCCTGGTCGCCGAACCCGCGCCAGTACGCCAGTGGCATGATCACCACGAGCACGATCGCCAGCGTAAGGGTCCGGTCGCCGACCAGCAGGTAGGCGCCCGTGGCGGCCAGCAGGCCGACGACGACGGCGACGAGCTGCTGCACGCCCTTGACGATCGAGCGGTAGACGGTCGCGTTCACCATCACGAGCGCGACCCACGGGGCGAGGTAGGCCAGCGGCGCGTCGAGCCACAGGGCGGCGATCACCCAGGCGAGCAGCGCGGCCCCGGCCGCCTTGAGGGACTGCACGACGACGTCCCGCTCCCGCCCGGGGTGACGCGCGGCGCTCTCGGCGGAACGCAGCAGTCTTCGAGGCTGTGGACGCGGCCATGGGGGCGGGGGAGTTCGACGCATCTTCCGCCTCGTGCCCGGAACAGGCGGGTGTTTAACGTGTGACCTGCGGGGCGGCGGCGGTCATCGCCGGGTCCGGGGCAGGGCGAGGAGCAGGAACAGGCCGACGAGGATCAGAACCAGCCCGAACACGCATCCGGTCGCGAACGCGTGGTCCCACCCCCGGGGCACCGCCCGGAAGACCACGACGCCGGTCAGGGCGACGCCCACCGACCCGCCGACCTGCTGGGCGGTGGACAGCACTCCCGAGGACAGCCCGGAGTTCCGCGAGTTGTGGGGCGGCCACGACGTCCGCGGCCACGCCCCGGCCCGCAAGCGCATCGCCCATCCGACCGCCGGCCTGATCGAGCTGGACTACGTCAAGCTCGAATGCGTCGGCCGCCCCGGCCAGCTCCTCACCGCCCACCTCCCCGCCGACGCCGCCTCCGCCGCCAAACTGAGGAGCCTCGTCCAGGGCTCCTGACCGCGTACGGCGCGATGGCGGCCGCTCGGCGCCTTCGCGGCGGGTCCGCTCAGGATCCGGCCACCCGTACGACGTACTTGCCGGCGCCGCGGCCCTCGGCCAGCCGCTGGTGGATGCCGGGGACCTCGGCGAGCGAGCCGACCTCGGTGACGGGGACCGTCAGCCGGCCGTCCGCGACCAGGTCGAGGAGACGGCGCAGGGCGCTCGCCACGCGCCCCGGCGCGGTGACCGCCAGGGAGCTGATGCTGAACCCGGCGACGGCGATGTTGCCGGCGCGCAGCCGCTGCAGGTCGGGCAGCGCGGCCGCCTGCCCGCCGCCCGCGTTGCCGAACAGCACGATGCGCCCGCCGGGCGCGGTGACGGCCAGGTCGGTCTCCAGCAGCGCGGTGCCCTGGGGGTCCAGGACGACGTCCACCGAGCCGCCGGACGCGCGGATCGCCTCCGCCACGTCGCCGTCCCGGGAGACCACGACGTCGTAGCCGCTCTCCTTCGCCGCGGCGACCTTGTCGGCGCGGCCGACGGTGCCGATCAGGCGCCCGCCGCCCAGCGCGGGCACCAGCCGGGCCACCGCCCCGCCCACACCGCCGCTCGCGGAGTGCACCAGCACGGTCTCGCCGGGGCTGAACCGGGCGGCGTCGGTGAGCAGGAGCAGGGCGGTCGTGAGCATCAGCGGAGTCGCCGCCGCAGTGGCCGACGGCACTGCGTCCGGGATCGGGACGGTGAGCGCCGCCGGCGCGAGGGCGACCTCGGCCAGGCCGCCGGCCCCGGGCGTGAACGCCGCGACCCGTTGCCCAACGACCAGGCCCGACACGCCCTCGCCCACCTCGCGCACCGCCCCGGCGACCTCCTTGCCCGGCGTGTGCGGCCACGCGGAGACGTAGCCGGCGTCGCCGCGCCGGGCCATCACGTCGAGGAAGTTGATCCCGGCGTCGGTCACGTCGATCGTCACCTCGCCGGGGCCGGGACGCGGCGCCTCGACCTCCCGGACCTCGGTACGGTCCGGTCCCTCCGACGGCGCGGTCATCACCAGAGCACGCATGACGTCTCCTCTTCGACTTTCGACGTTCGTCGTACGACGAACGTCGTATCACGGTTGTACGATGATTGTCGAAAGAGAGGTCGCCGCCATGCCCCGATCGCAGCGTCGCGCGCTCACCCACCCCGACATCGCCGAGATCGACCTGCTGGACGTCCTGCACGCCCTGTCGGATCCCACACGCATGACGATCGTCCGGACGCTGCGCGCCGCTCCCGAGCGGGCCTGCGGGACGTTCCCCGTGGACGTCGCGCCGTCGACGCTCACCCATCACTTCCGCGTGCTCCGCGAGGCCGGCGTGATCCGTCAGCGCGAGGACGGCAACCGGCGCTGGACCACCCTGCGCCTCGACGACCTCGACGCCCGGTTTCCCGGCGTGCTCGGCGCCCTCGTCACCGCGTACGAGCGGCAGCTCGAAGCGCCGGTGCCTCAGCCGCAGTGATCCCCGTCGCAGGCGTCCGGCTCGGCGACGGACGCCGCCTGCGCCGCCGTCTCGTTGAGCAGCCGCCGGGGGCCGGGGCCCTGCTCGCCCAACCGGTCGTACGGGTTCGACAGGCGGCACCGGCTCAGCGACAGGCAGCCGCAGCCGACGCAGTCGGTCAGGTCGTCGCGCAGCCGCTGCAACTGCTCGATGCGGGCGTCGAGCTCACTCCGCCAGGAGGCGGAGAGCGCGGCCCAGTCCTTCCGGGTCGGCGTCCGCTCGTCCGGGAGTCGCGACAGGGCGTCGCGGATCTGGTTCAGCGGGATGCCGACGCGCTGGGAGACCCGGATGAACGCCACGCGCCGCAGCACGTCGCGCGTGTAGCGGCGCTGGTTGCCCGCGGTGCGGCGACTGCGAATCAGGCCCTTGGCCTCGTAGAAGCGCAGCGCGGAGACCGCGACCCCGCTCCGCGTCGCGACCTGGCCCACGGTGAGTTCGCAGGCGTCCCATCGAGGCTGTTCCATGCGTGCCACTCTAAAACCTCAACGATGCTTCAGATCCAGACCGCTCCGGCCGGACGGCGCGGAGCGCCGAGGATCCTGGTGCCCGGGACGACGAATGGTCTCGGCGGGAATCGGCGGGATTCGTCCGCGCCCACCATTTCGGCGGCAGGCTCATGCCGAGAGTGGGCACGGTCATATGGACGGGGGAGCGGAGCGAGGTAACCTGGTACTGACCGAATAGCATTCGGTTCTTGTTGGGACGGAACCCGGGAAGATACTTGGAGGCGTCGTGGCCGAGGCGTACATCGTCGGAGCGGTCCGTACCCCCGTCGGCACCAAGAAGGGCGCCCTCGCGGCCGTGCACCCGGCCGACCTGGGCGCGCACGTTCTCAAGGAGCTCGTCGAGCGCACGGGCGTCGACCCGGAGGCGGTCGACGATGTGATCATGGGCTGCGTCATGCAGGTCGGTCCGCAGTCGCTCGACATCGCCCGTACCGCCTGGCTGTCCGCGGGCCTGCCCGAGCGGGTCCCCGGCGTCACCATCGACCGGCAGTGCGGGTCGTCGCAGCAGGCGATCCACTTCGCCGCCCAGGCCGTCCTGTCCGGCACCCAGGACCTCGTCGTGGCCTCCGGCGTCGAGAACATGGGCATGGTCCCCATGGGCTCCAGCGTGGTCATGGCGCTGGAGAAGGGCATGCCCTTCCCGTACGGCGAGGGCTGGTCCGCGCGGTACGGCGACCAGGAGATCTCCCAGTTCCGCGGCGCGCAGCTGATGTGCGAGAAGTGGGGTTTCAAGCGGGGCGACCTGGAGGCGTTCGCGCTGGAGAGCCACCGGCGCGCCGTCAACGCCATCGAGAACGGGTACTTCGACCGGGAGACCGCGCCCATCGCGGGCGTGACCAAGGACGAGGGCGCCCGCGCGGACACGTCGCTGGAGAAGATGGCGGGCCTGCAGCCGCTGCGCGAGGGCTGGGAGCTCACCGCCGCGGTCGCCTCCCAGATCTCGGTCGGCGCCGGCGCGCTGCTGATCGCATCGGAGGAGGCCGTCCGCGAACACGGCCTGACGCCGCGCGCCCGCATCCACACGCTCGTCGTCGAGGGCTCCGACCCGGTGTACATGCTGACCGGGCCGATCCCCGCCACCGAGAAGGCCCTGGGGCGGGGCGGGCTGTCGATCGACGACATCGACGTGTTCGAGGTCAACGAGGCGTTCGCGCCGGTTCCGCTGGCGTGGGCGCGCGAGACGGGCGCCTCGCTGGAGAAGACCAACCCGAACGGCGGCGCCATCGCGCTCGGCCACCCGCTGGGCGCCACGGGCAGCATTCTGATGACCAAGCTCCTGCACGAGCTGGAGCGCACGGGCGGCCGCTACGGTCTGCAGACGATGTGCGAGGGCGGCGGCCAGGCCAACGCCACCATCATCGAGCGGCTCTGACCGAGGACCACCGGACGGGGCGGGGCGCCGGCGCGCCCCGCCCCGTCACGCCTGAAGAGACGCGCTCCGCACTCGATGCGTAAAGAAGCGCACAACCTGGGCGTGTACGGGTCATCCGATCGGCGTGCCGTGCCCCACGATGGCACGCGTCATGGTCCTCACTGAAGAAGAACACCGGCCGCTGTACTCCGTCGGCCAGGTCGCCGCGATGCTGGAGACGCGCCGGCGCTTCCTGCACCGCCTCGATCGGTACGGCGTGGTCCGCCCCCGGCGCACGCCGGGCGGTCACCGGCGCTACTCGGCGTACGAGGTCGGCCGGATCCGCCGGGTCATCGAACTGGCCGACGAGGGTGTCACGCTGGCCGGCATCCGCCACATCATGAGCCTGGAGAAGCGCGTACGGGAGCTGGAGGCCCAGCTCGACGCCGCCTGGGACCGTGTCCTCCACCTGGAGAAGCGCCCGATGATCCCGCGGATGCGCCGCGAGCGGATCCCCCCGATCTGAACGGCTCGGCCCGGCGTGGACGCGGCCGGATCGCGCCTGCGACGGCTCGGCCGTCGGGACGCGGCGGGGTCGCGCCTCTGGACGGCTCACCCCTGCGCGGACGCGGCCGGATCGCGCCTGCGACCGCTCAGCCGTCGGACCAGGGCCGGACCTCGAGGTCACCGAGCCACGCGAGGTCCGCGCGGTCCTCGTCGGCGAGGACGCGGATCGCCTCCTCCGCCTCGGCCGGCGTCACGTGGCGGCCGCGCGAGCTCTGCGTGGTGGTGTCGGGGCTCTCCAGCCACAGCCGGGGCCCGTCCTCCCAGATCAGCTGGACGATGGCGCCGGACCGGCCCTCGAACGTCGCGAAGTCGCCCTTCCTCGGTGTCAGGCCGAGCAGGACCTGGCGGGCCCCGGCGAGCGGCATCGGCACCCCGTCGTCTTCACCGCGCCCTCGGGCGTAGTCGCGATAGGTCACCGTGAGCGGGCCGGCGTCCTCCGGCTCGGGGCCGCCGGGCCAGGCGGCGAGCCGCCCGAAGCGCCGCCGCCGCCACGTCATGGGCACCGCGATCCGCCGGCCGGGGTCGCCGTTCCAGTCCGGAGCGAGGCCGTGGCGGCGCAGCACGGCGACGACCTCTTCACCGATTCGAGTGGTCGCGGCCTCGTCCCCGCCGAACGTGCCGTAGGCCAGGTACACCCCGTGGCCGGCGACGGCGGCCTGCACGTCCTGGTGGTGGCAGAAGACGTACCCGCGCATCCCGGCGCCCTCCGGCGCCTCCGCGCCGATCTCGGCGGTGCCGCAGCTCTGGCAGCACGCGAAGTCCTCCCGTGCGACGATCCCGGCCATCTCCAGCTCCCGGAACGCCCGGATCAGCCGGTCGGCGTCGAGGAGGTCCGGCCAGGACTCCTGGTCGGAGCGGTAGGCCGCGAACTCCTCCGCCGCGATCTCCGCGGCCGCCGCGCGCACCGGACCGGCCTCCGCCACGCCGTGGAGGTGCTCGACGCAGTCCTCGATGACGGCGTCGAAGTCGAGGTCCCCGATGGCGAGCGCCTCACGGATGTGCTCCCGGAGGGCGTTGCGGTCCGCTGTGTCGATCACAGCGGCGATCATCGCAGACCGGGCGGACATCCCCGCCTCAGGAGCGCGTGCGGTCGTAGTGCCGCCGGGCCTTGTGCCGGTTGCCGCAGCGCCGCATCGAGCACCACTGGCGGTTGCGGGCGGGGGAACGGTCGACGAAACGGACCCCGCAGTCGGGAGCGGCGCAGACGCGCAGCAGGTCGTCGCCGGTCAGGAGTCCGACCGCGTCGACGGCGAGACGGGCCAGGGCGGCGGCCGTGGACTCCTCGCGCGGCGCGGCGACGGGACGCCCGGCATCGTCCAGGGCCAGTGTGGGGACCGGTGGCGCGGCCGCGATCGCCGCGTTGACGACGTCGGCCGCCTCCCGCGTGGTCCGGGGGAGCGTCTCCCCGGCGTCCGTGACCGCCCCGCGGTCGGCCGCACTCACGCCCGGGAACGCGAGGAGGTCGATGGCCTCGCGCAGCCGCCGTACGGCCCGCAGGCCGGCGTCGTCCGGGGCGCCGGGCAGGCCCGCCTCCCGCAGCCAGGCCGCCAGGTCGGCGGGCGTGCGCAGGGTCTCGCGGCCGCCCAGCTTGCGGTCGCGGATCGTGTTGACCAGGTCGACGCTCGCCCGGCCGCCGTCCCAGAGCCAGTCCGCCATAACCCCATCATAGGGTTAGACTGACTATAACCGTATAAGGAGGTTAGAGATGGCGATCGCGACGGTCAACGGCATCCGCATGCACTACCGGCAGGCGGGCGACGGGCCCCTGCTGGTCCTCCTGCACGGCTGGCCGCAGACGGGACACTGCTGGCGGCACCTCGTGGCGCCGCTCGCCGAGGCGTACACGGTGGTGGTCCCCGACCTGCGCGGGTACGGCCGCAGCGACCTGCCGAGGGACGGCCACGACAAGCGCACCCGCGCGGAGGACCTGCACCGGTTGATCCGCGTGCTCGGCCACGAGTCGGCGACCGTCATCGGCCACGACCGGGGCGCACGAGTGGCGCACCGCTGGGCGCTCGACCACCCCGGCGACATCGAGCGGCTCGTCCTCATGGACATCATCCCGACGCGCGAGATGTGGCGCCGGATGGACGCCGGCCTGGCCCGCCGCACCTGGCACTGGCTGTTCCACCTCCAGCCCGACCTGCCCGAACTCCTCGCCGGAGCGAATCCCGGCGCGTACGTCCGGTACCTCATCGACGCCTGGGCGCACGTGCCGCTCCCCGAGGAGGACATCGCGGAGTACGTCCGGGCGTTCTCCCGGCCGGGCGCGCTGCGGGCCGGCTTCGACGACTACCGCGCCGCGGACGAGGACGCCGCGCACGACGAGGCCGACGCGGGCCGGAGGATCCCGATGCCGCTGCTGGCGCTGTGGGGCGAGCACAGCTTCCTGCAGACGATCGACACCGTGGCGGTCTGGCGCGACTACGCCGAGGACGTCACCGGCACGATGATCGAGGACTGCGGCCACTTCCTCGCCGAGGAGCGCCCCGAGGCCGTCCTGGCCGAGCTCCGCGGCTTCCTGCCGCGCCTGAAGGCGGCCCACGGCGCCTGAGCGGACGTAGCCCCCGGCTGGTCGCGGCGCCGGAACGGGCGGCGCGACCACCGGGGGCGCCCGGACGCCTCAGCGGGGCGCGGAGTCCGTCCAGCCCATCTCGAGGAAGAGCTGTTCCGTGTAGACGGTGCCCGGCCTCATCCCCGTCGTCTCGGGCCCCCGGCCACCCGCCACCAGCACCGTCTGGGTGCCCAGCACGCGGTACGTGCCGGGCTGCAGCAGGAGCTGGGTGTCGAACGTGCCCGTCGAGTCCGAGGAGCGGGCGGTGAGCGCGATCGCGGCGCGTCCCCGCACGTCCGTCACGGACCCGGCGTTGCGGATGCCCGGCGTGTCCGCCAGGACGCGGAAGACGGCCGCGTCGAGCTTCGGCGAGCCGGGCTGGGCGAGGAAGTCACCGGCCTGGGTGAGGACGTTGCCCGGACCGCCCTTGCCCGAGGTGGTGAGCAGGCGCTGCCGCAGCGCCGCCGGGTCGTCGGCGAGCGCCTCCCGCTGAGCCTGGGTGAGCTCCTGCTGCGGGCAGCCCTGCGGGTGGCCGGCGCACTGTTTCCGTACGCGGGCGACCAGCTTCTCGTAGCCCCTCTTCTCAGCGGGCGTCATCCGGACGAGATCCCACGGCTCCGGGGTGGCGGTCTGCCGGATGTACTGGCCGTTCGAGAGAACCCGCCACACCTTCGGCGATCCCGCCCGCCGCCAGGCCGCCCGGTCGGCCGCCGTCTGGGGGACCGCGCCGGCGAACCGGCTGCGGAAGACGTCGTCGTCCTCGGCACTGCGGGCGGTCCACTGGTCGATCTCGTGCCGGGCGCCGTCGATCACATAGTCGCCCTTCGCGACGTGGTACGCCTGGCCGCTGATCACGTGAGTGTGCCAGTACCGTCCGACCGGTTCGCTCGCCGCCTTCTCCGCGGCCGCGAGGAGCACCTGCCGGGCGCTCATCGGCCGTGCGGGCGTCGTCCGGACGGGCGCGGGCGGCGAACCGCTCGTGGTGACGGCGAGCACGGCGGCCGTGGCCGCCGCCGCCAGCCCCAGCCCGGCGACGCCCAGTCCGGGCACCCGCCATCGCGACCGGCGCGGCGGTGCGGCGTACAGTCGGCGCCGCCCCTCGGCGACGACCTCGGCGGAGGGCGGAGCCTCCTGGAGGAGGCTGCGGATCATGCGCTCGTCATCCATCGTTGTCCTCCCCGAGTGCGGAGCGCACCTTCTGGCGGGCCCGGCTCAGCCGGGACCCGACCGTTCCGTACGAGATGCCGAGCGCCTGGGCGATCTCCTCGTGGGAGAACTCCGCGACGGCGCTGAGCAGCAGCACGTCGCGCTGACCGCGCGGCAGCGCGGCCAGCGCCGCGGCGAGGCGCGGCTGGAGGCCCTCGGCGCGCACCCAGTTGATCACCCGGTTCTCGTGGCTGTCGGTGATCTCCTCCCGGCCGACCCTGGCCAGGGCGCGGTACCGTCGCGTCTCCTGCCGCCGGTGCTGGGCGACGAGCCGCGTCGCGATGCCGAACAGCCAGGGCCGTACGGGGCCTCTCTCCGGGTCATAGCCCCCGTGCTTGCGCAGGGCGATGACGAACGTGTCGGCGGCGACGTCGTCGGCCACGTCACGGCCCAGCCGGCTCGCGACGTAGTTGTAGATCGCGGGGAAGTGCTCGTCGTAGAGCGCCGCGAACGCGTCGGGGGAGCGTACGGCGGGCTCGGCGACCCGTGCGCCCTTCATGGGCGATCGTCCATCGTGGGCACCTTCCGGTGAGCGAGATCTGTCACCGGTACTCCGACGAAGCCCCGGACGCCTTTCCCCGCAGCATGATCGACCCCTTGGCGGCCGCCGAGTGCCTCGCGCCGGGAATCGGTAGGAACAGCGGGCCTTTCCGAGCCGAATGCGGACTCACTGCAAATGTCGGCGGAACTGGAGACCGCCTTGATAGGTTGCGTGCGCGTTCAAGATCACGAAAGCAGGTCGACACATGGGCCGCGCACGCCGGGCAGCCGCCATCTCCTCGCTGACATCGCTCTGTCTCGCCACCCTCGTGGCGCCGGCCGAGGCGGCCGGCGGCTCACTCACCGTCACGGCGCTCGATCGTTCGGGGCACACGACATCCGCCCATGTGTGGCTCGCCGACATCAGCACCCACCGGCAGTACTCCTTCTCCTCCACGAAGTCCCGGACGCTGCCCGACGGCCACTACGGCGTCGTCGTCTCCATCGCTCCGCACGGCACGGATTCCGGAGCCCCCCAGACGATCGGGAGCCGGACGTTCACGATCAAGGGCGGCCGTGTGACGTTGCGGTTCGACGCCCGCCGAGGCAAGCGGATCAGCATCGGCACGAACCTCGCGCACCCCTATCGCATGATGTACGAGGCGGACATCTGCATCGCCGGGGAGTACCTCGGTGGCGTCGCCGGGGCCGACGGAGTCGAGACCTACGCCATCCCGACCACCAACCGGAAGATCCGGTTCAGCGCGACCGCCGAATGGTCGCCCACACAGTCGGGTCCGTACTACTGGGCGGTCGGGAAGCCGACGTACGGCATCCCGTCCCGCCCCGGGTTCTCCTGGGCGCACACGTCCTTCGCCAAGCTGTCGGTGGCGGTACGGAAAGGCACCGTGAAGGAGCGGCAGACCACGCTCATGATGATCCCCTGGGCGACCTGCAGCGCGGGCTCGGAATCGTGGGCGACATTCGCAGCACCGAGAACCGTTACGGCGTACGTGACGGCGGGACAGTGGCAGCCGTACATCTTCTACCGCGGCGGCCAAACCGGACCGACCGCTCCTCAGACCTACAAAGCAGGCAAGACCTATCACCTCACCTTCACCCGCAAACCCTGAGCTCGATCGGCCGCCCTTCACCTGGCAGGCCGCGAGAGCCCTCGCGACGGCCGGCCGCCAGGAGTGATCGAACGCGGCAGCCGGCCGTCCTCCCTCGTCAGGCGACGGTGTGGTGGACGTTCTTGCGCCGGCTGGGGCCGGGTTCGGGCTCGGCGATCCACGGGCCGGGGATGGACGGGTCGAGCACGCCCTCCTCCATCCAGGTGTAGCGGCCGTCCATGACCTTGCGGGCCAGCTTGGCGTCGAGGGCGTCGGTGTTGTGCCAGAGCCGGTCGAACAGCTCGCCGATCCGCACCCGCGCCTGCGCGCAGAACGCCTCAGCCAGCTCGTACGCCTCGGGCCGGTCGTCGGCCTTCGCGCGGACGCAGACGGCGCTGATCGCGAACAGCTCGGCACCGATGTCGACCATGCGGCCGAGGAAGCCCTGCCGGCGTTCGAGGCCGCCCTGCCAGCGTCCGGCGGCGTAGAACACCGAGCGGGCGAGCTTGCGCGAGGCGCGCTCGGCGTAGCGCAGGTGCCGGGCCAGCGGGCCGAACTCGGCGTACGACCCCGGCCGCTGCCCCGCTCCGGCGAGGAGGGTCGGGAACCAGGTCGAGTAGAAGCCGCCCGCCCGGCCGACGGCCTTGGCCTTGGCCTTCAGATCGGCGTCCGGGTCGATGATGTCGCCCGCCACCGACAGGTGCGTGTCCACGGCCTCACGGGCGATGAGGAGCCGCATGATCTCCGAGGAGCCCTCGAAGATGCGGTTGATGCGCAGGTCGCGCAGGAGCTGCTCGGCCGGGACGCCGCGCTCGCCGCGCGCGGCGAGGGACTCGGCGGTCTCGTATCCGCGCCCGCCGCGGATCTGCACGAGCTCGTCGGCCACGCGGCAGGCCATCTCCGAGGCGTACAGCTTGGCCAGCGCGGCCTCGATGCGAATGTCGTTGCGCTCGTCGTCGGCGAGCGCGCTGGACAGGTCGACCATCGCCTCCAGCGCGTACGCCGTCGCGGCGATGAAGGAGATCTTGGCGGCGACGGCCTCGTGCTCACCGACGGGGCGGCCCCACTGGACGCGTTCCCTCGACCACTCGCGGGCGATCATGGTGCTCCACTTGGCCGCCCCGGCGCACATGGCGGGCAGGGAGAGGCGCCCGGTGTTCAGGGTGGTCAGCGCGATCTTCAGGCCCTGGCCCTCCTTGCCGACGCGGTTGGCGGCGGGCACACGGACCTGGTGGAAGCGGGTCACGCCGTTCTCGATGCCGCGCAGGCCCATGAACGCGTTGCGGTTCTCGACGGTGACGCCCTCGCTCCGCGCCTCGACGACGAACGCCGTGATGCCGCCGCGGTGACCCTCCGACTTCGGGACGCGGGCCATGACGACGAGCAGGTCGGCCACGACGCCGTTGGTGGTCCACAGCTTGACGCCGTCGATGACGTACTCGTCGCCGTCCGGCACGGCCGTGGTGCGCAGCCGGGCCGGGTCGGAGCCCACGTCGGGCTCGGTGAGCAGGAACGCGCTGATCTCGTTGACGCAGCGGGGCAGGAACTCCCGCTTCTGCCGGTCGGTGCCGAACAGCTTGATCGGCTGTGGCACGCCGATGGACTGGTGGGCCGACAGCAGCGCGCCGAGCGCGGAGTGGGTGGAGCCGGCGAGCATGAGCGCCTTGTTGTAGTAGACCTGGCTGAGTCCGAGGCCGCCGTACTCCTCGGGGATCTTCATGCCGAAGGCGCCGAGGGCCTTCAGTCCCTTGATCACGTCGTCCGGGATGCGGGCCTCGCGCTCGATCGCCCGGGGGTCCACCTTCGTCTCACAGAACTCCCGTAGCCGCGCCAGGAACTCCTCTCCCTTGCCGCGGTCCTCCTCATCCGCCCGTGGATGGGGGTGGATGAGGTCGAGCCGGAAGTCGCCGAGGAAGAGCTGCTTGCCGAAGCTGGGCAGACGCCACGTCTGCTCGCGGGCCTCTTCGGCGACGCGGCGGGCGGTCCGTTCGTCCACGTGCGCCATGAGGATCACCTCCGTAGGAAGTTACTCCCTGGTTCTACCCGCCAGTAGGTCCGGTATGCGGAGGCGTGCCGACAGGCTCCCGAAGTGGGGCGAGACGCGGCAGCTCGACCCGTACGACCGTGCCCGCCCCCGGCGCCGAGCGCAGCGCGGCACGCCCGCCGTGCGCCGCCGCGATCGCCGCCACGATCGCCAGGCCCAGCCCGCTGCCGTCGCTGCCCCGCGCGTGGTGGAACCGGTCGAACGCCCGTTCGGCCTCCTCCGGCGCCATCCCCGGCCCCTCGTCGGCGACCTCCAGGACGACCGTGGCGTCCGTCGCCATCAGCCGTACAGTCGCCGGCGTACGCGGTGGCGTGTGCGCGCGCACGTTGGCCAGCAGGTTCGCCAGGACCTGCCGGATCCGGGCCTCGTCGGCCACGGTGACCAGCGAGTCAGGCGCGTCCAGGGTGATCGGCCGGTCCGGCTCGACGACCGTGGCGTCCGCCACCGCGTCCCGCGCCAGGACGGCCAGGTCGACCGGCGCCGGGGACAGCGCCGACCCCTTGTCCAGGCGCGCCAGCTCCAGCAACTCGTCGACGAGGCGCCCCATCCGCGCGGCCTCCCCGGAGATCCGCCGCATCGCCTCCTCCGCGCTGACCGCGCCCTGCTCGTACAGGTCGGAGTAGCCGCGGATGGTCGTCAGCGGTGTGCGCAGCTCGTGCGACGCCTCGGCGGCGAACTCCCGTACCTTCGCCTCCGACCGCAGCCGCGCGAGGAACGCCTGCTCGATCCGGCCCAGCATGACGTTGACCGCGCCCGCCAGCCGGCCCACCTCCGACGACGCCGACTCCTCCATACGGGCGCTCAGGTCGCCGCCGCTCGCGATCGCGTGCGCCGTGGCCGCCATCCGCGACAACGGCGCGAGCCCCCGCCGGACCAGCCCCCGGCCGAGCAGCGCCACCAGGCCGAGCAGGACCACCCCCGTCGCCGACTCGACGACGAGGAGACCCATGACGGCCGCGTGGACCTCGGTGAGCGGATCGACGATCACGGTGAGGTTCCCGCGCGCGTTCACGCGGGCGACCGCGCGCATCCCGCCGAACCGGAACGGCCTGCCCCGCTGCCCCTCGGCGAACAGCCGGCCGGGGCCGACTTTCGCCGCGCGATCGAGCGCACGCGCCGGGTCGGGCCCGCCCACGGCCGCGCGGACCCGGCCGTCCCGCGTCACCGTGAGGACGACGTACCGGCCGGGGGCCACGGTGTCGGCCGCGTGGGCGAGCGCGGGCCGCCGGCGGACGTCCTCCAGCTGGTTGTCGGCCCGGTGCAGCAGGTACCCGCGGAGCATGACCGCGCTGACCAGGCCCATCAGCGTCAGCCCCACCGCCGTCACGGCGAGCAGCCCGGTGACGAGCCGGGCGTTGAGCGACCTCATCCCCGCGACCTCATCCCGGCGGGCTCAAACCGGCGGCATCCTCGCGGCCTCATCTCGGCGGGCTCATCCCGGCGGCATCCTCGCGGCCTCATCTCGGCGGCCGCAGCGCGTAGCCGACGCCGCGCTGGGTGTGGATCAGGTCCGAGCCGAGCTTGCGGCGCAGGTAGCTCACGTAGGTCTCGACGACCGGGGAGCCCGCGGAGTGGTCCCAGCCCCAGACGTTCTCCAGCAACTGCGCGCGGCTGAGCACCCGGCCCGGGTTGCGCATGAAGTAGGTCAGCAGCCGGAACTCGGTCGGCGACAACTCGATCTCCGCGCCCGCCCGGCGCACCGTCCAGTGCGCGACGTCGACCTCCAGATCGGCGACGCGCAGCACCTCGTCGTCGCCATCGGAGGAGGACGCGCCCTGAGGCCGGGCGCGGCGCAGCACCGCCCGTACGCGGGCGACGAGCGCGTCCACCGCGAACGGCTTCGTCACATAGTCGTCGCCGCCGAGGGCCAGCCCCGTCACCGTGTCGGAGGAGGTGTCCCGCGCGGTCAGGAAGATGACCGGCGTCTCGTCGCCGTTCCCGCGCAGGCGGCGGCATACTTCGAAGCCGTCCAGGTCGGGCAGCATGACGTCGAGCACGATCAGCGCGGGCCGGTCCTCGCGCACCCGGCGCAGCGCCTCATCTCCCGTGGCCGCCGTAACGACGGTGAATCCGTGGAAGCGCAGGGCGACTTCCACGAGATCGCGAATGTTCGGCTCGTCGTCGACGACGAGCACTCGGGGATCGTCCATCGGCTCCATCATCGCCCCGTCCCGCCCCTGACCGGGCAACGGCGCGGGGCCCGTCCCCGGCCAGGGACGCGGTTCGGAGGCGTCCCCGGCCGGGGGTGCGGCTCAGCTGTGCGAGGGGGCCGGCGAGGCGGTCGCGCGGGCCGGGACCTTCTTGGGGACGACCACTCGCTTCGCCGTACGGGCGCCGCTCGCGTCCCTGCCGAGGACGACGACGAAGTCGCCCGTGGCCAGGTTCGCCACGGTGGACTTGGCGCCGCCCTTCCGGACCTTCGTGTTGCCGTCGGTCTTCCACTGCCAGGTGACGCCGTCGGCGCTGCGGACGCTGAGCGTCCCGCCGCTCGTCGCGGTCAGGGTGCCTCGCTGCCAGTCGACCTGGGCGAACCCCTTCTTCGTACGGACGGTGGCCTGTCCGTGGATGCCGCGAGCGGCGCGGGCGGCACGTACGCGCTTCCCCGGATGCCGCTCGGCCGCCTTCGCGGGGGCGGGGGTGCTCGGCGACGAACCGGCCGCCGCCGGGACCGCCAGGTAGACGCCCGTGCCGACGACCCCCACGGCCAGCGCGGACACACCGCCCAGGATCTTCTTGTTCATTTCGGCCTCCTTCCAGGTTGCCGTCGACCAGTCAACGGCAAGATCTTGAAGAACCTGGGGGAGGATTCTGGGAGATTCGTGGGAGTCGGCCAGGAAGGCCAAGGGATTCGACGAATCGCTTGACCGAAGAGGCGAGCCGGGGTTCGCTGTCCGTGATGAAAGAGACACGGAGGCCGACCCTCATCGTCTCGGTACAGCGCGCGCTGCACCTCATGGAGGCGGTGGCGTCGCACCCCGGCGGCGCGCCGGCCAAACAGCTCGCCCGCCAGGCCGGACTGCCGCTCGCCACGACGTACCACCTGCTGCGCACTCTCGTCTTCGAGGGATATCTGGTGCGCACGGCCGAGGGGGCCTACCTCCTCGGCGACCAGGTGGACTCCCTCCAGAACGACCGCCGCGCCCAGAACCGGCTCGCCCGCGTCCGGGAGGCGTTGCGGTCGCTCCGCGACGAGCTCGGCGTGGCGGCGTACTTCAGCCTGTACGAGGACGGCGAGATCCGCGTCGTCGACATCGCGGACGGCCCCCGGACGCCCCGGGTCGACCTGTCGGCGGGCCTGAGCCAGACCGCGCACGCCACCGCGATCGGCAAGTGCGTCCTGGCCCAGCTGCCCGCTCGGGCCCGCCGCGACCACCTGTCCCGGCACCCGCTGATCGGCCTGACCCCCCACACCATCACCCGCGAGGGTGAGCTCGAACGGCGGCTCGACTCCTCGCTCGCGCTCGATCGGGAGGAGTACGCCCTGGGCACCGGGTGCGCCGCCGTCCCGGTGACCGACGTGTCGGGGGAGGCGATCGGGGCGGTGGCGGTCTCCTGCAGCCCGGCCAAGCTGGCGAGGATCGAGGTGTCGGCGCCGCGTATCCGGGACGCCGCCGCACGGATCAATCTGGCACTCACCATCTGAAAACCGGCATCTTGCGGCTATTGCCCCTTATCGCGAAGCTTTGTGCAACGAGGGCGAGGCCCCCGCAGACTCCCGCCCCGGGTCCTGGTCCGACCTCGATGTGCTCATGGCCACGGCTGTCGAAGGGTCCGGCCTTCCGGCCACCACGGCCCGGGGCGGGGCACCTCCTCCGCCGATCGACAGTGCTCGCATGAGCACCGGCTGTGGATAGACTCTTCACCCACCCGGGCCACGTCGTCGACATTCAGCGAGTGATCGCATGCCATCTGCGCAGAAGAATTCCATCGCACGTTCCCTGCTCGGCCTGCTCGGCAGCGGCCGGCCGACGCCGGAGACCTTCGACGGTGATCAGCCGGCGGCCGGCGAAGGCCAGCTGGAGAACCACCTCGGCGGCGATGAGGCGAAGAACTACCGCCAGTACGAATACGACATGGTGGCCCCGCACGTCGGCCGGTCGCTCCTGGAGGTCGGCTCCGGCCTGGGCCACTTCTCCGAGCAGTTCGCGGGCCGCCTCGACTACCTGGTCGTCAGCGACAACGACCCCTACTGCGTCGAGCAGCTGAACAAGCGTTACCAGGGCAACGACGACGTCGAGGTCCTCGACCTCGCGCTTCCCGCCGAGATCAAGATCCGGCGCAAGGTCGACACCGTCGTCATGATGAACGTCCTGGAGCACATCAAGGACGACGTCCAGGCGCTGAAGGACCTCGCCGCCGTGGTCGAGCCCGGCGGGCGCATCGTCATCTGGGTGCCCGGCTACATGCAGCTGTACGGCGACTTCGACCGCAAGGTGGGTCACGTCACCCGCTACACGCCGAAGACCCTCGCCGCGACCGTCAAGGGCGCGGGGCTCGGCATCGACGTGCTCAAGCCGATCAACTTCCTCGGCGGCATCGCCTGGTGGGCCGCGGTCCGCCGCGGCGGCGCCGGCTACCCCGACCCGAAGCTCGTCAAGATCTACGACCGGACGGTCGTGCCGACGACCCGCCTCATCGAGCGCGTCATCCGCCCGCCCTTCGGCCAGACCGTCTTCTGCGTCGCCCGCGTTCCCAAGTAGTCCCCGCAGCACTCTGCGCCGAGGATTCCGGTGGTCCCGACCACCAGAACCCTCGGCGTAACTCTTTCAGCGGTCCGAGAGTTCTGCTCCTAGATGGATTCAGTCCTGCCGGGTGGCGAGGGGAAGGACGATCTCGACGATCTCGACGATCTCGACGATCTCGACGATCGTGCTCTCGGGGACCGGCTGAAGGGTCCGCGCGAGCTCATGGCGCAGCAGATCGAACGGCAGGGCTCTCAGGCGTGGGGTGAGGACCTTCTCGTTCACCTCGCCGCGGGCCACGGCCCGTGCCCATAGCGCGTCGACGCCTGCTTCGGTCATCCGCCCGTGGACGACCTGTGCCCGGAACTCCGCGGGACTCGACCCGGTCTCCTCGAAGTACTGGGCCAGCAGCACGCTGAACAGGACGACCAACTCGACGCGCTTGGCCGACACCTCCCGGAGATAGGCGAGGAGGTCCTCGCGCAGGCTCCCGGTGTCGGGGACCGTCAGCGGGTTCCGCTCATGATGGTGTCGCACGGCGGCGAAGACCAGGTCCCGCCGCTGCGGCCAGCGCCGGTGGATGACGGGTCTGCTGGTCCGGGCTCGGTCGGCCACCGCATCCAGGGTGAAGTGCGCGTAGCCCTTCTCCGTCAACTCGAGCCAGGCCGCCTCCAGCAGGGCGTTCTCCCATCGTCGCCAGTGCCTTCCAGGGACTGGACAAGGCCCAGATCCCCCACGCGAGCATCATCTCCCGGTCGGCCCAGCAGGTCGGCGGAGCCTTCGGCGGCGCCGTCCTGGCCATCATCCTCGCCGGTCGGCACGACGCCGGACGCCTCCCCTCGTACCACGCCACCTTCTGGTCCTCGATCGCCTTCACCCTCATCGCGCTCGCCGCCGCGCTCTGGCTCCCTGCCCGCCCGGGGTAGCCCCCGTAGTGCTTAACGCCGAGGATTCTGGTGGTTCCGAGCACCAGGATCCTCGGCGTAACTTCTTTCAGCGGTCCCAGGGCTCCCACTCGTCGGTCGGAACGTCCAGTCCGAACGGCTCCGGAAGGCGGATCGTCTCCCCGAACTTCCAGGTGGTCAGCGCCTCGTACGTCCCCGCGTGCACGTCCGGGCGGGCGTACAGCGTCGTTCGGGGCATCCGCGGGTTGCGGTCGATCAACAGGTAGTACGGGATGCCCGTCGAGGCGTACCCGCCCCACTTTGTGGTCTTCCGCCCCAGCCGGCCGGGCTCCCTGTCGTGCGCGGCGTTCGACGGTGAGGTGACCTCGACGGCCAGGTCGACCTGCGGCGGGAGAAGGTAACGCGCGCCGGTCTGCCGCGCTTCACGCGCCACCGCGGCGTCGATCACGAGGAGGTCGGGCACGTACCCGTCACCGAGCCGGACGAGATTCAGGTCGGTCGTCTGAACGCAGCGCCAGGTGAAGCCGCCCCGTGTGGCGCGCATCTCCGCGAAGCGATCACTGATGTCGCTGACGATCAGGTCGTGCGCCAAGGTGGGGCCGGGCGACACGACGATCTCCCCTCCGATGACCTCGACCCTCGTGCCGTCGTCAGGGAGGTGAAGGAAGCCGGCCAGCTCGCCGCGGACCCACAGGTCGTACGAGGTGTCGTCCATTCACTCGTTCCGGTCGGTAATAGGGAGGGGGTCGTCGACAAGCGATGGCGGCGAGTTGTTGCCGGCCTGCGTGAACGGCCGTGGGTATGAACGGTCGGCCGTCGCTGCAGGATCCTTCATCCCGGTCGCCTGATTGCGTCGAGTTCGCAGGTCGTCAATTCGATGCCGGGTGCGGCGATGACGACGTGTACCGTCTTGCCGCGCTCGACATAGGTGACCCACCGCGCCGTGGCCAGGTGGTCGACGATGGACAGGCCGCGTCCGTTCTCGGCGAGCTGTCCGCCCTCGTCGCTGCCGGGCATGGGCCGGTGATCAGGGTCGGTGACGGCCAGATGCGCCCACCGGGCGGTGACCGTCATTTCGACGCCGATCGGCCAGAGGTCGTCCGGCCAGGTGCGCAGCGCATTGGCCGCGCGGACCGCGTTGGTGACGATTTCGCTGGCGATTAAGCCGATCTCGTAGGCGTCGAAGGGGTAGCCGAAGACAGCGGTTGAGGCGAACGAGCGAGCCTTGGCGACACATTCAGGTCGGACGCGCAGCGCGAGCCATGAGGGCCGGGGCGGCGTGATGGGGGATGCGGCGGCGACGGTCGCCGCCGGGTCGGGTGTCACAGGGCGATCACTCCCTGTAGTGAGTGCCGAGCGTAGGAACTCGGCGATTGGATTCGCGTGTCAGCTCAGCATGGACCTGCCTTCAAGATTCTTCAAGCTGAAGAATCCTTTCTGAACAATTTGGTGTGAATGTCTAGTTCCCCGGCGCCCGTACCGCCGTCGCCCTACGATCGGCCTCATGCCTCGGACCAGCCCCACCCTGCGGCGACGTGAATTGTCGAAGCGGTTGAAAGAGCTTCGCGAAGCGGCCGGCGTGAGCGCGCCTGAGGCCGCCGAGGCGCTGGGCTGTTCTATCGACAAGATCCACTGGATTGAACGGGGCGAATGGAACCGGCCGCGGTGGCGGGATGTCCGGGATCTGCTCGATCGATACCGCGTCACCGATGAACGGCTTCGCCAGTACCTCATGGAACTCGCCCGTGAAGGCGGTCAGAAGGACTGGTGGCACCCGTACCGCAAGATGCTGTCCGAGACCTACTCGACTTACATCGCGTTCGAAGGTGACGCCGAAGAGCTGCTGACCTTCGAACTCGCTGTCATCCCCGGCCTCCTCCAGACCGAGGACTACGCACGCGCGCTCAACCAGGCCGGCCCGGCCGAGCTCGATGCGGACGAGATCGAGAAACGTGTCAAGATACGGGCGGAACGCCAGCGCATCCTCGAGGGCGAGAATCCCGTGCGGCTGTTCGCCGTGATCGACGAGGCGGCCCTGCGTCGTACGGTTGGCGGCCCTGAGGTGATGCGGGCTCAGTTGAAGCACCTGAGAGAGATGGCGGCCCGGCCGAACATCACCCTCCAGGTGATCCCGTTCGACGCCGGCCCGCATCCGGCGACAGGCGGCCGATTTACGATCATCAGCTTTCCAGGCCAGGCTCCGGACGCGGTCTATATCGAGACGATCGGCGGAGAACTACTGATCGAGAGTGAGGGCGTCGCCCAGTACCAGCGGGTGTTCCGGCGTCTCAACGCTGATGCCTTGTCGACCGAAGATACGATCACGTTGATCGACCGAGTGGTCGGCTCATGACCCCTCATAGAGAGACGGTGCTCATGATCAAGCATGATCTTCCCTCCGGCCTCGACTGGCGCAAGTCCCGTCGTTCTGAGCAGCAAGGTGCCTGCGTCGAAGTCGCCGTCGTCGAGAGGTGATTCGCCGAACGTAGAAGCCCCCGGTCGGTGACCGGGGGTGGTCATTTCAGCCGGTGAGGCGGAGGCGGTGGGCGGCGGCTGCGGCGGCGCCGCGGGTGGGGACGTTCAGCTTGGCGAGGATGTTGGACACGTGGACGCTGGCGGTCTTCGCGGAGATGAACAGCTCCTCGGCGATCTCGCGGTTGCTGCGGCCCTCCGCGAGGAGGCGCAGGACCTCCTGTTCTCGGGGCGTGAGGCCGAGGGGTGCCTGACCGGCCGGTCCGCCGTCCAGGCGGAGCCGGGCGCGCCGGGCGACGAGGTCGATGTCCGCGCGCAGGGGCCTCGCCTTCAGGCGGTCGGCGAGGGCGGCCGCGCGGCACAGGAGAGCCGACGCCTCGTCGCGGTCGCCGTCGGCGACGGTGGCCTCGGCGGCCCGTAGCAGGGCCTCCGCCAGCGGGTACGGCCGGCCGAGCGCGTCCCAGGCCGCGACGGCGGCCGTCCAGGCGGCGCGGTCCGGGCGGCCGGCGGCGCGGGCGGACTCGGCCTCGAAGGTCCTGCGGTCGGCCGCCGTGACCGGCCCGTGCGCGGGTGTCGCCGCGGCGAGCTTGCGCAGCCGGGCGGCGAGCGCGTCGGCGGGCTGCAGGGCGCAGGCGCGGATGCCCGCGAGGAGGATCGGCCAGATGTGCCGGGCATCGCCCCCCAGCTCATGCTCGGTGACGGCGCGTTCGGCGGCGGCGACCGCGCCGGGGCCGTCGCCCTCGGCCAGCCGCCACTCGATCAGCAGGCCGGCCAGCGGAAGGACCTGCTGCGGATACGGAGCGCCGACCGCGCACAGGGTGGTCAGCTCCGTGACGATCGGGGCGGCGACGTCGCCGTCCCCACGGGCGATGGCGATGCGGGCGCGGTTCAGCAGCAGTTGCCCGCGCAGGCCCGGGACGGGGGAGAGCTCGTCGGCCCGCTCCAGTGTCTCGAGCGCGTCGTCCCACCGGCCGAGTGACAACTGCGCCTCGGCCAGGTTGCCGGCGGCGAAGACCCCGTGCGTACGGGCCCGGCCGAGGGATTCGGCCAGCGTGAGGGCCTTCTGCGCCGCCACGGCGGCGTCCTCGGAGCGGCCCTGGGCCTCCAGGGCGTCGGAGACGTTGACCAGGGAGCGGAGCCGCCCGTCGTCGTCGCCGGCGCGTTCGGCCCGGGCGGTCGCCTCCTCCAGTGCCTCCAGGGCCTCGGCGAACCGGCCCTGATGGGCTTCGGCGATGGCCAGGTTGTTCAGGGCCTCGGCCACGGCGCAGTCGTCGTCGAACCGCTCGGCCAGCCGCAACGTCTCCTCGACGATCGGCCGGGCCTCCTCGTCCAGGCCCAGCAGCATGAGGCTGCGGCCCAGCCGGGCGAGGACCAGGGTCCGTGCCGGCGAGGGCTCGGGCACCAGGCGCTCGGCGTGCCGGAGATCGTCCAGGTCGCCGGGCTGCCCCCGGTCGCGCTTCAGCCGCGCCCGCCGCCCCAGGATGGACGCGACCTGCTCGGGGTCGCGTTCCTCGTCGACCTCGGCGAGGGCGGCGCGGACGAAGGCGAGGCCGCGGTCGGGCTCGCCGCTGGCGTCGGCGGCCTGGGCGGCCTTCCTGAGCACGCGGACGTGGTCGACGCCCGTACGCTCCGCCGCGTCCGGGACGCGCTCCCAGAGTTCGAGGACGCGTTCGAGCATCTGGAGCTGCTCGGCGTAGGCGAAGGCGGCCTCGGACTCGCGGGCGGCCCGCCAGGCGGCCCGCAGGGCGCGTTCGGGGTCGTGGGCGTTCGCCCAGTGCATGGCGATCTCGACGGTGGGCCGGTCGCCGACGCTCAGCGCCGGGTCGGCCTCCAGCGCCTCGGCGAACCGCTGGTGGGCGCGGGAGTGCTCGCCGGGGAGCAGCTCGTCGTGCAGGGCCTCCCAGATCAGCGCGTGCCGGAAGGCGTACGCCCGCTCGTCGGCCACCAGGACGTTGCCGTCGACGGCCGGTCGCAGCAGCGACGACAGTCTCCCGTCGTCCAGCCCCGTGACCGCGGCGACCAGCGCGTGCCCGAACCGTACGCCCGCGGTGGAGGCGAGCCGGAGCACGTCCTGCGTCTCCTCGGGCAGCCGGTTGACGCCGGCGAGGACGAGGTCCCGTACGGACTCGGACATGCCGCAGTCGGGGGAGTCGGCGGTCGCCTCGACGAGCAGGGGGATGCCGGCGCTGCGCTCGTAGACCGCGTCGACGACCTTGGGCTCGGGCTCGTGGCCGAGGATGCCGGCGAGCTGCCCGCCGGTCTCCGCACGGGTCAGCCGGGGCAGGTCCAGCCGGACCACGCCCTCGATGCGCTCCAGCTCGGCGATCACCGGGCGCATGGGGTGGGACCGGTGCAGTTCGTCCGAGCGGAAGGTGATGACGAGGAGCACGGCGGTGTGCCGGAGGTTGCGCAGCAGGAAGGTGAGCAGGTCGCGCGTCGACCGGTCGGCCCAGTGGGCGTCCTCGACGATGAGGACCAGCGGACGGCGGTCGGCCAGCCGTTCCAGCAGGACGAGCATCTGCTCGAACAGCCGGACCCGCGCGCTGTCCGGGTCCGGGTCGGCGGCCGGCTCACCGAACTCCGGGAGCAGGCGGGCCAGGTCACGGGCGCCGTCGCGCGGCATCAGGGCGGCGATCTCCGCCGCGCCCGCCTCCCGTACGAGCTGGCGGAGCGCGGCGGTGAACGGGGCGTACGGGAAGCCGACGGTGCTGAGCTGCAGGCACGCGCCGGTGAGGACGAGCGCCTCCCGGCACGCCCGCTCGGCGAACTCCCCGATGAGACGGGTCTTGCCGCCGCCGGCCTCGCCGCCGATGAGCACGGCTCCGGGGGTTCCGGCCTCGGCTCGCCGGAGGGCGTCGGTCAGGACGGCGAGCTCCGAGTGCCGCCCTACGAAGGCGGGGCTCACCTCATGCGCGCGCACGCCGTCCAGAATGCCACGCATGTCCGGCCTTTAGGACGCCCAGGCGGCGCGCGGCCGCGGCGTCCGGAGCGACAGCCGCCGGGCGCGGGGAAGACGCCGGACCCGGCGCTCCCGCGCCGCCTCCCGGTGCCGGTCCCGCGCACGCTCGACGGTGAGCGCGTACATGATCTCGGGGTGCATGGTGTCCTCCTGCGTGAATCGCTGACACCACTAAGGCTCGTTCTAAGACGGGACCCGGCACATCGGGTGAACGCCCTATCCGGCGCACGCCCTCCTCCTGAGCCGGCCTAAGGGACTCAGAAGCTCAGACGATGCCCAGCCGGTGCGCGGCCGCGGCGGCCTCGCCACGGCTCGCGACCTGCAGTTTCGCCAGGATGTTGGACACATGGACGCTCGCCGTCTTGGCGGAGATGAACAGCCGGCCGGCGATCTCGCGGTTGCCGCAGCCTTCCGCGACGAGCCGGAGGACCTCCAGCTCCCGCGGGGTGAGGCCGAGCACGGGGGCGTCGGTCCGGCCGCCCAGCGCGATCCGGGACCGCCGGGCGTGCGCCTCGATCCGCTCCCGCAGCGGCCGCGCGCCGAGGTCGTCGGCGATCTCGGCCGCCTTCCGGAGCCGCGCGGCCGTGTCCTCACGGATGCCGCCGTCGTGCGGGTCGCTCGCCTCGGCGGTCCGCAGCAGCGCGTACGCCAGGGGGTACGGCTCCTTGAGGGCCTCGAAGGCGGCGGCGACCGCCTCCCACGCCGCCCGGTCGAGGACGCCCTCGGCACGGGCCGCCTCGGCTTCGAACCGCAGTGCGTACGCCCGCTGGACGCAGCCTCCGTCGGGCGTCTTCTCGGCGGACGCCCGGATCCGGGTCAGCAGCCCGGCCGCGCGCTCGCCACCGGCCTCCGCGCACGCCCGCGCGGCCGCGCACATCAGCGGCAGGCCGTACCGCGCGCTGACGGCCGGCTGGAGTTCCGTGAGGACGAACTCGACGGAGTCGAGGGCGCCGTCGAGGTCGCCCTGGGCGACCCGCAGGTCGATCCGGAGGCGTGCGGAGGGGAACAGCTCCTGGGTGCGGGAGAACGTCGGCGCGAGCACCGCGTCCTGCGTGGCGGCGGCGCGGGACGCCGTGTCGAGGTCGCCGCGCGCCACCGCGATGACGCCGATGATGTAGTGCAGCGAGCCACGGGTGAGCGGCGGCGGGGACAGCTCCAGCGCGTGCTCGACGACCTCCAGGGCCTCGTCCCACCGGCCGAGCGACAGCAGCGGCTCGGCCAGGTTGATGCTCAGGAACGCGCCGGAGGTGCGGGCCAGGCCGTGCTTGCCGGCGAGCGCGACGCCCCGCCGCGCCACCTCGACGGCGCGCTCGTGCTCGCCCATCCCTTCCAGGACGTGCGACTCGTTCGTGGCGATGCGCAGCATGGCCGAGTCGTCCACCCCGCCTCGCATGTACAGCGCCTCGGCCTTGGCCAGCTCGGCCAGGTGGCGGTCGCCGTCGGAGTCGGAGAAGTCGATGCCGGCGATCGTCGTCAGCGCGTGCGCCTCGACCGTCGCGTCGCCGACCGCCCGGGCGGTCTTCAGGGCCGCGACGGCGAGCGCGCGCGCCTCCACGGCGCCGGTCGGCAACAGATAGAGCTGCTGGGCGAGGGTGGACAGGACCCGCGCCCGCGCCACGCTGGGCGGGTCGGCGGGCACGAGCCGGGCCGCCTCCCGCAGGTCGTCCAGCGTCTTCGGATGGCCGAGGCGGATCTTGAGCCGGCCGCGGTGCTCCAGGACCCCTGCCGCGCGGATCGGGTCGTCGATCTCCTTCAGCGCCGCCTTCGCGAAGGCCACCCCGCGCTCGGTCTCCCCGGCCAGGTCCGAGGCGTCGATGGCCCGCTCCAGGACCGTGACGTGATCGACGCCCAGGCGTTCGGCGGCGTCCGGCACCTTCTCCCACAGTTCGAGGACGCGGTCGAGCATGCGCAGGCACTCGTTGTACGCGGTCGCCTCCTTGGCGACCTGCGCCGCCTTCCAGGCGCTGACCAGCGCCCAGGTGGCGTCGTGCGCGGAGTACCAGTGGTGGGCGAGCTCGGCGGCCGCGCGGCCCATCGGCACCAGCGAGGGATCGCCCTCCAGCGCCTCGGCGAACCGGGTGTGCGTGCGCGTGTGCTCGCCGGGCAGCAGGTCGCCGTGGACGGCCTCGCGCATCAGGGCGTGCCGGAAGCCGTACGCCTCGCCGTCGACGACCAGGACGTTCGCGGCGACGGCGGGCCGCAGCACCCGGGACAACGCGCCGTCGTCCAGGCCGGTGACCGCGGCGAGCAGCGCGTGCTCGACCCGGTCGCCGCCCGCGCTGGCGACCCGCAGGACATCCTGGGTCTCCTCCGGAAGCTTGCGCACGCTGCCGAGGATCAGGTCCCGCAGCGACTCGGGGAGTTCGCCGTTGATCTGGCCGTCGCAGCTCAGAAGGGCCTCGACGAACAGCGGGTTGCCCTCGCTCCGCCCGTACACGGCGTCGAGGCTCGGCTGGTCGAGGTCCCGGCCGAGGATGCCGCGGGCCTGCTCGGCCACGGCGCGGCGGGGCAGGCGGTCCAGGTCGAGCCGCCGGACCCAGTCGACTCGGCCGAGTTCGGCGAGCAGCGGGCGGAGCGGATGGTCGCGGTGCAGCTCGTCGGAGCGGTACGTCGCGATCACCAGCAGGCCGGCGGGGAGATTGCGGATCAGGTAGCTGAGCAGGTCGCGCGTGGAACGTTCCGCCCAGTGCACGTCCTCGATGACCAGGACCGCCGGCTCCCTCTCGGTGAGCCGTTCGAACAGCAGCAGGACGTGGTCGAACAGCCGGATGCGGGCCTCCGCCGTCCCGGTCTCGGTGTCGGGCCGTCCGAACTCCGGGAGCAGCCGGGCCAGTCCCGCCGGCGTTCCGCCGGGCAGCAGCGCGGCGACGCCGTCCACACCGATCTCCCGCACGAGGCGGCGCAGCATCGCGCTGAACGGGGCGAACGGCAGACCCTCGGCGCTGATCTGGAGGCAGCCGCCGCAGAGGGTCCGTACTTCGGGGTTCGCGTCCAGGAACTCTTTGATCAACCGGCTCTTGCCGACGCCGGCCTCGCCGCCGACGAGCAGGGCGCCGGGCGCCTCCCGCAGAGCCCGGTTCAGGAAGGCGAGCTCATCCCCTCTCCCGGCGAGGACGGCGCTGACCCCCTGCTGACTCTGCACGCCCCAAGAATGCCATCGAAGGGGGACAGAACGGACTCGATTTTTCCCGTGGCGTAGCCGAGATCGTCGCGGTCGGCCCGCGGCCGCCGGGAGAGCGAAGGGCTCAGCCGAGGTCGCGCGGCGATTCGTCACCCGCCCACCCGCGCGCTCCGCCCAGGTCCGGCGCGTGCCCCGGCGGCGGTGGCGGGTCGAAGAGCGTGCGTACGGGGCTGCCGTCGAGGACGCCGCGCCGCCGGAAGTGGTCGACGGTCCTCATCTCGGCCGGGGACAGCACCGGCGCGACCGGCGCGCCCGCGGCGGTCAGCCGGGCGACGACCGTGGCGCGCGGCAGCCCGGCGACCGCGCCGGCGAGGTCGCGGTCGAGCTCCTCGGCGCGGCTCAGTCGTTCGGCGAACGACAGACCGGCGTGCCGGTCGAGTCCCAGGGCCCGGCAGGTCGTCGCCCACAGCCGGTCCTCGGACACGACGCCGAGACTCACCCCGGCGCCGTCCCGTGCCGGATAGACGCCGTACCCCGGTACGGGCCCCCGCGCCCGCGCCGCACCCGGCCCGGGTCCCTCGGGGCGTGCCGCACCCGGCGCGGGCCCTCCGGGGCGTGCCGGATCCGGCGCGGGTCCCTCAGGACGCCCCGCATCCGGCGCGGGCCTCACGGGGCGTGGCGCGGTGCCCGGCGCGTGCTCCCCGGGACGCGCCGCAGCGCCCGGCGCCGGTCCTTCGGGACGCGCCGCGTCCGGGGTTGGGGAGACCGGGACGGTGCTCATCCAGTTGGCCAGGACGTCGGCCATCCCGAGGTCGATCCGCTCGCCGCGTCCCTTGCGGCAGGCGGCGGTGATCGCGAACGCGGCCATCGTCGCCGCCGCCATGTCCGCGACCGGGAACTCATGGCCGCCGTCCTCCGGCGGCGCGGCGCCCGCGTACGCGCGGTAGTTGACGTCGTGTCCGGGCAGCGCGGCGAGCGGGCCGCTCGCGCCGTACCCGGAGATCGAGCAGTAGACGATCCGCGGGTTGACCGCCCGTACGGCCTCGTGGCCCACGCCGAGCCGGTCGGCGACGCCCGGCCGGTAGCCCTCGACGAGGACGTCCGCCCCGGCCGCCAGCTCCAGGCAGCGCGCCGCGCCGGCCGGCAGGTCGATGACGACGCTGCGCTTGTTCCGGTTGAGCAGCTCGAAGTGGCCCGGGAAGGCCCGCATGGGCTCGCCGCCCGGCGGCTCGACCTTCAGCACGTCCGCGCCGAGCTGGGCCAGCAACTGTGTGGCGTACGGCCCCGGCCGCCATCGCGTCAGATCGAGCACCCGCAACCCGTCGAGCAGACCCATGGACCGGTTATACCAAGCACTTGCTCGGTGCGCTGACCCCCGTTTTGAACCACGTCGAATCCCCGCCGCGTCGAAGGGCGTTTCGCGTAGATTGTCGATCTTGCTCCGGCCTCCACCTCTAGACCGGAAGGTTCAGATGCGACGCTCTCTCGCCGTGGTCGGTACGGCCATGGCCCTCACGGCCGTCTTCACCTCGTCGGCCACCGCCGCGACCGGCTGGCGGATCACGGGCAGCCACGCCGGCGCCGCCCTCCGCGCCGTCGCGGCCGTCAGCGCGAAGAACGTCTGGGCCGTCGGCAGCGAGACCGTCTCCGGGAAGAACCGTGCGCTCGTACGGCACTGGAACGGCAAGACCTGGAAGACGGTCGCGGTCCCCTCTGCCCTCAAGCGGATCTACCTCGACCACGTCGCCGCCTCGTCGAGCACGAACGTCTGGGTCACCGGCACGGACGCTCAGACCTACAAGGCCTACTCGCTCCGGTGGGACGGCAGGAAGTGGCACACCGGTCCCAGCCACACCGCCTTCGAGCCGGGTGGCGACGCGATCGCCGCCATCGGCACGAAGGACGTCTGGCTGCTCGGCCGGGGAGCGAACGACCTCGCGGCCGGTCAGGCGCGGCACTTCGACGGCAAGCACTGGAAGACCGTCTCCGTGCCCGGTTTCGTGTCCGACGTCAGCGCGGTGTCGAGCCGGGACATCTGGGCGATCGGCCTCGTGCGCGGGAAGAACAGCTACGAGGCGGCCGTGACGCACTGGAACGGCAAGACCTGGCGCCGGGTCTCCACCGGCACCGAGGACGTCATGTACGACAGCGTCCGTGCCCTCGGCGCGAAGAACGTCTGGGTGTCCGGATCGATGGGCGGCAGCGTCCTGCACTGGAACGGCACGAAGTGGGCGTCCACGTCGCCCGGCCACGGGATCATCCGCGTCGGCTCCCTCGTCTCCGACGGCGCGAAGGGCCTGTGGGGAGTCGCGGACGGGACGCGGCTCCTGCGTTACCACGCGGGTCACTGGAGCCTGTCGGCCCTGCCGCAGCGCGCCGGCCACACCACGCAGATCGGGGCGCTGGCCCAGGTCAAGGGGACGACCTCCGTGTGGGGCGTCGGCGTCCTGACCGTCTCCAAGGGGGATGAGGACGTCGAGACGGCCGACGTGATCGTCAAGTACGGCCACTGACCAGGCCGAGGCCCGGGGGCGTCCGCCGTACCGGTGGACGCCCCCGCCGCTCGGGACTGCCAGACTTGTCGTCGAGAGGTGATGCAGGGATGCAGGACAACGAGATCCTCGGTCATATCAACGACCTGGTGGAAGAGGAGCACACGCTCCGCGAGCGGCTGCAGAAGGGAGACCTGACCGCCGACGAAGAGCACCAGCGGCTGCGCACGGTCGAAGAGCAGCTCGACCAGTGCTGGGACCTGCTGCGCCAGCGCAGGGCGCGGCGTAACGTCGGGGACGACCCCGACGGCGCCCAGTCCCGGCCGACCGGCGAGGTCGAGGGCTACCTCCAGTAGTCAGTCCCCGACCGGCCAGGTGTGCACGGGCGCGTTCGTGTGCATGTGCTCGACGTAGCGGCGCGTCATCAGCCGGAGCGCCTCCGCGCGGTCCGCGCCGGCCGCGCTCGCCGCGCGGACGGTCTCGACCTGCCAGGTCGCGCCGTTCCGGCCGGTGACGCAGCGCTGCTCGATGATGCCGAGCAGCCGGTCCCGGACGACCGTGTCGACGCCCCACCCGTCGAGGCCGGTGACGGCGAGGGGCAGCAGGTGCTCCAGCACCAGCTCGGTGACCGGCACCTCGCCCACACCGGGCCAGTAGACCCGGGCGTCCAGACCGAACCTCGCACCTCGCCGCGCGTTGTCGGCGGCGGCCGCGAAGGACATCCGCTCCCACACCGGGCGCTCCTCCTCCGCCAGGGCCCGTACCAGGCCGTAGTAGAAGGCGGCGTTGGCCATGATGTCCGCGACCGTCGGCCCGGCGGGCAGGACGCGGTTCTCCACGCGTAGGTGCGGGCGGCCGTCGACGACGGCGTACACCGGGCGGTTCCAACGGTAGATCGTGCCGTTGTGCAGCGACAGCTCGGCCAGTTCCGGCGTCTCGCCGCGGGCCAGCACCTCCAGGGGCTCTTCGTCCTCGCACATCGGCAGGAGTGAGGAGAAGTAGCGGGAGTTCTCCTCGAACAGGTCGTACGCCGAGTCGATCCAGCGTTCGCCGAACCACACCCGGGGCCGTACGCCCTGGGTCTTCAGCTCCTCCGACCGCGTGTCGGTCGACTGTTCGAACAGCGGCAGCCGGGTCTCGCGCCACAGCTCCTTGCCGAACAGGTACGGCGAGTTCGCGCCGAGCGCGACCTGCACGCCGGCGATGGCCTGGGCGGCGTTCCAGCAGGCCGCGAAGTGCTCCGGGCGCACCTGCAGGTGGAACTGGACGCTCGTGCAGGCCGCCTCGGGCGCGATGCAGTCCGACGAGGTCCGCAGCAGTTCGACGCCCTCGATCTCCAGCGGCAGGTTCTCACCCCGGGCCGCGAGGACCTGTTCGTTGAGGAGCCGGTACCTCGGGTTGGTCGACAGCGTCGCCTCGCTGACGTCGGACTCGCGGAGCGTCGGCAGGATGCCGATCATCATCAGCTCGGCGCCCACCGCCCGCGCCCGGCCGTCCGCGTGGTTGAGGTTGTCGCGGATGCTCTGTTCGAGCATCGCGAGCGACTTGGCGGCCAGCGACCCGGGCGGCATGTTGATCTCGATGTTGAACTGCGCGAGCTCGGTCGCCCACGCGCCCGGATCGGCGATCGACTCCAGGACTTCCGCGTTCAGCATCGCGGGCAGCCCTGTCTCGTCGACGAGGTTGAGCTCGACCTCCATCCCGATGCTGGCACGGTCCTCCTCGAACCGGCCGTCGCGCAGCATCGCCGACAGGGCCTCCAGGCAACGCCGGACCTTCTCCCTGTAGCGCCGCCGGTCCTCTTTGGTGATGGCGACCGCCGCCACATCCCTGCCCATGCCAACCCTCCGGGAATGTTCGTCTCACCGTTCCCGAGGGAGGGCATACCCCTAGCCGACGAAGGTAAGGATCGCGTCCCGGTCTTTCGCCACCGACGTGGCGAGAGTCTCATAGCGGGCGCGGTGCTCCCGGAAGGCGTCCGCGATCTGCCGCGTCTCACGGATCAGGCGGTCCTTCTCCCGTACGGCGTTCTCGGCGGCCGTGCGACGGGCGAGCCGCTGCATGATCCACAGGATCGCGCCGCCGGCGGCGACCACGGCGGCGACGATCGCCAGGCCGACGAGCGCGGCGACGAGCGTCCCGATGAGGGCGGAGACGCCGGCACCGGTCATGGCCAGACCGATCCAGTCGGTCGTCGAGCCGGTCGCGTACTGGGCGTCGATCTCTGCCTCCGGCTCCGCCGTCGAGCCCGGACCGTCCGGGCCGATCGACAGGCCGAAGCCCCGCACCCGGACCTGGATCCGCACGGGGAGCGGACGGGACGCCTTCTCCGCCAGGTCGTCGGCCGCCTCGGCGATCCAGCGGCGTCCGGCGCGCAGGGCGAGCAGGCGCAGCGCCGGCGATCTCCCGTCGAACATGTCGCCGCGCAGCAGGGCCCGGGTCTCTCCTCCCGGGGAGTCCCAGGCCTTCGGCGGCGCCGCGGCGCCGTTCTCGATGATCTGCCGCAGCTCCCGGGCGCGGGCGATGAGCGGCGCCTCGTCGGGGCTGCCCTCGTCGACGAGCGTGACCAGCAGCGTGGCGAACTCCGACGGGCCGGCGTCGTCCGCGCCGCGGGGCGGGGGTTCGGCCGCGGGGAGGGCCTCCTCGATCAGGGCCCGCAGGCGGGCGAGACGCGCGGCGTCCGCCGCGGGCGCGGTCAGGGCCGGCTGGTCCCGCAGGATCCGCGGCAGGCGGGAGGTCTCCGCGCTCCCGCCCGCGGAGGAGATCTTCTCGGCCCACGCCCGGCCCTCCGCGGTGGCGGCGGCGGCCGGGAGGCCCTCGACGAACTCGGCCAGCCGGCGTTCGACGTGGGAGCGTCCCGGCTCGCCGAAGACCCCCTCGGCGCAGGCGACCCACAGCCGTCGCTGCACGTGGGTGACGGTCTCGCCGAGGGGCGGCAGGGTCCGCGCCAGCCACGGCGCGGCCTCGGCGTCCCGGCCCGCGACCGCGAGCGCCAGCGTCAGGAACAGGGCGGTCCGCGCCTCGTCGCGCCGGCTCGCCTCGGCGGCGCAGGTGTCCGCGCTCACCTCGTCCCCGCGGAGCAGCGCCGACAGGGCCTCCGCGGCGGGCCCCAGCCAGTAGCCGGGGCAGTCGGTCAGGTCGAGGCGGGGCGGGTCGGCGGCGTCCCGGGCGAGGGAACGCAGCAGCCGCCGCGTCTCCTTGCGGATGGCGGCCTCCCGGTCGAAGACCGCCATCTCCGTCCGCAGGTCCGAGAGCTCCACGAACGCGTCGAAGGACCGGGACAGCCGGTCGATCCGCCGCTCCAGCGTGCCCTGCACCTCCGTGAGCTTCGACTGCAGCGTCCGCGAGTTGCGATCGGCGTACTCGTACGCCGCGCTGACCTCCTCCCGCAGACCGCGGATCTGCCGATCCTGCCGCGCGTCGGTCCACCAGTCGTCGCTCACGCCGCCTCCTGCGCCGTCGATGTCCTGTCGCCCGAAGTCCGACGTACGGCACCGCCCGCCCGTTCCTCGGGAACGAGCGGGCGGGTGGAGGGGATCGCTACATCCGCTCGGGGGTCTCCACGCCGAGCAGTTCGAGGCCCTTGGCGAGCGTGCGCAGGGTCAGCGCGCACAGCGCCAGCCGCGACGCCTTCGTGGCCTCGTCCGGGGCCCGCAGCACCGGGCAGTTCTCGTAGAACGTGGTGTACGCCGAGGCCAGCTCGAACAGGTACGCGCACAGCCGGTGCGGCTCGGTCGTCTCACCGGTCTGCCGCAGCGCGGTGCCGAACCCCAGCAGATGCAGGGCGAGGGCCCGCTCCGCCTCGTGGCCGAGCACGATCGGCCCCGCCGCCTCCTCCGGGGTCAGCCCGCCCTTCCGGAAGATCGACCGGATCCGCGCGGCGGCGTACTGGAGGTACGGCCCGGTGTTGCCCCGGAAGGAGATCATCCGGTCGAAGTCGAAGACGTACTCGCTGCCCCGGGCGACCGACAGGTCGGCGTACTTGACCGCCCCGATGCCGACGGCCTCGACGATCCGCCGCCGGGTCTCCTCGTCGAACTCCTCCTCGTGCGGCACCTCGTCGAACGCCGCGCCGGCCCGCTCGACGGCCTCGTCCAGCAACTCCGTCAGCTTGACCGGCTTGCCGCTCCGGGTCCGGAAGATCTTCCCGTCGGGGCCCAGGACGTTGCCGATCTGGGCGTGCTCCGCGCTGACGCTCTCCGGCAGCCAGCCCGCCATCCGGGCCACGGCGAAGACCATCTGGAAGTGCAGCGCCTGCTGCGCGCCGACGACGTAGATCATCCGGTCGACGTCCAGCTTGTCGACGCGGTACCGGATCGTGGCCAGGTCGGAGGTGGAGTAGTTGTAGCCGCCGTCGCTCTTCCGGATGATCACCGGCAGCGGGTCGCCCTCCCGGCCGGTGAACCCGGGCGGGAACACGCACAGCGCGCCCTCGCTGATCTCCGCGACGCCCTTGTCCCGCAGCTCGTCGGCGGTGACGCCGAGCATGTCGTCGTAGAAGCTCTCGCCCCGGATGTCCTCGTCGGTGAGCGTCACGCCGAGCCGGCCGTAGACCGTGTGCAGGTAGTTCTTCGACAGCTCGACCAGCCGCTCCCAGTGCCGGATCGTGTCCGGGTCGTGGGCCTGGAGCTTCACGACCCGCTCCCGGGACCGCTGGGCGAACGCGGCGTCGGAGTCGAACCGCTGCCGCGCCATCTGGTAGAAGGCGTTCGGGTCGGTCTCCGGGAGCCTGGCCTCCGCCGAGTCCTCACCGACCTCGAGCAGCAGCTCGATCAGCATGCCGTACGGCGTGCCCCAGTCGCCGATGTGGTTGTCCCGGATCACGTGGTGCCCGACGAACTCCAGCACCCGCGCGAGCGCGTCCCCGACGATCGTGGTCCGGAGATGACCGACGTGCATCTCCTTGGCGATGTTCGGCGAGGAGTACTCCACGACCGTCGTCTGCGGAGCCTCCGCCTTCTCCACCGCCAGCCGCTCGTCGCCGTGCATGGCCTGCGCCTGCCCGGCGATCCACTCCGGGCTGAGCGTCAGGTTGACGAACCCCGGACCGCTGATCTCGACCTTCGAGCACACGTCGGACACGTCGAGGTGCGCCACGAGGTCGGCGGCGATGTCGCGCGGCTTGCGGCCGAGCTTCTTGGCGAGCGGAAGCGCGACGTTGGCCTGGAAGTCGGCGAACTGCGACGGGCGGATCACCGGGTCGGCGTCGGGCTCTCCGAACGCCGCCCCGAGGGCGGCCTGGACGCGGGCGGCGAGAACGTGCTGCGGGTCGGACATCGGGATCCTCGTGGAGTACGGCTTCGGCAGCTGCGGCTGCGACGTCCTAAAAGCCTATCGGCGACCGGCCACAGCCCCATCCGAATATCCGCCTCCACCGCACGGGCGCGCCGCCCGGCCCGCGTCAGCCGGCCGAGCCGACGACCGTGAACTCCAGCCCGGCGCGTTGCAGGCGGGTGAGGAGGGCGTCGCCCATCGCCTGGGCCGTGGTGACCTGACCGGCGGTCGCGGGCAGGTCGTCGAAGGCCAGGCACAGCGCGGACTCGGCCAGCATCTTGGCGGTCTCCCCGTAGCCGGGATCGCCGCCGGAGACCTTGGTCACGACCTTCCGGCCGCCGCCCTCCCCGGCGAAGTGCACGGTGAACCAGCTCCTGGCCCGCTTCTCTGCCGACGGTCCGGTGCCGGGCGTGAAGCGGTCGAGCAGCCGGTCCCGCACGGGCCCGATCCGGGCGGCCGCCACCAACCCGGCCGACCCGGCGGCCAGGCCGGCGGCGGAGGCCAGGTGCCGTACGGCGGCGAAGTGGCCGTAGGAGAAGTCGGGCCCGTAGCGGTCGAGGGCGGCCGCGGAGCGCCGGACCACGTCGGGGTCCAGGGTCGGCAACGGCAGCGCCCAGGCGCCGAGCCCGGCGTTGCGGTGCGGACGCCCCTGTACAGCGCGGATCCGGCGGCCCGGCACCGGCGGCTCCGCCGCTCGCCGTCTGCGGTGGACCTCGGCCGCCTCACGCATGCGGGCCATCACGGTGATCGCGGAGTGGACGGTTCCGCCCGACGGCGCGCCGCCGACCCGGACGTACCCGCGCACGCTCAGCGGGACGCCCTCGGGCAGCCGCTGGACCGTGAAGTAGACGCCGAGGTCGTGCGGCACCGAGTCGAACCCGCACGCGTGCACGAGCCGCGCCCCGGTCGCGGCCGCCCGCGCGTGGTACTTCAGGTACATCAGGTCGACGAACTCCTGCTCCCCGGTGAGGTCGACGTAGTCGGTGCCGGCCTCGGCGCACGCGGCCACCAGCGGCTCGCCGTAGGTCACGTACGGGCCGACCGTGCTGATCACCACCCGGGCGGACTCGGCGATCTCCCGCAGCGAGGCCGGGTCGGTCACGTCCGCGCGCAGCAGTGGCAGATCCACGCCGAGGCGGTCGCGCAGCGCCTCCAGCTTCGCGGTGTTCCGCCCGGCCACCGCCCACGTCCCGGATCCGTGCGCCGCGAGGTACTCGGCGGTGAGTGCGCCGGTGAACCCGGTCGCGCCGAACAACACGATGTCAAAGGGCCGATCCATGGGCCTCCCTCGGTCGCACGTACCTGCTTGCTTACCGCGTGCGCCGGACGCGGGAAAGCACCCCGCACCGACTGTGGCACACGTCGCACGAAGACGACGGACTGACAACCGCCGCGTTCTCACGGACGTCCTGTGTCGCGGACGGTGGCGTCGCCCCGAGGAGGTTCACGATGGACGAGGTCGTACTGCGTCGGCGGGGGTTCGTCTTCTCACCGGACAGGCCGCTGCAGATCGCCGGGTACGTACTCGGCTTCGCCGGGGCGCTCGGCCTGGCCTACCTCCTCGGCGGACGGGAGATCCTCAAGATCTTCCCTGTCTGGATCGTCATGATCGTGGCCTTCTCGCTCTACCCGATGAAGGTCCTCATCGCCGACCGCGACGGTGTCTCGATCCTGAGCCGCGGCGGCCGTACCAGGCTGAGCTGGGACCGGATCGCGAAGATCGTCGTTTTCGACAGGGCCGGCGGGAGGGTCACGGTCGGAATCCGCACCGAGCCGGACGACGCGACGCGCGCCCGTCCCTGGACCCGGTTGGCGGAGGTGATGCGGCGGATCGGGCCGGCCCCGCGGCTGCTGCGCGTCCCGGGCCGTGACGAACCCTTCGCGCTCGCCTTCGAGACGGTCTGCGGGGGAGTGCAGGCGAGTGAACTGGCCGACCGGTTCCGGAGGTCGGTGCCGGTCCCGATCGCCGAGCTACGGAGTGGAGACGCGGAGCCCTACTCCGTACGGGCACCGTTCCGGTCGGCGCTGCCGGACGCAGCCTTCCTGGCGGTCTGGAACGGTCTGATCGGAACCATCTGGGTGGTCGTCACGGTCCGGCAGGACGCACGCGCCTGGATCCCGCTGGGCGTCATGTTCGCCGGATTCTGCCTGATCCTGACCGAACAGCTCATCCCGCGAGCGGCTCTCATGGCGGACGGGACCGGGCTCCGATTCGGGGAGGAGTTCCTGGCCTGGGACGAGATCCAGGCCATCAGACTGGGCGCGGCAACGGACGGCACCGACCTGATCATCCGGACGACCGCCGCGGCGGCTCTCGTGGAACCGGAGGTACGACGCAGGCTCACCGGAACGCACGTCGACCCGGCTCGTCTGGCGGCAGCCGTCCCGCCGGGGATCACCGTCGACCACACCACCGTTACGTGACCGCCTCGACGATCCGGCAGCGTACGAAGGGACCTCCACGCGAGCGGATCAACCGCCCGAAAACCAAGGTGCCTGTGTAGAGGTTGCGACCCTGTTGAAGCACAGCTAGGTGCAACCTGTGCATCGGGCCGGGGCTTGCCGTCCCTGTCGACGGAACGAAAGACGCAAGAACGACCGAACGTAGGCCGCAGCGGCGGCAGAGTGGCAGCAACGACGGCGAAGCAGATGCCGACCGGCGTGCGGCTCGGCGGATCCGCAGTGCGGATCGCGGCCGAGCGGGGGCCGCCGTCCTCAGTGAGAACCTGGACTGCGTGCTCACCGGCGCCGCGACGGCATCAGCGACCGCGGCGCCGGGTCGCGATCATCGTGGCGAGCAGGGCCAGGGACTGCTCGTCCGGTGATCCGGGCCGGGCGTGGAGGACGGTGAGCACCTGGCCGTCCTCCAATGGCATCGCGTGGAAGCGGAGGCCGATCACGCCCAGCTCCGGGTGCCGGAACCTCTTGGCGCCCGCCGTGGTGGTGCGGACGTCGTGGCGGGCCCACAGTTCCCGGAACTCCTGGCTGTGCAGCGACAGTTCACCGATGAGTGCCGTCAGCTCGGGGTCGTCCCGCTCGGTTCCGATCCGGGCCCGGAAGTTGGCGACCGTGTCCGAGGCCACCCCGTCCCAGTCCACATGGGTCTCCCGTGTCGCGGGGTCGAGGAACACCGCGCGCAGCAGGTTCGTCCCAGGCACGTAGCAGGGGGCCAGCTCGCACGCCAGGGCGTTCGATCCGACGACGTTCATCCGGCGGCTGGTCACCGTGGCCGGTGTCGTCGTCCAGGCGTCCAGGAGTTCCTGCACGGTGTCCGGCACCCGCTCGCGGGTGCGCGGGGCGGTCGGTGCCGGGCGGGCCAGGGCGTACAGGTGCTCCGTCAGTTCCTCGTCCAGCCGCAGCGCCCGGGCCAGCGACTCCAGGACGCTCTCCGAGGGGCGGTGTCCGCGTCCCTGCTCCAGGCGTACGTAGTAGTCCGCGCTCACTCCGGCCAGGAGGGCCAGTTCCTCCCGCCGCAGCCCCGTCACGCGGCGGCGGGCGTCGCCGGCGGCGTCGTCGAAGCCCACGTCTTCGGGACGGACCAGGGCGCGGCGGGCCCGGAGGAACTCGGCGAGAGCGGCGTTGTCCATGGCCTCAGGCTATGTTCGGCCGTCCGGTACGAGGGTGGCCCTGTGATTCCCGGTCATCGGCCACCGATGGTGGGGCGGCGTGGTCCGGCGACAGCATGGCGGAGTCGTGAACGAGAGGAGATCCACCATGCGAACGGTCACCGGCTGGGCCGCCCAGGCACCCGGGTCGGCGTTGGCGCCCTGGCGCTTCGAGCGCCGTGACCTGCGACCCACCGACGTCGCGCTGCGGGTGACGCACGCGGGGGTGTGCTTCACCGACCTGGATCACGTGCGGCCCGAACCGGGTCACGAGCGGCCGGACATCTTCCCGCTGGTGCCGGGCCACGAGATCGTGGGTGAGGTGGTGGCCGTCGGCGGTGCGGTCACCGGCTTCCAGATCGGCGATCCGGTCTGTGTGGGGAACATCGTCGACTCGTGCGGGGTGTGCGAGGCCTGCCGCAGCGGTGATCAGGAGTTCTGCGCGGAGTTCCCGACCCTGACCTACGCGGGGCGCGACCGGCACGACGGGTCCCTGACCCAGGGCGGGTTCAGCGACGAGTACGTGGCCGACCAGGCGTTCGTGTACCGGCGTCCCGAGGGACTCGACCCGGCCGGGACCGCACCCCTGATGTGCGCGGGGATCACCACCTGGGTGCCGCTCAGGCGGTGGGAGGTCGGCCCGGGACAGACGGTAGGCGTCATCGGCCTCGGCGGGCTCGGGCACGTGGCGGTGAAGCTGGCCAAGGCGCTCGGCGCCGAGGTCGTGGGCTTCACCACCTCACCCGGCAAGGCGAAGGACATGCGGGAACTCGGCGCCGACGACGTGGTGGTGTCGACGGACGCCGAGGCCATGGCCGCGCAGCGCGGGCGGTTCGACCTCATCCTCGACACCGTGCCCCGCGCGCACGACCTCTCGCCCTACCTGACGGCGCTCCGCTTCGACCGGACCCTGTGCACGCTCGGCATCGTGCCGGAGCTGTCCTTCGACCCTCAGGCCCTGCGGTTCGGGCGCAAACGGCTGGCGGGCGCGGGCAGCGGCGGCATCGCCGACACCCGGGAGATGCTCGACTTCTGCGCCGCTCACGACGTGACCGCGACCGTCGAGGTGCTGTCCGTCGCCGAGGTCAACACGGCACTGGACCGGCTGGCCGCGGGCGACGTCAAGTACCGGTTCGTCCTCGACCTCACGTCCTGACGACGGCCACCGAGGACCCGGTGGTCGGCGCGTCAGGGCTCGGGGTGATCCGGAGGCGGCGGTGCTGTGTCCGGTTCGCCGTGATTGCGGAAGGAGAAGCGGTTCTGGCGGGTGGCGGCGAGGCCGACCGCCCGTCAAGCGGGCATGTCGACGACGAGCCCGACACCTGCGGCGGCTTCCGCCAATCGCTTGTCGTACGTGACGAACGAGGTCAGTTGTGTTCGGATTCGCAGGGCAGTGGCGAGGTGGATGGCGTCAAGGCTTCGAACGGTGACAGGTCGGATCGTCTGCGCGAGGATGCGGATACTCGGCTGAAGTTCGACCAACTCGATGAGGTCGAGTACCGGGTGCAGACGCGCCACCGCCTCCGGCGCGTACCGCGCCAGAGCGCGGAACGATTCGATTTCCAGCAGCGCGGAGCTGATCCAGCCGGTGTCGGCGCGGGCGTCCAGCCAATCGCGAAGTGCCTGGGACTCCGCCTCCGCATGAACGAGTTTTACGACCGCTGCGGAGTCGAGGTAGATCATCCGCGCTCTTCGTCGCGGGCGGCGGCGAGTTCTGCCGCGATGTCGACGCCGTCCGGTTCACCCAGAGGCATCCGGAGAACGGCGCGGCGCATCTCTGCTGCGCGTTCCTTCCGCATGGCGGTCTCAAGTACCGCATGGCGAATCGCGGCCGAGCGTGAGCCGCCGTCCCTGGTGAGAACCTCGAGGGCGTGCTCAGTCTCCGAGTCGGTACGGATGGTGATCGTGTCTGCCATAAGACCAGTGTAAGACATTACGTCTTACGTTCGCGTGGTATCTGCTTAATGATCGCGTCAGGGCTCGGGGTGATCAGGAGCAGGCGCCGCTGTGTCCGGTTCGCCGTGGTTGCGGAAGGAGAAGCGGTTCTGGCGGGTGGCGGCGAGGCCCTCGCCGATCTGCTCGACGATGCGGCCGGCGGCCAGGTCGCGGGCGAGGACGCAGGCCGAGGCGATCGCGGGGGCGCGGGACGCGCCGTGGGCGATGACGACGGTGCCGTTCAGGCCGAGGAGGACGCCGCCGCCGTGCGTCTCCGGGTCCAGCCGGTCCCGCAGCCGGCGCAGTTGCCGGCGCTGCAGCAGCGTGGCGGCGCGGGCGAGCAGGCCGGAGCCGATCGCGGCGCGCATCTCCGTGACCGCCAGCCGTACGGCACCCTCGACGGTCTTGAGCGCGACGTTGCCGGTGAAGCCGTCCGTGACGACGACGTCGACCGCGCCGGCCAGCAGGTCGCCGCCCTCGATGTTGCCGATGAAGTCGACGCCCGGCAGGTCGCCGGACAGCAGTTCGTGGGCGCGCCGGGTCAGCTTGTTGCCCTTGCCGGCCTCCTCGCCGATCGTCAGCAGCCCCACCCGTGGCGAGGCGACGCCGAGCCGGATGCGCGCGTACGCGGTGCCGAGCGTGGCGAACTGGGCGAGCATCTCGGGCTTGGCGTCGGCGGTCGCGCCGGCGTCGAGGAGCACCGTCGGGCGCGGGCGGGTGGGCAGGACGACGGCCAGCGCGGGCCGCATCACCCCCGGCTGGCCGCGCAGGCGGAGCCGGGAGGTCGCCACCACGCCGCCGGTCGATCCGGCCGACACGAGCGCCGCCGCGTGGCCGCGCCGGATCAGGTGGCAGGCGATCGCGACGGACGAGCGCGGCCGCCGCCACCCGGCCAGCGCGCCCTCGTCCATGGCGAGGGCGTCCTCGGCGTGCACGAGTGGGATCTCGCCGAGCGCGTCGTGCTCGCGGAGCAGGTCACGGACGCGGCGGGCGTGGCCGACCAGGACGACGCGGACGCCGTGCTCGCGGGCCGCGGCCACGGCGCCGGCCACCACCTGCTCGGGGGCCTCGTCGCCGCCCATCGCGTCCACCGCGACCCGCGGGCCCTCGGCCCGCTCCTCGGGCCGCCGCCCGCTGCGCGCTTCCGGCCGCCTCCCGGCGTGCCCCTCGACCGGGCCGGTCACTCTGGGTCCTGGCAGCCCTGGCCGAGGCAGGGCCTGCGTACGACCTCGCGGCCGCTCACCGTGATCACGTACTCCTGGAGGGGATGCGGGGAGTTCGCCCGGTAGGCGACGGCGTCCACCCGGACCGGCTCGTCGCGGTCGGTCCGGCCGACGCACTGCACCCGGACGACCGACAGCGTGTCCGCCGACAGCGTACGGCAGCGCATCCCCGCGCGGATCGTGTACCCGAGGTCGCGCAGCTCGTCGCGCGCGCCGTAGGCGGTCGCGTTGCGCAGCGAGCTCTCCGAGACCTTGCGGACGGGGTTCTCGCACGCCGCGACCAGGAGCAGCAGGATGAGGGCGAGGGCGACGGCCTTCACAGCTCGCGCACCGCCCGCGCCACGGCCTCGGGCCGGTCGATCTGGACGAGGTGCCCGACGTCGGGCAGGACGACCTGCCGTCCGCGCGGGCTGAGCGCCGCGAGGCCGGCGTGCGCGCGCCGCCACGCCTCCCCGTCGCCGCGCAGGTCGCCCAGGGCGGTGATCACCCGCAGCGGGATGCCGGGGAAGGGCCGGTGGCGGCGCAGCGTGAGCAGGTCCGCGGCCATCTGGCGGTACACGGCGTCCTCGGCGAGAAGGGTGCCGAGGACGTGCCCGCGCGTGCAGACCTCCCGGACGTACTCCGGCGGCGCGACGTTGCCGCGCGCGGTCATCAGCCGCATCGCCAGGCCGTACGCGGCCGGGCCGGCCAGCCGGGTGAAGCCGGTCGTGCCGGCGACCGTGCCGGCGAGGCGCGCGAGGGGCACGAGGCGGCTCAGCGGGCGGGAGTACCGCGGCGTGCGCGGCTCCGCGCTGGGGTCGACCAGCACCATGCCGCCGGCCAGTTCCGGGTGGAGCCGGGCGAACGCCTCGGCGTGGAAGCCGGCGAACGAGTGCGCGACGAGGATCACCGGGGCCCCGGCCCACCGGGCCAGCGCGGCCAGCCGGTCGGCCTCCGCGCGGAGGGTCGCGGCGCCGCGTACGGGCGGGCTGCCGCCGAGGCCGGGCCGGTCGAAGACGATCACCCGGTGCGCGTCGCGCAGCCGGGAGACGACCGGGGTCCAGTCGAACCAGGCGCCACCCAGACCCGCGCTGAGCAGCACCGGAGGCGATCCCGTACCCTCCGTGACGACGTGCAGGCGGTCTCCGCCGATGGTCATGAGGTCGCCGGGCAGGCGGTCGTTCACGGGGTCGTGGCCTTCTCCCGCTCCGTGCTCCGGCCGTCGGGCCGCGCGTCCGGGTGGAGGATGGGAGGTCCGGCGGCGAGGGCGCGCCGCCGGCCGGTGTAGAGCTCGACGGCGATGACGATCAGCCAGACCGAGATCACCGTCACCTGCACGCGCTCCATGACGCCGAGCATCAGTCCGAAGTACATCAGGGGCAGCGTTCCCAGCGCCGTGCTCGTCTCCACGACCATGACGGGCCAGCTCCAGCGCGCGAGCACCGGCCAGCGGCCGTACCGGCGGGCGGCGATCGTCAGGGCGATGAGGCTGACGATGCCGCTGGTGACGACGAGCGTGCTGGTCACCGAGTGGAACTCATGGGCGAACGACACCGTCCCGGCCCGCTCGCGCAGCGCGCAGGTCGGGTCGGAGTTGGGCGCGCAGTCCATGGCGAACAGCGAGTCGCCGATCGAGAAGACGCCGAACAGCAGCAGGGAGAGCCAGCCGACGAGCGCCCAGCCGCCGGGGCGGAGCCGGCGCAGCACGATGGCCGCGACGACGATCGACAGGGTGCCCGAGAAGAAGTCGCAGCCGGAGAAGAAGCCGTGGTACGGCTGGTCGGTGGCGGACAGTTCGCTGACGTAGCCGTTGACCGGGTCCAGCTTCGGGTTGATCAGGAACTGCAGGACCCAGGAGCTGTAGACGACGCCCGCGATGGCGGCGAGGACCGGCAGGCACGCGGGAAGCGTCGCCGGATCACGTGCAGGTCTCGCCGAACTCACAGGTTCCAATCTAGGTGCCCGATGCGGGTCTCTGGGACTACCCCGCGGCGGCGGACCTAAGCGGCCAACCTGCAGATTCTTACGATCCTTGCAGGATTCTGGAGAAGACTCCGGCGTCCTCGTCGAGCCCGCTGCACGTGTCGTTCTGCGCGGTGGTGTCGGTGGTGCACGGGGTGTCCCGGGTGATCGACCACATCGACAGCCGGCCCAGGTGACGGCTGGTGGCCCAGGTGCGGATCTGCCGGGCGTCGTCGGGCTGGAATCCGGCGCCGGTGCCCGTGACGCCGATGACGGGCGCGACGCCCATCCGCCGCCAGACCGTGTCCGCGTCCTGGTGGTAGAGCCGCTGGAGCTGCCCGTGGGCGGCCGTCGCGGCGGCCTGCACGGCCGATCCGGTCGTCTCCGAGGGGAGGAGGTCGACGATCGAGACGTCGACGCCCGCCGCCGTCGCCGTCCGCAGCGTCCCGAGCGCGTCGGCGGTGAGGCCGGTCCGGTGCAGCGGAAGGGTGAACGACACGCGCAGGCCGGGCCGGTCGTGGCTCAGCCGGGCCAGTGCCTCGGCGCGGCGGCGGGCCGCCGCGTCGTCGGCCAGCGCCGTGTCGGTGAGGTAGAAGTCGACCTGCTCGGTCCCGGTGGTGGTCAGGACGGAGCGGTAGGCCGTGGTCAGCTCGTCGACGTCCGTGCAGGCGTGAGCGAGCTCGGTGGCGCGCGGGCCGCCGAGGGAGACGATGGTGTCGCCGGGGACCTTCTTGATCTGCTTGCGGACGACCGCGTCGCCGAGCGGCGTCAGGCCGCCCCAGGTCGCCGTGCACCCGTCGCCGGCCGCGACGAACCCGAGCGTGTAGTCCTTCACCCCCGTCCGCGCCGCGGTCTTGGCGAAGTCCAGCGGCGGCCAGGTCAGCACGTCGGCGTACGGCGCGAAGGGGACGTCGGAGGCCGGGGTCGCCGAGGCGCTCGGCTCCGGGGCCGCGGTCGTGCGGGAGACGGTGGGCGCCGGGTGAGCGCCGGGCGGGCGCGAGCGGGTCCCGGGCACCTCCGTGATCGCGGCGTCGGGCCGGGAGGCGGCGCGCGAGCGGGCCGACGGGGCCGCGTGCTCGTCCAGGTGGGTCGTCGCCGCCAGGACGGCGGCGCCGCCCGTGCAGGGGATGAGCAGACCGGCCGAGAGCAGCGCGATCCTGCGGCTCAGCCGGGGTGCCGCGCGGCGTTTGCGGTGTCTGCCCACGACCTCTCCTCGTGGGGCGGCAGGGACATCGCTGACCGCGGTGACCACTGTCGCGTCTGGGATTCGTCAACCGGAAGTATGGCGTAGCCCTCGGACAAGATCACGATCCGGGTCCGCGTGTCGGTCTGACACTTCCTCGGACCGTCGATCGTTGATCATTTGGGGCCCCACGCCTGCGTATCGATACGCGTGTCTGCGGGTATCCAATTCGTAAGAAACGGGGCTCAACAGGTTCAATTGGGCTGGGGAGCGTGGCATCGCTGCGACGCGATGACGTCGTGGTCCGACGGTTAAGGAGGGAGATCCCGGACAGCGAGTCGTCTGCGGAGGGGCCCCTGAGAGCCCGGTCCGCGCGGCTCCGCTTGCGCGTTTCCCGTCGACTCGGAGGAGTAACGTCAACGTGACCTTGGTCAATGACGCGGCGCCGGCCGCGGTGAACACCACCGGCCGCAGGTTCCGCGCCTTCACGGCGAAGCATCTGGACGAGCTCACCGCTCGCGCCGGGCTGACCGCCGAGCAACGCCTGGCGATCCAGGCGGTCGCTACGGTCCTGCCGTTCCGCACCAACAGCTACGTCGTCGACGAGCTGATCGATTGGTCCGCCGCCCCGGACGACCCGATCTACCGGCTCGTCTTCCCGCAGGAGGACATGCTCCCCGCGGAGGACGTCGCTCGCATCTCCGACCTGCTGCGTCGGGGAGCGCCTCGCGCCGAGGTGAACGCCGCCGCCCACGAGGTCCGGCTCAAGCTCAACCCGCACCCGGCGGGACAGCTGCAGCTCAACATCCCGACCCTCGAAGAGGAGCCGATGCCGGGGGTGCAGCACAAGTACCCCGAGACCGTGCTGTTCTTCCCCAAGCAGGGCCAGACGTGCCACGCCTACTGCACCTACTGCTTCCGGTGGGCGCAGTTCGTCGGCGAGCCCGACCTGAAGATGGCGGGCGACGACGTCGACCGGCTCAAGCGCTACCTGCTCGCGCACCCGGAGGTCACCAGCGTCCTGTTCACGGGCGGCGACCCGATGATCATGGGCGAGCCCGTCCTGCGGCGCTACGTCGAGCCGCTGCTGGAACTCGAGCAGCTCGAGTCGATCCGGATCGGCAGCAAGGCCCTGGCCTACTGGCCGCAGCGCTGGGTCACCGACCCCGACGCCGACGACACGCTCCGCCTGTTCGAGAAGGTCGTCAACGCGGGCAAGAACCTCGCGTTCATGGCCCACTTCACGCACCCGCGCGAGCTCGAACCGCACCTGGTGTCGGAGGCGACCCGCCGCATCCGCGGCACCGGCGCGGTCATCCGCACCCAGGCCCCGCTCATCCGCACGATCAACGACACGCCGCTGACCTGGGAGACCATGTGGCGGCGACAGCTGCGGATGGGCATGGTCCCCTACTACATGTTCGTGGAACGTGACACCGGGCCACAGGACTACTTCGCCGTGCCCCTCGCCCGGGCGTACGAGGTCTTCCGCGACGCCTACAAGAACACCTCGGGGCTCTGCCGCACCGTCCGCGGCCCGTCCATGTCCGCGACGCCCGGCAAGGTGTGCGTCGACGGGGTGGTCGAGATCGGCGGGGAGAGGCTGTTCGCCCTGCACTTCATCCAGTGCCGGGACCCGGAGCTGGTGAACCGGCCGTTCTTCGCCAAGTACGACCCGGAGGCCGTGTGGCTGACCGACCTGCGGCCGGCCTTCGGCGACCGGTTCCCGTTCGAGGGGGTCGTTCCGGGTGGGGACGTGACGGCGCACGACATCGTCGCCGCGGGTCCGTCCCTGTGACCGGCCCGATCGCATGGCCCTCCCGCTAGCCCGCCGACAATGATCGTGGGGCCGTACCCCTGGTACGGCCCCACAAACGAACGCGCGGCGGCGCGGAACGTCAGCTCTCGAACTCGGGGACGATCTGCGCGCGGCCCAGGGTGTGGCCGGTGATGTTGAAGCCGACCACCGCGGGCGAGGCGTCCTCGGGGACGCCGAGGTTCTCGACGTCCAGCGCGTGCACGGTGAAGGCGTAGCGGTGCGGCGCCCCGGGAGGCGGAGCGGCCCCGCCGAACTCCTTGTTCCCGTAGTCGTTGCGGCCGTGCTTGGCGCCCTCGGGCAGGCCCTTGAAGTCACCGCCGCCCGCGCCCGTCGGCAGCTCGGTCACGGAGGCGGGGATGTCGTACAGCACCCAGTGCCAGAAGCCGCTGCCGGTCGGCGCGTCGGGGTCGTAGCAGGTGACGGCGAAGCTCTTGGTCTCCGCCGGGGCGCCCTCCCAGCGCAGGTGCGGAGAGAGGTTCTCGCCGCTGAAGCCCCAGTCGTTGAACACGTGGGCGTTCGACAGCCGCTCGCCGTGCGCGACGTCGTCGCTGGTCACGGTGAACGACGGAACCTCGGGCAGGAATTCGTGCGGCAGCGGTGGCCGGCCTGCCATGGCAACCTCCTCGGTCGGTTCGACGGATACGCCTAAGTCCTATCAGCCGTGCCCGCCGACGCCGCGATGATCCTTCCCAGTACGAGATCGGCCGCCGCCGCCAGCGGAACCGCGACCAGGACGACGCCCAGGTGCAGCGACCGCCAGAGCGGAGCCGCCCCGTGTCCGAGGTGGGCGGGGATCCCGGCCGCCACCGTCGAACGCGCTCCGGCGAGTGCCCGCGCGTACACCAGGTCACCGGCCGCCAGCGTGAACGCCAGGACGGCGACGGCGGCGATCGCCGGTCGCAGCAGCGGCACGACGACCCGAACGAAGGCCGCGAGGCGGCTGTGCCCGTCCACGAGCGCCTGCTCCTCGACGTCCACCGGAACGGCCCGCAGGAACCCGCCGAACAGCAGCACCGCCACCGGAACGGTGATCGCCGGCTCGACGAGCACCAGCGTCGCCGGGGAGCCGCCGAGCCCGAGCCCGTCCGCCGCCCACGACAGCGGCACCGCGAGCAGCACGGACGGCACGAGGGCGAGGACGGCGATGATCCGGCCCGCCGTACCGCCCCACCGCCTCCGGCGCAGCGCGTACGCGGCCGGCAGCGCGAGCAGCACCGTCACCGCCGTGACCGGCCCGCCGACGAGCACCGTACGGCCCACCCACGCCCCGAACGGCGTCGACCGCAGCAGGCGCACGCTCTCCCCGGCCGGGACCTCGTGGACGGCCGCCCACAGGCTCCACAGGAACGGCGCCGCGCAGAGCACCGAGGCGACGGTCGCCAGCGCGTAGAGCGCCGCGCGCTCCACGGCCCGGCGTACCGCCTGGCGCCGCCGCTGCCGGGCGAGCTCCCGCGCCGCCGTCCGCGCGGCCAGCCCCCCGATCATGAGGCATCCTTCGCCGGACGAGCGACCAAGGACGCCGTGCTGAAGGCTCGCCCGCTCCGCTCGCTCACGCGGCCTCCTTCGCGGGGGAACGCGCGGCCCGCAGGAGGCCGGCCGCCCCGGCCAGGGGCAGGGGGAGCAGGAGGACGGCGATCGCCGCGCCGCGCGCGAGCCCGCCGCCCTCGATCCCCCGCGCGTAGGCGAGCGCGGCGAGCGTCCGCGGCGGCCCTCCCGGCCCGGTCAGTACGGCCGCGACCGCCGTATCGGCGCAGCTCAGGACAGCGGTCAGGAGTGCGGCGACCGCGATCGACGGCAGGGCGAGCGGGATCACGACCTCCACCGCCCGCCGTACGGCGCCCGCCCCGTCGACGCGCGCGGCGTCCCGTACGTCGCGGGGGATCGAGGTGAGCCCGGCCGCCATGACCACGGCGGCCAGGGGCGTCAGCCGCCAGACCTGGACGACGACGATCGCGCCCAGGGCCGTGGCGGGCCGCTCGTGCCAGGACGCGACGCCGGCGGCCCGCAGCAGCCGTCCGGCGGGGGAGTGCGCGGAGTCCAGCAGCCACCGCCAGGAGGTCGCCGACAGCGCGGCCGGCGTCGTCCAGGGCAGGAGCACGAGCAGCCGGACGAGCCACCGGCCGCGGAACCGGGCCAGGAGCACGTGGGCCAGAACCTGCCCGCAGAGCACCACGAGGACCGTCGAGACACCTGCGACCACCAGCGTGCCGGCCAGCGCCCGCCAGAAAGCGCCGTCGCCGAGGACCGCGCCGAACCGCCGCAGGCCGGTGAACCGGTACGCCGGGGCGGTCGCCGTCACCCCGGACAGCGCCAGCGCGACCGCCAGCGCGAGCGGCACGAGGACCAGCGCCGTCAGGTAGACGACCGTCGGCAGCAGGAACAGCCAGGTGAGCAGGCCCTCCCGGTCCGCGAGCCCGGCCCGGCGACGAGACGCGGTGTTCGCCGCCACGCGGCTCACCCGCCGATCCGTACGGGTGCCGTGCGGTTGCCGTACTCGGCGTCGAAGAAGCGCACGCGGTCGCCCGGCACGGCGAACTCGCGCGTCTGCCCGCCGGCGAGCGGGGTGGTCACGGTGGCGGGCAACCGCGCGATCACCCGCGTCTCGCGGCCGATGCGCGTCACCCGGCCGTACACGTGCCGGTCGCCCGACAGGTGCTCGATCCGGTCGACGCGCAGCGGCATCGTGACCCGCCCGTCCGGGGGGACCTCCTCGGCGGGCAGCAGGTGTTCGGGGCGGAAGCCGATGAGCCGGTCGCCGCGCGGCACGAGGTTCATCGGCGGCGTGCCGATGAGCGTCGCGACGAAGGTGTCGACGGGCTCGTCGTACAGGTCCTGGGGCGTGCCGACCTGGCGGAGCCGGCCGGCGTCCAGGACCGCGACGCGGTCGCCGAGCCCCGTCGCCTCGGCCTGATCGTGGGTCACGCTGATCATCGCGGTGCCGAGCCGCCGCTGCAGCGACCGCAGTTCGTCGCGGGCGGCGGCGCGGGACCGGGGGTCGACGCCCGCCAGGGGCTCGTCGAGCAGCAGGACGGCCGGTTCGCGGACGAGGGCGCGGGCGAGGGCCACCCGGCGGCGTTCGTCCGCCGACAGCCGGCCGGGGCGGCGGCCCAGCAGGTCGGGGATGCCGAGCAGATCGGCGGCCCAGCGGGCCTTGCGCTCGCGCATCGCGCGGGGCACGTGCTCGGCCTTGAGCGGGAACTCGATGTTGCCGCGCACGCTCTTGTGCGGATAGAGGGCGTGCGAGGGGACGACCAGGCCGACCCGGCGGGCCCGCGGCGGCAGGCCGTTCATGAGGTGCCCGCCGAGGTGGACCTCGCCCAGCGTCGGGGACTCCAGGCCCGCGACGGTGCGCAGGAGCGTGGTCTTGCCCGCGCCCGCCGGTCCGAGGAGGGCCAGGCACTCACCCTGCTCGGTGGTCAGGTCGACGCCGTCGAGCGCGCGCACGTGCTTCTTGCGGCGGCTTTCGTACACCTTCACCAGGCCCCGCGTCTCGAGGACCCTCACCGGCGGGCGGGCGCGGACGGAGTGACGGAACGGAAGGGATGGAGGAAGTCGTGTCGGGACAGAGGACGCGCAACCGGCATGGGACCTTCCCCGTACAGAGGTTCCTCCCTCGAAAGTAGATCGCTCTTGGCCCGGCTTCCAGCGGCAGTTGCCGCACAGGCCCGCATCCGGGGCTTTTCTTGGGTAAGTCGTGTGTTCTGTGTGACCGAAGCGCTACAGTGCGTGATCTACATCGGCCGAACTCCGGGTCTGGCGGACCGGCCGTCCGCCCGCCCATCCAAGAAAAGAGGAGAAATCAGGACATGCGTGGACTCGCCATTGCGGCGGTCGGTACGGCCGTCGCCGTCGCCGGTGCCTCCTCGCCGGCACCGGCCTCATGGGCCCGATCGGTCCGGTCCGCCGCACCGGCCTCCTCGGTCTCACCGGCGTCCGCGGCGGACGCGGTGCGGGGGACCGTCGTGCCGGGAGGGCTCGGAACCGCCTCCGGCATCGGCCCGGCGGCCGCCCTGCGGCCCTCCGCCGTATTCAACGTCCCCTCCGGGTCGGCGGCGGAGCAGAACGCCATCGCCCACCACGTGAACCAGCTGACGGCCGGCGCTCCCCGGGGCGCGCTGATCCGGATCGCGGTGTTCATGTTCACGTCGCAGGCGTTCGCCCGGACCCTGACCGACGCCAAGAGACGGGGCGCGCACGTTCAGCTGGTCGTCGACGCGAGCACCCGCGACAACGACGCGTACCGCCGCGTCGAGCGGGCGCTGGGCACCAGCCGCAAGAGGTCATCGTGGGTGGTGGCCTGCCACAAGGGCTGCGTCGGCGACACGATCATGCATAACAAGTTCTTCCTGTTCTCGCGCACCGGGCGGGCGCGGAACGTCGTCGTGCAGTCCTCGGCCAACCTGACCACCCGGAACCGCGTCAACGCCTGGAACAACGCGTTCACGATCAGCGACGCGCGCCTCTACCGGGCGTACGGCCGCTACTTCTCCGCGCTGGCCGCCCGGCACCACGAGCGGGACCACTACCGCGTGACCCGCAGCGGGCCCGTCACGGCGTACACCTTTCCCCGCGCGGGCGACTCGGCCACGACCGACACCCTGTACCGGTTGCTCGGGAAGGTCGGCTGCGGAGGCGGCACGTCCGTCCACGTGACGACGTTCAACCTGAGCCGTACGGACGTCGCCGAGCGGCTCTGGTCGCTGTCCCACCAGGGCTGCGACGTCCGGGTCATCTACACGAACCTGAGCGACCGGGCCCGCGAGATCCTCGAACAGGAGGACGGGCCAGAGCTGCTGAGCAGCCACTACATGTACTTCGACGCGGAGACCGGCGACGAGGTCGACGCCTTCGCCCACTCCAAGTACGTCCTGATCGACGGGACGTACGCCGGGCGGTCCCGGAAGGTCGTCATCACCGGCAGCCCGAACTACACCGAGCCGGCGCTGCGGCACAACGACGAGACGATGATCAGTATCGAGGGGGCCGGCGTCTACGGCGCCTACGAGAACAACTTCACCCGGCTCTGGGACGCCGCTCAGTCCCACTACCAGCTCAAGGGCAGCGTGCCGGATCCCGGATGATCCGGGCGAGAGCCCGCTTCGGAAGTCGCTTCCCCGGAACGTCCGACCTCCGAAGCGGGTTCGATCACTTCCCGGTGGCCTCGACGTAGGCGTCGACGACCGTGTCGGTGTCACCGTCCATGATCAGCCGGCCCTCGTCCACCCACAGCACCCGGTTGCACATCTCCCGGATCGAGTCGAGCTGGTGGGCGACCAGGAAGACCGCACCGGCCTCCTTGCGCAGCTCGTCGATCTTCGCGGCGCTCTTGCGCCGGAACTTCGCGTCGCCGGTCGCCAGCGCCTCGTCGATCAGCAGCACGTCGTGGGACTTGGACGCGGCGATCGCGAACCGCAGCCGCGAGCCCATGCCGGAGGAGTACGCCCGCATCGGCAGCTGGATGAAGCCCTCCTTGAGCCCGGCGAACTTCACGATCTCGTCGTACTTCGCCTTGACCTCGTCCGGCCCCATGCCCATCGCCAGGCAGCCGAGCACGATGTTGCGCTCGCCGGTCAGGTCGTTCATCAGCGCGGCGTTGACGCCGAGCAGCGACGGCTGGCCGGCGGTGTAGACGCCGCCCTTCTGCGGCGGCAGCAGCCCGGCGATGGCCTTCAGCAGCGTTGACTTGCCCGACCCGTTGGTGCCGATGACGCCCACCGCGTCACCCTTGTAGGCGACGAAGGACATCCCGCGGATCGCGTGGACCTCCTTCATCGACGGGCGGTTCTGCCGGCGCACGACGCGCATGAGGGCGTTGTTGGCGTTGCCCTTCCCGCCCGCGCCGTACACGCGGTAGATGATGTGCAGGTCGTCGACGACGACGATCGGCTCGCGGTTCGGGTCGATCACCACCGGAGGGGCCGACCCGTCGGGGGTTGCGGACACCTTGACCTTCTCCTTGAGGGCGTCAGCCACGGCCGTACCTCTCCTCGGCGCGGTGGAAGTACCAGAAGCCCACCACGAAGGCGACCACGGCCCAGCCCACGGCGTAGATCCAGATCATGTGGTCGGTCGAGATGAGCTCGGCGTGCTGCTTGCAGGCGTTCGCCGCCTTGACGAGCTGCTTGTGCGTCGTGCCGCCGGCCGCGCACTGCTCGGCGTACTTCGCCGTCATCTTGTGCAGGTCGTGGCGGTAGGAGCCCATCAGCGAGCGGCGGGCGAGCTCGACGTACACCGAACCGGGGTTGGCCTCCATGAGCCGCATGGCCCACGTCGGGACCTTGGAGCTCAGGGTGTACATCGAGAACATGATCCCGGAGAAGTAGAGCCAGGTCCGGAGGATGAACGGCAGGAGCTGGCTGAGGTCCGGGACGAACGCGCCGATCCGGGCGACCACCAGGCTGACGCCGATGTTGAACATCAGCTGCAGCAGGAGGATCGGAACGATCAGCACCCACTCCCAGGTGGGCCACTCCTGGAAGCCGAGCATGATCACCAGCAGCACGCCCATCGCCGCGAACAGCTGCTGCAGCTCGACGATCGTGTACGAGAACGGCAGCGTGGCCCGCGGGAAGTGCAGCGCCCTGATCAGCGACATGCTGCTCTGAACCGACTTCGCACCGGAGGTCACCGACCGCTGGGTGAAGTGGAAGAAGAAGATGCCGGTGACCAAGTACGGGATGTACTTGCTCACATCCCCGCTCCGGCCCAGCAGCAGGCCGAAGATCAGGTAATAGACCAGTGCGTTCAGCAGGGGAGTGAGGACCTGCCAAAGCTGACCGAGACGCGACTCGGTGTACATCGCGACGCTCTTGGCCGAGGCGAACGCCCAGATGAAGTGACGTCGCTGCCAGAGCTGGCGGATGTACGCACGAAGAGGGGGACGAGCGGCGCTCTGTTTGAGCCCATGGCGCGCGGCGAACTCGGCCAGCGGGGGGTTCCCGTTCATGTGAGGGGGCTCCGCGATCGTGCTGACCTGCCCGCCACCCGAGGCTCCGAGCCGTTCCGGGTGACTCATGCGGAGCAGCCTATTGCAGACCGGCGTCCGGGAACGACCAACCGCCGGATGCGATGCCGACAATGTGATCATCTGCGTGATCCGGTGCGCAACGGGGATACACCGCTCCATGTCCCTGTTGAATCGAGCGAGAGAGCTGGACCAGCGCGCTTTCGACGCGGTCGCGGCGGCCAAGCTGCCCGGCCTCGAATACGTCTTGCCGCGCCTCTCCAGAATCGCGAATCATTCGGTGCTGTGGGGCGGCGTGGCCGGATCCCTCGCCCTCACCAGGCAGCCGCGGATGCGCCGGGCGGCGCTGCGCGGAGCCATCGCCGTCGGCCTGGCCAGCCCCCTGGCCAACCTCGTGGGCAAACAGGCGTTCCGGCGTCCCCGTCCGCTCATCGAGCTGTTCACGCCCTCGGCCCGTCCGCGCGTCACCCGGACGGGAGTCACCCTGATCCCCTCGATCCGCTCGCCGTGGCGGCTGCCGACGTCCCCGTCCTTCCCATCGGGCCACTCGGCGTCGGCGGCGGCGTTCGCCACGGCGGTCGCGATGGAGGCCCCGGCGGCCGTGGCGGTACCCGTCGGGGTCACCGCCGCCACGGTGGCCTTCTCCCGGATCTACACCGGCGCGCACTACCCGGGCGACGTGCTCGCCGGGATCGCGCTGGGCACCGTGGCCGGCCTCGGCACGCGCCTGCTGTGGCCCACCATGCCCGGCCCCGCGAGCTCCCGCTGGACCAAGCCGGTCGAGGCGGTCCGCGGGCTCTCGGAGGACGGCGAGGGCGTCGTCGTGGTCGTGAACCCGGGCGCCGGCGCGAACTCCGGCGGCAGGGACGTGACCCGCGTCCTCAAGGAACGCCTCCCGGCCGCGGAGATCATCGAGGCGGACGGCGACCTCCAGACGGCGCTGAAGGACGCCGCAGGCCGCGCGACGGTGCTCGGCGCCTGTGGCGGCGACGGCACGATCCGGGCCGCGGCGGCCGCGGCCCTCGACCAGCGCGTCCCCCTGCTGGTGATCCCCGGCGGCACGCTCAACCACTTCGCCCGCGCGCTGGGCATCGAGACGGCCGCGGAGGCGATCGCCGCGTACCGGTCCGGCTGCATCGCGCGGGTCGACGTCGGCCGGGCCGGGAACGAGATCTTCCTCAACACCGCGAGCTTCGGCGCCTACACCGAACTCGTCCAGCGGCGCGAGCGGCTGGAGGGCCGGCTGGGGAAGTGGCCCGCCCTCGCCGTGGCCGCCGTCCGCGTGCTCCGGCACTCCGAACCGGCGGACGTCTACGTCGACGGCCGCCGGCGGCGCGTGTGGTTCGCGTTCATCGGCAACTGCCGGTACGGCGCGCGAGGAGTGACCCCGACCTGGCGCGGACGGCTCGACGACGGAGTGCTCGACGTCCGGCTCATCGGCGCCAAACGCCACATCAGCCGGACCCGCGCGGTCGCCGCCCTGCTGGTCGGGCACCTGCGGCTGGTGCCGGACTACAGCACCTGGTCGGCGGGCAAGCTCGAACTGGAAGGCGCCCACGGCGCGCTGCGGCTGACCCGGGACGGCGAGGTCGGGGACGCGGAGGAGGGCACGGTGACCGTGACCAAGGCTCCTGCCGCGCTCGCCGTCTTCGTGCCCTCCGCCACGGCCGCCGCATCCGCCCAGACGACGACCGGCCGCCTCCACTGACCGCCGGGAGAGCGACGCCGGCCTTCCCTGGCGCGCCGGTTCCGGCGGAGGCGACGGCCGGCCGATCGCCGACACGACGCCGACCTGCGCCGAGGCCCGCGCCGGAGGGTCCCTCCGGCGTCCCGCCGGGGCTCGGTCAGGGTTCACGGCGGCTCTGGTCGGGTAGGGCGGCTGGAGGGTGGTCACGCAGAGCGACCGCCTGATTCCAGTCGAGGATCTCGGGCGTTCCCCTGCCGGGGGGTCGGACCGGAACGCCTGCATGCCCGGGGGAGCGTCCGAGAGGGGGCTACGCGAAAGGTGAGGTCATCCATGCAGCGCGAGAGCGACAAGCAGGGTACGGCCCAGGACGAGCACCTCCGGAAGGAGACGAAGAACCTCATCAAGGGGAGCGGGACGACACGGGCCGACCACGGTGGCGCAGGCGGAGACGCCACGGCGCGGCCCGCGCGACCGGCCCGGGGCATGTCGCCCGCGGAGGTCGCCCGCCGGGCCGAGCTCAGCCGACACCTGCCGCCCAGCGAGTTCCCCGCCGACCGGCGGCGTCTACTCGCCCACCTGAGGAGCAAGGGCGCGCCCGATTCGCTGGTCGAGGCCATCGCGGGATTGCCCGAGGACAAGGAGTTCCACACGATCGGGGACATCGTCCGTGAGATCGGCCTGCCCGCGCGCCACTGAGACGCCCGATCGGTGAACCCGAGCATGTCGAACCGGAGGCGCCCGGCCGGGCGCCTCCTCCCTGACGGCCAGCGCCTCGGCGCCCCTGGCGGGCGGAGCGTCGGCGCCCCCGGCGGCCGGGGCGTCGGCGGCCCTGATGGCCGAGGCGTCGGCGGCCCGGCGAGGCGGGCGGGCGGGCGTACCCTGGAGACATGGCGCTGAGGACGGGCACCTACGCGCTGGGACCCGAATCGGGACGGCTCCTGCTCCGGACGTCCCGCAGCGGTGTCGGGCGCAAGGTGGGGCACGACCTGACGATCGAGGTGACCCGCTGGTCCGGTGAGGCGGTGGTCGACCCGGCCGACCCCGCGAGCCTGTCCGTGAACGTCGACGCGCAGGCCGACTCCCTGCGCGTGCGGGAGGGCGTCGGCGGCGTCAAGCCGCTGACCGACTCCGACCGGGCGGAGATCGAGAAGAACGCCCGCCAGAAGATCCTCCGCGCCGGCGACCACCCGCTGATCACCTTCCGGTCGACCGGGGCTCAGGGCACCCCGGAGTCGTTCACGCTCACCGGCGAACTCACGATCATGGGCCGGACGCATCCCCTCACCGTGAGCGGAGGCATGGAGGACGACCGGGTACGCGGCCGGGCGACCGTGGTCCAGACCCAGTGGGGGATCAAGCCGTACTCCGCCCTGCTCGGCGCCCTCAAGCTCGCCGACGAGGCCGAGGTCGAGTTCGACCTGGCCCTCACCACAGCCGACTGACCCACGCCCCGCCGGTCAGCGGGGGCGGGCCACCCGCGTCTCGTCCCATACGGGCTCGGCGGCCTCGTACACCGATCCGTCGGCCCCGAAGACCACGAAGCGGTCGAACGACCGGGCGAACCAGCGGTCGTGAGTGACGGCCAGGACCGTTCCGGCGTACGCCTCCAGGCCCTCCTGCAGCGCCTCGGCGCTGGCCAGGTCGAGGTTGTCGGTGGGCTCGTCGAGCAGCAGCAGCGTGCAGCCGCTCAGTTCCAGGAGCAGGATCTGCAGGCGGGCCTGCTGGCCGCCCGACAGCGTCTCGAACGGCTGGTCTCCGCAGTACTGCAGCTCGTACCGGGCGAGCGCGGCCATCGCCTCGTCGCGCAGCCGCGCGTGCTCGGTCATCAGGATCTCGGCCGGCGTACGGCCGCGCAGGTCGGGCCGGGCGTGGGTCTGGGCGAACAGGCCGGGGACCACCCGCGCGCCGAGACGCTCGTCACCCGTGTGGGCGACGTCCTCCCCGGCCAGCAGCCGCAGGAAGTGGCTCTTGCCCGAGCCGTTCGACCCGAGCACCGCGACGCGCTCGCCGTACCAGACCTCCAGGTCGAACGGCCGCATCAGGCCGGTCAGCTCCAGCCCCTCGCAGATCACGGCGCGCTTGCCGGTCCGGCCGCCGCGCAGGCGGACCTTGATGTTCTGGTCGCGGGGCGGGATCTCCGGCGGCCCGGCCTCCTCGAACCGCCGCAGCCGCGTCTGCGCGGCCTGGTACCGCGAGGCCATGTCGGAGTTGTACGCCGCCTTCTGCTTGAACATGCGCACGAGCGCCTTCAGCTTGGCGTGTTCCTCGTCCCAGCGGCGGCGCAGCTCCTCCAGGCGTTCGTTGCGGTCGCGACGCGCCTGCGCGTACGTGGCGGAGCCGCCGCCGTGCACCCAGACGTTCCCGGCCTCGACCGTGATGATCTGCCGGGCGGCGCGGGCCAGCAGCTCGCGGTCGTGCGACACGAGCAGCACCGTCTTGGACGTCTCGCGCAGCCGGTCCTCCAGCCACAGCTTGCCGGGCACGTCGAGGTAGTTGTCGGGCTCGTCGAGCAGCAGTACCTCGTCGGGCCCGCGGAACAGCGCCTCGAGGACGAGGCGCTTCTGCTCGCCGCCGGACAGCGTCTTGACGTCCCGCCACCGGGCCCGGTCGTACGGCACCCCGAGCGCGGCGACGCAACAGGCGTCCCACAGCACCTCGGCCTCATAGCCGCCCGCGTCGCCCCACTCGGCGAGCGCCCGTGCGTACCGCATCTGGGTGGGCTCGTCGTCGCGCTCCATCATGGCGAGCTCGGCCTGTTCGAGGGCCTGCGCGGCGTCGCGCACGCGCGGCACCGCCGTGGACACCAGCAGGTCGTGGACGGTCGACTCGTCGCGGATGTTGCCGATGAACTGCCGCATCACGCCGAGCCCGCCGCTGCGGGTGATCGTGCCGCTCTGCGGTTCGAGGTCGCCGGCGACGAGCCGCAGCAGCGTGGTCTTGCCCGCGCCGTTCGGCCCGACCAGCGCGGCGACCGCGCCGTCCGCGACCCGGAACGACGCGTCGTCCAGCAGGATTCGCCCGTCGGGCAGGACGTGGCCGAGATGCGCGACTTCGACGTGACCCACGATCGGCCAGTCTCCGCCATCCCACCGGGGACGCCAACGGATTTTCCGCCGCCGCGCACGCGCACGCCCGAGCCCGCCGCGGCCGTGTGGAACTCCCGGCGAACGGGCACGGTGGCGGTCACGAACCGCCCCGACCGACCTCCGGGCGGGGATCCGGGCCGCTGCCGGCATCAACGCCGAGGATCCTCGCGCCTGGAGCAACGAGAACCCTCGGCGCTGATGCCGGCGGGGTCAGCCCTTACCGAGGGTGTTCCAGCGGGAGGGCGGCCAGACGATCACGAAGGCGCGGCCGATGACGCTGCTCACCGGGATGGTCCCCTGGGAGCCGTCCTCGATGTGGAAGCGGGAGTCGGCGGAGTCGGACCGGTGGTCGCCCATCACCCAGAGGCGGCCGGCCGGCACCTTGATCGGGCCGAAGCTCTTGTGGTCGTCCTGGTAGACGTACGGTTCGTCCAGCGGCTTCCCGTCGACCAGCACCCGGCCCTGCGCGTCACAGCACTGGACCGTCTGACCGCCGACCGCGATGACGCGTTTGACGAGGTCCTTCTCATTCGCCTGCGGCATGCCGAACAGGCCGCCCACCCAGCTCAGCCCGCGCTGGAACGGGTTGCTCGGCTTGGCGATCTGCGTCTCCGGCTCCCAGGCGGCGGGCGCGCGGAAGACCACGATGTCCTTCTGCCTCGGATCGTGGAACCGGTATCCGGCCTTGTAGACGAGGATCCGGTCGCCCGTGCAGCCCGCGCAGCCGTGCAGGGTCCGTTCCATCGACTCGGAGGGAATGAAGAACGCCTGCACCAGGAACGTCTTGATCAGCAGCGAGAGTACGAGCGCGATGCCGATCAGGATGGGCAGCTCGCGGAGGAACGACCGTTTTTTGGCGGGCTTCTTCTGGTCCGCCTCAGGCGGAGTCTCGTCAGACACGCCTGTAAGGTAAACCGAGCGGCGATGTGATCGGCGTAAGCCCCCACCGACGTACACCCACCCGGCCCCGCGAGCGCACGCCCACCGGGCCTGGACCCCGGGCGCAGTGCACTGGGCCCCGGGCGCAGCGCACCGAGCCCCCGGGCGTACGCGCAGGGTTCTGACCCGAATCTCGTGATGGCTACCGCGCCGGTCGTCCGGCGGCGGTCCTCCAGGCTCCCCTGCTTTCCACAGAACCTTTGCTCTGCTCACCCGGGGTATGCACTGGACCGTTCCAGCTGTCTACCCGGGGTGAGCAGAGCAAAGAGCGCCGGGGGAGGGGACGTGGTGCCCGCACGGAGCCGTGGGCGGACAGGACCGCGCGCCCCAATACCGTTCAACACGGAGATCGAGCTGGAGCCGGACCTGGCTCCGCGGGCGCAGACGGAGCGGGCCCTGCGGGGAGCGCGCTCGCCCCGGGGGCGTGCGCCAACCGGGCCCTGAGGGGGCCGTGCTCCATGGGCGCGGCGCGGCGGGCCCGTAGTGGAGCGCACCCGGCCTCGTCGGCCGCACAACATCCGGCTCCGTCGGCGTACGCGTGCCGTGCTCCGCGGCGCAGCGCGGCGGGCCCCGACTAGAGCGCACCCGGCCTCGCCCGCCGCAGAGCACCCGGCGTCGTGGGCGTGCGCGCGCCGGCGGCTGGACGCGGCCGTCCTCCCTCGGGATCGGAACGCCGGGACCGTCTTGTCCCGGCCGTACCCCCTGGTTGTCCACGCGAGCGTCCGGGGGCCGGTACGCTCGGCTGCGTGAGTCGGGAAGGTGTCACTCCTCAGTCCGAAGACTTCTCCGCCTGGTACAACGAGGTCGTCGTCCAGGCCGAGCTGGTCGACCGCGGTCCGGTCCGCGGCACGATGGTCATCCGGCCGTACGGCTACCGCATGTGGGAGCTGCTGCAGGCGGACCTCGACGGCCGCATCAAGGAGGCCGGGCACGGCAACGCCTGCTTCCCGATGTTCATCCCGGAGTCGTACTTCAAGCGCGAGGCCGAGCACGTCGAGGGCTTCTCGCCCGAGCTGGCCGTGGTCACGGTCGCCGGCGGCAAGGAGCTGGAGGAGCCGCTGGTCGTGCGGCCCACCTCCGAGACCGTCATCGGCGAGTACATGGCCAAGTGGATCGACTCCCACCGCGACCTGCCGCTCCTCCTGAACCAGTGGGCCAACGTCGTGCGCTGGGAGCTGCGTCCGCGCATGTTCCTGCGCACCACGGAGTTCCTGTGGCAGGAGGGCCACACGGCGCACGCGGACGAGGACGACGCGATGCGCGAGACCATGTGGGCGCTGGACGCCTACGCGGGCGTCGCCCGCGAGCTCGCCGCGATGCCGGTCGTCGAGGGCGAGAAGACGCCGAGCGAGCGGTTCGCCGGAGCGGTACGGACCTACTCGATCGAGGGCATGATGCGCGACGGGCGGGCCCTGCAGGCCGGCACCTCGCACTACCTCGGCACCAACTTCGCCAAGGTCTTCGACATTCAGTACCAGGACGCCCAGGGCGAGCTGGTCCACGCCCACACCACGTCCTGGGGCATGAGCACCCGCATGCTCGGCGGCGTGATCATGACGCACGGCGACGACAAGGGGCTGGTGCTGCCGCCGCGCATGGCGACGTACCAGGTCGTGATCGTGCCGATCGGCCGCGACGAGCTGGCCGAGCGCACGCTCGCGGCGGCGAGCGAGCTCGCGGCCCGGCTGAAGCAGGCCGGCGTCCGCGTGCACGTCGACGAGCGCACCCAGCTGCGCCCGGGCTTCAAGTACAACGACTGGGAGATGCGCGGCGTCCCCATCCGGCTGGAGCTCGGCCCCCGCGACCTCGACGCCGGGGTCGTGACGCTGGCCCGCCGCCTCGGCGACCAGGGCAAGGAGCAGATCCCGCTCGACCGCGTGCCCGAGGTGCTGCCCGGCATCCTGGACGACTTCCAGGCGTTCCTGTACGACCGCGCGGAGCGCTTCCGCGACGAGCACACCGCCGAGATCGACGACTGGGAGTCCTTCCGGTCTCAGGTGAGCGGCGGCTGGGCGCGCGTCCTGCACTGCGGCCGTACGGAGTGCGAGGACGAGATCAAGGCCGACACGGCCGCGACGCCCCGGGTGATCCCGGCGCAGGCGCCGGAGGAGACGGGTGTCTGCTTCCGCTGCGGGCAGCCGTCGGCGTACGGCAAGCGGGTCATCTTCGGCCGCTCGTACTGATCCAACGCGCAGGCTGATCGCGTCCGCGCAGGCTGATCGCGAACGGACAAGCTGACCGCGAACGCACAAGGAACGGCCCCCGTGCCTCGCACGGGGGCCGTTGCTCGTCGTCTCAGTCGATGACCGTACGCCCGGCGGGGGGACCGTCGCGCCGGGGCGGCTCACCGTCCTCGCCCGCAGCGTCGCGGTCCTCGTCCTCGGCGTCCCGGTCCCCGCGGTCCCGTCCGCTCTGGTTCCGCTTCCCCCGGTCGCGTTCGATGCGGTGCCGCTCGGCCTCCTCGCGCCGCAGTTCGCGGCGGTCGGCCTCCGTGCGCTCGGCGTCGTACTCCTCGGCGTCGGCCTCGCGCGCGGCGTAGATCCGACGGCGGGTCACCATCGGCTGCACGAACCAGGCCCACCCCGCGATCAGGACGAATCCCGCCGCCGTCCCGGCCGCCAGCCCGGAGGAGAAGAACCCCTTCGCGGCGACCGCCACGGCGCTGGCCATGGACACGGTGAGCGCCAGCGTCCCGGCGATGCCGTACCGGTTCGACCGGTTGACCAGCAGGTCCTTACGGCCGGACCGGAACAGCATCCGATGCTGGGCGGCGGGCGCCATCAGGCAGATGGACGCGCACGCCGCCGTGATCAGCGACAGGTAGAACACCCACTGCCCGGTGTGCCCGACCCGCTTGAACCCGTTCGAGAACGGCAGGGTGAGCAGGAACGCGAACAGGAACTGCACCCCGGCCACGATGACCCGCAGGCCCTGCAGCATCTCCACGAGTTCGCGGTCGAACCGCTCCCGTGGTGTCTCGTCCCGACGCGGATCCGGTTCCCTGGTCCTGCTCGTGTCCCTGGTGTCACTCGTGCCCATCGAACGCCGTCAGAAGTCCTCGTCCTCGTCGGCGGCGCCGGCCCCGACCCCCGCGAGAACGGGCTCGGGCTCGGGCACCGGCTGCAGGGACTCGTAGACCTTGACGGTCTCGTGCGCGACGCGCTCCCAGGCGAACCGCGACCGGACCCGGTCGACGGCGCCGATGCTGAGGGCCGTGCGCATCGTCGGGTCGGCCAGCAGGGCGCGGACGCGCCGGGCGATCTCCATCGGCCGGTCGGCCGGGACGTGGATGCCCGTGACGTTCTCGATCACCGAGTCGAGGTGGCCGCCGACGGGGGAGGCGACGACGGGGGTACCGCAGGCCATCGACTCCAGCGGCACCCGGCCGACGGTCTCGTACGCGGGGACGCTGATCGTCAGGTCGGCGGAGCGCAGCAGCTTCGGAGCGTCGTTCGCCGAGACACGGCCGATGAACGTGACGCGGTCGGCGACCCCGGCCTCCTTGGCCTTGATCCGCAGCTGGTGGACGGTCTCGTCGGTCTCCAGGTCCTCGCGGGCGGGGCCGCCGGCCACCACGAGCTCGGCGTCCGGGATCCGGGCCAGCGCCTGGATGACGGAGACCACGCCCTGGTGCCGGCCGACCTTCATCATCGTGACGAGGCGCGGCGCGTCACCGCGCGGCATGGACGGGCCGCTCGGGGCGAACTTCTCGACGTCGATGCCCGAGGGCACCAGCGTGATCTGGCGGCGCGAGATCCCCAGCCGTACGAGCTCGGTGCGCTCGCTCTCGGTCATGGCGACGACCGAGCGGACGCTGCGGCCGATGGCCTTCTCCAGGCGGACCCGCGTCGGCGAGCAGGGCTGCCCGGACCGGCTCAGCGCCGTCCCCAGGGTGTGGAAGGACTGGACGACCGGGATGTCGAGGCCGTTCGCACCGGCGATCGCGGCCAGGCCGCTCACCCAGTGGTGGGCGTGGACGACGTCCGGGCGCTTGCCGTGCCACCGCCGCGCGAGCTCCGCGCCGAAATCGGCGAGGTAGGGCAGCAGCTCGTCCTCGGCCAGCGGGCGGACGGGCCCGACGGCCAGCTGCTCCACGGTGACCCCGGGAGCGAACCGCACCTTCTCCCGCGGGTCCCTGCCGTCCTGCCGGGTGAAGACGGTCACACGGTGGCCCTGCCGCCCGAGTTCACGGGCGAGTTCGGCGACGTGGACGCCCAGTCCCTCGTCAAGGCCTTTGGCGGCGCCGAGGGGGCTGTCCTGGACCGAGACCATGGCGATGTTCATCATCGAGCAACCTCCAGGAAGTTCAAGCGACCGGGCGCGTCGGTGTCCGCGACGATCTCGGCCCGTACGGCTCCCGGGAGTACGGGACGGGAACCGAGGGAGCGATCGGGGATGGGGTTTGCGCGCGTGCACTCACGGCCAGGGACGTTGCCTGGGACCGTGGGGGAAAGAGAGGAAACCGCCGACGTCAGGCCGCCGAGCGGGCCTGAACTGTATGTACGCATGCACACCCTCCGGAGATCGAGGGCGGGTATGCCGCCCTCCGGTGGTGTGCCTGCGTCTTAGGCACGAGTTCCTGGACCCAATTATTACCTCATGTCGCGGCGATTAAACAGCCGACCCGGAAACCGCGATCCGGCCGCCGGTGTCCGCGGTGACGCGCACGGCCAACATCGACACGTCATCGCGCAGCTCACCGCCGCAGAACTCGATCAGAGCGTGCTCGACCGCCAGCGGCATGTCGGCGACCGGACCGTCGGCGTGCGCGGCGAGGATCTCGACCAGGCGCTCGTGCCCGAAGCGGTTCCGCATCGCGTCGGAGCTCTCCACGACGCCGTCGGAGTACAGGAACAGCGTGTCCCCGGGCTCCAGGTCGAGCGACTCGACGCCGACCTCGAAGTCGTCGGCGGGGAACAGGCCGAGCGGGATCCCGCCGCCGCTCAGCGTACGGATCAGGCCGTCGCGCCGGATCAGCACCGCGGGCGGGTGCCCGGCGCTGCCGATCATGACGGAGAGGCCGTCGTCGCGTGGTTCGACGCAGGCCATCACGGCGGTGACGAACCGGCCCTCGTGGTCGAGCAGCGTCTCGTTGACCATCGACAGGACCTCGTCGGGCTTGGCGTTCCACCGGCCGAGAATCCGGATGCCGTGCCGCGCGCCGGCGTTCACGGCCGTGGCGTCCTCGCCCTTGCCGCAGACGTCGCCGAGGGCCACGCCCCAGCCCGCCGCGGTCGGGAACACGTCGTAGAAGTCGCCGCCGAACCCGCCGTCCCGCGTCGCCACGACGTACCGCGCGGACACCTCGGTACCGGGGATGGCCGGCAGCTCGCGGGGCAGCAGGCCGGCGCGCAGCCGCTCGGTCACCTCCATGCGGCGCCGGTAGCGCCGCCCGGTCCGGATCACCAGCGCGAGGTTGCGGGCCAGCCGCTCGACCAGCCCGAGGTCCATCAGGTCGAACGGTCCCTGTTCGCCCGAGACGGTCAGCGTGAGGGTGCCGAGGGTGCGCTCGCCGTCGTCCAGCGGCACGCAGATCAGCGAGGACGCCTCCATGAGCCCGCACACGGGCAGGTCGCCCTCCGTGGTGCCGAGCGTCCGCAGATCGTCGATGTGGGCCTGCAGGACCGACTGGCCGCTGTCGTAGACCAGGGAGGGCAGCGAACCGGGGCCCGGATGGACGTTCTCCAGCATGCGGGCGATCTGGGTGCGGCGCTCGTCATCCGGGCCCATGACGACCTGGCGCCGCAGCGTGCCGTTCCGCTCCACGTCGACGATGACCCAGTCGGCGAGCTCGGCGGCGAGCAGCCGCGCCGAGCGGCGCACGGCCACCGACTCGGTCAGCGAGTCGTCCTCCAGCAGCATCCCGGTCGCGGTGGCGAGGACGTCCATCCGGTGGACGACCGTGGCCACGGCGTCGTCCGTGGCCGACACCTCGGGTGCGGCCTCCTGCGCGTCCGGTTCCTTCGTCGCCGGGGCGGTCGCGGCGACGACCAGCGGCTCGGGCTCTCCGCTCACCCAGATCCGGGCGAGCGTCACGTCGGCGAACACGGGGCCGTGCTTGGACAGGAAGCGCACCCGCGTCCGCCGCCGCTGCCCCGAGTGGAAGACCCCGGCGATGTGCGAGCCCACCGCCGCCCGGGTCGCCATGTCGCAGAACACCGGGAACGGCTTGCCGGTGAGGTAGCCGGCGGACGAGCCGAGCAGCGCGCCCGCCTGGCGGTTCACGCGGCGGACCGTGCCATCGCGTTCGAGCAGGAAGAGCGGAACGGGGGCGTCCTGGAACACCGTGCGCAGCATCCGGCGCTCGCTCTCGGCGGCCTCGGAGCGCGCCTCCGCCGACGCGCGGCCGTCACCGGTGGCGCCGAGCGCCGCCACGGCGAGCTCGAGCTCGACGAGGGCCGCCTCCAGGAGAGGGCCCGAGTCGGCGTCGGGCAGGGCCGCGGCACTGCGGAGCTCGCTCAGCCGGATCTTGAGCTTGGCGGTGTCCTGGATGAGGGACTGGGTCTCTTGCTGGTCGGACATGTCCCTCCCAGCGTGGCGTGATCGCTGCCCGCGACCAAATCGGACGGCTGCTCGTTACTCTAACGGCCGCCCTTGGCCCCAGCGAGGCCGGACCGCCCGGTGCCGCCGCCATCGGGGCCACTGCCTTCGACGATACGCCGCGCCAGCGCCGTCAGCTTGACGTGCCGGGTCTGGGAGATGCGCTTGAGCTCGTTGAACGCGGTCTCGGCGTCGCAGCCCATCGCGTGCATGAGCACACCCTTCGCCTGGTCCACGACGGCCCGCGCCTCCACGGCCTGCTGCAACTGCACCGCCGTACGGTGGGCGTCCTCGTAGTGCCGCGTGTTGGACACGGCCGCGCCGCCCTGCGCGGCCAGGAGGGCGCCGATCCCGAGCTCCCGCCGGTCGAGCGCGCCGGGCACCACGCCGTACATCATCAGCGTCATGAGGATCGGGCCGGTGCGATGCACGGTCGTGGCGAAGCACCGGACTCCCCGTTGCAGCGCGATGGGGGTGAAGGCGGGCCAACGGGTCTCGACGAGCGTGTCGGCGCAGAAGATCGAGGTCTCGGTGCGCGCCACGTCGAAGATCGGACCGTCCCGGCGGGCGCTCTGAACGTCGACGAGGTAGGCCAGGTCGGGATGCGTGCTGGTGACGTCGCGGGGCTCGGGGTCCTCTCCGGCGGCCCAGCGGATTCCGGTCGCTCCCGCGCATCCACGGACCGTACGGACCGCGAGCTCGGTCACGCGCCGCAGCGCCACCGTCTCCGATGCCTCGTGGATGAGGCCCAGACGGGCGATCTCGACGGCCAGTTCACTGCTGATCTGCGGTCCCACGCCGTCCACGGTAGCTCCCCCTAGCCGACCCGGTGTTCGCCGCCGTGAGCGGCACGGGCGCCCGGATCGTCGCCGGTCACGACATCCCGGAGTGAGACGATGCCCACCGCCCTGCCCTCCTCGACGACGGGAAGCCGCCGTACGCCTCGCTCGCGCATGAGACGCACGGCGACCTCGGTCTCGTCGTCGGGCCCGATCGTCACCACACCGGCGCTGCAGATCTGATCGAGCCGGGTGCCGTACAGGTCGCGTCCCTCCGCTACGGCGCGTACGACGATGTCGCGGTCGGTGAGCAGTCCGCACAACCGGCCCGCCTGCGTGACGAGCACCCCGCCGACGCCTTGGTCGCGCATCAGCCGGGCCGCCTCGGTGAGCGGCGCGTCGAGAGGAAGGGCGGCCGGCTCGGGCGTCATCACGTCGCGTACCTTCTGCGCCATTGCGAACACTCCCTTCGCCCGTCATGCGCCGACTACCCCCAGAGGCGGGTCTTATTCCGGACCGGGCGCGGTGCGGAAGATGAGCGCTGAAGGAAGTTCGAGGGTGTTCGTCCTATTTCGATCGTCAGAAGTCGAAGATCGAGGCGGTCTTGTCGCGCAGCACACAGGTGTTGGGGTACTGCCCGGTGAGCTTGACGGGCCGGCCGCGCCACTGCCCTTCCGCGCTCACTGTGACCGGCGAATAGATCATGAAGCAGGCCCGAGGATTCTTCCGGTCGGGGGCGATCGTGAGGTCGTTCCCCGCCTTGTCGAGGTCCGCGCACGCCTGGGCGGCCTTCGGGTGGGTGCCGCCGACCGGGTCGCACTGCAACGTCACGGTGCGCGGGGTGCCCGAGCCCATCGCGCTCCGCAGCGTCAGCAACGTCGGGGCTGCGGCCTGTCCGGAGGCCGGGTCCGCCGACGGCGCCGCCGGGGCGGCCGCGTCGCCCTGCGGCGGCGTCGCGTCGGATCCCAGAGCCCCGATGCCCGACGCGGGCGGCATCCGCTCGTTGAACGGCGACCGGCCGCTCGCGGAGGTGCCCAGGTCACGGATCACCGCGCCGGGCGGCGCGGGCCGGACGTGCCTTCCCGCATGAGGCCGGACGGCGTCCGTCCCGCTTCCGGCGGCCGGAGGCGCCGGTCTCGCCTGCGCTGCGGCGGCCGAGACCGAGAACACCACCGGAATGGCGGCGGCGATGGAAAACGCCAGGATGATTCGCATTTGTCTTTCCCCCCGAAAAGTCCGCCTGATCAGCGGAGCTCAATCGCTCACTGTAGCGCACTGATCCCATTCCGTAATCGGGCCGCATGTCCGTAGCCGACGCCCGTAAGGGGTCCGCGCCGATAGGATCAATAGCGTTTCCGCACCCATACGCCCGGTTCACGCCGAGAGGAGACCGGTGTCCGAGCATGCCTGGCAGGTCACCGTGCTCGCCGAGCTCGGTATTCCCCTGGCCGGGCTCATGGTCTCCGACCCGAGCGGCCGCCCCGTCCCACGCGCGGCCGAGAGGCAGGCCGCGGCCGGCGGCGTCTCCGAGGCCCCGCCCGCGCCACCGCCCGCCCGGCAGGACGATCCGCGCCCGCCCGAGGACCTGCCCCCGGCCGTCGGAGCCGCGGTCCTCGAATCCCCGGTCGGCGAATCCCCGGTCGGCGAATCCCCGGTCGGCGAATCCCCGGTCGGCGGATCGGCGGAAGCGCCGGTGGTGCAGGACCCGCCGGTGGCGCCGGTCGAGCGCACCGTCGCCGACCCGGACGAGGGTGAGCTCCCGACCGGTGACCGGCCCCACCCCGCCGGCCCGGTGGTGATCGGCGGAACCGTCCACGACGACCGGGCCGTCTCGTTCGGCGGCTCCACCGGTGAATCGACCGGCGACTCGACGGCACCGGTCGTTCAACCGCAGCGGGAACGGGAGCGGCGGCCCGAGCCGGAGCAGCAGCGAGAACCGGAGCCGCAGCCCGAGCCGGAGCGGCAACCACAGGCGGAGCGGCAACCGCAGGCGGAGCGAGGCCCGCAGGCGGACCAGAGGCCAGAGCCCGCGTGGGGTCAGGCAGCCCCGCCCCAATGGGAGCAGACGCCGCCGCAGGCGGAACCGGAACCACCCGCGCAGTGGGGACAGGCACCGTCACCGGGGGAGCAGGCGCCACCGGCGCAGTGGGCGCCGTTCCCTCCGCAGCCCGAACAGCCGCCCCCGCCGCCGGAGTGGGCCCAGGGAGCGCTGCGGGCGGAGCAGGCACCGCCGCCGGAGTGGGGTCAAGGAGCGCCGCAGGCAGAGCAGGCACCATCGCCACAATGGGAGCAGCCGCAGGCCGAACAGGCCCCACCGGCGCAATGGGGCCAAGGGGCGCCGCAGGCGGAGCAGGCCCCGCCGGTGCAGTGGGCGCAGTTCCCTCCGCAGGCCGAGCAGGCGTCGCCGGACCGGGACCAGGGGGTGCCGCAGGCGGAGCGGGCGCAGTGGGCGCAGTTCCCGCCGCAGACGGAGCAGGCACCGCCGCAGACGGAGCAGGCGCCGCCGGCGCAGTGGGGGCAGACGCCGCCGGAGCAGCCGTCCGCGTGGGACCGGCCCGCGCAGCCACAGTGGGGGGACCCGGACACACCGCCGCAGGCGGAACGGGAACAGCCGCCCCCGTGGACGCAGAACACCGGACGGCAGGGCGACGAGGACGCCCCCGCGGTATGGCCAGATCTCCCGGCGGAGGGCGGGCCGGGCCCGTCATCGTGGGACTCGCCACAGCAGCAGGCCGGATGGGACCAGGCCGCCCACTCGTCCTGGGGGACTCAGCAGGAGGCCTGGCCGGCCGGTTCCGACGCCTGGCAGCAGGACCCCGGCGCCGCGCCGGGGCGATCGGCGCAGAGCCCACCGGCGTCCGGTCCACCGCCCGCGTCCGGTCCCACGCAGCTCGGGCCGCCCGTGACGGGCGGGCCGATCGCTCCTCGGGATCTCGTGCGCCGCTCCGCGTACGGCGATCCTCTGGTGCGACGGATGTCCCGCGGGGTGCGCCGGGCCATGGGGGCCGCCGCCGCGAACGACGTCCGCAAGGCCACGGACGTGGCGGCCGTGCTGAGCCGTCCCGTCCCGTCCTGCCGGCAGATCGTGGTCACCAGCATCCGGGGCGGCGCGGGCAAGACGACCGTGGCGGGGCTGACCGCGACCGTGATCGCGCAGTACCGGCAGGACCGTGTGCTGGCCGTGGACGCCGACTCCGGGCTCGGCTCGCTCCCGTTGCGGATGGGCGTGGGCCCGCGGCTGTCGCTGCACGACCTGACGTCGTCGCCGCAGCCCAGGTCGTTCGAGGAGGCGTCCCGGTACCTCGCCCAGACCACGGACGGTCTGTGGGTGCTGTCCGCGACGGCCGGAGGGCGGATCGCCGGGGAGCTCGATCTCGCCACCTTCCGTACGGCCGCGGGCGCGATGAGCCGTTACTTCGCCGCGTCGGTGATCGACTGTGGCGCCGGGCTGCTGGCGGAGCTGCAGCGCGGCATCATGGCCGAGGCCCACGCCCAGGTCATGGTGACGCCCGGCACGGTCGACGGGGCGCTCAGCGCGCACGGCGCCCTGGAGTGGCAGGCGAACAACGGCTACGAGCACCTCCTGCCCCGTACGGTGATCGCGTTCGTGACGCACACCCCGCACGTCGACGCCGACCTGACGCGGGCCGCGCAGATGCTCAGCTCGGGCGGACTGCCGGTGGTGCACATCCCGTACGACCGGCATCTGGCCGCCGGAACGGCGGTCGAGTCGGCCCGGATCGGCCACGAGACCCGGGCGGCGGTCATCCGGATCGCGGTCGAGGCGTTCGCGCGGGCGATCGCCGCGTGACGACGACCCCTGACAGGCGCGACACTCCCCGATAGGAGGTGAGGTTCTTGACCAGCGACTTCGTCGCGTTGGTCCGGCACCGGCCCGAGATCTCGACCGTCATCGACGGCATGATCGCGTTCGGCGAGTCGCTGGAGCCGTACGACGCCGGTGACGGGGCCTTCCATCTCTACGACGCCGGCGGGCGGCTGGCCGTCTCCATCGAGACCCCGCAGCTCGTCGAGGTCCGTGGTGAGGTCGAGCGGCTGCTGGGCGCGGAGTTGGCGGGCCGCGTACGGGGGCCGGTCTGGTGGGTCGAGGTGCGCGCGGCGGTGGGCGTCCCGGAGGCGACGCGGATCGCCCGGAGGTTCGCGGACGACCTGGTCCACTGGCAGGGCGGCACCGTGTGGCCGGAGAGCGCCACTCCTCCGGCGAAGGAGGGCCCGTGAGTGAGCGGAGCGAGCGAGCCGTGGGCGCAGTGCGTCCGGTCGCTCTCCCGGCGAAGGAGGGCCCGTGAGTGAGCGGAGCGAGCGAGCCGTGGGCGCAGTCCGTCTGGTCGCTCTCCCGGCGAAGGAGGGCCCGTGAGTGAGCGGAGCGAGCGAGCCGTGGGCGCAGTCCGTCTGGTCACTCCCCCGACGAAGGAGGGCCCGTGACCGGGCCGGCGGCGGACGCGCTGACCCCGAGCGCCATGGTGGTCCTTCAGGACCGCCCCGTCGTGGGGTTCACGAAGTGGCTGGCCGACGGGCTGCGGCTCTGCAGCGAGACGCGGCGCGGACTGCAGATCGTCACCGGGCCGGACTCACGGATCACGGTGCCGCTGCGGCTGGTGCTCACCAGCCCGAACAGCCACTGGGTGGTCCGCGCGGACGGCGGCTATTACGACGGCCTGTCCGGGGTGCCGCTCGTGTGGGACGGCGCGGGCTTCGTCACGGACCCGCAGGCCCGGACGTACGCGCCCGCGTACACGACGGCCCCGTCGGAGCCGGTCGGCGCGCAGCTGACGGTGACGTTCCGGGTGCGGTACACCTCGGACACCGGGATCGGCACCGCCACTGAGGAGATCTGCACCGCGCTGACCGGCGGGCCGCCCGCCGGCTGGGGAACGGCGGAGCCCGCCACCGACGTGTGGCGGCGCGAGCGGCTCAGCGAGCTGTTCTGGTCACGGGGCGCGGAGGCGACCTGGCTGACGATCGTCGGCGCGGGTGCGACCCCGGCCGTCGGCACGCTGCTCGTCTCGAAGACGGGTGAGGTGGTGGAGGAGGCGGTGACGATCGTCGTCGGGTACGCCGATCCACGGGACGTGCCGGTCGCCGAACTGCCCGGCCTCCTCGGAGGCATCGCCGCCGGGCGGCACCTGATCTCGCTGTTCACGCAGCTGGGCAACGGGCGGGCGGACCTGACGACGGTCCCGCGCTGGCTGGGGCCGCCCGGGCCGATCGGCATGGCCGTCGGCGGGGCGATCTCGGAGGCGCCGGGCATTCCGGCGCAACGGATCGGGGACGCCCGGTCGCCGGCGGTCTGGTACGTGTTGGGGGACGGCCGGCAGCAGGAGGGCTGGCAGCGGTACGAGCAGCTGACCCGGCATCTGCAGGGCGGATTCTGAGCGGACGGGCCCCGCGCGACCGCGGCCTCGCCGCGGCCGCTCCGGGCGGCGCGCTCAGGCGGCGCGGACCACGGCGACGCGCGGCGCGTACTGCTTGAGCTGTTCGCGGAGCTGACGGCGGCCGCGGTGCAGGCGGGACATCACCGTGCCGATGGGGGTGCCCATCATCTCGGCGATCTCCTTGTAGGGGTAACCCTCGACGTCGGCGAGGTACACCGCCGTACGGAACTCGACGGGCAGGTCGCGCAGCGCCTTGATCACGTCGGAGTCGGGGAGGTGGTCGAGCGCCTCGTGCTCGGCCGAGCGCAGGCCGGTGGACGTGTGCGACTCGGCGCGGGCGAGCTGCCAGTCCTCGATCTCCTCGGTCGCGGCGCGCTGCGGCTCGCGCTGCTTCTTGCGGTAGGTGTTGATGAAGTTGTTGGTGAGGATGCGGTGCATCCACGCCTTGAGGTTCGTGCCCTCTTTGAACTGGTGGAAGTTCACGTAGGCTTTCGCGAGGGTCTCCTGGACGAGATCTTCGGCGTCGGCCGGGTTGCGCGTCATCCGCACCGCGCTGGCGTACAACGGGTCGATGAGCGGCGTGACGTCGCGCTCATATCGCTCGACGTCCTGGCGGCGTGCATCGCTCGCCACAGTCGTCATTTGCTGCTCCATAGGGGTACTGACCCGGACGGATCACCGTCTCTGGTCGGGGGGAGCTCCCCGCTACGGTGCGGGGCCGGTTTCGAGGCGCCGGACACGGAGATTCCCGTGCAGCTTGTCGGCTATGTATGCCCGTCAGGGGACGGGCCTGATCGCCGATGCGCCGCCGACGTCTGTGTCGGCCCGACCGGCGAGGAGGCTCGGCGCCTCTCACGCGGGCGCCTACCGGAGTCGTCAGTCTAACGCAAGTTCGACACGCTGCGAAATGAGCTTCGTCACACTCCGTGTCCACATGGGGCCTTCCCTTCGTCGCTCGCCGACGGTGCCGACCTGTCCTTGGCTGGACGAATAGGGTGGTTACCCCTTTTTCGGCGGACACAACGTGCGGCGTGCGCGGCGTGCGCGAAACCACAGGGCGTGGCCGCGCGACCCGTGATCGCGGGCCCCTGGCGGGACGACCGCGCCCGCAGCAGTGGCCGATCGCCCCCGCAGCGGTGGCCGATCGCGCCGTGCTCCGTCGTGATCGGCACCACCGGACGGCCTCATGTGGTCACCTGGCGTGTCGGCGACCTCGCTGAGCGACGTAATCGGGTGGAAACGCAGCGCGTTCGCGCGGGCGGTTGTAACGTCGATCGCATCGCGGGTCGGGGGGCCGTGCGTCTTGCATCCTCGCTGACGAGGGGGTCATCCGTGGTCACTCGGCAACGCCCCGCCACGCGCCTCGCGGCCGCCGGGCTGCCGCCCCGGCTGCTCGACCGCCACCTGCTCGGGATCGCCCCGATGGCCGTCGTCCTGTTCGACGGGCTCGGCCGGGTACTCCGCTGGAACCCGGCCGCCGAGGACGTCTTCGGCGCCCCGTACGACGCGGTGGCCGGCCGCCCGCTGCGCACGCTCCTGCACCTGCCGCAGGAGCACCGGTCCGCGTTCGAGTTCGGCGATCGGCAACTGCGCCACGTCTGGACCGGGGTGTGCCTGGTCTCGCGCCTCGATGACGGCGCACTACGGGAGATCGCCTGGTGGGTCTACCCGCTGACCGGCCAGGGCGACGCCCGTGGACTGGCCGTGGCCACCGACGCCCAGCGCATCAGGGAGAACGGCCACGGCCTCGCGCTCGGCGACGTCGTCATCACGCCCCCGCCGCCCACCCCGCTCACCGCCACGAGCGGCGTCCGCATCCTGCGCGTCGAGCCCACCCTCGTACAGTCGTCGACCGTCGACTCCGCGCTGCTCCGGCGCCGCCTCGCGGAACTGCTGCCGCCGGACCTCGACCACCGGCAGCTCGCCGACCAGGTCCTCGCCCGCGGCTATCCGGCCGTGAACGTCAGCGTCACCGTGCGCCTGCCGTTCGCCGCTCACCGCGACACCGCGCCGAGGGCGAGACGCGTCCGGCCGACCGCGCCGTCGCCGATCGCCCCGGCGCAGACCGTTCCAGCACCGACCGACCCGGCGCAGATCAATCCGGTGTCGATCGACCCGGCGGACGCCGTTCCCGTGCCGTACGAGCCGTCGCCCGCCGACGCACTGGAGCACCTTGCGGCCCAGGAACGCCTGGACTTCCTCAACCACGTCGGCGCCCGCCTCGCCGACACGCTCGATCCAGTGCAGACCGCCCAGGTCCTGTGCGACGCGCTGGTGCCCTCGTTCGCCGACTTCGTAGGCGTTCAGCTGCTGGAGTCGATCGTCTCCGACCAGGAGTTGCCCCCGGCCGAGGCGGACGCCTCGCCCAGCCTCGTCCGCGTCGCCATGCGCTACGACGAGGAGGACGGCCACTGGGACGACCTCGTCCCGCTCGGCGAGGTGATCCGGATGCCGTCCCGGACGTCGCTCGCCGGCGACCTGACCACGGGGCAGAGCATCAACGTCGCCCGGATCAGCGACCGCGTCAGCCGCCGCATCTCCTCCCACGTCGGCGGCCGCGACCTGCGGCCCCTGCTGCGCGGTCGGGCGCTGCTGGTCACGCCGCTCATCGCGCGCGGCAAGGTCTTAGGCACGATCTTCCTGCTGCGCCGCCGCGACCGGCCGCCGTTCGGCGAGCCGGAGGTCGCCGTGGCGGAGGAGCTGGGCCGCCGGGCCGCGGTGTGCGTCGACAACGGGCGCCTCTACCGCCGCGAGGCGCGCGTCGCGGCGCAACTGCAGCACAGCATGCTGCCCGACGCCCCACCCGTCGTCGCCGGCGCGCGGATCTGCTACCGCTACGTCCCCGCCGACGAGGCCGTACGGGTCGGCGGCGACTGGTTCGACGCGATCCCGCTGCCCGGCAGCAGGCTCGCCCTCGTCGTCGGCGACGTCATGGGCCACGGCCTGACGTCCGCCGCCATCATGGGCCAGCTCCGCACCGCCGTACGCACCCTCGCCCCGCAGGACCTGCCGCCCGACCAACTGCTCCGCCAGCTCGACGACCTCGCCCGGCGCCTCGGCGACGAGTGCCTCGCGACCTGCATCTATGCCGTGTACGACCCGGTGGCGCGGCGCTGCGAGATCGCCAACGCCGGGCACCTGCCTCCCGTGCTGGTCTCGCCGTCCGGGGAGTCCTGGCTGCTGGAGGTCCCACCCGGCGCCCCGATCGGCGTGGGCGGCGTCGCGTTCGAGACGGTGAGCTTCGACGTCGAGGACGGCAGTCAGTTCGTCCTGTGCACCGACGGCCTGGTCGAACGCCGTGGCCGGCCCCTCGACGTCGGGCTCACCGCGATGCGGGAGTTCCTCTCCGGCCCGCCCCGGCCGCTGGAGGACGTCTGCGAGACGCTCATCGAGGGGTTCAGCACGGCGGGCCGGCACGACGACGACATCGCGCTGCTGGCCGTACGGTTCGAGGGAATCCCCAAGGAGGACGTCTTCGCCTGGACCCTCAGGGCGGAGCCGGCGGTCGTCCGCGAGACCCGCCGCCTCGCCCGCCAGGCCCTGGAGACGTGGGGGCTGCACGCCCTCGTGCCCACCGTCGAGCTGCTGGTCAGTGAGCTGGTCACCAACGCCGTCGTCCACGGCGCGGGCGACCTCGGGCTCCGCCTGATCCGCGCGAACGCCCTCCTCTGCGAGGTCCGCGACGACGGCTACGACCTGCCGCACCTGCGCCGGGCCGAGACGACCGACGAGAACGGCCGTGGCCTGCAGCTCGTCAGCGCGCTCGCCGAGCACTGGGGCACCCAGCGCACCCCGACGGGCAAGGTCGTGTGGTTCGAGCACCCGCTGTGAGGACGCCTCGGGGGATCCCGGCGGTCAGACCTGCGTCTGCTTGGACCGCTCGTTGTACACGCCGGCGTACTCCTGGCGCGACAGCTTCTGGATCTCCTTCATGATCTCGTCCACCATCGCCCGGCGGCCCTTGGCCGGCGGCATGTCCGCGAACGCGGTGTAGTCGATCGGCTTGCCGAATTTCACCCCGGGCCGGTGCAGGCGCGGAATCGGGATCTTCGCACCGACCGGCATGATCTTCTCGGTGCCCTTGACCGCGACCGGCACCACGCTCGCGCCGGCGTTCAGCGCGAGCCAGCCCACGCCCGTGTGACCGCGGTACAGCCGGCCGTCCTCGGACCGCGTGCCCTCCGGGTAGATCGCGAAGGCGTTGCCGTTGTTCAGGACGCCCAGCGCGATGTCCAGCGCGGCCACGGCGGCGCGCTGCTCCGTACGCGGCACGGGGATGTGGCCCATCGCGCTCAGGAACGAGCCCAGGATCCGCGCCGCGCCCTTGCCCTCGAAGTACTCGGCCTTGGCGATGAACGTGACCCGGCGCGGCACGACGAGGGGGATCAGCACGCTGTCCACGAACGACAGGTGGTTGCTGGCGAGGATGACCGCGCCATCCTCCGGGACGTTCTCCAGCCCCACGACCACCGGCCGGAACACGATCCGGAGCAGCGGGCGGACCACCCGGTACATGAACCAGTACAGCAACTGTGCCTCCTCGACTCTCCGTCACTGTAGACCCGCCGGAACCGGGAGGCCGACGGACGCGCCTAGTGGATCATCCTCGGGTCGCACTGGTACTGCCTGGTCTGTCGCAGCGGCCGGAACCCCAGCCGTTCGTTGACCGCGAGCATGTGCGCGTTGTCCTCGGCGTTGTCGGTCTCGATCTCACGTACCGCGGGCCACTCGGCGCGCAGCCATTCGAGCATGGCCGCCTTCACCCACAGCCCCAGCCCCCGGCCGCGATGCGCCGACACGACGGCGGTGTCGTACTGGATCGCCCGGGTGCCGTCACCGACAGGGATCACCAGCTCCGTGAACCCCGCGACCCTGTCCCCGTTCAGCGCGGCCACCGTCAGCAGCGTGTCACCGCGCTTCTCGACGACCTCGGCCATGTCCCGTACGCGGTCGGTGTCCCAGGTCGTCGTGCCGAAGTCCCTCTTCCCCGTCGGCATGTCGCCCATCGCGCTCTTCGCCTCGGCGAACGCCTCCGCCAGCTCGTCCGGCACGACCCCGAGCCAGCGGGTCAGGTGGTACCCCGGGTGCTCGGTGCCGACGATCTCCTCGACGCCGGGAGCCGCCGCGACGTCGAGCAGCAGCAGGCTGAGGGACAGCGCGCAGATGAAGCCGTTCGCCTCCAGGAAGGACGTGCCCGGCGTCTGCGAGGACGCCTCGACGACGAGGGTGCGGCGCTGCTCGTCCCGCGCCGCCCGCGCCACCGTCCGCAGCAGCGCCGTCCCGACGCCCCGGCGGCGGTGCTCGGGATGGACGTGCAGCGTGAGCTCCCCGAGATGACGCCGGCCCGCGCCCTCGAACAGCCGCAGCCGTGCCACACCGGTCACGGCGCCCTCCGCCCTGGCGACCCACAACAGGTGGCGGCTGCCCAGGCCGGGTGTGGCCAGATGGCCGTGCACCTGGTCGAGCGTCGGCGCCGGCTCACCGGGGTAATCGTGCGCGACCGCAGCCGCGACCACCTCGTGCCACGCGGCGACGTCGGCGTCGGAGACGTCGCGCAGTCGCTGAACCTTGTCCAAGGACGCTCCTCGATCGTTGGCTCGCTTCTTCCCAAACAAAGGACCGTACGCGCCCGGGCCCGACCGCGTCTCTGATTCCGAACAGCCGCCCGGAACCGGTACCGGCCGGGACTCCCCACCCCCTGACCTGGCCTTCCACCTCCGCCCAGTATGGGCTTGATGTCGAAAATGTCGCACCACTCGAGGCATTCCCACGCACGGCCGCTCGCCCCCGGGCTTCACCGATTCGCGGGGCAGAATTTGTACCGCCGCGGCCGTGCGACTGCGGTCGAGTGGAACTCCGCGTCCCCGGCCGCGAAGGCGAACGCATGGATCGAGTCCTGGCGCTGGACGAGAGGACGGGCGACGCACTGACCGCGCTCCTGCCCGCTGCACGGACCTTCGGCGCCCCCGCCGGCGCCCCGATGCCCGCCGCGCTCGTCGCGGTCCGGCACGGCCCGCGCCTGCTGCTGGTCTTCGACCGCCACCGCCGGCAGTGGGAACTAGCGAGGCCTCACGAGGACTTCGTCCCCAACCGAGAGATCAGCGCCATCCACTGGTGGGACACCACCGGCCCGCCACCCGCCGGAACCCAGATCCTCGACGCGACCCTGGGCCGGTGGTCCGCGAGGGCCGCGGTGTCGGCGGTCTCGGACGAGGATCCTTAGGGCCGGTGCCGCAGCCGTCGCCGATCAGTCGCCTTCCGGCGCCGACGGGATACTCCGGTCCGGAGCGACGGACGGAGCCACGGCCATGTGCGCCCCGATGTCGGTCACGGCGGCATGGAAGGCGTCAATGGGGATCAGCCGACTCGGGCCGAGCGAGGAGTGCAGGACGCCGGGCGGGAAGAAGGCGCCGTGGCAGCGAAGGCAGACCATGGCGTTCTGCCAGGTGTGCATCATCGCCGGCCACACGGCGGCATACGCCTCATATCCCCGCTTGAGCCTGCGTCCCTGGACGAACGCCATGACGTACACGGCCATCGCCAGGCCGAAGCCGACGACCGAGGTCACCAGGTAGCCCCAGCGGTCGCCCGCCTGCTCCGCTCGGCCGCTCACCGAGAGTTGGGACACGGCGATCAGCCCGATCCCGGTGGAAATAGCGAAGATCAGGACGACCCCGCAGTTCCACGCCGACCGGCGGCGTGGCGGCGGGGGAGGGGCCAGCCGCATCGCCAGATGGCTCGTCTGTGTTCCGTGCGAGGTCACCGCCATGGCCATCGGCCCGGCTCCGATCACCCCGCCGACGGCGACACCGGTGGAATGGGTCACGCCGCTCTGCGCGGCGTAGATGCTCTGAGCGTTCTGCACCTGGTCGAGCTGGGCGCATTGTGGACAAACGAGGGCGTGCGTCATCGGATCTTCTTCCGGAGAGAGAATGAGCGTGGGCGGTGCGCCGCCGCGCGGCGGCCGGCCGTCGGCTCGATTCTCAGACCGCGTACACGTCATTCCCAGGGGCGGTCAGGGCTGCCGATCAAAGCCCGATCAATCGAACAAAACCGCACGTCCTGCGTTGGACGATCAGCGCGGGCAGTAACATCTTCGAACTCCGCAGCGGCAACAACGATTGGCTTCAGTCCCTGGAACGGGGCGAGTTGCGCGAGTGGCAGTCGCAACTCCAGAAGGGCCGTGCGGTCATCCACATGCTCTGCACGCGGGAGACCCGCGATAACGCGGACTCCTTTGCCCGGTCATGTTGGCGAGCCAAGACACCTGACGGCGAGGAGAAGGTCGTCACGGCGCTACGTGCATTCAACGCTTCGCTTCGCAAGGAGATCGGCAGCGAGTAGCCCTGGGCGCGACTCAGACGTCAAAGCTTCCGGCGTAGTGCTCACCGTGTTCAAGGTCGCACCATCGTGCCTAGCGCACGATCCGCCTACGCCACCATGGCTGATCGAGCGAAGCGGCCGGGTCGTTAACGGTCCTCCTGAGGAAGGCATCGTCAAGCGGTACCAGCATCGGGCCTTGAGCCCAGATGCGGAGGGCGCGACCGACGTGGCCGGGTGGCAAGCCGTTAGAGGCAAGCGACCTGTTCGCCGAGAACGGACGCTGGGCCTGGGAAGGTCATCGTGTGCTCGTGCGGTGCCCGGTCTCTCTCGCCCACAGCCACTCGGTTATCTTCGTGACCGCCCGGTCCCGATGGCGCCGGTAGGTGTTGAATGACAGGTACAGATCCTGGGCGATGCGTTCCTGGGTGGTGACCGGGTGCAGGAACGTACGATCCGCCAGGGCCCTCAAGTCGGCCGGCAGCACGCTGACCGCCGTCTGGAGCAGTTCTCCCAAGGTTTCGGCGGGAGTCATCCCGTCACGCTGGCTCTGCCGCACGACGCGCGAGCGCAGCAGGGGGTTCTCGTGTAGCAGGTTCGGCGTGTGCAGGTCCCGCAGGGCGGACCGGACCGCCCCGGCGAATTGCGGCTCCGAGAGCACCGTATTGTCGGCGCCGTCGGCTGCTGGGGCCAGCGCGCCCGCATGACGGGCGTGGAGGATCTCCAGCCATTCCTCGACATCGGTACGGCGCCAGTCGTGCGCGAAGACCGGGAACCGCGTGCCGCCGATCGTGTATTCGGCACCCTCGGCGGGCTCAAAGCCGAGGTTGTGCATGGTAGGTGCCCACAGTGTGGGGTCGGCGTACGCGCCCACCAGCGTCCATGCCGTGTCGTGGCGGGTCAGGGCGTCGAGGACCTGGCAGGCGGCGAACAGGGTTACCGAGGGCGACGCGAGCTGGCCGTGGTCACGGTCAAGGAAGAAACGCCAGGCTCGTACCCGCTCCCCGGCCCGGGGCGCGCCGTGTGCATGCGCGTATCGCCACATCGCGTCTGCTCCTGGATCCACGCCCAGGTCCGTTTCGGCCAGTTCCAGGCACGCGACGTAGCCGCGCGGCTCGCCTGATGCGGTGCGGAAGACGCGGAACGCCCCAGGACGGCGGTCCAGCCAGTAGGCGACCAGCTCGGCCTGCTCTCTCCCCTGCCACGCGACGGTCATGGCGATGATCAGCGCACGGTCGCCGTCCTGCAGGGTGTCGGCGTATGCCTGCATCGTCGCCGGCGGATTCGAGCACGTCGCCACCTTGGACCGCGCGCCGTCGACCGCGATTATGTCTGCCAGCAGCTGGATCTGCTCCCGCTCGTCCGCTGTGGCAAGGATCCTGGCTCGCAGCGCGGCGGAGACCTGGCGGTCCAGTCCGGCATAGCGGTCAGCGTCGCGCCAGCGCAGATCCGCGTCGAGAGCATCACGAGCCACGTCGTGCGGATACAGGCCCTCCGGGCCCTCGTCGACGAACGGCAGCGTGCGCAGCCACGCGAACAGTTTTCCGGCTTCTTCGCCGAGCACCGCGCGCAGCAAGTCCTCGGTGGTGACGGGCGCGTGCGCGCACAGCTCAAGCGCCGCCCTGTGCAGCGGGCTCGGCGCCTGGTCGATGGTCTGCGCGAGCAGCGCGCCGACGACGGAGGGAACATCGCCGATCCGGTACGGTTCGGCCCCCTTGTTCACCGCGTCGACCAGCATCGACAACAGGAGGGGATGGCCGTGGCTGATGGCCAGCAGCCGGTCGCGCAGCTTCTCGGGCACCCCTTGAGCGGTCAGGTACGTTCGCCCGTCCTGGGGAGGCAGGTTCTCGAGGGCGATCTCGTGCATCAGGTTCCGCCACGCGGGGTCCGCGTACCAGCGTGCGCCTGGCGCCCGGCGCCCGGCGATCACCACCAGCGCGTCGCCGGGCAATGACGGCAGATACTGCTCCCGGACCCAGTCATCGAGCGGCTCCAGCAACTCGTACGTATCGATGAGCAGGACCTCGCCTTCGGCGAGCGCCGGCAAGACGTCCGGACCGAGCCGCAGATGCCGGGCATCCACGCGAACCGCGGAACGGCCGGCGTCCGCCGCGACGTCCGCGAACATGTCGAGCAGGGCACTCTTGCCCACCCCGCCCGGTCCGTGCACGAACAACAGGCCGGAATCAGCCAGCGCGGACCGGAACAGCGCGATTTCACGGTCACGCCCGACAAATGAGCGCCGTCGCAGGCCCTGGAGCCGTTCGCCAAGCATGGTCACCGACCAACATTATCCAGCCGAATCAACGCTGGCGCCTGCCGCACTGACGGTGAGCGGCCTCGTGCCCTCCGGTGGAACGGCTCCGGCCGCGGGCGGGTCGGCCACCGATCGGATCGGGCAGCGGATGGGCACCCCATGGGCTGTCTGCTGCTGGCTGTCTTGACGACAGTGATGCCGTAGGTGACCGAGCCGGCGCGGTCCCGTATCCCGGCACCGCTGACCGCTTGAAAGGGCGAAAGTGACCATCAGAGGATTGGGCATCGACGTATATCCGCTCGCACTGGGCGGAAGCACGTTCGGCTGGACCAGTGACGAGATCACCTCCCGGCAGGTCTTGGACAGCTTCCTCGATGCCGGCGGCAACCTCATCGACACCTCCGACAGTTATTCGGCCTTCGTGCCGGGCAATTCCGGTGGCGAGTCCGAAACCATCATCGGTGCGTGGATGGCCGCCCGCGGCAACCGCGACCGGGTCGTTATCGGCACCAAGGTCAGCCAGCACCCGAAGTTCGCCGGACTGTCCGCCGCCAATGTCGAGGCTGCCGCGGATGCCTCACTGAAGCGGCTGGGGACCGACTACATCGACCTGTACTGGGCTCACTACGACGATCCTGATGTGCCGCTGCAAGAGACCGCCGAGGCATTCGACGCGCTGGTCCGGGCCGGCAAGGTCCGCGCGATCGGCGTGTCCAACTACAGCGGCGAGCGCATCCGGGAATGGATCACCATTGCCCGCCGGGAGGGCTACGCCGCGCCCGTAGCGGTGCAGCCGTTGTACAACCTGGTCAAGCGCGACCCCTACGAGCGGGACATCGCCCCGGTCGTCGCCGCCGAGAATCTCGCGGTTCTGCCCTACCAGGCCCTGGCCGGCGGTTTCCTCACCGGCAAGTACCGAGCCGAGCCCGACGTGGCCGGCGGCATCCGCCAGTACATGGCGCATGGCTTCTACAGCGAAGCCGGGCTCACTGTCGTCGGTGTTCTTGAGGACATCGCCCGCGAGCACGGCACGACCCCGGCGGCCGTTGCGCTTGCCTGGCTGCGCGGACGCCCGGGCGTGGCGGCCCCGATCGCCAGCGCTCGCACGGTCGGCCAGCTCACTTCGATGATGGCCTTCACCCGCTTCGAGCTGGCCGTCGGCCAGCGCTCCGCGCTCGACGACGTGTCCGCCCGGGTCCCCAGCACGTGATCCGCCCTCTTTTACCGGCATTTCCGTACGGTATTCACATTCGCGGTTGGAGGAACCCGAGGTGGACAGTTTCGATTTCGTGGTCGTAGGCGGCGGGACGGCCGGCTGCGTACTGGCAGCCCGTCTTTCCGAGGACCCCCGGGCGTCGGTGCTCTTGCTGGAGGAAGGAGCGTCCGCGCCCCCCGCGGACGCGGACGATCCGCAGGCGTGGATGTCTCTGTGGGAATCCCCGGCCATCATCGGCGGGGTCCCGCCGGGCCAGCCGATCGCCGGCTCCACCGATCCGATCCGGCGCGGCCGGGTGCTGGGCGGCTCGTCGGCGATCAACACCATGATCTTCGTGCGCGGCCACCGGTCCAGTTACGACCGGTGGGCTGAATCGGGCGCCACGGGGTGGGGCTTCGCTGACCTGCTGCCGTACTTCAGGCGCACCGAGACCGCTGCGGACCGTGATCCCGCGGTCCGCGGCACGTCCGGACCGCTGACCGTTGCCCCGGCGAACCCGCCGGGCCCGGTATTTGAGGCATGGCTCGAAGGGGCCGGGGAAGCGGGGCATCCTCGGGCGGATGACATCAGCGGCGGGCTGGAGGAGGGCTTCGGCCTGCCGGACCTGAACATCGTCGCGGGCCGCCGCCAGAGCGCCGTCGATGCGTACCTGGCGCCGGCCGCGAGTCGCGGCAATCTCCGTGTCGTGACCGGGGCGCTCGTCCACCGTGTCCTGGTGAACCGGGATCGCTGTGCCGGCGTCGAGTACAGCGCGGGCGGCGAGCTGGTCCGGGCCGGGTGCACGGGAGAGGTGGTGCTCGCCGCGGGCGCCATCGGGTCGGCGCAGCTGCTGCTGCGCTCGGGGATCGGCCCTGCTGCAGCGCTCCGCCCGCACGGCATCGAGGTGGTCGCGGACCTGCCGGGTGTCGGTGAGAATCTGCAGGATCACCCGGGCGTTAGCATGGTCTACGCCCCTGGCCGGCCGCTGCCGGCGGGAAGGTTCAACCGCGCTGAGGTGCTGGGCCTGCTGCGCAGCGGTCCGGATGTGGGCTACCCGGACCTGCAGATCGCATTCTCCGAAGTTTCGGTGCCTTCGCCCGGCAATAGCGGGCCGCAGGCGCTCCTCGTGCTCCTAACCTCGCTGATGCAGCCGTTCAGCCGGGGAACGGTCCGGTTGGCCAGCGCCAGCCCGGACGCGGCGCCCGTGGTAGCCCCGCGCTACCTGGCCGACCCCCGCGACTTCGACGCCATCATCAGGGGTCTGCGGATAGCCCGGGACATCCCGCAGGCCAGAGCCCTGAAGCCCTGGCTCGCGCAGGAAATCGCACCGGGCCCCGACACCGGGGATGACGCGGCGCTGCGCGCCTACGCCACCGCGGCGGTCTTGTCCTGCAATCACCCGGTGGGCACCTGCAGGATCGGGACCGACGACATGGCGGTGGTCGATCCCGAGCTGCGGGTGCACGGCGTCAGCGGGCTGCGGGTCGCCGACGCGTCCGTGATGCCGTCCATTGTCTCCGCCAACACCAACGCCACGGTCTACGCCATCGCCGAGCGGGCCGCGGAACTGATACGGCTGGCTCACGGGCACGGGCGGTGAACAAGCGGTCAGCGCCGCGCCGACCCCGACCTGGCCAAGCCCGTGCTGCGGCCATCCCGGAGCGGGAGCGCCCTCGACGGAGGCGCCCACCCGCCTGACTCAGCCGTCACACCGCGAACAGCGCCATCCCCTGTTGACCGTCTGACGACTCGGCGGCCCGGGGGATGCGCTGTGATTCGCGCCAGCCGACCGGCTTTCCAGACCGGCCGGAGCGGAAGCGTCAGAGGGAGCCGCAGGCCGGGTCGACGGCGTGCGCGGCCCGCTGTCGGGGCCGCCTTTGATCCCGTATAGAAGGGCTGCACGGAGCCCGGTGGCCTGAGTCGATGCCAGTCGCGGTCGGCGAAGTCAGGCTGCGGTGCGTGGCCGTCGTCGGCCTGGTCGCGGAGGCTCCTCAGCCTCCATGGCACCACGTATCCTGGACGTCGACGTTGACGACGTCGGAGGCGGGCGATCGAGGGCAGGGCAATTTCTGTGCAATGATCGCGGCGTGCAGCGGACGACCCAGCGGCTCCGCTAGGCTGCTGACCAGCGTCAAGCCCTCGTAGCTCAGGGGATAGAGCAACGGTTTCCTAAATCGGCTATACCGCGATCATGGGCCGCCGAGTCTCCCCAGCTAGAGCGATCAAATCAGCGTTGAGCAGGCGAAACGCGGATGAGTGAGCTTTGCAGCCAGCCGCAGCCGAGTGCAGCCGTATGCCACCGATTGTCAGGGGCTCCGGAATATACGCGGAATGGTCCGGACGGCGTTTGCCCAGGTCGACCCGGAAAAACCGAAGGGGCTCCGTACGGGACGGAACCCCTTCGAGAGTAGCCACGCTCACGCCGCAAGGGCAGTCTCAATTAGCCGGTTGATGCGCATCTCGTCACCGTCGAGGCATCCGGCGTAGACCTTCCACAGCACCTCTTCACTGTGACCGACCCGCCGGGCGATCTCCGGTGCGGGCACCCCCGCATTGAGCCACGTCGTGATGGCCGCATGACGAAGGTCGTATGGGCGGTGAGCCAGGGGAGAGGCTGCCTGCTCGGGGGACAGGCCGATCATTCGCGCTTGGTCCCACACCCGCCAGTAGGACGACGAGGCGACGAGCTTGCCCGTTGACGTAGCGAAGAGACGGCCGTCCGGCGCAGTGCCGAACTCCTTGACGTGATCACGAAGGATGCGGACCAGCACCGGCGGAATCGGGATCGGCCGAACCTCATCCTCACCACGCCGCTTGGTCCCCTTGTCGTCATGCGATTCGCCACTGTCGGTGTAGCGCTTGCCCGCCTGCGGCCGATTCTTGACGACCGTGAGCCGCCCCCACCCTTCCTCCGGAAGATGGCAGTCCGTCACCCGCAGCCCGACCGCCTCACCAGGCCGAAGCGCCGCGTAATACATGCAGGCGAACAACGGCATGAGCCGCCGCCCGCGTCCGTTCAGACGGCCGACGTACGTAGTTGCCGAAAGAAGTTGGCGCGCCTGCGCCGGGTTCGGGACCACCCGCGGATCAACACGCTTCCTGATCTCGGGAGCGGACCAATCGACATCATGCAGCGGGTTCGAGTCGAGCAACTTGAGTTCCCGCACCACGTACTTGAGCACCGAGTGAAAGACCGCCCGCTTGCGGGCAATGGTCGTCGCCGCAGCCCGCCGCCCCTCCATGGTCACGGCAACAGCGTCGAGAGCCCGCCGGACGTTCTCAGCCTTGGCGAGCTCTGTCACCGGCAGCGAGTGGCGTTCCAGCCAGCGCAGCGGGTCGACGAGTTCGGCCGGAACATCGCCCTCATGGGACGGAGGATGCAAGGCGTAGCGAACGAGAGCAGCCCGCAGGAGCGAAGCGTCCGGCTTGCTCTTCTCAGCGGTCACCAGGGCAGGCGTAATCGTCGCCAGCGCGTCAACGATGCTGCTACGAGTCTTGGCCGGTTGCCTCGCCCAGTTCGCGGAGACGAACTTCCGTACCACGGCGTACCACGTCAGCGTCGGCCGTTCCTTCCGCAGCAACGACTCAGGGAGACCGGTCTCAACGTCGAACGGCTCGCCCTGGTTGGCCGCTTGGACCAGGCTGCCGAGGAAGCGCACGGCCAGCGCCTTGCGCTCGAATGTCTTGGACTTCTCTCGACCGGCGACGGTCCATCGCACCGTGTACGAGCGGACGACCGTCTTGCCGTTTTTCACGGACTTGTTCGGTCTGATCTCCCAGAACCGGACGTCATGCGACTTCACGCGCACGCCCCTTCTGTGATCACGCCGGGTGCGGGCATCCCCGCTGGCCAACTCACTTCGTTCGCCCTTCGGGTCGCCTGCGGCGATTGGCAGGCCGGGCTGCCCTCACGTCCGTTCATGTCAGGCCGCCTGTTCGCTGTGCTGGTCGAGCCAGGCCCGGAAGTCTTCACGGCGGATGCGAAGGCTTCCGTTGGGCAGGCGGATGCAGGCCGGAGCGATGCCGAGTTCACGCCACCGGTAGAAGGTCCGCCGCGAGACGTCCCGCAGCTCTGCGAGCACTTCGGGAACGGTCATCAGGTCTTCGTGGATCTCGGAGTTCACGCCGCCTCCTGAGTTGCCGAAAGATCGAGCGTGGTCTTGGCTTGGTCGAGTTGGCGTCGCATCTCCACCCGTTCGGCGATGGAAGCGAGTAGCCGTTGTTCGACCGGTTTCACGTCCGGGTCATCGGGTGGCGCGAGTTCCCAGGCGTACCGGCCGGGTTGGGTCGGGTGGCCGGTTGCCGAGACGCCGGCCTCGGCGAGGCGGGCGAGGACCCAGTTCTTGCGGTCGGCCTTGTGGTCGGTGAGGGTCTTGCCGGACCATTTGCGGGAGACCAGGACGCGGCGCCCGGCGTAGCCGAGGTATTCACGGCGGTGCGCTTTGGCCTTGCAGTAGCCCGGCGTCAGCCCGTGCCGAGCGTTCTTGGGCTGGATGCCGTAGCGGAGCCAGTTTGCGCATGTCGGCGAGCACGGTTCGTACCGCAGCGCCTCCAGGAGCCGGTCAGCGTGGTCCGCTTGTGCGGGGGTCTCCGCTGCGTGGCATTCGGCGATGTCCTTGACGAGGTACTTGGTCAGGTAGCCGATCAGCCGGGAGGACTCCGGCGTACCGGCCATGACGCCTTGGGCGTCGATCTGGCATCCGAACCGGCCGACGTGCAGCGGTTCGGCGTCGTCGTCATCCAGCGTCCTAAGTGCCTCCTGCCACGTGGTCAGGGGCAGGTGGGTGTCCGGGTCGAGGTAGGCCCGTTCCCGTGCGTCCCAGTACGGCAGGCGCTCCCCCGCATAGACGACACGGTCGGTCGAGGGCCACCACACCTGTGTGTAGGTCGCGGCGACGACTTGGCGGAGTTCGGCGCGGGAGATGGTGCCGCGGATTGCCATGTGCAGGTGAGGGGCGAGCCGTCTCTGCGGTTCGACGGTGGCGAAGTACTGGACGTCATAGCCGACGAACCGGCGCAGGTTCTGCACGAACCGATCGACCAGCTTGGAGAAGTGCAAAGCGTCCCGCGCCGCCCGCGCGTAGTCGTAGGTGGCCGGGTCGACCGGGGTCCCGTCGTTCTTCACCCGCCCGTAAGAGTCGAGGGTGAGCGTGAGGAACAGCGACGGCCGGAAGGTCTTGCCGTCCGGTGCGGTGTAGACCTTGCCGACCGTCCGGGCCGCGACGGGACGGCGGGGAAGGTCGGGTACGTCCTGGCGGCGCTTGGTCGACCGCTTCGGGCGTTCGGGCTTGTCGGTGGGGAGGCGGCCGACGACGCCGGTCTGGGCGAGTTCGGCGTTGATCTCGGTCAGCAGCTCCCGCCACTCCGAGGAGTCCTCACCGGCTGCCTCAGCGCGTTCGGCCCATGCTTGGACCTCGGCGCGTTTTTCCATCCAGAAGCGTTGTTCGTCGTCCGGGTCGGCGCGCTCGATCACCGGCTCGGCTTCGAGGTGCCAGCCTTCCCGGCATTGGGTAGCGCGCAGCTTCCGCTTCCGCTCCGCACAGGGCGGGCAGACCGAGGCGAGCGTGTGCCCGCACGGCATGTTCACGATCGCCGTCTCACCCGTGACAAGGTCAGTGCGGCGCATGGCGACGGGGGCATACGCCGTGTTCGACGGCGACGGCCTTGACGACGTCACGGGCGAGCGGCGGCCGGACCTTGTGCGGAGCCTCCGGCGTGGTGGTGGTCTGCTCGGTCACTTCGCCTCCCTGGTCTTGTCGGTGCCGGGGTGCGCCGCCGGCCAACTCACTTCGTTCGCCCTATGGGTCGCCTGCGGCGATTGGCAGGCCGCGCCCCCTTGCGTCTTGTCGGTCGGTTGGGCATCAGGCGGCCTCCGCCGTCAGGTACGCGCCCATCGCGGCAATGTCGCCATCGGAGACGAACCCCGCCCGCACCCGCACCGGATCGGGGGAGTCCTCCAGCCGCACGTACGCGACCCCGGCACCGATGTGGGAGATGGGGGAGATCTCGTCGGCGAGGGCGCCACGGTCCCGCGCACCGTCACCGAGAACCATGTCGACCTGGTCGGCCTCATCCAGCCGCAGCGCGATCCGGGTCGGGAACAGGTTGCGGATGTTGATGACGTCCTTGCGCGGGTCCTGGAGGGCGCCCACGACGCAGATCCCGACCGACCGGCCCTGAGAGGTCAGCGTGGCCAGCGCCGCATCAGCCCGCTTGCGCAGGTCACGGTCCGGGCAGTAGGCGGTGAGGAAGGCCAATTCGTCGACCATGACGACGATGAACGGGTCCGCGATCGTGGCGAGGAAGGTTCGAGTCACGCCACCGAACCGCGCCGCGCGCTTGTGCATCTCGGAGACGGCCGCCTCCAGCAGCTCGACCATGCCGCCGCCCGCGTCGTCGCTGTAGCGGTTGAAGATGCCCCGTCCGAAGGCCAGTTCCATGCGCTTGGGGTCGATCCCCCAGACCTCGACCAGGCCCGCGCGCATGGCCGGGAGCAGCGCCCGCACCAGGCCCCACAGGATCGAGCCCTTGCCCGCTCCCGTCGCGCCCGCGATCAGTACATGGGTGCCGAGCAGGCGCAGCAGCCACGGGGAGGAGTCCTCACGCACGCCGACCGGCAACGCCGCCAGGCCCACGGCGTCCTCAGACGCGGGCACCGGGAGCGCGGGCAGCGGCACCGCCAGGGCGTCACGGCGGACCAGCTCCAGCCAGACGAACCCCGGCCGGTCGGCGGTGCGGACACGGCACAGCGCGGCCCCGAAGCCGTGGGCGAGGTTTTCGGCGTGGTCCCGCCAGATGCCCGGCGCTTGGCCAGACAGCATCTTGACCAGAACCCGATCCGTGGTCGCGGTCACGGCCACGCGCTTGATAGCGGGCAGGTATTCGCGAGCGTTGCGGTAGAACGCCAGCCCGGACATCACCATCACCGGCCGCCAGTTCCGCCGGTACACCGTCACATGCCGGAAGCGAGCGCGGACCGGGCGGGCGACCAGGCGCACGAACGAGGCTCGCCAGTACCCCGCCCAGCAGCCCAGCCCGAGCGCCACCAGGCCGAGGGCGAAGACGGGCAGTTGCCAGCCGACCGCGTACACCAGCCAGGCGACCCCGCCGGCCACGACCGTGACGAGGGGATGGCGGGCGAGGAAGACGACCAGGCGCACCAGCGCGCGGACGAGGTTGACCAGCAGGACCAGCGCCGGGGGCATGTGCCAGACCGGCGGAGCCCACCGCGGCCCCTCGAACGGGTCAGCCGTCGCAGGAACCATCACGTTGTCAGACGGAGCGTCCTTGCGAAGACCCATCACCGACCACCCCCAGCCGAGCGGGCGGGGCGGGAGAGGCGTTCCGCGACGCGCTTGGGGAACAGCACGGTCTGGCCCTTGCACGGCCCGCACTTGGTGCCGGTGGCATCCTTGGGCAGCGGATTACGGCACACGACGCAGCGCGGCCTTTGGCGTGCGGTAGACATGAACCGATCTCCATTCGGAGCAGCAACGAAGGGTGAGAGATCAAAGGGGCGGCCGGAAGGGTGAGAGCTTCCAGCCGCCCCGCCTGGTGTCACGCCGCAGCGTGACCGGACTGGTTGGACTGTTCGGCGTGGATGCGCTCGACCTCGGCCAGCAGCGCCGCCGCCTTGGCCGCCAGGTTCCGGAACACCGTCACGTCCTCATCGGTGATCGGACCCTCGCGGCGTGGGCCGATGGTGATCTCGGTGTCACCCAGTTCCAGGGACAGGAACGGCCGGGTTTCACCGTCCGGATACAGGACCGTGTACGCGCGCTCGTCCAGGTAGAACCCCGTCGAGACATGAGTACGACCCGGCTTGTTCGACACCGTGGTCAAGGCGTAACCGCCGCTCATCACGCCACCGCCTTCCCGCTTGCGCCGTTCCGGTACAGCCGCTCCACCTCGACCGCGTACGCCGCCGCCTGCTCGGCCAGGCACCGCGCGAACTCCACATGCGCCGCCGAGACCCGCTCGGGCAGGGTCAGGGAGACCAGCACCCCGCCCGTGGAGAAGGTGAAGACCGGCGTCCGGCGCGCGTAGGACCGAAACTGTGCCCGCGACCGGGAACCGACCGGCAGCGACAGCGCCGAGGCCCGCCCCGCCATCAGGCCGCCGCCTTACCGGCCGCAGGAGCGGCGGGCTTGCCCGCGCCCTTCGGGTCGCGCATCGCCTTGGCCCTGAACGAGTACGCCAGCCGATCGGTCTTGGAATCGACGTACGGGGTGACGGTCAGACCCTCGAACTCCACGGCCGCGAACGGGAACCCACCCGACGGGGCAGGGGGCACCGGCTGGTGCTCCCCGAACAGCTTGACCTTGACCGAGCCCTTGGCGGCCGGGTCGGCGTCGATGATCTCGACCTGCCACACCCTCTCGCCGGTCTCCTTGTCCCGCGCCTGAACCGGGTTGTCCTTGGTGGACTTGTCGAAGTCCCGGACCGGCTCGACCTCGCCCCGGATGAACGCCCCGTGCGGGAAGACGAACCCGAAGTCAACGGGGATCGGACCCTGCAATGCCATCGAACTACCTTTCGCCGACTTTCCGACAACTCGTGTTATCGAGTGATTCGACGATAAGTCGCGCTCGCTAGCTCGACAAGTCAAGTTTGGATCTTGGGCAAGTGATCTAGATCACATGCGGGATTGATGCTGGTCAGAGGGTGTATTCGTCCTCAAGCTCGTGCAGCTCGCCGGGCAGGACAAGCTCAACGACGAGCACAGGGCGGCCGGTCACCTCATACACCGCAGCAGTCACCGCGAGCACCGGAGCCGTCTTGCCGAGACTGAGCGCTTCGGCTTCCTCGCCGGTCGGTCGGCGTGCGGTCAGCCGCTCGGTGACGCGGCCAAGCCGGACGTTCGCTGCCGACTGCAACCGCTGACGTACCCCCGCCGACGAGGGGGTGTCCTGATCGAGGCCGGCCGCCTCAGCGATATGCGGCAGGACCCAGTAAGACACCAGCTCAAACGGGGCGTCATCTTGGAACGCCAAGTGCTGGCGCAGCAGCACGGGGAAGTTCTGCGGCACCTCCAGCAGCGCCGCGACCGATGCGGGTGCCGGACGCCGATCGAGCGTCAGAAGGGCACCGGACACGGGCTCATCCAGGACCGCACGCGTAGGGCGCTGGTGATCCTCCGCGCTGCCCGCAGACGCCTTAACGAACGACCCTCGCCCGTGCTCCCGATCGATCTCGCCGCGCAGCTTGAGAGTGTCCAGCGCTTTGACGACGGTCGGCCGGGAGACGCCGAACTCCTGAATCAGCCGTGTCTCTGACGGAAGCATGGACCCCGGCGGATACGTGCCGTCCTTGATGCGCCGCCGGATCGTCTGAACGATCTGGATGTACTTAGGCGGCGCGTAATCCGTGTCTTCCATGACGACCTGCCATCAACTCGACTGGTCGACAGCCTAGCGTCGAGTCAACCGGCCGTCACGACTACCGGACGGGTCCACACCGCCGCCGGATACGGCCAGGTCGCCGCCGACAAGATCGCTTTGGTCAGCTCCTCGGGGTCCATGGCTTCCACCAGCCGCCATCGCCCCGAGATCCACACCATTGCCCACCATGACCGCGTGGCCGCACCGAACCAGATCACCACACCGGGGAATCGGCGCGTCAGCACGGCCAGCGCATCGACGGTCATGACCGGTCGCCGGCCCCAGTGTCACGAAGCCTCAAGTGCTCGGCGATCTGCGCCGCCGCCCCAGCCGGATCACCCACTCCGTGGCGGGCCTGGCCGTCGTACCGCCATACGAACGACCCGCCCGACAGGTCGACCTCGATCCAAAGCTTTCGCTCGGCCAAGGCTCCCCGCGCGGACAGCGCCGGACGCGCATCACTCAAGCCGACCATGACGTCGAGCTTGATCAGCTCCCGGCACAACTCGGTCAAAAGACCGAGCTGCCGACCGTGATTTGACCCGTTCACCCTCGCTCCCTCCCGTTCGGTGCGGGACCGGTGACGCAGGTGTGAGCGACGAGAAGCATCCCGTCAGCGCCACCGGCCCCGCAGCTCATCAGGCCGCCGACAACTCGCGGCCCGTGCCTGAGCAGTGCGAACACGGTTCCCGGACCGCTGGTACGGTCGCCGGCTCATCTGCCCGCGCAATGATCAGTCCTCGCCTTGGCCGGATGTACTTCCATCGGCGGCCGCCGCAGGACACACAGGTAGAAGAGGTTTTCGTTCGTTCGCCGCTCATGCCGACAAGCCTGGCCGGGGCACTCACTCCGGAACGACTTCCAGCGGCTATCCCCATTGGGGATAAACTTCGAGAACCCGAGGTCTAGGAGGCGATGCGCGATGTCTCGATCGTCCTTCGAGCCCATCCACATCCCGGATCACGCATGGCGTCAAGACTCGGTCCGCCGGTTCCTCCGAGAACGGCGCGCAGGGGAACTGTTCTGGTTTCTCCAGAAACACGGCATAAGTCAGATGCGCATCGCAGCGGCCACGGGGCAGTCTCAAAGCCGAATCAACGATCTCATGCACGGCCGACGCAAGAACATCGAGGCATTCGATGCATGGGAACGCATCGCCGATGGTCTGAACATGCCGGACCATGCCCGCATCACGCTTGGCCTCGCCCCGAGAAGACAGCAAGAAACAGAGCGATCCGTCCCCGCCGATCTGGGACTTACACTCCCGTCCTCGCTTAACGAGCGCACCGAAACAATCTCTACTCTCTGGCACGCCGATCTCGACGAAGTGACACCTGTCGTCAGCGGAAAGATCAATGTCGCCGCCTGGAATGACGCGTCCTTGAAATGGCTACTACTAGCAGACTCAAGAACCGCGGAACCATCCGGTTCGGGAAGCCGACGCGTAGGAGCGACGGACGTTCAGCGCGTGAAGCTGACTACGGACATCTTCGCACAGATGGACAACCGATTCGGCGGAGGCCACGCACGCCATTCACTCATTCAATTCCTCGCCAGCGACGTTGACGAACTACTATCCGGAAGCTTCACCGAAGAAGTCGGCCGCGACCTGTTTTCCGCCGTAGCGGAGGCGACCCTCCTCGCCGCATGGATGTCATACGACAGCGGGCTGCACAGCCTGGCGCAGCGGTATTTCATCCAAGCGCTAGCACTCGCCGAATCGGCGAACAACAGGTTGCTGGCGGGGAGCATCTTCGATGCGATGAGCCATCAAGCGACCTTCGTAGGACGCTTCCAGGAAGCCGCCAGCCTAGCCAAGGCCGCCCGGCTCGGCACTCAGGCCATCGCCACCCCAACACTCACGGCCCATTTCCACGTCATGGAAGCCCGAGCGCTCGCCCGGCTCGGAGATGCGCGAGGGTGTGACTCGGCGCTCTCCGCAGCCGTCATGGCTTTCGAGAAGCGCAACCCCATGGACGATCCCGAATGGATTCAATACTTCGACGAGGCCGAGCTGGCTGCAGAGTTCGGTCACTGCTTCCGAGACCTCGGCCGGCCAGTCGACGCGACGAACTACGCTTCACAGTCTCTCGGGAGCGCCGACGGAACGTATCAACGAAGCGACTTCTTCGCCACGATGGTTCTCGCCGACTCCTACCTTCGTGCAGGTGAAGCAGAGCAAGCCTGCCAAGTCACGCTCGACGCCTTGCGCATCGGGGAGCAACTGAAATCCGCCCGATGCGTCAGCTATCTCCGAGAATTCCGCACCGGTCTAGCCGATATAGGCTCAGCGCAGCGTATCCGTGACTTCGAGGAGCAGGCCGCCGGATTCTCGCTGTGGAGTCAAGCCGGTCCACCGAGTAACTAAAGGTTAGTACGGCTGCCAGTCTCGCTTGTCCGAGCCGGTACGCAGAGCCAAGATTCGCTTGCGTACCTCAGCAGCGACTTTCTCATCATCGGATGCCTTCTGGCTCAGCCAAGTAACCATCAGGAATTCACGCACATCCCGTAGAACGGGGTAACCTGGCCACTCCATTACGTCGAATCCGTAGGTCTTGACGAAGACCTCGTACTCATCCCGCGTGTGCCAGCCGAAGCTGTCGTAGTAGATCGCCGTGAGGACCAAGTCCCATTCACGAGGACCGATCGCAAAGCCATCGAGATCGATCAGGATCGGGTTTCCCGCGTCATCGTGAATCACATTGCCGACGCTCGCGTCACCATGGATGACACCCGGAGCCAGAGCGAACTCAAGTTCAGCAAAGCGAGTCCGAAGTTCCTCCAAGCGCCCACGCAGGAAGTCACGATCTCCGGAACTCAGCCAGCCATTTCCGTCGATGCGCAACTCTGCGCGGGCGAACGGCTGGAGCGACGGAAGCCCGAGAGAAGACGGCGGCTCCAGGCGATGCAACCGAGCCAGGAGCGAGGCCACCTCGGCAGTAGAGCCGTACGACTCCTTGTCCGAGACCAAGTCCCAGAAGGTCACCACTCGCCCATCAACGACGACCGGTTGATCGATGGGCAGCGCCCGGACCGCCGGATATTCGTGGCCCTCCAACCAGCGAGCCACCGCCACCTCTTTGCGCGCATCCGGCTCGTAGGCAGCAGTCCGTGCGATCCGGCCGATGATCCGATCAGGCAGGCGGTAGATCGCGTTCTCACCGATCCGCAGAAGCTGCGCACCCGTGACATCGATTCCCACCACCGCGCCAGCATGGTTCAAGGTTCGCAACGTGTCCGCAGCGGCGAAGCTCTGTGCGTTCCCGTCCTCAGCGGGCTCCGCAGCACCGTTGGAGATCATGCCTTGCACGCTACCTACACGCGGCCACTACGCCATGACCGACCTCTGCCGAATTTCGCTGTATTAGATCAAGGCGGCGGCGCTCCGCGCCGCCGCAGGCCGCCCGCTCCGGCACGCCCTACGGGCGTGCGGCGTGGGCGCCGGTCCCTCCGGCCGTGCCGATCGGGCGGCCCCAGCGAACGAAGACCCAACCGCGGATTCCTTCCAGCGTCACCGACTCCGAACCGTTCTCACGGGACGGCCGCAGGGCCGCCGGCCAACTTCACTTCGTTCGCCCTACGGGTCGCCTACGGCGATTGGCAGGCCGCCCCGCTCAGCACTTCACGGGCGCGGTAGATGATGCCTCCGGCGGGGGCGCTCAGGCTCGGGGATGGACCCCACGCCGACTCGGTGTAGTCGTAGTCAGTGGTTGAGGTGGAAGCCGGGTCATCCCCTCCGCCGACGCTCCAGGCGGAGCCCAGCAGACCAGGCCCTCCGGGTCGAGGTCGTTCGTCCGTGGGGCGCTCCACCTCGACCCGGAGGGCCTGGCCCGCTTCCCTGACGGGTGGGAGCGACGGCAGAGGGGATGACCCGGCGAGCGGACCTGTTGCGTACGAACAGACGAATGGCCCTGGCCCCAAGCAAGGGACGGGCCGTCATCCAGACGTTCACCGAGGCAACTTGGCAGCGGCTGTCCGTGCCCGAGCAGGCATGATGGGCACCATGGATTCTGATTTGCCGACCGTCACCGTAAGACTGTGGCGTGCCGATGCGGTCGTGTTGTTCGACTGGTTGGTTAGTACCGATCTGAACTCTGTGCCGGTCACGCATCCGGCGCAGAGGCAGGCGCTAGCCGACCTGCTGTCCAGGTTTGAATGGGCTGCCGACGTCGATATCACCGGGTCGACGGTCGAGGAGATCGCCGCCGCACAAGATGAGGTTGCCAAGGACATGGGCTGGTAGCCGTCGATCTCAAGCTGACAGCAATGGTGACAGCAACAGGGGCAGACGTCGCCGGATGATCACAGCCGCGCGTAGACGGGCTGACGTCGAGCGCCGTTCGATCATCTTCACCATGATCGAACTGATAAAGATGCGGTCAGGTGGCAAGCCGGAGACCTCCTAGCTCCCAGTCTGAGGGAGGGCGCAGCATCCGAGTACGGGCTAGTCTTAACCCGACGCAGGCGAGGCAGGCGGATACCAAGATCCGGAACATGCGCGGAACGGGCACCGTCCGGACGCGCGCAGCGGTCAAGCTCCGCTAGGCTCTACCAGCGACAAGCCCTCGTAGCTCAGGGGATAGAGCAACGGTTTCCTAAACCGTGTGCCGCAGGTTCGAATCCTGCCGGGGGCACCCACCTGATCAAGGAAAACCCCGGCTGACCAGCACCAACACAGGTCGCCGGGGTTTCGCATGTGTGCAGCCGTATGCCACCGAAAGCAGCCCTCAGCCGGTGGTCGCGGGATATACGCGGGATGAGCCGGGGCGGGGTTCGCCCAGGTGAGCCCCCGAAAAAGCAAGAAGGCCCCGGGATGGACCCGGAGCCCTGTGGCTGCAGAACGCGTTATGTGGCGAGTGCCTTTTCGATCAGGCGGTTGATCCGTTCCTCGTCCCCGTCGAGGCAGCCCGCGTAGACCTTCCACAAGACCTCCACGCTGTGCCCCAGACGCCGGGCCACCTCCTTGGGCGGTACGCCTGCGTTCAGGAGTAGCGTCGCGCAGGCGTGCCGCAGGTCGTACGGGCGTCCGGCGAGGGGCGTGGTTTGCTGCTCGGGGGACAGGCCGATGACACGAGCGGCATGCCAGATGCGCCAGACCGCCGACGCTGAGACCGTGCCGCCGGTCGAGGTGGCGAACAGCCGGCCATCCTCCGCCGTGCCGAACTGCTCCAGGTGCTCAGCCAGGATGCGGACCAGCTCCGGCGGGATCGGGACGAGGCGCTTGTCACCGACCGGACGTCGCTTGAGGCCCTTCTCGTCGTGGCTCTGTCCGCTATCGGTGTAGAGCCTGCCCGGTCTCGGCCGTGACTTCGTCAGCGTCAGCCGACCCCACGCTGAGGCCGGGAGATCACAGGAGCATTCGCCGACGCAGGCGCACAGATCCGGCAGTTCGCAGTCTTGCCGCCGCAGACCGATCGCCTCGGAGGGCCGAAGGCCGCCGTAGTACATACACGCGTACATCGCGCGCATCCGTGCTCCGCGACCAGACAGCCGACCGACATAGGTCACCGCGGCGAGGAGCTGCCGCGCCTGCGTCGGGTTGGCGACAACGCTCCGGTCGACCTGCTCAATTTTCTCCGGAGCCTTCCAATCCACCTGATCGATGGGGTTGGCGTCGAGGAGCTTCCGTTCCTTCACCGCGTACTTGAGCACGTTGTAGAGGACGGCGCGCTTACGCGCGACGGTGGTGGCAGCGGCCGGGCGACCGGTCATCGTGACAGCGATGGCGTTGAGAGCGGATCGAATGACGTCCGCCTCCGCGAGATCTGTGACGGGGAGCGATCGGCTCCCGAGCCATTTCAGAGCTGCGGCTTCCTCGGCCGGAACGGGGAACTTCCAGCGCGGAGGGTTCAGCCCGTAGTGCAGCAGCGCCCGCCGGAGAACCGTCGCGCTCGGCGCGCCGTTCGTGGATGAGACGAGCGCAGGCGTCACCGTCGCCAGGGCGTCGAGCGTGCTCTTGCGGGTCTCGCCAGCCGCGCTCGGCCACTTGGCCTTGATGTAGGTTCGCGCGAGTTCGTACCAGGTAACCGGCACCTGCTTGGGAAGCATCGACGTTGGCAAGCCGGTGTCGATGTCGAACGCTTCACCCCTCTTGGCGGCTTGGCGCAGGTCGGACAGGAAGCTCTCGGCCAGCGCCTTGGTCCGGCGCGTCCGTGACCGCTGCCTGCCCGCGACTACCCACCGGACCTCATACGAGACGGTCTTGCTCGACTTGTTTCGGCGGACGTCCCAGAACTTCACATCGGTCGACTTCACGCCGCCTCCCGCAGCGTCTCCAGCCAGGCGGCGAACTCGCTGCGCCAAATGCGGATCTCGCCGTTGGGCAGCTTGATGCCGGCGGGAGCGTTGCCGAGTTCGCGCCAGCGGTAGAAGGTGCGCCGGGAGACGCCACCGAGTTCGGCGAGGACGTCGGGAACGGTCATCAACTCGTCTCGTCGGTTCACGCGTCCTCCCCGGTGTGCAGCAGGTTTTCGTCCCGCCCCGGAGGGCCGAGCGGTGGCAGCGACGTGCCGTTGATCGCGGCGGATAGGAAGGCTTCGCCGGGTGTGTGGCCTTGGCCGGCGTAGTCCCAGTGCGCGATGACGAGGACCTGGTCGTCGTCGAAGAGGGGGAGGCGGCCGGTGGTGATGTCGTGTTCGCGCTGGTTGTAGGCCATGCGCGCTTCGCGGAGTGCGCCGAGGGTGGTGGAGTAGCGGCGGGACTTGGTGGAGAAGTGGCCGCGGAAGCCGAGCATGTGTGCCCAGTCCGCGAGCCGTAGGTCGGCCATCTCCGGAAGCGCGCCGAGCCGCTGGCACTCGGTGATGAGGCGGCGGGCGTGGTCGCGGATGTTGAGGCGGTCGAGGTCGTCTGTTGGGCGGATGCGTCGGTCGAGGGTGCCGACGCATTCGGCGGCTTTGGTGGCGTATTTGGCGATGTAGCCGGCCACGGCTTGGTCGGTCAGTTCTCCGGTCGTGGTGATCGGCCGTACGTCGACCTGAGACCCCCACGCCAGCGAGCGAGCCGGTACGTCCTCGGCCGTCGGGGTGGTGACCGTGACCGCGCGGGCAGCATGGCGTACCGCGTCGCCAAGGAGCGCCCCGGTCGCCAAGGCTGGCGGGGACGTGGTCGGTCCGTCAGGTCCGTCGAGGCGGATCACGGCGTGGAAGTGGACGACGCCGCGCCGCTGGTATTCGGCGACCTTGGCGAACGAGACCGCCATCACGGCCCGCAGTTCAGCCCCGGTCAGGCCAGCCGCCTTGGCGAGCCGCCGCCGCAGGGCGAGGGTGAAGCGTCGCCATAGTTCGGGGGCGAGTGCGTTGAACAGGACCGAGCCGGTGTAGTCGTAGCAGTCCGGGCAGAGCGGTTCACCCAGCCGCGGATCGTCGGCCCCGTGCCGTTCGGTGCAGGACTGCGGACGCCCGTGCGGGCAGTCGCCAAGGTCCCGCCGGGGGTGGCACGGCTGGACCTTGTCGGCCTTTTCGCGTCGGGCGTGGACCGACCCGAACGAGGGAGCGGTCAAGGTGACGAACGCCGCCGGATGGTCGGTGACGGTGTCGGGGACGCCTTTGCCGCCGACGAGGCCCGCGCGGACGAGTTGGTAGGTGTCGGCGCGGTAGACCTCGGCGCAGGCGGGGCAGCGGGAGGCGCGGCGGGTCTTGCAGGCCACCCGCAGCACTCCGTCCGGTTCATGGATCGTGGAGTAGCGGTGGAGGAGGGCGCCGGTGAGGGGGTCGCGGTAGTCGACCCGCCCGCGCAGGTGGATGGGTTGGGCGCAGCCGCCGGTCCGGCGGACCTGAGCGGCCCAGCGCTGGTAGTCGGGCGAGGCAGCGCGGCGGGCGATGTCTCGGAGGGTGAGCGGGGAGGGGACGGGAGCAGGCAAGATGGAGACGTCTCCTGTCGTACAGACGGTTGGGGATGGCCCCCGACGTGGCGGACGACTTGGCGGTTGTGTGGCCACGCCGGGGGCGCAGGGCGTCAGGAAAACCCGAGGCCCTGGCAGTGCTCGCAGGTCGAGCCTTCGGAGGTCAGTCCGCCGGTGCAGTGGCAGCACGCCCAGTGCCGGGTTGGCGGCACCAGCGCCGGACGCTCGTCATCGAGGCCCGTCACGCCGCGTCCTGGTCGGTGGTGGCGTGAAAGACGTCGGCGTAGCTCATCAGCGCGTTGTGGGCGGCCATGCGACGTGAGGGGACGTGGACGGCCGTGTAGGTGATGCGTCCGAAGGTCTTGGTCACGGTGTAGTGGCCGCCGTCGTTCCGCTCGTCGACGGGGACGGCGTCGAGGAGGGCGGCGATGCGGTCGACCTCGGCCGCCTGGTGCTCGTCGGTGCCGCGGGCGTGGTAGCTCAGGTCCCACCCGTAGGTGTTGACCGGAACGCCGGGGTTGTTCTCCAAGAAGTCGGCCAGGGCGCGAAGGCCCTTGATGGTCTGGTGGCGCGCGAACAGGTCACCGGGCACGATCGGCTGTGCGGTCATGACGAGGGTTCCTCTCCTCAAGCGGTGCGGATCTGGCGGAGCAGGTCAGAGGCGAGCTGGTTAGAGATCCCGAGGCGGGCGCGTAGGGCGTCGCGGGTGATGGGGCGTCCGTGGCGTTGTTCGTGTTCGGTGGCGACGCGGCGGGCGAAGGTGAGCAGTTCAGCCGCCGGACCACCCGCCGAGGCCGCCTCGTCCCGACGCTCGTCCTGCCTCGGTGCGTCGTCCTGGTCGTCGCGGACGAGGACGAGGTCTGAGGACGGCCGTCCGAACGACGGCGGCACCGGTGACGACTCGTCAGCGACCGTCGCGGACGAGGCCGAGGGAGAGGACGAGGGAACCTCGGCCGGGCGTCGACCGGTGGAGCGTCGTTCGAGCATCGAGACCGCCACCAGGAACGCGCCCGCCGGGGTCGCGGCGGTGAGCCAGCCCCATGGGGTGGGTTCGGCTTGGGCGAGGTTGGCTGCCAGTGACAGCACCACCCCGCCGGCCAGGACTAGCGACGGCCAGGAGATCGGCCCGGTCCGCCGACCCGTGCGCCGGTCCCGTTGCCGCTCGCGGGCGGCCATGACGCAGGTGAGGTCGATGCAGACGGCGATGGCCCAGGCCATCCAGCCGTGTTGTCCGTGCTGGCGGGCGGTGTCGCGGATGTGGGTGAACGAGCCCGCCGCAGCGATCCCGGCCAGCACGACGACCGGCCCGGAGTCGGCCACCAGTCCGCCAAGGCGGGGCATCACGCTGCCCTCTGGTCACACGCGGCGAGCAGCGCGGCCAACTCACCGTCACAGCAGTGAGCCTCGGCCCAGTCGAGCAGCCACCCCAGCCCGTCCGTGTAGGCCGATTCCGTCTCGGCGCACCGGGCGCAGGCGGCGACGTGGACACCACGCGTGTCGTCGAAGGTGACCCGGACGGGGTCCAGGACGACGCGGGACGAGGACGGACGGCCGTCCCGCAGGAGGGGACGAGCGGACGAGACACGGACGGCGGGACGACGCAGGGGGATCACGTTGTTCACGGGATGTCTCCGGAAGGTCGAGAGAGGGTTAGGCGGCTTGGTCGTCCGGGATGGCGCGCGGGCCGGTGCGGACGAGATCCGTCCAGGGGGTGGCGAGGTGGCGGTGTGCGTGGGCGGCGTCTTCCGCGTCGGCCTCGGTGGTGAGTGCGGAGCGGGCGCGGTGCCAGGACCCGTCGCTGCCGGCCACGATCGCCACGCCGGGCGTTTCGGCGGGGATGGCGCGTGCGGCTTCAAGTGCGGCGGGGTCCATGTCGCCGAGCGTCATGGTCGCCGTCTCTGGATCGTTGACCCGGTGACACACGCGCCCGGACAGTTGGGAGCGCAGGGCGGTGACGCCGGGTCCGAGGTCGGAGCCGATGCGCTGGCCGCAGACGATGAGATAGACCCCGAACGCCCGCCCCAACTGCGCGATCCGCAGCAGCGCCACCGACGTTTTCGCGACGGTGTCCTTCTCGGCCTTGTCGGCGATAAGGAACAGTTCGGCGACCTCGTCGACGACAACGACGATCGGCATCGGGCGAAGGTGCTTGGGGAGGCGCCAGACGTTGCGCACACCGTGTTCGCGGCAGTCGGCCATCCGGTGCGTCAACTCCGACACCAGCCCATCGAGCAGCCGCACACACCCCGCCCGCGTCGTCGCCAGAGCCGACATGCGCGCCGCGTAGGGAGTGAGCTCCACGCCGCCTTTGAGGTCGAAGCCGACGAGCGCGACCGGTTGCGGAGCGAGACCGCGGATGATGGCGTTGAGGAGCGTGGACTTGCCCGATTGGGTGGCGCCGGCGAACAGCCAGTGCGGGACGGTCTTGAAGTCGATCAGCCACGGCCGCCCGTTCTCCAGCACACCGGGCCGCACGGTCAGCAGGTCATTTGGTGTCGGCTCGACCGGCGGGACGGTGACGAGGGGGTCTTTGCGGGTGGCGATCAGCACGACCTTGCCCGGCTTGGAGTCCAGCACCCGGACCGCGTGAGCCCGCCAGGCGTGAGCGAGCCGTTCGGCGACCTTGGCGAAGTCGTCGGGGATCTGGCCGTCGTTGAGCGTGATCGGCAGCCGCCAGCCCAGCCGGGAGGGGCGGATCAGGCCGAGGCGGGGAGCCTTTTCGATCTCGACCCGCCGCAGGTGACGGCGCTCCACGATCGCCGTGGCTTCACGGGAAGCGGCCCCCAGGACCGGGACGGAGTCGAGGGTGACGCGCCAGCGCCGCCGCTTGTGGGTGAGCTTGCAGGCGGAGGCGACGTGTTGCCAGGTGGCGTAGAGCCAGACCGCGCGGGCCGGGAACCCGACGCACAGCCAGAACGACAGCGGATGAAACCGCCGCCATGTCAGGCCCCCGGCCACCACGGCGACAAGACCCGCACCCGCCACGCACAGCGTTGCCTTGTCGAACATCAGCGGACCCCTGCTCAGGCGGCCTGGACGACGGACGCGGGAACCACGGCCGAGGCCCCGAAGGAGATCCCGTGGCGCTCCTGCCCGCCGATCACCTGCTTCCACGGCCGCGCGATCAGATCCGAGACCGTCACGATCTGGCCCACCTGGACCTCGGGGTCGCCGGGGACGTTCACCGTGACCAGGTCGATCCGGCCGGCCTCGGTCGCCACCGACAGACCCACCTGAAAGACCGTGCGGCCCTCGGCGTCCACCTTGACCTCACCCGTCTCGCGGTTGACCAGCTTCGGCGCAGGCGGAGCCACGCACACGAAGGTCAAAGCGCGGGTGTCGACCGGGATACCGATGTTCTGCATGACACTCCCTGGGGAACCGCCTCCCTAGCTTCTCTAGGAAGGACAGTTTCATAGGTTAGCTAGGAAACGGAGAGAGTCAAGCGATCTTGGGCAACTTTCTTGGGGAACCTAGAAACCTGGGCTGGATCGTCTACCCTGGACCCATGCCAAGCGCGCACCCGGACCGCCGGAAGCTGTACGTCCGCATCGCGGATGAGCTGCGGGAAGACCTCGCCGCGGGGCGGTTTCCGATCGGGGAGCCGTTCCCGCCGATCGGGGAACTGGCCGAGCGGTTCAGGTCGGCGAAGGCGACCATCGAACGCGCCGTGGATGTCCTGCGCAGCGAAGGGCTGCTAGAGAGCAGGCAGGGAAGCCGTACCGTCGTCTTGGCGCTGCCGGACTCAGCAGCCGGCACCGAGAGCGACTCGGCAGAACGCAGCGAAGAGTTCCAGATGATCTTCGGTCAGCTGCAAGAGATGCGCAGTGCCATCGGGCACCTACGCGCGAGGATCGAACAACTCGACGAGCGCACCAAGAACCTCTGAAGAGGTGGCCCGGTCCTTTCGACCGCCGGCACCGCGTAGAGCGTGACTCACGCGGTGCGCTTATATGAGCGTCAGTGGTGCCGACCGACGCCCAGCGTCCAGCGTGCGCCTTGACGGGGCGAGGGCCAGGGCCACGACTGAGACTTGATGATCGCCTGGGTCAACTGATCAGGATCGGCGGCCTCGATCAGCCGCCATCCGGCCGGGGGCGGAACGATGGCCCACCATGACCCCGTGCGCACGCCGAACCAGAACACCAGTCCCGGAAAGCGCCGATGCAACACGGTGACCGGATCGGGCGTCATGATTGCTCGCCCGGCCCCGCATCATCACGGCGCTTCATGTACTCGGCGAGGCGTGCCGCGGCGCCGGCCGGATCATCGAGGGGGTGACGCTCGTGGTCGTCGCGGCGCCACACAAAAGTCCCACGCAAGGCGTCGACCTCGACCCACACCTTGCGGTGACTCAACTCAGTCCGCACCGACAGAGCTGGGCGAGCGTCGCTGAGTCCCGGCTTCACGCCGAGCCGGACCAGTTCGCGGCACAACTCGACGAGCGTCTCCAGCTCCTGTTTCCGGTTGATCCCGTCCATGCTGTGCTCCCTTGGTTGGAAGCGAGGCCGGCGACGGAAACCCAGGTCATCCCTCAACTCCCGCGCGGAGAGAGGCAGGCCACGAATGACCCTGTCTCGCGTCACCGGCCCCGCAGCTCATCGCGGCGCCACGGCCAGCGCGTTAGGTGATTCAGGCGGTCCGTTGCGTCTGTGAACTCGACAAACTCGCAACCCGGCGTGCGACCTCAGCGGCCTTGACCTGCAAGTCGCCCAACTCCGCAGAGATTCGCGCGATCTCTTCGAGCAGTAGCCGACGTTCAACCTCCGTCAAGCCCGCAGCCCTCCTGTTCGCCGCCTGCCGACGTGCTCGATCAATCGACGCGACCCGCCCCAGGCCCTCCAGGTGGGTCCGCGTCTCAAGCTCGGTGTTTCGTTTGGCGTTCACGATCCCGAGCCTCGCCGGACCGGGTGTTTCGCTGCGAGACCGCGCCTATCGCATCTCGGGCGTCTTGTTCTCTCTTCGTCTCGTCTATTGCTCGTCTCGTGTTACGTTCGCCCTAATGGACGAGCAGACGAAGACGAATCCCCCCGTGCGGTTGAAAGCGCTGCTCCGCGAACGCCACTGGCAGACCTACCGGACGTTCAGCGCCGAATACGACAAAGCCGCTCGCAAGGTCGACCCGTCCCTTGTCGGCAGGGGACCCAGCCGCGCGCAGCTTCACCGCTGGATCTCCGGAGACGTTAAAAAGCTCCCATATCCCGACCACTGCCGCGTTCTGGAGAAGATGTTCCCTGGATGGACTGCGGAACAGCTATTCGAACGCATCGATGACGAGCAAGACGCACATCAAGGCGTGGCAGTCCCCGCCGGTCCGACCCCAGCAGCAGCCGCCGCGCTCCCCGTCGACGCAGCGGTGGCCACCGCGCCGATCAGCATCCGGCCCTACGTGGAAGCAGCCTTCGACCGCGAACACGTCGCGATCGACTTCTTCGGCTTCTCCGGCGAGACGTTGCACGGCGTCCTTCAAGAACCGCTCGACAAGATCCGCGCCGGCCAGCTCAAACCGCGGAGCCTCGCCCTGCGTATCCTCGTGCCTGATGTCTCCAAGCCGATGCCCGTACCGTGCCGCAGTGACGACCTGGGCGATGACCCGGAGTTCCGCCAGCGCGCGACCCGGATCATGCTGCGCCACGGGCAGGCCATCTTGGACTCGGTCGAGGAACTGGCCGACCTGGGCATCGTCGACAGCGCCACGGCCGAGATCCGCGTCCATGACTGCCCGCCGCTGTTCAAGCTCTACATCGTGAACAACGAAGAGGTCTTCTTCGGCTTCTACCCGATCAGGCAACATGTCGTGCAGATCAAGGGCACACCGCATCCCATGTTCGACCTGATGGGGAAGGAAGCAAGCTTGTTCCGACACACCGTCCATGACGGCTCAGCCGTCGGGGCACAGTACGTCGCCCAGGCTCGCCAGTGGTTCAACACCGTCTGGGAGACGATCAGTCGCGAGTTCACCGGATGACCCCGCCTCCTACTGCCCTGGCCGACGTCCTGGCCCGCAGCCGGTATTTGTTGTTCGACTTCGACGGCCCGATCTGCGGCATCTTCTCCGGACTGCCCGCGCCCACCATCGCCGCCCACCTACGCGATCTGGTCATGGGAGAAGGCATTGAGATCACGGGGGACGCCGCAGCCTCCGGTGATCCGTTCGACGTGTTGCGCTACGCCGCGACCATCAGCCCCGACCTCACCCAGACCGTCGCGGACGAGCTGCGCACGATGGAGCTCCGCGCCGTCGAGGTAGCCGACGCCACCCCATACGCCCGACAGGTCATCGAAGCGGCCCACGACGACGGACGCGCCATCGCCGCCGTCAGCAACAACTCCCGCGAAGCAGTCGCGCGCTACCTCACGGCCGCCGGCCTCGCACCGATGTTCACCTCCATCATCGGCCGCACCGATCCAGACCCCCGGCTGCTCAAACCCGACCCCCACCTCATCGGCCAGGCCGTCAAGGAACTGGACGCGGCACCCGCCGACTGTGTCCTGATCGGCGACTCCCTCAGCGACATCCAGGGAGCACACAACGCCGGAACACTCAGCATCGGCTACGCCAACAAGCCCGGCAAGCAAGAACGCTTCACCACCGCCGGAGCCGACGCCGTCATCACAGACATGGCCGAACTCATCCCGGACCTCACCAAGCGGCAGCCAGCTACCGACTGACCACGAGACAACTAGACACCGCCGCGAGCACCAGACGAGACACCAGCGTTCTAGGGGCCGAACGGCCAGACCTGCCAAATGAGAACTTTCTCTACGTCTTCAAGGGCGCCCCGCTGCGCGGGCCGCCGGCGGTCGACCGGCCCTCGGGCCGGGCATGCGGCCTCTTCGGGCCGGTCCCGGCCCGAACCAGTCGACCGCCAAACGAGCACGGAGCACCATTGCAATCCATAGAGACAGACCAGTAGACGGCCGTTCTCTCCACTGCCGCGAGTCTGTCAGTCTCGACCGGGGCGCGAAGGCCAGGCCGCTACGTGGTTGACAGGCCGAATCTAACCATCGGCCAGGCTTGCGGGGGATGGCAGCTACGAGAAGAACAAAGGAGAGACGGAGAGACGTCGCCTAAGGCCGTGACGATCGCTGTGAGGGGTTGAGCGTGTCACGGGGCCGGGGCGATCGGCTGACGCACCGCTTCCGGTCCTCGGGCCGTGGCCGGCCCTGCGGTCCGGGTCGGCTTGTCCTCTAAGGGCGTGCCTGCGCTGGGGCGTCACCTGATCAGGCAATGATCGTATCGTTACGACATAGGGTCCGAGCTGCATCGCATGCTCTTTGTGGGATCCGCCCTTCCGCGTTACAGGCCATGCTGCCGAAAAGTGCTGTTTGCTATCAGGTAGTTAGTTGGCGCCGGAGATCATCAGCATCAACCCGAAAATCTTGCTCGTCCCCAGGGCGGTAGCGACTGTAGAACCAATTGGGAACTCGCGCAGTATGTTTCCGTGTAGCAAAAATTACGTCCTGTATCTCGCGTGATGCTGTGACGATCCGTTTCAGCTCGGACTTACTCAAAGGCGGCTTCTTGGCCTTTTGGAGCTCTGACTGAACGATCTGCATCAGGCGCTCCCGTTCCAAGGCAACCTCGACTTGTCCCCGATAGTTCTCGAAGGCCAACAGAAAAGCGCCCATGGCCGGAAGGTACCAACTGATAAGCGTCTCGCGAAGCGTTAGAACGGCGATATAGCCGACCAGCGCCCCTAGCCCAATCCAAGCGATAACCAGTGCCAATACGATGCGTGACCAGCGGCGCCTAAGTCGCGCATCCCAAGCCAAATTCTGAAGTTGGCAAAAAAGTACATCGTAAGGCTGTGGTATCCCGTCCACGTCCACATACCAGTCGCGGAGTCGGTCTGCCCGGCCTCCGCCTGGAGTAAATTTTCGCGCCAGTCGGCTACAGTCAAACCGTGGCAGGATGCTCCCGCAGATGGTCTTATTCCATGGCAACCCGAAGACCTCTACATCGAACATCTCCTGGAGGGTAGCTGCGCACTTCGCGAGTCCCTTAACCCAAGGGTTGATTCCTGTTGCCAAGGCAACGGCCCACACCGCACCCGCGATAGCGATAGGCGGCAATACTAGCCGGAAGAAGGCAGCGAATATTCCCGAGGTAGCGAGTATCAGCGAAACACCAACGCGCACGCTCTCCACTCGAAGTGCCTGTTCGTGTACCGCAGCGGCAGCTTGCCGCAGTTCGATCAGGTATGGCTCGTTCTGTCGGATGCTGATGGGGGGACGAGTGTTGGTCATTCGTCGCTGATTCCTAGGAGCGAGCGGGAAACTTGCCGCCGAATAGGAGGTCAAGGTAGTAGAAGGCTAGGCCGTTATCGCCCTTCTGGTAAGCCTCCAGTGCTTTACGAGCCCTAGTGGCTCCTGTCTTGGCCTTCGAGAGGGCTTCAGCTTTTTTGCTCTCACTTGAGCAAGCGTAGAATCGACCTGAAACGTTCGCAGGGTCGTTCATGTTGGCTAGGCTTGAAGACACTAGAGCCTCAAGCAGCCAACATACGTCCCATATAGGAGAGAAAACATCCTGGGTTGACATATGTTTCGCGGCCCGCATCTCCAAGTAGAAAGAAGACATGGGAACATTATTGTAATGTTTCCATGCTTTCATTAGGCGGGCGAGCTTCTTGGCGCCGCCTGGCGCGGTCTTTTTTGCATTTATAGTATTGACGTAGTTAAGGTGCGCGACTGGAGCAGATTGAATCCAGCCAGAGGCGGCCCCCGGTATGTCGTAGACTGAGTACTTGTCTCCGCCGCCAGCGGTAATGAAACCGGGAATTATTTCCCACGTCTCCGTGCCGTTATTGAAAGCTGCGATGATCGCCGGTCGACTCACCTTTATCGAAGTGTATGGGAAGCTTTTTTGTAGCGCATCTTTAATCCAGTTAATCGCGGTATCGGAGCTACCAGGCCGTGTATTCCTTAGACTTACAAGTAGATCACTGTCGCAGTGGTTTCGTACACCCGTCCCATGGGTGAAAGAGCCAGTCTCTCGGAAGAGTATTACGTCAAGCGCGTTCCTTAGCGAAGTCTCGATGCTAGCTCTATGTTTGGCCGCAGCCTGGCGCTGTGAAGCTAGGGGAACCAGTCGATTCAAGAAGGTCTCGAACCCTTCAGCTACCGACAATGCCATGTCGTTCCTACCTTCGTAGTCTCTGAGGTATAACCTCTGTAAGACAGAGACGTCTGTCTTCCCGTATTGGTTCACGCCCGGTGCGCTCTGAGCGCTCCGTTGTTGTGGGTGCAAGCCAGTCCCAGGTCATCACGCCATGATGGCCGAACGAGACCGCAGAAGTAAGAGCAGGCCCACCCCGCCCGCTGTCATCCCGCTACGGGCCACCGTCGTCGGCCGCAGTGCGGACGATCGTTGCCGCTCGACTTCCGGGGCTCGGGCCGTGGCCAGCCTTGCGCTCCGGATCCGTTTGCCGCCGGCAAGGGCCTCCTTGCACGTCGGCGCTTGCTAACGGTTCTGCCAACAACGGTCCCGGACCGTCTGGGACGCACCCGGACAGCACAGCGACCGAGTAGCAGGTCAGCGGACAGGGATGGACGATCCTGGACGCTATCGATCTTGCTCCGGGTCGGATGGCGCCGTGCCGAATTGAGCTGTCGGAAGGTCAAGGCGGTGGCCGTCTGTGCCGCCGCAGGCCGCGCGCTCCGGCCGCGCCGGTCAGGCGGCCAGCAGTGCTTAGGGGCGCTCCTGTCGTTGCTGTGCCACTCGATACCTAACGCACGTTTCGGCGCGCCCAACATTTACCAGGCAGGAGAGCGCTGCGCGACCGATCAAGTAGATCTGACACGGACCATGCAAGGCCATCTGTTGGGCGGCGAAAAGATCCCGTCCTAGTCAGTTGTGAAACAACATCCATTCCCGCGCGACCTGAACTTGAATCCCGTAGTGGCCAGATCCAGCCAACCCGAGATTGTTCCATCGTGCCTCGTCTAGACTTCCCGCTTCGGATCGCCGTCTGACCACTGTGGAGAACTTGTGGACGAAGACCTCGAAGCCAAGAAGCGCGACAATGATCGTGAGGTTGATCAAAAGCAAACGGCACTCCGCGGTCTTAGAACTACTCAACGACTCCGCCTCGTCTGGCTCATCGCAAGCCTTGTAGCGGTCGGCTTCTTGGGCTGGGCAATGCTGGTCGGGGTTTGGACTCACTATCGAGGTCCGTTCACCATTCTCGGCCTGGCTGGATCGCTGATCTCCACGGCATTTGCTGGTTGGCAGATTTTTAAGATGCGACCTACCGTCGCGTCGACGCAGTATGAGCTTTTGGTGTTGCAGACCCAGCGTCTACACTTGGCGGCTGCAGAGGAGTCGGATCCTGTTGCGGCATTGCGTATCTATCGACTTTCGGCCTTGGATGATGTCGAGCGCTATCGCAAGCTCGCTCGGCGTAACCGTCGATACAGCAATCTTCTTCAATGGCTAATTATAGTAGGCTCTGTAACTGCCACCAGTCTTACCAGTGCGTCTACCGGGAACGCTGGATATCAACAGTACTTTCGGTGGTCTGCAGCTGGCGTCAGTGCGTTGGTTAGTATGGCTGCCGCATTGGTCGGCTATTTCAAGTTTCGTGAACGCGGATTCAATCAACAGCAGACTGCAGATGCAATTGAGAAGCATTACAGGGGTGCGGAGCTGCGAATCGAAGAGTATTCCGAAGGTGACGAGAAAAGGGTACTGCAGCTCTTTGCGCAAAACGTCGAAGTCCTCAAGGATGAGCAACGTAAGCGAGAGTTGCAGCTGGAGCAGTCCTCGGAACGAGGCGAGCATCAGCAGTAGTAAATCAACCTGATTCCTATTGCGCTAGGAAGCTACGGTAACTCTGGTGAGCTGAGAACGCGGACCTCGGTGAATTTGTTAGCGCTCGGTGCGGCCTCTCATGCTGTACAGCACGGAAGTACAGCAACACCGCCGTACAGCACTGGTCGTGATCACATGGCATCACAGGTCCGAGTAGTTCGAGCTAGCGCCGATCGTGATTCTGCCGGTGGTTCGCATCGAAAGAAACATCACAGCGTTGTGTGCCTAAGAAGGAGATCGCCGCCCTGCGGTGGCTGGCGACGATCGATGTTGCTCGGCTTCCGGTGCTTGCACGACGCGGCTGTTGCAAAGCGGATTAGGGGACGGACCTGGACAGCCGGGGACATTCCTGATCGCACTATGGATCCGAATTCCATCTGCGATATGTGTTCTAATAGTCGAGTAATCGGTTCGGCGTCCTTATCTCTGCCGACGAAAACTCGGGGCATCGGGAGCCGGCGGTTGATGTATCGCATAGCGCCAAGCTGTATTGATGTATCCCTTGCTTTCGCGCGATACGCGTCGATCGGCGATGTTCGGCTCGTTGATGGAAATCTCAAAGTGACCTCTATGGCTCTTGATCTTTGAGATCCCTTCATCTTCGGCGAATTGTGCAAGGATCTTATCCTCCGTCCATAGGTCTGACTCGTTGGCGACTGCCGTCCCGAGGATAAGCATGTCGTTGAGACTATTTCGAAAGTCTCCTTTGAGATTAACGCCGCGCTTAATCAGTAGCTTCAGGAAGTCGAATGCGATGGAGATGGACTCCGGCTGTATTGGTATGCAGTCAATGCCCTGTTCGGCGAGGAATGAGAACTTGTTCATCAAGTCTTTGCGTTCAGGCTTCGGTAGATGGCTCAATGACTGGCTAAATATGGTCCTATTCTGTGTGTTTATCAAATGCGATATGCCGACATGTCCATATTCCATCACTGACGGAAACTCGTTATTGAAATCGAAAACGATCTTGTCGGTGACCCTTTTGAACAAGGGCTTGTCTCTCGGGTGATCTCTGTAGATCTTCTCCTGGGTTTCGTACGCCGCTTTGGCTCGCGGGCTTAGGCTGTAGGGTGGCGGCGTGAAGTAGCGGGTATTGCCTGTCGCTATGTCACGCACACGAAGAAATTCCTGTGCGACTGTAGATGTAATGGAGAAACCTGAAAGGTCTCCCGCCGCTGGAGAGCCTTTCATGATATACGAAACAATTTGCGTGTCGGCGATTATTCCCAACAATTTCTCCCGATTTCCGGGGGACTCCGGAGCAGGCCGATGCTGCAATCCGAACCCCATGTGGATCTGGTCAGGATGGTGCCTACGACCTGACGACAGCGACCACAACCATCAGACACTGTCTGTACGTGGCCGTCGCTCGAGACCCGGACTGTCGCGGAGTCCATCTATAGCCCGGTAGTGCGGTCATTGGCTGATCAGGGTCAGGCCTTCGTGTTCGGCGAAGTCTTCGTAGTCTTTGACGTTGAGGGTGGCGAGCGGCAGGCCGTAGGTGAGGGCGCAGGCCGCGATCCACGAGTCGTTGGCCGGGCGAGGGCGACCGCGGCGGATGGCGTACGCGGAGATCTGACCCCAGGTGCGGGCGACGTCATCGGTGTACGGCAGCACGATCACGCCGTCGAGCCAGTGGCCGAGGGCGTCGCGATTTCGCCGGCCCCACTGCCGGAGCTCTGCCCACTGGATCAGCTCTCCGAGGGTGATGAAGGTGATGCACGGCTGCTTGCCGATCAGCCGGGTCATAACGGGGGAGGGCAGCCGGCGCTTGAGGCTCAGGGAGGAGACGTCCGTGTCGAGGACTACGCGATCCACGGCTGCTCAGGCGAGGTCGGCGTGACGGGAGGCGTGGACGTGCGCCAGGAAGGCGTCAAGCTCCTCGTCGGTGTCGAAGACGTCGTCCTGGGCGAGATCGTCGGCAGACTCGATCGGCCGGACGTGCTTGCGCCGCGCCAGCTCGTCGAGCGACACTGAGCCACGCTCGGGTGGCTCGGCCGCGTACTCTGCGCTGCTGGTGGTCACCGTCACCTCCTGTTGCCGACACTACGAGTGTCGCACGGTCGTCGGCCGTACGGGGAGCGAAGCAGACACCCGGAAGCACGAGCATCGCACGCGGGATATACGCGGGATGGCGCCCGCCTTCGTTCCACCCCGACGGTAACCCTTCGCAGGTCAGGGCCTCTACGGCCGTCGCGTTGTCTGTGGATTCCTAAACCGTGTGCCGCAGGTTCGAATCCTGCCGGGGGCACCCATATCAACCAGCCGAAACTCTCGTGCTGACCTGGGCAAACCGTGATCAGGTCACCTTTCCGTCATGCGCAGATGTGTGGCAGCGGATGCCCGCACCTCAGTGACAGCGGTAATAGGCGAGTTCACTGGTGGTGCGGTTGCGACGAACCAGGGGTTGGTGGTGGCCCAGTGTCACCTCGACGAGGTCGATGACGGCCGCAGTTCGCAGCGGGGGGCTGCGCCTGGTCGCGGTCGGGGTCAGGTCACCACTGGCTGATGAGCGGCGTGCCCGGTTCGTACTGCCGCCAGGCTTCGGTGAGGCGGACCAGGCGGGTGGGGGCGGCGATGCCGCGCACGGTTGCGATCCTGCCGCCGGTGATGTCGAACGTCACGGCGCCGATGACCTGGTCGCCGAGCACGAAGAGGATGGCGGGGGCGCCGTTGACGAGTGCGTAGTGGACGGCGGGCGTGCCGCCGACGAATCGCCGCTTCGCGGGGGTGGGCGTGAGACCGGCCCGTGCCACGGCGGCGATGCGGTGCGGAGTGTCGTACCGCATTAGCTTCTCGGTCAGGCCGGCGCCGTCGGAGATGGCGGTCGCGTCGTCGGTGAGCAGCGCCACCAGCCGTTCGGTGCGGCCCGAGGAGGCGGCGGTGAGGAATTCCTCGACGATCCTGCGGGCGGATGCCGGATCGACTTCGCCGCCACGGCGACGCGCCGCGCCGATGCGGCGCCGGGCCCGGTGGAAGTGCTGCTGGCTCGCGGACTCGGTGATGTCGAGGATCTCGGCGATCTCGGCGTGGCTGTAGGAGAACGCTTCGCGCAGGAGGTAGACGGCCCGCTCAAGGGGTGCCAGGCGCTCCATGAGCGTCAGCACGGCCAGGGAGACCGATTCGCGCTGCTCGAAAGTGCCGGCCGGGCCGAGCATCGGGTCGCCTGCCAGGAGTGGTTCGGGCAGCCAGGCGCCGGCGGTGCGTTCGCGGCGGGCTTGCGCCGAGCGGAGCCGGTCGAGGCACAGATTGGTGACGACCTTGGTCAGCCACGCTTCCGGCACGTTGATCCGCTGCCGGTCGGCGGCCTGCCAGTGCAGGAACGCATCCTGTACGGCGTCTTCGGCGTCGGCGGCGGAGCCCAGCAGCCGGTACGCCAGCGAGGCCAGCCGGTTCCGGCTGGCCTCGAACCGGCTGGTGTCGAAGCGATCAGTGGCGCTGCTGTCCACGCGGACCACCGTATGAGGCGGCTAGGCGACCGCCTTCTCGGCGTACGCGACCGCCTTCTCGCCGGTCGCGTCCGGCGCGGCGGTCAGGCGGTGCCTGCGGTTGGGCAGGCCGAAGGTCGGGTGCGAGGTGGCCCACAGCGACATCCTGACGATGCCCTCCTTGACCCGCGCGGCCTTCCGGCCGCCCATGTACGTCGGCTTCGCCTGCCCCTGACCGTCGACCAGCTGCACGATCCCGTCCCGCCGCCCGAGACTGATGTGGTTGCCGTAGTAGGGCATCTTGGTGTGGGGGACCTTGCCCCCGGTCAGGCGGCCCACGATCGCCTCGACAGCCTGCCGACCGGTGTAGCCGGCCGAAGCGCAGGACATCGGCAGCGGCCGGCCGTTGTCGCCGATGGCGTAGACGCTGTCACCGATGGCGTAGACGTTCGGGTGTGAGACCGACCGCATGGTGCGATCGACGACGATCCGGCCGTTCTCGGTGACCTCCAGCCCGCCGCCGGCGGCGATGGGGTCGACCGCGAACCCGGCCGTCCACACGGTTGCCTCGGACGCCGGCGCGGTGCCGTCAGCGCACAGCACCCGCGTCGGTTCGACGGCCTCGACGACGGTGTGCTCCAGGACGGTGATGCCCAGCCGGTCACAGGCCTCGCGTAGGTGGCCGCTGGCCCCGGCGGAGAGCCGGGCACCCAGCTCGCCGCGGGCGACCAGCGTCACCGACAGGCCGGGCCGGGATTCGGCGATCTCGGTGGCGGTCTCGATGCCGGTCAACCCGTCGCCGACGACCACCACACGCCCGCCTTCGCCTCGCCTGCCCAGGCTGTCCAGGCGCTCGCGCAGGCGCAGCGCCGAGGGCCTGGCGGCGACGTCGAAGGCGTGCTCGGCCACTCCAGGGACGCCGCGGTCGGCGCCGTGGCTGCCGAGCGCGTAGACGAGCGTGTCGTAGCCGAGATCGCCGCCGCCATCGGCGTCGGCGACGGCGACGATCTGGCGTTCGGGGTCGATGGCGGCGACGCGGGCCACGCGCAGCCGTATCCCCGTACCCGCGAAGACGTCGGCGAGCTTCGGAGCCTCGATCTCCCGGCCGGCCGCCAACTGGTGCAGCCGCAGCCGCTGGACGAAGTCCGGCACGGCGTTGACCACGGTGATCTCGGTGTCCGCCGGGGACAGCCGGCGGGCCAGGGTCCCGGCCGCGTAGGCCCCGGCATAGCCGGCGCCGAGGACGACGATGCGGTGCTTCATGCGATGCTCCTGTCGGTTCGCTTGCTCCCGGCGACTTGAGCGGAACAGCGCCCCGATATCTGACAGGAACCGCATGTGGTGTGGGTCACAAAGCGACGGGAGTGCCGCCCGCGTCGTCTCCCGTGGGCGCATCGGTACCTGGCCGGTGCGTACCGGCGGAAGGCCGACGCGCCGTCGACTGACCGCGAAGGCGCTCTGATCACTTCGCGCGTCAGCCGATGCCGGTTGTCGCGGTGATCTTCTCGAATACCGTCTGATACCGAGCGGGCTGGTCGGTCGTCAGTGTGACGTCGCATTCCTTGCTGGTGGCGAATATGGTGTTCGTCGTGAACGAAAGCTCCTGGGCGCCCGCCTTATGCACGTAGCTTGTACGGATCGCGGGTCGGCCGCCGACTTTTGTATCGCTGATACGGATATTCGTGGCGCCTGTTTTCACCAGCTCCTGACGCAAGCCTGCTTTGTACTTCGACATCGGGTAGGGGTTGGCCTGGCAAAAGGCGTTCACGTTCGTCAGGAAGCCGGTCGATGACCGTGGCTTCGACGCCGGATCGGCGTAGGCGACGGCGCCCAGCGCGACAAGGTTGCCCGGGAGATCCCCCTTGTCCACGGGCTTCCAGCTGTCAGGCAGCCCGAAGCTCACCGTTCTCGTCCCGTCGCTGACCCGTTGGAAACCCGAGGGCAACGGCCCTGGCGGCGAGGGAGTGCTCGCCGAAGGCGTCGCCGGGCTCGGAGTCGCCGTCTCGCTCCCCGCGACGCTGATCGACTCGTCGGCATAGGCGGTGACGGTCAGCGCCACGCCGGCCCCCAGTAGACCCGCGATGATTGCACGGCGACTCATGCTCGTCCCCTCTCATAGGAGATCTCGGCTCCCCGGGATGGCAGGGGCCAGGCCGCCAGGGCGATCACGTTATGCGCAAGGCGCGCCGCGTCCCGATCGTCGAAGATCCCGCATCGCTCCCACTCTTGCTGTAGTGGGCGGCCTTGGTTCAATGGTCAGCATAATCGTCAGGGATTGTCCAGAATATTTGACTTGCGGCGTACTTGCTTTGAGCGGAGTAAGACGCTGCTTGCGCATATGTATATCGAGCGGTGGTGATGCTTTTCGGTGTATTGGTCTACGGGTTGCTCATGCGTGAGGAGGTCGATGAACGCCCCCGGCAGCCGGCGAGTCCGGCTCGGTGCGGTGCGGGCTCGGTGCGGCGTGTCGGGGCCGGCTCGGCCTGGCGAACTTTCTCTGGGCGCGGTGTCGATTCTCGGTACGGTCGTTCGTCATACCTGCGCGACCCGACCCGATCCACGAGGAGCGCACCGTGAAGTACCTGTTGCTGATCAACACGCTGTCGCCGGAGTCGACCGAGGAACGGCCGGCCGAGGGGCCGACCGTGGAGGAGTACCTGGCGTTCGAGAAGGCCGTCACCGATGCCGGGATCAAGCTGGGCGGTGAGGCCCTGGACATCTCGACCGCCACGACCGTACGGGTCCGGGTGAACGGTGAGCGCGTCGTCACCGACGGGCCGTTCGCCGAGACGCGGGAGATCGTCGGCGGGTACTACCTGATCGACGTTCCCGACCTCGACGCCGCGCTGGACTGGGCGGCCCGTTGTCCCGGGGCGCGGTACGGCACCGTCGAGGTCCGTACGGTCTGGGAGCCGGATCAGGCGTGAAGGAGCAGCGAGCGGCCGACTCCGTGGAGGCGGTGTTCCGCGAGGACCGGAGCCGGCTGCTCGCCCTGCTCGCCGCTCGGTTCGGGGACCTCGATCTCGCCGAGGAGGTCGCCTCCGATGCGATCGAGGTCGCGTTGGAGCGGTGGCCGGCCGACGGGGTGCCCGACAAGCCGCTGGCGTGGCTGCTGACCACGGCCCGCCGCAAGGCGCTCGACCGGATCCGGCGTGACCGTACGTACGCGGTGAGGCTGGCCGAACTGCAGGTGGAGAGCGACCGGGCCGCCGCGGCGCCTGTGGAGCCCGGCTTCGACGACATCCCCGACGAGCGGCTGCGCCTGTTCTTCACCTGCTGCCACCCCGCCCTGTCCCTGGAGGCGCAGACCGGGCTGATGCTGCGCTTCCTCGCGGGGTTGAGCACGCCCGAGGTCGCCCGGGCGTTCCTCGTGCCCACCGCGACGATGGCCCAGCGCCTCGTGCGCGCGAAACGCAAGATCCGTGACGCGCGCATCCCGTTCCGCGTCCCGAGGTCGGAGGAACTGCCCGACCGGCTGCCCGGCGTGCTGCGCGTCGTCTACCTCGTCTTCACGGAGGGGTACGCCGCCAGTTCCGGCGACGACCTCCTGCGTCCCGGTCTGGCGGACGAGGCCATCCGGCTCGCCCGGATCCTGCACCGGCTGCTGCCACGGGAGCGCGAGGTGACGGGGTTGCTCGCGTTGTTCCTTCTCACCGACGCGCGGCGGGCGGCCAGGGTCGACGCGGCGGGGAACCAGGTGCTGCTCGAAGACCAGGACCGCGCGCTGTGGGACGCCGATCTCATCGCCGAGGGACGCCGGCTCGTCGTTCCGGCCCTGACCGGTCCCGGCGTCGGGCCGTACGCCGTGCAGGCGGCGATCGCGGCGCTGCACGACGAGGCTGCCGACTTCGCGGCGACCGACTGGCCGCAGATCGTCGCGCTGTACGACGTGCTCCTCCGGCTCGAGCCGTCGCCGCTGGTCGCGCTGAACCGGGCGGTGGCCGTCGCCATGCGTGACGGGCCGGAGGCGGGGCTCGCCCTGCTGGACGACCTGGGCGAGGCGGCGGAGCTGCGGCGCTACCACCTGTTCCCCGCGGCACGGGGCGACCTGTTGCGAAGACTCGGCCGCGTCGCCGAGGCGGCCGCCGCCTACCGGGCCGCGCTCGATCTCGTCGGCAACCGGCCGGAGCGCGCGACCCTCGAGCGGAGGCTGGCCGAGCTCACCGACCGGTGATCTCAGGGTGAAGGACCTATCGCCGAGCCAGCCACCGTTCGGTCGGCTCCGCCTGATAAGGCAGGTCGTAGTGGGTGAAGACGGCCTCCTCGTCCTGGGCGAGCAGTTCTCCGTCGGTGCCGATCGACGGAGCGTCCTTGACCCGGTCGCGCGTACAGGCGACACGGAGGTAGCCAGGGCCGACCGTGGCATCGGCCAAGGGGACGAAGATCAGCCGATGACGGGTGGGCAGGCCCACCTGGACCGTGGCGAATGACGGCTGATCGGTGCGGGTGTCGACGTACACGGCCTCCAGCTTGCCGATCTTCTTGCGGTTCGCATCCACCACGTCGTGGCCGCGCCATTCGCGGACGTCCTGTGCTTCCAGCATCCTGCCGCTCCTCCCAGGTGGACGGATTCACCGGAGGTACGTCAACGACGGCCCTGCCCCCTCGGCGGCGTTCCAGTCGCGCGCCGCGCAATGGTTTCGCCAAGTCGTGACTGACCGCCATGCCGCCGTACGGTTTTCGGGCTCTCTGAGGTGGAAAAGCAAAGAGTGACCGGTTCAGCCGTTCGCGCCCCCGGGGGAGGGTGGCATGGCCACGGTCGAGGAACCACAGGTCCGTACTCCGACCGGCGAGGTGCTGGCCCGCCACTCGCTCGGCCGGCGGATCGGGGACGTGCTCGGCACCACCGATCACAAGATGGTCGGCTACCTGTACCTGGTCACGTCGTTCGCGTTCTTCCTGGCCGGCGGGCTGATGGCGATGATGATGCGGGCGGAGCTGCTCCAGCCGGGTCTGCAGGTCATGCATCGCCACATGTACGACCAGCTGTTCACGATCCACGGCACGGTGATGCTGCTGCTGTTCGCCACGCCGACCTTCGCGGGGTTCGCCAACGTCCTGGTGCCGTTGCAGATCGGCGCGCCCGACGTGGCCTTCCCCCGCCTCAACGCGCTCAGCTACTACCTGTTCGCTTTCGGCGGGCTGATGGTGGTCGCCGGGTTCCTGGCGCCCGACGGTGCCGCGGCGTTCGGCTGGTTCGCCTACCAGCCTCTCGCGAGCCAGGTCCGCTCGCCGGGCGTCGGCGGTGACCTGTGGGCGATGGGGCTGATCCTGTCCGGCATGGGCACGATCCTGACCAGCGTCAACCTGGTCACGACGATCATCTGCATGCGGGCGCCGGGCATGACGATGTTCCGGATGCCGATCTTCACCTGGAACAGCCTGTTCACCAGCATCCTCGTGCTGATGGCCTTCCCCGTCCTGACCGCCGCGCTGTTCGCCGTCGAGGCCGACCGCAAGCTCGGCGCGCACGTGTACGACGCCTCCCACAACGGGGCGATGCTCTGGCAGCACCTGTTCTGGTTCTTCGGTCATCCGGAGGTCTACATCGTCGCGCTGCCGTTCTTCGGGATCATCACCGAGGTGATCCCGGTCTTCTCCCGCAAACCGGTCTTCGGCTACATCGGGATGGTCGGGGCGACGATCGCGATCACCGGGCTGTCGATGACGGTCTGGGCGCACCACATGTTCGCCACCGGCCAGGTGCTCCTGCCCTTCTTCTCCTTCATGTCCTTCCTCATCGCCATTCCGACCGGGATCAAGTTCTTCAACTGGATCGGGACCATGTGGAAGGGGCACCTGCACCTGGACACCCCGATGCTGTTCGCCATCGGGTTCCTGGTGACGTTCCTGTTCGGCGGGCTGACCGGGGTGATCCTGGCCTCCCCGGCCCTGGACTTCCACCTCACCGACTCCTACTTCGTCGTCGCGCACATGCACTACGTGCTGTTCGGCACCGTGGTGTTCGCGACCTTCGCCGGGTTCTACTTCTGGTGGCCGAAGATGACCGGCAAGATGCTCAACGAGACCTGGGGAAAGATCCACTTCTGGACGCTGTTCGTCGGCTTCCAGACGACCTTCCTCGTCCAGCACTGGCTCGGAGCCGAGGGCATGCCCCGCCGCTACGCCGACTACCCCCACCGCTTCGCCGCCCTCAACATGATCTCCTCGATCGGGGCGTTCATCTTGGGCGCCTCCACCCTGGCGTTCCTGTGGAACGTCTACGTGACCCACCGGTCGGCGCCGCGCGTCACCGTCGACGACCCCTGGGGCTTCGGCGGCTCGCTGGAGTGGGCGACCTCCTGCCCGCCGCCCCGGCACAACTTCCGGGCCATCGCCAAGATCCGCTCCGACCGGCCGGCCGTCGACCTGCACTATCCGCTCCTGGGCCACGAGGGCCAGGAGGAGATCAAGGGAATCGAATAGCCGGTCACCGACTGCTCCTCCCGTCCCCGTCCTGGCGTCTCTCCAGCTCTCGGCGCTCGTCCGGGGTGGGCATCTCGGCGGTGTAGTGCACGTACGCGTGGTTGAGACGGGCACGCAGCTGCGCGAGGACGCGGCCCGGCGTCGGCAGCGGGATGACGTGGTCGGGGATCGGCTTGACGAGCTCGCCGGGGTGAACGGTCCGCGCGATCAGCGCCTGCTCGGGTTCCGGGCGGTCGTGGACCTCGACGTACGCGCCGCTGGGCAGGCGCTTGAGGGTTCCGCTCTCGACGCCCTCGTCGAGCGCTTCGGCGTCGGAGCGCTGGAGCCACAGGCACATGCGCCGCGTGAGGACGAACGCGACCACGGGGAAGACGAAGAAGCCCACGCGGAAGAACCAGATGGTGTACTCCAGCGGGATCTTGAAGACCTTCGAGATGACGTCGTTGCCGCCGGCCGCCCACAGGTTCCCGTACCAGGCGATGGCCGCCACGCCGAGGGCCGTACGGGTGGGAACGTTGCGGGGCCGGTCGCACAGGTGGTGGGGCCGCGAGTCGCCGGTGACCCAGCGCTCGAAGAACGGGTACAGCCCGATCAGGGTGAAGAACACCAGGGGGAGGATCACCGCGGGCACCAGGACGTTCAGGGCGACGCTGTGTCCGGCGAAGTCGAACGCGAGCCGCGGCATGATCCGCAAGGATCCCTCGAGAAAGCCGACGTACCAGTCCGGCTGTGAGCCGGTGGACACGATGTCGGGCCGGTACGGGCCGTACAGCCAGATCGGGTTGATCTGCGCCCACCCGCCGAGCAGCGCGAGCGCGCCCAGGACGTACAGGAAGAACGCGATCGTGTGCGTCATGAACTGCGGGAAGGTCGGGGATCCGACGACGTTGTGCTCGGTCCTCTTCGGTCCCGGCCACTGCGTGTGCTTCTGGTGCCAGATGAGCATCAGGTGTGCGCCGATGAGCGCGATCAGGATGCCGGGGATCAGCAGGACGTGGATCGTGAACAGGCGCGGGATGAACTGATCCCCGGGGAACTCCCCGCCGAAGACGAAGAAGGTCAGATACGTCCCCACGACCGGCACGGACAGCAGGATGCCCTCGAGGATGCGCAGGCCGGTCCCGGACAGCAGGTCGTCCGGCAGCGAGTAGCCCGCGAAGCCCTCGGCGACGGCGAGCGCGAACAGCGTCGTGCCGATCACCCAGTTGATCTCCCGGGGCTTGCGGAACGCTCCGGTGAAGAAGATCCGCATCAGGTGGACGCAGATCGCGGCGAGGAACAGCAGTGCGGCCCAGTGGTGGATCTGCCGTACGAGCAGCCCGCCGCGGATGTCGAAGGACAGGTGCACCGTCGAGGCGTACGCCTCGCTCATCGTGGTGCCGCGCAGCTGGGGATAGTTCCCGGTGTAGACGACGTCGGTCTCCGACGGTTTGAAGAACATCGTCAGGAAGACGCCGGTCAGAACGAGCGTGACGAACGAGTAGAGCGCGATCTCGCCGAGCAGGAAGGACCACTGTTCGGGGAACACCTTCCGGACGTTGCGCCGCAGGAAGGACGAGCTGCCCACCCGTTCGTCCACCGTGCGTTCCGCCCGGAGGATCAGAGTTCTCTTGTCCGCCACGACGCCGACTCCGTCCGCCCTCAGGGATCCGGCCGCCGCGGGCCTCCTCGGCCCAGGCCACGGCCGGCGCACCGGCGCGCCGGCCGGTGAGGTGCCGTCACCCGTACCCGGGCCCTGTCGGGAAAAACGCAGGTCACCGGCGTATTGACGGAGTCTTGCCGCGTTGGGGCGGCTTCGGTCACATCCGCCAGATCTTGATCTCCCTCCTGAGCGCCGGGAGCTCCCGGATGACCACCACGACGACACCGGCGACGGCCGCGCCGATCAGCACCTTCTTGATCATTCGTTCGTCCCTTTCCAGGTCAGCCCGGCGGCAGGTTCGGCATGATCTTGAGGATCGCGTCGTGCTTCTTCGGCCGGATCCCCGTCGAGCGGCGCGCGTCGACGGTGTGGTCCTTGTGATGGCCGATCTGCCGGCTCATGCTCCGCTTGGCGTTGCCCTCGCGGATCCCCCGTACGTGCGCGGGAGCGTCGATCTTCACGTGCGGCTTACCGACCCGGATACGGCCCATGACGCCTCCTCAGTTCGTCGAAGAATCGCTCGATCTCGGTCCACACCACCTCGCCGCCCGACATCCCCCGCCAGTGCCGGCGGACGATCGCGACCAGCCGGTGGCAGTCGTCGATGGGGACGAGCCACGCCTCCGAACGCCCCCGTACGGTGTTGACGAGCAGCGCCTCCACGTCGGTCGCCAGGTCCGACAGGCCGTCGGTGTCCCGGACGGCGGCCTCCCACGTCTCCGGATCGACCTCCCACCGGGTGGCGCCCGCCGGGCTCGGGTAGTGGGCGAGGACGCGGCCGTCCGGTCGCCGTACGAAGAACGCCAGCCCGACGGGGACGCCCACCGACGCCGGGGAGAACGCCCTCAGGCGGACCCGGCGGTCGGGGATCAGCCGGTAGTGCCCCTGCCCGGCCCCGTCACGCTGGAACAGGACCGAGCAGGCGTAACAGACGCACCGTGGTTCCTGCGTCCGCAGGTCCAGCAGGTGGCGGTGGTCCGGCGGGGCCGGGCGCGCGCACAGCTCACAGAGATCCTCGGAACGCCCGTCCGCCGCCGCGCGGTGGATGGCCCGCCGCAGAGCCTCCGAGCCGGTCACGGCGTCCGGCTCCGCGAGCGGGCGGACGCGGCCGGCCCGCGCAGCAGGGACTCGGCCGGGATCAGCGCCGGGGGCGCCGGGGCCGGGCAGAGCTCGACGCGGCTCAGCTCGGGCGCCACGGTGAGCACGGACTCCACGACCGCGCGCTCGACGGCGGACGCCGACGACGCGCAGCCACCGCCGCCCGACCAGCGCAGGTGCGCGACACCGTCCGTGATCCCGGTCAGCTCGACGGTGCCGCCGCGCGGGCGCAGGGCCTCCCGTACGCCGTCGAGCGCCCGCGCCACGCGCTCCTCGACCGGCTGCGGGTGGAGGCCGTGCAGGACGAGCAGGTGGTGCAGCAGCTCGTCGCGGATCAGCGCCGGGGCGAGTTCCGGCACTCCGCCGACCAGGTGCGTCAGGCGGGCGAGGGCGGTGCCGTACACCTCGGTGAGGGCCTCGACCGCGTGGCGCGCGACCTCGGCGTCGGCCCCGGTGGCCTGTTCGAGGCGTTCGAGGAGGGCGTCGAGGCGCACGAGCCGGTCCTCGATCTCAGCCTCCGGCAGGCCGGCGGCGGGCCGGTCAGCCATGGGACGCTCCGAACGTCGGCGAGTGCAGCTTCTTCAGCACGTTCCCGTTGCCGAGGTACATGTGGACCCCGCACGGCAGGCACGGGTCGAAGCTGCGGACGGCCCGCATGATGTCCACGCCCTTGAAGTCGTCCGGACCGTTCTCCTCGAAGATCGGCATGTCCTGGACCGCGTCCTCGTACGGGCCCGGGACCCCGTGAATGTCGCGGGGGCTGGCGTTCCAGGGCGTCGGCGGGTACGGGTGGTAGTTCGCGATCTTCTTGTCCTTGATGACGAGGTGGTGGGACAGGACGCCGCGCACCGCCTCGTGGAACCCGCAGCCGATGCCCTCGTCCGGGACCTGGAAGTCCTGGAACACCTTCATGTCCCCGGCGCGCATCCGCCCCATCGCGCGTTCGAGGAAGAACAGCGACATCGCGGCGGAGTAGGCGATGAAGTACGCGCGGGCGCGGTCCCGTTCGATGGCGTTGGACCACTTCGGGATCCGCCACTCCAGCGTCATCTCCGGGAGCTTCTCGCTGCGCGGCAGGCTGATCCGCACACTCGACCCGGTCGCCTTGACGTACGGGGTGTCGACCAGGCCGGCGAGCGCCGTGACGTACAGGCGGGCGAACGGCCCGCCGCCGGTGTCGAGCGCCAGGTGCTCACCGCTGCGCCGGTCGAACCAGCGGGGGCTCATCACCCAGCTGTACTTGTCCTCGAAGTCCCGCTTCTGCGGAACCGGGATCGTCGTCTGGTTCCACGGGTGACGGATGTCGACGGGGTTGCCGAGCGGGTCGTGGGTGACGAACGGCTCCTCGTTCACCCAGTCCTCGTAGTAGGAGCTGCCGAGCAGGATGCGGATGCCGAGGTTGATGTCGACGAGGTCGGTCGTGACCAGCTGACCGTCCACGACGACGCCCGGGGTGACGTGCATGGCACGGCCCCAGCGGGTCATGTTCTCGTACCGGTAGTCGCAGATGTCGGGGTTCTGCCAGGCGCCCCAGCAGCCGAGGAGGACGCGCCTGCGCCCGACCTCCTCGTAACCGGGCAGGGCCTCGTAGAAGAAGTCGAAGACGTCGTCGTTCATCGCGACGGCCCGCTTGACGAAGTCGAGGATCGAGATGAGCCGGCTCAGGTAGTCGGTGAACAGCGTCGGCTCGGGCATCGTCCCGACGCCGCCCGGATACAGGGTCGAGGGGTGGACGTGCCGCCCCTCCATCTTGCAGAACATCTCCCGCGTGACGCGGGAGACCTGCAGGGCGGTCTTGTAGACCTCGCCCTCGAAGGGGTTGTAGGCCTCCATGATCTCGGCGATCGTGCGGTACCCGTGGATCTCCGCGTTCGGCGCCTCGGTCCGCCGCGCCCGCTGCAGCACGCTCGGGTTGGTGGCCTTGACCATCGCCTCGCAGAAGTCGACGAAGCAGAGATTGTCCTGGTAGATCGTGTGGTCGAACATGTACTCGGCCGCCTCGCCGAGGTTGATGATGTCCTCGCCGAGCGGCGGCGTCTTGATCCCGTACGCCATGTTCTGCGCGTAGACCGAGCAGGTGGTGTGGTTGTCCCCGCAGATGCCGCAGATCCGGCTCGTGATGAAGCCGGCGTCCCGCGGGTCCTTGCCCTTCATGAACACCGAGTAGCCGCGGAACAGCGACGACGTGGCATGGCATTCGGCCACCCGCTTGTTCGCGAAATCGATCTTCGTGTAGATGCCGAGGTTGCCGATGATCCGGGTGATCGGATCCCAGGCCATCTCGACGAGTTGCTCGCCGGCGGCCTGTCGCTCCCGCGTCCGTTCGGTCAGTGCCATGGGTCGTCGGTCTCCTTCGATGTACGGGCCGGTCCGGTCACGGACGCCAGCGCGGGTTGTAGCCGCTGGTCAGCTCGGGTCTGTTGTGGTGCCACTTCGGTTCGGTGTTGAGCGTCTGGTTCGTGAAGCCCCGCATCCGGCGGACGAACATCCCGTACGGCTTGGCCAGCGCGGACGACAGCGACCCACCCGGCGGCTCGTCCATGAACGGCATGAACTTGTCCGGGAAGCCGGGCATCGTGCAGCCGATGCAGATGCCGCCGACATTGGGGCAGCCGCCGACGCCGCCCATCCAGCCGCGCTTGGGCACGTCGCAGTTGACGACCGGCCCCCAGCAGCCGATCTTCACCTGGCACTTCGGCGAGTTGTAGTCCTTGGCGAAGTCCGCCTGCTCGTAATAGCCGGCCCGGTCACAGCCCTCGTGGACGGTCTTGCCGAACAGCCACTGCGGGCGCAGGAGATCGTCCAGCGGAGGCGGGGGCGCGCCGCCGGCGGCGTGGTACAGCACCCAGGTGAGCGTCTCCATGAAGTTGTCCGGCTGGATCGGGCAGCCGGGGACGTTGACGATCGGCAGCCCGGCGGTCGACTTGAAATCCCAGCCGAGGTAGTCGGCCAGGCCCATGCAGCCCGTCGGGTTGCCGGCCATCGCGTGGATGCCGCCGTACGTCGCGCAGGTCCCCGCCGCGACCACCGCCCAGGCCTTCGGCGCGAGGCGGTCGAGCCACCAGTTCAGCGTGAGCGGCTCACCGGTCTCCGGGTCGTTGCCGAACGACGTCCAGTACCCGTCGCCCTCGATGATGTTCTGGTTGGGGATGGAGCCCTCGATCACGAGGATGAACGGCTCCAGCTCCCCGGCGGCCGCCGCCCGGAACGGCGCCAGGAACTGCTCGCCGCCCTGGGCGGGCGACAGCACCTTGTTGTGCAGGGTCACCCGCGGCAGCCCGGGGATGAGACCGAGCACCACGTCCTCGATCGGCGGTTGCCCGGCGGCGGTCATCGCGACGGTGTCGCCGTCGCAGCTCATGCCCTCGGAGATCCACAGGATGTCGATGTGCTCGAAGCCCTTCCGCTCCCCGCGGGTCGTGGGCTCCTCGGCGGCGTGCGGGAATCCGGTCTCGATGCTCATGTGCGAGGTCTCCTTTGCAGCCGGTCGCGGACGCGGTCGTACATCGCGGCGACCGGAGCGGCCATCGCGAGCGCGGGCGGCTCGTTCGGCGCGTGCGGATGAGGCCGGGTGGGCGCCGCGCGCTTGCCCTCCCGCAGCTGCTCGCCGAGGTCCTCCAGGGCCTCCCGGCCGACGGTCTCGCGCAGCGTCGGGAAGAACCGGCCCTCCTCCTCCTGGACGTGGTGGTCGACCTCGCGCTTCAGCTCGGCGACCAAATCGCGCTCCAGCCGGTCGCCGGCCGACAGCCGGTCCAGGGTGGCGAGGATCTTCTTCAGCCCCATGTGCTCTTCGAGGTGCTCGTCGACCTCATCGGCCATCTCGGGGATCAGCCGCTTGGCCAGCGGGTAGACGAGCAGCTCCTCCAGCGCGGCGTGCTTGGACAGCTCGCGGATGAGGATCTCCACGACCCCCCGCCGCTGCGCGGCCGAGGCCGCCGTCTCGTAGTCGCGGAACATCTGCTCGACGATCCGGTGATCGTGTTCGAGCAGTTCGGTCGCGTCCATCATCACGAGCTCCTCTCCTGCACCGGGTCGAACGCGATGGCCTCCAGCACGACCTCCTCGGCGCCGGAGGCGTCGACGTCGACGCCGCCGCAGCGCGGGCACGCGGCGAGCAGGCGCGGGTCGACGGCCTCGAAGCGGGTGCCGCAGTCGCGGCACCGCACCGACGGCGGCCGGGCGATCACCTCGACGGTCGCCCCTTCGACGACCGTTCCGGCCGCGGCCAGCCGGAGGCCCTGTTCGAGGACGCCGGCGTCGACCGGGTGCCCGGTGATCCGGACCCGTACGCTCGACACCGGATGCCGGCCGGCCCGCCGTACGGCCGCCTCGACGATCGCGTCGCACAGTCCCATCTCATGCATCGGCGGGCCGCCTCTCCGTTCGCAGGGTCTTCATGGCCTCTTCGCGGGCCAGCGTGGTCACCAGGGACACCGCGTCGTCCATCGCGGCGCGCACCGGTTCGGACAGGTCCATCCGCTCGTCGAGGACGGCCGGGCGGCAGCCCACGACGAGGACGCGGTCGATCCGCCCGCCGAGGCCGCGGAGCAGCGCCAGAACCGCCTGCGGCGTCATGCCGTGACCGTCGAGCGCCGGCGGTGCCGCCGGCTCCTGCTCCGGATCGACCTCAAGGACGGCGAGCGTGCCCGGCGGGCCGTCAAGGGGGACCGCATCGACCATGATCAAGGTCTCGTGGCGGCCGTCCAGGAGGTCGTACGCGAGGTGGACGCCCCGGATGCCGTAGTCGGCCACGTCCACCGTCGAAGGCAGCGCCGACGCGTCGACCCGGCGGACGACCTCGACGCCGAAGCCGTCGTCACCCAGGAAGATGTTCCCGATGCCCGCCACGAGCACCCGGCTCCGCGGGGCGCTCACCGGGAGTCCCCGGTCTCGGTCTCGTCGAGCGGCTCGACCTCTGCGGGGGAGAAGTACCGGAACCGCCCGTACCAGCGGTCGAGCCCGGCCCCGGGATCGTCCTCCAGGGTGACGGCCAGGTGATGGGAGCCGTCGACGTCCAGGAGCACGGCCTCCACCCGGCCGGTCCTGCCCGCCAGGAACATGTCCTGCGGGTCACCGCCCCGCGCACGCGGCAGCAGCCGCACCCGTGAGCCCGTGGCGACGCGGCGTCCGGCGACCACGACGGCGTCGGCGCCGGGCGGCAGGCCGGCCTCGTCCGGTGGACTCCACCGGGACGGCGGCGGGGCGCCCTCAGCGGCGTCGGCCTCAGCGCCGGCGTTCTCATCGGTGCCGCTCGCGTCGTCCGTGTCGGCCTCGCCGGCGTCGGCTCCGGCGGCGGACGCGGAGGGAAGCGGCCCGAGGGAGCGGATGGCGCCGTGCAGGCGGGACAGCACCTCCGGCGGCATCGCGTCGACCCGGTCGATGATGGCGGCCGCGCGGGGATCGGTCGCGCGGGCCTCCCGTTTCTCCGCGTCCGTCAGCGTGAGCGTCCGCAGCGAGAGGATCTCGTCGATCTCGGTGGCGTCGTTCAGGTCGCCGGGGCTCTCCGGAGCGATCCGCGGGTGGTCGTAGAGGAGGATCGGCGACGACAGGAGCAGGCCCCGCTCGCCGGGCGGGCCCGCGAGCACGGGGAAGGTCCGGACGTTCGCGCACGCCCTTGCCTCCGCCCCGGCCCACTCCGGCGGGTCGATCAAGGAGACGAACGCCGCGTCCCGCCCCGCGGAGGACGCGTCCTGCCCCGCGTAGATCGTGTGGACGGCGATCAGCGATCGCCGCAGCGCCTCGGTGCGGGGGACGCCCGACGGGGTCGTACGGTCGGCGTTCTCGACGCGGACGCGCAGCCGGACCAGCCGGGGCCGGGCGGGGCAGCGGGCCGCGGAGACCGTCACCGACGCCTCCACCGGCCAAGACCGGAACACGACCCGCGCAGCCGGGCGTCCGCCCTCGTCCCGGAGCGTCTCGACGTCCGTGCCGCCCGGCGCGCGGAACGCGAACCGCCGTTCGCCGGACAGCGCCTCCCCGACCACGAACCGCAGGTCGAACTCCTGGGGGATCGCCTCGTCGAAGTCGAAGCCCGGTTCCGGCCGGGTGCCGATCCGGAGCCCGTCGGCCGGGCGGTGGGCGCCCTCCGCGGTGCGTTCCTCGACGGACCTGCGCCGTAGCTGCAGGAACCGGATACGGCACCGGACGACGGACTCATCGTCCGCTTCGAGCAGGCACTCGGTCCGCTGCCACCAGCCTTCGGCGGACCCGGCCAGACCCTCGTCGTCCACGCCGCGCGCCTCGGTCCAGGCGCGCGGGGTCAGCACGCCGAACTGCCAGCGGACCTGGTTCTTCGGCGAGGAACGGCGGTACGGGTACAGCAGGTAGCCCTCGTAGAGGATCGCGTCGGCGACCGCCAGGGCCCGATCGAAGGCGGTGCCGGCGGTGACCGGCTCAGCTGCCATGATCGCTATCCCTCCTGCGCCGGAGCGCGACCCGGAACCTCACCCGCCGGAAAGGCGGGCCTTACCGGTATAAGCCACGGTCGTCACGTTCGGTAAGTGACCTGCTCCCCTAGGTGGCGCGGTCACCTAGCGGGTCCCGGCCCGGTCCCGGCAGGGGTGCGACGGTGATCGCGTGGGTACACGAAGTGACAGGTCGTTACGCGCGGTGGGTCAGGGCGAGCGGAGGTGAGGAATGCCGTCTCCACGGACGGACCCTCCCGGTCCACGGCCCGTCGGGGAGCCGCGCAACTTCCTGCAGTGCTGCCTGCTCCTCCTGCTGCGGGAACGACCCGCGCACGGCTACGAGTTGTTCGAGCGGCTCAAGCCCTTCGGTCTCGCGGAGGGCGACCCCGGGACCCTCTACCGCAGGCTGCGCGCCCTCGAACGCCAGGGGATGCTGTGCTCGCGCTGGGAGCCGTCGGAGGCGGGGCCGCGGCGGCGTACGTACCACCTCACCGAACGCGGGGAGGAGCTCCTCGGCGCCTGGGCCGGCGTGCTGGCCGAGACCCGCTCGCTCCTCGACTACTACCTCGGGCGCCACGCGTCGGTCTCGGCACCGGGCCGGGCACGGGAGACGGACGCGATGACGGAGCGCCGCCCGTAAGGCGGCGGCCGAGTGTGGGGCGGTCTCAGCAGATCCGGGGGAGCGGGTCGCCGACGAGGAGGTCGACGATCCGGGTCCCGCCGAACGCCGTGTTGAGCAGCACGAGACCCTGCGGATCCGCGGCGACGCGTCCGATCAGCGCCGCTCCGGCGCCCAGGGGGTGACCGCGCAGCGCGGCGAGCGCGGCGTCGGCGTCGGCGCCGTCCACGATCGCGACCATCCGTCCCTCGCAGGCGACGTAGAGCGGGTCGATGCCGAGGAGCTCGCCGGCGCCGGCGACCTCCGGCCGGACCGGCACGGCCGCCTCGTCGACGACGATCGCGACCTCGGACGCCGTGGCGATCTCGGCCAGCACCGTCGCGACGCCGCCGCGTGTCGCGTCCCGCATCACCCGCGTGCCGGGGGCCGCCTCCAGCAGGAGCGCGCAGAGCTGGTGGAGAGGGGCGGTGTCGGACATCAGATTCGCGTCGATGTCGAGCTCGCCGCGAGCGAGCATCACGGTCACGCCGTGGTCGCCGATTGGTCCGGACACCAGGACCGCGTCGCCGGGGCGGGCGGCCTCCGGGGACAGGCGGACGTCCTCGGCGAGGACTCCGATACCGGCCGTGGTGATGTAGCAGCCGTCGGCCCTTCCCCGCTGCACGACCTTCGTGTCGCCGGTCACGATCTGGACGCCGGCGCGTGCCGCGGCCCGTGCCATCGACCCGGTGACGCGCCGGAGGTCCTCGACGGGCATCCCCTCCTCGAGGACGAATCCGGCGGACAGGAACAGCGGCCGCGCGCCGCAGACCGCCAGGTCGTTCACCGTGCCGTTCACCGCGAGATGTCCGATGTCACCGCCGGGGAAGAACAACGGGGAGACCACGAAGGAGTCGGTGGTGAAGACCAGGCGGGCGCCGCCGACGGTGACGGCCGCGCCGTCCGTCAGGGCTTCGAGGAGGGGATTGCGGAACGCCTCCAGGAACACCGCGTCGATCAGCGTGCTCGTCGCCTTGCCGCCCGCCCCGTGCGCCAGCGTGACGCGCTCCTCCCGGAGCCGGGGCCTGCGGCGGCGCGCCCGCTCGATGCGGTCCAGCACCTGCCGCTCCCGGTCCGGGGCGTCCCCGTCGGACGGCGCCGTACGGACGTCCTCCGCAGCGGACGTACGGAGGTCTTCGGCGGCGTCCGCCGTACGGACGGCCTCCTCGGCCCAGGCGGCGTACGCCTCGCGGCCGGCGTCGTCTTCGCGGCTCACTTGCGGCTCGCCTCCCGTACGCGCTCCCGGCTGAACCGGCCGAAGGCGTAGTACGCCGCGCACGCGCCTTCCGACGAGACCATGCAGGTGCCGATGGGGGTCTCCGGGGTGCAGGCGGTGCCGAACACCTTGCACTCCCAGGGCCGCAGCACGCCCTTCAGCACCTCCCCGCACTGGCACGCCTTCGGGTCGGCGACGCGGACGCCCGGCAGCTCGAAGATCCGCTCGGCGTCGAACCGGGCGTACGCCTCCTTCATCCGGAGCGCGGAATGGGAGATGAACCCCAGGCCGCGCCACTCGAAGTACGGGCGAGGCTCCATCACCTCGCCGATGACGCGCAGCGCCTTCGGGTTGCCCTCCCACGGCACCACCCGCGAGTACTGGTTCTCGACCTCGGTCCGGCCCTCGGCGAGCTGACGCAGCAGCATGTGGACCGAGCTCAGGATGTCCAGCGGCTCGAACCCCGCGCACACGAGCGGCTTTCCGTGGTCGCGGGCGATGAACTCGTACGGCCGGCAGCCGATCACCGCCGACACGTGCCCGGGGCCGAGGAACCCGTCGAGGCGCAGATCGGGAGAGTCGAGGATCGCCTTGATGGCCGGAATGATCATCACGTGGTTGCAGAAGACCGCGAAGTTGTCCACGCCGTCCTCGGCGGCGCGCAGCACGGTCATCGCGGTGGACGGCGCGGTCGTCTCGAACCCGATCGCCATGAACACCACCCGCTTGCCGGGTTCCGCACGCGCGATCTTCAGGGCGTCCAGCGGGGAGTAGACCATCCGGATGTCCGCCCCGGCCGCCTTCGCGTCGAAGAACGACCCCTGTCCGCCGGGAACGCGCATCATGTCACCGAACGACGTCATGATCACGTCAGGCTGACGGGCGATCGCGATCGCGTCGTCGACCCGGCCCATCGGGATGACGCACACGGGGCAGCCCGGTCCGTGGACGAGCCGGACCGACTCGGGCAGGAAGTCCTCGATGCCGTGTTTGTAGATCGTGTGGGTGTGGCCGCCGCAGACCTCCATGAACCGGTACGACCGCCCGGGCTCGCATAGCGCGGCGATGCGCGCGGCCAGCGCCCGCGCCTTGCCCGCGTCCCGGAACTCGTCGACGAAGCGCATCGGATCCCCCCTACGGGCTCGACTCTCGGAAGGCGGCGATCTCGTCGTCGTACGCCTGCCCCATGTCCTCGAGGAACTCCAGGAGGGCCTGGGCCTCCGACTCGGAGATCTTGGAGAGCGCGAAGCCCACGTGGACGAGGACCCAGTCCCCGGGCCGCAGGTCCTCCCCTTCCAGCAGGCCGATGTTGACGCGCCGCCGGACTCCGCTCACGTCGACCGTCGCCAGGTCCGGAGGGTCGTCGTCGAACGCGACGAGTTCTCCAGGGATCCCCAGGCACATCCGCGTACTCCCGCCCTCACCGTCGGCCCGGCGGCCCCAGGCGTGACTCGGCTTCTCCGCGCTACCTACCCGGGGGCGTCTCTCGCGCCGTCATGGGAGCCGTCATCTCCGCGGAAAGGCGGCGCCCGCCGCCGGTATGGCGGACATTTGACCGTCGCGACGGTGTCCGTCAGGGCCTCGCGGAAACAGGGGGCCTATGCCGGCCTCGGCAGGTCATCGGTTCACCGTTCCACTGCGTCAGGCCGTCGGCTGGGCGAGACGGCGGCTGCTGGAGCTCGTCGGAGGCCCGGCGCGTTTCCAGGTGATCGCGATCCTCGCCGGAGTGATGGCGCTGGACGCCGCCGACAAGGGAACGATCGGAGCGGTCGCCCCGGAGCTGAAGCAGAGCCTGGGCATCACGAACACCCAGCTCGGCGCGCTCACCTCGGTCTCATCGGGGGTCGGCGCGCTGGCCGCGGTTCCCGTCGGCGCGCTGACCGACCGGGTGAACCGCTCCCGGCTGCTGGCGGTGAGCATCGTCCTGTGGGGCGCGGCCATGGTGGCCGGCGCGCTCGCCGGTTCGTTCCTGTGGCTGCTGCTGTCGCGGCTCGCGCTCGGCGCCGTCACCGCCACCTCCGGGCCGCCGGTCGCCTCGCTGATCGGTGACTACTTCCCGCCCGGAGAGCGCGGCCGGATCTATGGGTTCGTGCTCAGCGGCGAGTTGCTCGGCGCCGGTCTCGGCCTGCTCGTCGGCGGGAACCTGGCGCCTCTCCTGACGTGGCGGGCGGCCTTCGCGGTCCTCGCCGTGCTCGGGCTGGGACTGGTGTACGTGATCGCGCGCCGGCTTCCCGAGCCCGCGCGCGGCGGTCAGAGCCGGCTACGGCCCGGGGAGACGCGTCTGGGCGAGCGGGCCGGCGGGGGAGAGGAGGACGCGGAGCAAGGGCCGGACCAGGACGACGTGGCGCGGTCCGCGGTGCGGGAACACGGCGTCCGGCCCGACCCCGCCCTGGTGCTGCGGCGTGATCCGGAGGCGATGTCGCTGTGGGCGGCGGCGCGCTACGTGCTGCGGATCCGCACGAACGTCGTGCTGATCGTCGCCTCCGCGCTCGGGTACTTCTTCTTCGCGGCCCTGCGGACCTTCGGCGTCGACTTCGTCATGCGGCGCTACGGTCTCGGCCACGTGGCGGTCAGCGGCCTGGCGATCCTCATCGGCGCCGGCGCGCTGGCGGGCGTGCTGACCGGGGGACGGGTCGCCGACCGGCTCATCCGCCGCGGGCACCTCGGCGCCCGCGTGGTCGTCCCCGCGGTGGCCTACCTGCTGGCGGCCGGGCTGTTCCTCCCCGGCCTCCTGACCACGGCGGTGGTCGTCGCGCTGCCGGCCTTCCTGCTGGCGGCCGGGTCGCTGACCGCGGCGAACCCTCCGCTGGACGCCGCGCGACTGGACGTCATCCACTTCCGCCTGTGGGGGCGCGCCGAGGCCGTCCGCACCGTCCTGCGGATGGGAGCCGAGGCCGTGGCGCCCGTGACGTTCGGTCTCCTGGCCGACGTGTTCGGCGCCCGGGCCGGGAACCGCGCCCAGGGACTGATGTACGCCTTCCTGGTGATGCTCGTGCCGCTCGTGGCGAACGCCGTGATCCTCTTCCGGGCCCTGCCCGCCTATCCCCGGGACGTCGCGACGGCAGCCGAGTCCGAGCACCGGGCGACACGGTGCCGGTGATCGTCCGCGTTCTTTGCGCACCGCCTTGTTTCCGCCGGTGGTCCGCTGGCAACGCGTAGCCCTATGGGCCCGGGGGAGCCGACGGCGGAGGGCGGGTACGGCGGGTTCGACCGTGCTCACCGTGTCCTGGCGCACGTGCGCGTCGGCATGGGGCCCGAGGCGATCGCGGTCGACGTGCGGCGGCGGCGGGCGTTCGTGGCCTGCTCGCGCAGTGACGCCGTGACCGCAGTCGACCTCGTCCGGATGACGCCCCTCTGGCGGACGCGCGTCGGCCGGGAGCCCATACCGCTCATCTTCGACGCTCCGACCGGGCGGTTGTTCACCGCCGACGCCCGGTCGGACACCCTCAGCGTCCTGGACGCCGCGACCGGGGAACCGCTCACGCGGATCGCCGTCGGAGCGTACCCGGCGGGGCTGGGGTACCACCCGCGGCTGCGGCGGATCTTCAGCGGCGACACCGCCGGGTCCACGGTCACCGTGGTCGACGTCGACCGCCTCGAACCGATCGCGGCGATCCCCGCCGGGCTCGGCGCCGGCAGCATCGCGATCGACCTGCGGCGCGACCGCGGATACTGCGCGAACTTCATGGCCGCGTCGCTCACCGTCTTCGACGCGGCCACGCTGCGCCCGCTGGACCGCATCGCCGTGGGGCGCGGGCCGTGCAAGACCGTCGCCGACCCGGTGACCGACCGGCTGTACGTCGCGAACTCGCTGGAGAACACGGTCCTGTGGCTCTCGCTCGCCGACGGGCGGGTCGGCGGGCGGTTCACGGTGGAACGGGCTCCCGTGGGCGTGGCCGTCTCGCGCGACGGCCACCACGTGTACGTGTGCAACCGGGGAGCCGGCACGGTCAGCGTGCTCGACGCGCGCGCCGGCGCCGAGAGCCACCGGATCCGGGTCGGGTACGGGCCGGGGGACTGCGTCATCGATCCCGCCACGGGCCGCCTGCTGGTGTCGAACGCGGGCAGCGGCAGCCTCACGGTCGTGGACCGGCCCTGGCTGCCCGGCCCCGAGCCGCCTCCGCGGCACCCGGCCGTCGGGCGGCCGCTGCCCGGCTTCGCGCTGCCGGACCTGCACACCGGGCGGATCCGCACCACGCGGGAGTGGGCGGAGAAGAAATACGTGATCAACTTCTTCGCCAGCTGGTGAGGCCCGTGCAACGCGGAGGCGCCGGTCCTGGAGGAACTGCGCCGCCGTACCGCCCGGTCGGGGCTGGAGATCATTTCAATCAACGTGTGGGAGAGCCGGGACGCCGGCCGCGAGGCACGCCACTTCGCGGAGGTGTGGAACGTCCGGGGGACGATCCTGCTGGACGAGACCGGCGCGTACGCGGCGCGCCTCGGCATCCGCGGGGTCCCGACGAACGTGCTCGTCGACGAGCACGGCATCGTCCGCGCGGTGGGCGTCACCGCCCCCACCGACCTCGACGCCGCCGTGGACCGGCTCCTCGCGGGACCACGCGGATTCGGTACCGCGCCATGACAGAGCCCGAGTACCCGAGGGCCGGGGGTCACAGCGTGATGACGACTTTGCCGAAATTCGCACGGGTGTCGAGGCGGTGCCATGCGTCGAGGGTCTGCTCGAAGGGGTAGACGCCGTCGATGACCGGTTCGAGGTTGTGCCGGGCCAGGAAGCGGAGGAGGCTTTGGGTGTCCTGGCGGCTGCCGACACGGATCCTGCGGATGGTCTCGAAGCCGCCGTTGAACAGGTCCATGAATTCCACGCCCCAGTCCTTGAGGCCGAGGAAGCCGATGGCGTCGATCTCGGCGCGGTCGCTGCCGGCGATCAGGGTCTGAGCGAAGGTGGCGGCCCCTCCGACCTCGATGATGCGGTCCACGCCGCGGCCCCCGGTCAGTTCTCGCGCGAGCCAGCCCCACTGGGGATTGCTTGTGTAGTCGATGACCTCGTCGGCCCCGAGGGCCGTGAGCCGTTCGGCTTTGGCGGGGCTGGAGGTGGTGGCGATGACACGGGCGCCGATGAGTTTTGCCAGTTGCAGGGCGAACAGCGACACCCCGCCGGTCCCCTGGGTGAGCACGGTGTCGGCAGCGGTGACCGGCAGCGGCCCGGTCAGCGCGGTCCATGCGGTGACGGCCGCGCAGGGCAGCGTGGCCGCCTGCTCGAAGGACATCCCGTGGGGCATGGCGACCAGGCTCTCTTCCGAGACGGTCTTGTACTGCGTCAGCCAGCCGTCCTGGGCCGTGCCGTACTCGTAGGCGGCGGTTCCTGGGTATGGTCCGCCGAACCAGCGGGGGTTGAACACGTTGATGACCCGGTCGCCGACGGCGAAGCCGGTCACCCCTTCGCCGACGTCGGCGACCTCCCCGGCCGCGTCCGAGACCGGGATCAGACCGTCGGGAGCGTCGGGGAAATAGTGGCCGTAGACCATGGCCAGGTCGCGGTAGTTCAGGGAAACGGCCCGGACGCGGACCAGGACCTCTCCGCGCTGCGGCCGCGGCACGGGCTCCTCGTGAAGGCCGAGGCTGTGGATGCTGCCGCGTCGGCCGAGGCGGTAGACCTTCATGATCAGACCCTTCGTTGGAGGCAATGGACGAGAGAAAGGAGCAGATGGCGCCACTGGGGGCTGGCGCCCGGTCGCTCAGGGTGCGGTGCTGTTTGCTGCTGCCCCTGGGCGGAACGCCCGTTCTGGGCCCGGCGGTCGGATGCGAAGGCGTGTCCTTGCGGCAACCCTGTCGGGCCGCCGGGTCCGGGCGGATCAGGAGCGGCCGACCGCCAGGACGGTCTTGCCGGTAGTTGCGCCTGACTCGACCCGCCGGTGCGCCTCGACCGTCTGGTCCAGCGGCAGCACAGTGTTCACATCGACTCGGACCTCGCCGGAGACGACCAAGTGGACCGCGTGCCGCAGCGCGTCCCCCGCCCGCTCGGGATGGGCTGCACTGATCGCGCCGAGACTGAACCCGGCGACTGTCCGGCTGGTGAAGAACAAGTCGTTGGTACCGACGCTGAACTCGGCGCTGTCGGAGGCGTTGCCGATGACGACTAGGCGGCCGTCCGGGCCGAGCGCGTCCAGGCCGGCGGCACGGGCAGGTCCGCCGACGGGATCGATGACAAGGTCAGGCCGTGGCGCAGCGGCGGGATCCTGCAGCCATTGGTCGCGCAGCAGAACGGTGTCGTAGCCGAAGGCGCGGGCCGCGTCGGTCTTGTCCGGATGGCCCACCGTGCCGATGACCTGCTGCGGCTTGAGGGCGGCGGCGACCTGGCCGATCTGGCTGCCCAGGCCGCTGGCCGCGGCGTGCACGAGAATGACCTCGCCGGGGACGAGGCGTCCGGCGCGGGTGAGGGCCATCACTGCGGTGGTGGTGTTCGACGGTGTACCCGCAGCGGTCATGAGCAGGTCGTCATCCTCGCTGGGAAGAGGAGCGACGAGGCGGGCGTCGACCGCGACGACCTCGGCGTACCCGCCGGCATCGACGATCGTCAACGCTGCGACGGGCTGCCCCGGAGCGAGGTGATCCACTCCCTCGCCCACCGCACGGATCCGGCCGGAGACCTCGATCCCCGGCGTCAGCGGCAGGGCAAGCGGAACCGTTCCCCTCCGGTACATGACATCGGCGAAGTTCACGCCGGCATACGCGACATCGATCGTGACCTGCCCCGCTGCCGGACGCGGAACGTCGACATCGACCATGATCAGGACCTCGGGGTCCCCGTAACGGGGAATCGACACCACTCTCACGGTCCGCCACTCCTTCCATACTTCCAAAACTTTGGAAATATGGAAGGACGGTACCATGGAGTCATGTCTTCCTCACGCCGGCCCAAGCCGACCCCGCCAGCGCCCGAGCTGCACCTGGCGACAGTCATGCGGACCCTGGGAGATCCGGTTCGGCTGGAGATCGTGCGGCTGCTCGCGGACGGGAAGCTCCGCAGCACCGGCCAGGTCGCCGAGCACGTCGGCCTGCCCCCCTCGACCTGCTCGTACCACCTCAAGCAGCTTCTCGGCGCCGGGGTCAACGAGTGCCGCGCAGAGGGAACCTCCCGCTACCCGGTCCTGCGCAGGGAGGCACTCGACCAGCGGTTCCCCGGGCTGATCGATGCCATCCTTGCCGACGGCCCCGCTCAAGCGTCTGAGGTCTAGCCGGGATCACCTCCCGGGTGGCCGAACTTGCGGCCGGACATGTATGCCTGCGGGAACGTGGTCATTCGTTCGGTCGCGCCGTCTGCTCGCCGAAGCGGAGGGCGAGCTGCTTGGCTCCGGCGGCTTGCCGCCGCTGCGCGAGGCGGCCACCGGCGCGAGCTCTGCATCCACCAGCGCCCGCCGCGATCCGGCACGCCGGCCGACGACGGAGACCGGGACCCGCGCGAGGAGCCAGGCCGGAGCCCGGCCTGAGGACCGCCTTCCGGTGGGACGAGCGGCTCGCTGGGGATAAGAGCCGGCATGTCGTGGCTCATTGGCAACTGGATGCACCTGGGGGCGGCTGCGGGCAAGGCCGCGCTCATGTACGGGACGGCGCTGATCGCACTGCGCCTGGGTGAGAGGCGCACGCTGGCCCAGTGGACGATCACCGATTTCATCGCCGCGGTGGCCGTCGGCGCGATCGTGGGCCGCACGGCGATCGCTTCGACGCAGTCGTTCGTCACCGGGGCCGTGGCCCTGGTCACCCTGATCGTCATGCACCGTGTGGTGTCCGGGTTGCGGTTCCACCCGCTCCTCCGCCGGCTCACCGACCACCGGATCCGGGTGCTCGTCGCGCACGGAGCGATTCGCCGGGACCAGCTGGCGATCTGCGGCCTGACGGAGGGCGATCTGCTGGCGCAGCTCCGGCAGCGGGGGGTGTTCGACCTGTCCGGCGTGCGGTTCGTCCTGTACGAGGCCAAGGGCGGCCTCACGATCGTTCCGGAGAGCCGGTCGAGCGCCGAGTACCCCGATCTCGTCGATCTGGGGCTGCGCGAGGCGGCCGGCTTCCCGGCACGGCCGCCGAGCGACGACTGACGGCGAGACTCGCCGTGGCGAGAAGCGCGGTGGCGAGGCCGTCATGGCGCCGTTCTCCCCGGGTAGGGCCTCGCTTGACGGGTTCCTGGTGGAGATCGGGTGATCGACGTGAGCGGGCAGCGGAGCCGCCGACGGGCCTACCTGGCCATGATGTCCGTCTGCCTGGTGCTGTTCCTGCTGTCCTGGACGGTCGTCGTGCGGTTCTCGGCGACGGCGGCCGCGGCGCTCACGATCGTCGCGTTCGCGATCCCGCCGGTCGCCGTGATCGTTGCCAACCGCGGGAACGATCGCGACGAACGTCGGTGACGGCCGAGTGCCGGTCACCGGCGCCGCCGCCCGTGGGGCGGAGCGCGGACAGGACGGTCTGGTGGGTGATCCAGCCGACGAGGGTGGTCCGGGTGCCGTCCAGCACGGGCAGGCCCGTCCCCGGGGCGCCGACGAGGATGTGCAGGGCGTCGGCGAGGGACAGGTCGGAGGTCACGGGGGCGGGCAGCTCGGTGAGCTCGCCGATGGTCGGCGGGGCCTGGTCGCCCTCGGTGAGGGCCTCGGCGGCCGCCCGTGCGCTGACCGTGCCGCGGTAGGTGCCGTCGGGTCCGGTGACGGGCAGGACTCCGTGCTCGGACAGGACGAGCCGGCGGGCGGCCTCCGGGAGCGGCGTGTCCTGGGGCAACGGCGCGGGCACGGGCTCGATGACGTCCGCCACCGGCTTGGCGGCCAGGGGGTTCGCACGGGCGTGGTCGTCGATGTCGATGCCGCGCCGGCTGAGCTTGAGGGTGTAGATGGTGTCGGCGGACAGCAGCTTGCCGACGAGTGTGGCGAGGACGATCGCCAGCATGAGCGGCAGGATGATCGAGTACTCGCCGGTGAGCTCGAACATGATGACCACCGCGGTGATCGGCGCCCGGGCCGCGCCCGCGAAGACCGCGCCCATGCCGACCAGGCCGTACGCGCCCGCCGGGCCCACCGTCCCCGGCAGCAGGTGGTGGACGACGAGTCCGAACGCGCTGCCGAACATCGCGCCCATGAAAAGGCTCGGGGCGAACACACCGCCCGACCCGCCGATTCCGATCGTGAGGCTCGTCGCCACCATCTTGCCGACCAGGAGCAGGAGTAGCATGCCGATGAGGTAGCGGCCGCCGATGGCGTTCTCCAGGACCGGATAGCCGACGCCGTACATCTGCGGCAGCGCCAGCAGCAGCCCGCCCAGGAGCAGTCCGCCGGCGGCCGGGCGCAGCCACTCGGGGCCGCGCCACGCCCAGTCGCAGAAGTCCTCGATCAGGTAGAGGATCCGGGTGAAGCCGACGCCGACGGCACCGGCCGCCACGCCGAGGACGGCGTACAGCAGGTACTCGGCCGGGTGCCGCACGTGGAAGGCCGGAAGCTGGAGGAACGCCACGTCGCCCATCGCGGCGCGGCCGACGACGGAGGCGGTGACGCCGGACAGCACGACCGCGCCGAACGACTCGGCGGTGAAGTCGCGCAGGATCAGCTCCATCGCGAAGAAGACCCCGGCCAGGGGGGCGTTGAAGGTCGCCGCGATCCCGCCCGCCGCGCCGCAGGCGACCAGGACCCGCAGGCGGTTCTCCGAGAGCCGCATCAGCCGGCCGATGGACGAGCCGAGCGCGGAACCGATCTGCACGATGGGGCCTTCGCGGCCGACGGAACCGCCGGATCCGATGCAGAGCGCCGATGCCAGCGACTTGACCACCGCGACCTGGGCGCCGATCCGTCCGCCGCGCTGGGCGACGGCCAGCATCACCTCGGGCACACCGTGGCCGCGCGCCTCGCGGGCGAACCGCTGCACCAGCGGGCCGTACACCAGGCCGCCGATCACGGGGGCGAGGAGGAGGAACCAGGGCCCCAGCCAGGGGACGTGCGGATTGGCGACGCGTCCGGCGGCGGAGTAGTCCGCGTGCCCGGAGAACAGGTGCGTGAACGTCTTGATCAGCCAGCGGAAGACGATGGCGCCCAGGCCTGCTCCGCCACCGACGAGGAGCGAGAGGGCGATGAGTCCCCAGGGGGCCTCCCGCAGACCCGTGAGCGCGCCACCGCGGCCCCGCTGCACACGGATGGAGTCGTCCGACCTGCCGGTTCCGGGGAGCAGCTTAGCGTCAACCACTATTGCATTATGCAATAGAGCTCGTGATGGTTCGGCATCCGGCATCCGGCATCCGGCGTGCGGGGCCGGCGGTGGCCGTGGTGGTGTGCCGGGCTAGCGCACGAGCGCCTGGTAGACGAGCCGGCGCAGCGCCAGCCAGGTGTCATCCGGGGGTGGCATGACCTGCGTCATGAACAGCACCGTCAGGTCCTTCTCGGGATCGACCCAGAAGTTCGTGCCTGCGGCGCCTCCCCAGCCGTACTCGCCGGCGCTCGACAGCGAGTCGACCGAGTGCGGATCGAGAAGCGGTGCGACGCCGAACCCGAAACCGCGCCCCTCGTGAATGCCGGCGGTCCGCGCCGGCGGATGGCTGAACGCCGACATGGTCGAGTCGCCGGGGAGGTGATTGGCCGCCATGAGCTCCACGGTGCGCGGCGCCAGCAACCGCTCGCCGTCCAGTTCGCCTCCGCGCGCGAGCATCTGCACGAAGCGCTGGTAGTCGCGCGCGGTCGACAGGAGACCGTGTCCGCCCGCGACGAGCGTCGGGAGATCGCCCGCGGCGGCTCCGGGATCCGGCATGAGCTCGAGCCGTCCGGTGCGGGGATGCACCCGGTACGGAGCGGCCGGCCGATCACCGGCCGGCAGCCGGTAACCGGTGTCGGTCATCGCGAGCGGCTCGAAGATGCGCTTCGCCATGAACGCGTCGAGCCGCATTCCACTGGCGATCTCGATGATCCGGCCGAGCACGTCGGTCGCGTGCGAGTAGTTCCACGCGGAGCCCGGCTCGAACAGCAGGGGCAGCGAGGCGAGCCGCTCACACAGCTCGTCGAGCGTGTAGGGCTCCGGCTCGCCGAGGGCGGCGATCCCCGCCGCCCGGTACGCGTCGTTCACGGGGTTGTCGGCCAGCCCGGTGACGGTCAGGCCCGCCGTGTGCGTGAGCAGGTGCCGGATCCGGATGGGTTCGACCGCCGGTACCGTCGCCCCACCCTCGCCGGGCCGGTGAACGCGCATCCGCGCGAACGAGGGAAGGAACCGCTCGACCGGATCGGAGAGCGAGAGCACCCCTTCTTCCCACAGTATGAGGGCGGCGACCGACGTCACCGGCTTGGTCATCGAGTAGAGCCGCCAGATCGTGTCCGGCTCGACGGGAAGCCGCCCCTCGGCGTCTCTCGTACCGTGCGAGGACACGTGCACCAGCTCCCCTCGGCGCGCGACCAGGACGATCGAGCCGCGGTTGAGGCCGCCCGCGACGCACTCGTCCAGATGGCGGGCGAGTCGCCCGAGGCGCCGCCCGTCGAAGCCGGCCGCCGCGGGGTCGAGTGTGACGCCCGGATCCGTCCCGGTCGCCGTCCGCGCCTTGACGGTGGCGACGGTGCTCTCCGTGGTCATGTTCACCCTCCTTGAGGAACGGTCAGCCGAACCGCAGGACGAACCGCCCGCGAACGCCGCGCCGTTCGAGCGAGCGGTGCGCGTCGGCGGCCCGGGAGGCGGGCAGTTCGCCGGCCACGCGGACGGTGAGCCGTCCTTCGCCGGCGAGTTCGGCGAGCCGGTCGAGCTCGGCCGCGGCCTCGGCGTAGTCGCGGACGAAGATCGGGGCGACGCGGACCCGGTCGGTCCCGTCGCCCTGGTAGCCGCGGACGGTGACGACGGTGCCGCCGTCCTTGACGGCGGGGAGCGCGGCGGCCTCCAGCGCGGCGGCGTCGAGCAGCCCGTCGACGCCGCCGGGGTGGCGGCGGCGGACCGTCGCGGCGAAGTCGTCGCCCCGCGGCACGACCTCGTCGGCTCCGCAGTCGCGGACGAACACCTCGTCCTGGGGGGCGGCGTCGGCGACGACGATCAGCCCGGCCTCCTTGGCGAGCTGGACGAAGTACCCGCCGACGGCGCCGGCGGCGCCGGTGACCGCGACCGTCGCGCCGGCCGGGAGCGCCAGCGTGTCGAGTGCGAGCCGGGCGGTGAGGCCGTTCATCGGGATGGTGGCGGCCTGGACGTCGGAGAGCCCGGTCGGGATCTTCGCGACCGAACGCGCCGGCACGACGAGGTCCGCGCGGTAGCCGCCGTGCTCGCCCGAAGGCACCACGATGGCCATGACGGCGTCCCCGATCGCGAACGGGCGGTCGACGGCGGGACCGATCTCGGTGATCACGCCGGCGACCTCCATGCCCGGCACCCGCACCGTGTCCGCGTCGTTCTGCCGCGGGCGAGAACGGATCATCGCGTCGGTCGGGTTCACCGTGGCGCTGCTCACCCGGATCCTGACCTGACCGGGACCGATCGCCTCGGCCGCCAGATCGAGCTCGCCGAGAGCGTCCGGTCCGCCTGGCCGCGTCACTCCGATTGCTTGAACCATGGTCGCTGGTCACTCCTCATTCGTTGTCGCGTGGGTCGCCATGCGGGGACACTAAGCGGACAAGTAACAGATGTCAAAGTTTGTCAGTCGATACGCTCTCGCTGGATCGGACGGACGGTGATAGCGAGGCATCAATTGGGGGAAGAGGCCAGATAACGGGGCAGATCAGTGCGCTACTGCGGCGGGGCCCGGCCGTGAAGAGCTCGCGCGACCGGAGACCGGGGAGGCCGGCCGGGGCGCGCGAGGCGGCCGTCGGCGGGGCGATGGCACGTTCCCTACAGGGGGCCGAATGATCTTCATCATCGGGCTGGCAGCGGCCGGCCTTCTGGGGCTGGGCTTCGTGGCCCAGCAGCACGCGGCGTACCGGGAGCCGCTCGGCCGGATGCTGCACCCGTCCCTGTTGCTGGATCTCCTCCACAAACCGCTCTGGCTCGCGGGGCTCGCCGCGATGGTGGGCGGCCAGATCCTCGGAGCGGTGGCACTGTCCGGAGCGGACGTGTCCAAGGTCGAGCCGCTGCTGGCGACCAACCTCGTGTTCGCCCTCGTCATCGGGCGCGTCGTCTGCAAGGAGAACCTGAAGTGGAACGAGTGGATCGGCGGCCTCATGGCGTCCGGAGGGATCGCGCTGTTCCTGCTGCTCGGCCGGCCCCACGGCGAGCGCCCGACCGGTCCGGAGTCCGGTCGCTGGCTGGCGGCCGCCGGGATCGTGTTCATCGTGCTGATCCTCGTCTGGATCGGACGGCGCTCCTCGCTCCAGATCCGGGCGATGCTGCTGGCCGCGGCGGCCGGCATCCTGTTCGGCCTGCAGGACGCCGTCACCCGGGGAGTGCTGGTCAGGATCGGCCACGGACTCGGCGCGATCTTCGCCAGCTGGCAGCCGTACGCGCTGGTCATCGTCGCGATCTGCGGCCTGCTGCTGGCCCAGTCGGCCTTCGACGCCGCGCCGCTCCGCGTCTCTCTGCCCGCGGCGACCGCGGCGGAGCCGATCACGGGAATCCTGCTCGGGATCGTGGTCTTCACCGAGCAACTGCGGCTGAGCACCGGACCGCTGGTCGGACAGATCGTCGGCCTGGCCATGATGGTCGCCGGGATCGTCATCCTCGGGCGGTCGCCGTACATGGCGAAACGGGACGACGACGTCGCCGGGTGCGCGGAGGCGAGACTGCCGTGATCGCCGTCCTGTTCGCCCTGCTCGCCGCGGCGAGCAACGCCCTGGCCTCGGTGCTGCAGCGCCGCGCCGCACGCTCGGAGCCCGACGAGGTCGCCTTCCGCCCGGCCCTGCTGTGGGCACTGGTCCGCCGGCCGGTGTGGCTCGGAGGCATCGGCGCCCTCATCGCGGGATTCCTCCTGCAGGCGCTGGCGCTGTCGAACGGCGGGCTGGCACTGGTGCAGCCGCTCCTCATCGCGGAGCTGCCGCTGACCATGATCTTCCTCGCCCGGCTGTCGGGTGTTCACCTCGAACGGGGCGTCTGGGTGGCGGTCGGCGCGATGACGGCGGGGCTGGCCGCGTTCCTCGGAGCGGCGTCACCCGCACCCGGGCGGCGCGCCCCGAGTGTGCTGATCTGGGTGATCGCCGCGATCGTCACGGTCGGCGCGATCGTCGGGATCGCGCTGCTGTCGAGGTCGGCCTCCGGCGCGGCACGGGCGGCGCTGCTGGGCGCGACCGCCGGGGTCGGGTTCGCCTTCACCGCGACCTTCATGAAGGCGACCACCAATCTGGTGGACAAGGGCATGCTCGTCCTGCTGACCTCCTGGGAGCCGTACGCGATGATCGTGGCCGGCTTCGGCAGCCTGTTCCTCCTGCAGAACGCCCTGCAGAGCGGCACCCTGGTCGCCGCCCAGCCGGCGCTGACGATCTCCGATCCGGTGGCCAGCATCCTGTACGGGGTCACGATGTTCGGAGAGAGCGTCCGGTCGGGACCCTGGGTGATCGCGGAGGTGGCGGGTTTCGCGCTGATCTTCTACGGCACCCTCCGGCTCAGCCAGTCCCACCTCGTCCAGACCCAGGCCGAGACCGCCTGAGCGCGAGGTCGGTACGCCCCCCGATCGACGAAGCGGGTCACGCATGGGCGGGCATCGGCCGGCGGGCGATCGCGATCATGGCGGTGTCGTCTTCCAGCCGGCCGCCCACATGGTCGAACAGATCCCGGCGGAGCCGCTCCACGAGGGTGTCGACGTCCTCTCCGGCCCGCAGGCTCAGATGCGCCGGCAGGTCGAAGAACACGCCGGTACGGTCCCGGGCCTCGATCACGCCGTCCGTGTACAGCAGGAGGACGTCGCCGGGTTCGAACGAGAACGTGGTCGGCTGGAGTCCGCCGACCGCGAGGAGTTCCAGTCCCAGCGGAGGGGCCACCTGGTCCGGCTGCAAGGTCAGGACCCGATCGCCGCGGAGGAGGAGCGGCGGCGGATGACCGCAGGAGATCAGCTCCGCCTTCGGCTCGGCGTCGGGAAGGTCGATGACACACGCGGTGACGAAGCACTCGTCCGCGTTCGGCTCGGTTTCGGCGTGATCCACGAGGTCCTGGCAGACGCCGGCCTCCAGCCGCAGCGCGACTCTGCAGAGGTCCATGGGTTCGTGCGACGCCTCACGGAAGGCGCAGAGCACCGCGGCGGCCTCACTGATCGCGGTCAGCCCCTTCCCCCGCACGTCCCCGATGAGCAGACGGGTCCCGTCGGCCGTACGGGTGGCGCCGTACAGATCACCGCCGATCCGCGCCTCCGCGGCCGCGGCGAGGTACAGCGAGGCGATGCGCAGCGGGCCCGCCTCACGGGGCAGGGGCCGGAGCAGGACCTGCTGGGTGATCTCGGACACCGAACGGACCCGATGCAGAACCAGTTCGTGCCGTTCCCGCACCGCGCAGAACACCACCACGAACGCCGATACGGCGACTATCGCCAGCATCTCGAGCCACTGCTCGGGATGGTTCAGATTGTGTTGTTCGAGGCCTTCCGCGACACCGGCCACCAGGGCCAGCGTTCCGATCGCCGCGGTCCAGCGCGAACCGGCGAACGAGGCCGTCAACGCGGGGGCGACCACGAGCAGCGGCCTCAGGTGGATGCTCTCGGGCGTCAGGACGTCGACGACCGTGATGATCACGATGAGCGCAAGCGGGACGGCCACCAGGACGTGACCGAGGCGGGCCTCCCGGCGGAGATCCCTGAGGCGTCGCCGGACGCGCACATCTTCCTGGGTATCACGCGGCGGTCACCCGGCTACGCGCGGCCTCACCGCAGTGGCCTCCAGCCGCACGCGGGTCCCTGCTGCACGCGGCCTCCTGCTGCGTGCCGGCGTCACCGCACGCGGCCTCCTGCTGTACGCGGCCTCACGGCCCCCCGGCGACGCCGATCGGCATGGACGGGTCGTCGTGGTCCTGCTGCGTGGTCTCCACGTCCTCGCTCTCCGGCGGCGGGACCGGCTCGGCCTCCACCCAGCCGTCGCGGTGCAGCGCGGTGAGGAAGGCGTCGACCAGCACGGGGTCGAACTGTGTGCCGGCATTGCGCCGGAGGGCCTCGATGGCGGTCTCGGCGGGCAGGCCGGGACGGTAGGACCGGCTGGAGGTCATCGCGTCGAAGGTGTCGGCCACCGCGATGATGCGGGCGAACTCGGGGATCTCCTCACCGGCCAGGCCCATCGGATATCCCTTGCCGTCCACCCGCTCGTGGTGGTGCATGATGCCGCCCAGCGCCTCGTCGAGGAAGTCGATGTCGCGCACGATCTCCTCTCCCCGCATGGGATGCAGCTGGATCGCGGCGAACTCCTCCTCGGTCAGATCGCCGGGCTTCTGCAGGACCTTCGTCGGCACGCCGAGCTTGCCGACGTCGTGGAGCATGCCGGCGTACCGGAGTCGGTTGATCCGGTCGACGCGCATGCCGATCTCCCGGGCGATCATCACCGAGCCGTACGCCACGCGCTCGCTGTGGCCGCGGGTGTAGTAGTCCTTGGTCTCGACGGCCTGGCACAGCGCGGCGACGGTGGCCGCGTGCGCGCGCTGCTGGGCGACGATCTGGGTGAACGCCCAGCGGGCGATGAACACCGGCATCAGCACCAGCACGGCGGACAGGGGCCCGGCCGCCGGCCAGATGCCGGCGATGAGCAGCCCGATCATCCCGAAGCCGAGGCAACCGGGGACGACCAGGCGCCCGGTGGCCAGGACCTCTCGCCAGGTCGCCTGCCGGCTGACGAGCAGGACGATGGTCATCAGCGCGAGGTTGACGGTGACGAAGGTGACGAGGGCGCCGATGAAGGGGCCGATGACGTGGCCGGTCCAGTTGGCGTCGCCCCAGCGGTACGGATGGCCGCCGAGCGCCTGGAAGACCGCCCCCGCCGCGTACCCGCTCAGGGCGTACTGCGCGGCGTTGAACAGGCGTTTGATCAGGTCGAGGTCGCGCCGGCCGGTGAGGATCGCCGTCACGCCGATCAGCGTGGCGCCGACCGGGCCGGCGAGCACCACGGCGGCCAGGCCGGCCGCGAAGCTCATGGAGACGCGGGCGCGTTTGATTGTGAGGGTGGCCGCCGACGACTCGGTGACCACGAACAGGCCGGCGAGGACGGCGAGTCTCGGCCAGCACAGACCCGTTAACGAGGACGTCGCGATGACGCCGATGGCCAGTGCGATGACGCCGCCGGCATAGGCCCGTGCGGCGAGAGGCAGTCCGCGCATAACGCTCTCCCCGGGGGAACGTGAACGTAGTCACTCTGTCACAGCTAGTGATCGTTGGCGAGACCCGTGCGGAGACGATTCCCTCGACGCCGGGTCACGCGAGTACGGCGCCGGAGCCCGTACCGGCCCGCCGCCGTGCCCTGTGACCTGCCTGGAGACGAGGGGCGGCGCGGGCGCCTGAGGAGGCTGTACTACGGTCGGTCGGGTCGCCGCTCCGCTGAGCCGTCGACGGTCCGGCGGCACCGTTCAAAGGCAGTAACCCCCTCGCCGGCCCCGCCGGCCTGCCCAACCCCCTGGAGGTCAGGCCTTGGTCCCCCTCAGCCCCCTCACCGCTCTCCCCCCTCTCGCCGATGCGACGCCACCACCGATCGCCTCGGCGGGGCACGCTCACCTGCTGATCGCCGTCCTCGTGGGCATCGCCGTGATCGTCGTGCTCATCACCGCGTTCAAGGTGCACGCCTTCCTCTCCCTGACCCTCGGCTCGCTGGCCCTCGGCGCGGTCGCGGGCGCACCCCTGGACAAGGTGGTCGACAGCTTCACCAAGGGCCTGGGCAGCACCGTCGCCAGCGTCGGTGTGCTGATCGCCCTCGGCTCCATCCTCGGCAAGATGCTGGCCGACTCGGGCGGCGCCGACCAGATCGTCGACACGATCCTCGCCAAGGCGAGCGGCCGGGCCATGCCCTGGGCGATGGTCCTGATCGCCGGCATCGTCGGATTGCCGCTGTTCTTCGAGGTCGGCATCGTCCTGTTGATCCCGGTGGTGCTGCTCGTCGCCAAGCGCGGGAACCACTCGCTGATGCGCATCGGGATCCCGGCTCTCGCCGGTCTCTCGGTCATGCACGGCCTGGTCCCGCCGCACCCCGGGCCGCTCGCCGCGATCGGCGCGGTCCACGCCGACCTGGGCGTCACGCTGGCCTTCGGCATCCTCGTCGCCGTCCCCACGGTGATCATCGCGGGCCCGATCTTCTCCAGGTACGCGGCGCGGTGGGTCGACGTGCCCGCTCCCGACCGGATGGTCCCGCAGTCGAACGCCGAGGACGTCGAGCGGCGCCCCGGCTTCGGCGCGACCATGGCCACGGTCCTGCTGCCGGTCGTGCTCATGCTGATCAAGGCGCTGGTCGACATCGTGATCGACGACCCGAAGGACATGACCCAGCGTGTCGCCGACGTGATCGGCACGCCGGTGATCGCCCTGCTGGCCGCCGTCATCCTCGGGATGTTCACGCTGGGCCGTCCGGCGGGCTTCACGCGGGAGCGCCTCTCGTCCGTCGTCGACAGTTCACTCGCCCCGATCGCGGGTGTGTTCCTGATCGTCGGCGCGGGCGGTGGTTTCAAGCAGACGCTCGTCGACGTCGGCGTGGGCCAGATGATCGTCGACCTCTCGAAGCACTGGTCGATCCCGGCGCTGGTCCTCGGCTGGCTGATCGCGGTCGCCATCCGGCTCGCGACCGGTTCGGCGACCGTCGCCACGGTCTCGGCGGCCGGCCTGGTCGCCCCGCTGACGGCCGGGATGTCCAGCACCCACGTCGCGCTGCTGGTGCTGGCGGTCGGGGCGGGCTCGCTGTTCTTCAGTCACGTCAACGACGCCGGGTTCTGGCTCGTCAAGGAGTACTTCGGGCTGAACGTCGGCCAGACCGTCGCGACCTGGTCGCTGATGGAGACGATCATCTCCGTCGTCGCCTTCGTCCTCGTCCTCCTCCTGTCGGTCGTCGTCTGACTCCGGGCGCCGCCGCCCCGTGTGGTCAGCGGGGCGGCGGCGCCTGCCCGTACGAACCAGTATGAAATTCGTCGCTTCTGGCGAATGTGGTCGTACGCTCCGCTATGGTCTGCCCGGTACCGGGATGCCCCCGACGCGGAGGAAATGTGCGCCGTTCCCTGTTGGTCGCCGGTCTGACGATGCTCGCGATCACCGCCTCGGCCTGCGGAGGCAAGGCCGATGACGCGAAGAAGAACACGGCGGCGGTCGCGCCGCGCGACGCGGCGGTGCGCCCCACGGCGACGCCCGTCAAGGTGGTCGTCCTCGTCGACCGCAAGAAGCAGGCCGAGACGATGACGACGGCGTCGACCGTCCGTGACGTGCTCACCCAGGTGGGCATCCAACTGGGCAAGTACGACCTGGTCACGCCCGCCGCGGACGCCGCTCCGACGGCGACGATCAAGGTGCTGCGGCTGCTGTCCGCGCCCAAGACCACGAAGGTCGTGATCCCGGCGCCGACGGTCGAGAAGAAGGACGCCGAACTCCCGGCCTTCAGTCAGAAGGTGACCCGCGCGGGCCGCTCCGGCTACAAGATGGTCACGACCGCGTACGTCCGGCGGCACGGCAAGAAGGTCAAGGCCGTCATCGACGAGAAGGTCAAGCGCAAGCCGGTGTCGCGGATCATCGCGCTCGGCCCGCACCCGAGCGGCGCCGGCTCGGCCGCCCGCCTCAACTGGGCGGCGCTGGCCAAGTGCGAGTCGGGCGGCAACCCGCGGGCGGTGAATCCGGCCGGCTACTACGGGCTCTACCAGTTCAACCGGCAGTCCTGGGCGACGGTCGGTGGATCGGGGCTGCCCAGCGACGCGCCGGCGGCCGAGCAGACCTACCGCGCGCAGCTCCTCTACAACCGGGTGAACGGCCGCTGGCAGGGCCAGTGGCCGAACTGCGGCCACTTCCTGTTCAGCTGAGAAGTGTCATACGGGCGGGGTGCGGGGAAAGGGGACACCCCGCCCGTATTTCGGGGGAAGGGGCAAGCGCGGGCCGCGACCGTACACGGGCATGACCGGGTGACCCGGTGCGGGTCTGGAGGAGATCCCTGCCGCGTGCACGAGGCGGGCGTCAGGTCGGCCGGCGGAACTTCGTCGGCGCTTTTCTTGACGCATGAACGACGCTATGTGGGGTATTAATGCACGTCAACGCAGGTGCGTCGACATTGTCGAACAAGATCCTCCGGGTCGGCGAGGTGCCGGGACCGCGGCGGCGCACAGCACGCGGTCGAGGCCGACCAGCCTCATGAGGCGGCGCAGCCGGTGACTCGGACGGACCAGCGTCAACCGGCCGCCCGCCCGGCGGGCCTCATTGGCGCACCGCACCAGGGCGCCGAGCCCGCGCGCGTCGCAGAACGTCACCGCGGACCCGTCGATCACCACGTCGGGCCCGTGACGGAGGAGCACTTCGAGCACCAGATCCTCGAGGGCGTCCGTGCCGGCGATGTCGAGTTCGCCGCGCAGCGACACGATCGGCGCCGCTCCCGGGCGCACCCGCGTCCTCGCCTCCAGAATCGGTCCGAGGCTCTCCCGGATCGCCCGCGTGGTCCCGGTCCGTTTCGACGTGGACGTCCGTGTGTGCGGCTTGCCTGCCATGGATTCCCCCGCTTGCGCGATCGGCGGAGTCTGGCGCGTCCCTGCTACCGGGCGCGAACGCCGAACCGCCCCCCTCGCGGCCGGACCTCCGCCTGACTATGAGAATGCTCGCCGAGCGGCGCCCGGCGTCACTAGGGCCGAAGGTCCCACGGAGTGCGATCGGCGAAGCTTGCCCCTACGCTGACCGCTGTGCCGGAAGTGATCGATTACGGGCGGTTCGCGGAGCGGCTGCGGCGGGTGATGCCGCGCTGGGACGACCGCGACCGCATGTCCCCTGCCGCGTTCGCCGAGCATCTCGCGGACACCGGCCCGCGGTGGGAGCTGTTGCGCGTCTTCCAGGAGGAGTGGGGTTATGAGCCGCCCGGCGGCGAACCCCGCTGGCCGCGCTGGTCGGAGTCCGAGCACGAGGCGTACGTGCGCCGGCTCAAGGCCGAGGGGACCGACGAGGAGGACGACGACGAATGGGATCGCGTCGACCTGACGCTGCCCGTTCCGGCGGCCCTGGACGAGTGGTGGGACCTGCCGTTCAACTCCTTCACCTACCGGCCCCGGCTGTACTGGACGAACCCCGAGTGGCCGCCGACGGTGCGCCCGGACCCCACCGGATACGGCGTCTCGGACGGGCTGCCACCGGACAACCCCTTCGTCGGACCGGACGACGACCACCGGGTCTGCGTGTTCAAGGCGGAGTACCAGTACTGCAACGAATGGGGCTACCTCGCCGCCGAGGCCGCGCTTCCCGACCCGAAGGTGCTGGTGAGCACCGGTGACGGCTGGGTCGTGCAGGCGCGGTCGATCTCGGAGTTCTTCCTGCAGCTGGCCGTGACGCGGCTGCCCGCGCACTACGGCTGGACCGTACGACTGTACGACCCGGAGCCCGACCTGGTGGACCGGGTCCGGCGCGACCTCCCGGAGCTCGGCCTGCTGCCCTGGCGCGAACTCGGCGCCGACACCCTCGCCTACGGCGCCCTCGACGCGATCGTCTACCTCGACGACGGTGGCCTCGTCGACTTCCCCCTCGTGGTGCACGCCCGGACCCGTACGGCCCTGGAGGACCTGGCCCGCACGCTCGGCGCCGACTGGGCCGACGAGATCGAGTCCCCGGAGGCCGACCGGCCGGACCCGGAGGACCAGGCGGAGCCCGCGGCCCCCGAGCCGCTGTCCCTGCGCGTCGGCCAGACGGACGCCGATGGGCGGTGGACCGTCGAGGCCGTCTCCGACCGCCCGCTCTGCCCTCCGGAGCCCGAGCCGCCGGCGGTGCTGACCGGTGCCGCCCGGCCGGCCGGTCTCACGGTCTGGGCCGCCGACCCGGACGTCGGCGTCGTCGCGGGCGACCAGGCAGGCGGCCTGCACGTGTGGCCGTCCGCCCGCCCGGCCACCGCCGCGGACGCGGCGGCCCCGGCGGAAGCGGACGCCGCGGTGGAGGCGGACGCCGCGGTGGAGGCGGAGATCCCGGCGGGTGCGGACGCGGAGGCGCCGGTGGCTCCGCTGAGCCGTACGGCGCACGACGCGCCGGTGACCGCGGTCGCCTGCCGGTACTTCGACGGACCGGGTGACGCGGTGCTGAGCGGGGACGCGGCCGGGCAGGTGTACGTGTGGCCGTCCTCCGGCGAGGGCGACCCGGTGCCGGTCGGGATCGGCCGGCGCGGCGGCAAAGTGGTCGCGCTCGGCATCGAGGCCCTGGAGACGGGGCCGGCGATGGCCGCCGTCTGGAGCACGGGCGCCGTCTGGCTGTGGGACTACGAGTCGGGCCTCGACGCGGTCATCGACCTCGGGCCCGGCATCGAGACGCTCATCCTGGAGCCGGAGGGCGTCCTGACCGTCGGCGGCCCGACGGGGACCGCGACCGTACGCCTCGACCCCGAACGCCTGTGGCCGAAGCGGGATCTGTACGGGTTCCTGCGCCGGTTCGAGTGGGAGGAGCTCGAGAGCGCGCGCGGTCCGGCCACCGACTTCCCGGAGCGGATCCTCACGATGGCGTCCGACGACGCCGAGGCCGCCGAGGAGGCGCTCAGCGCCCTGCCCGCGCTTCTGATCGAGGGTGAGAAGGTCTTCCCGGCGACCCTGGCCACCGTTCCCTTTCTCGTTCTGCTGGCCACCGAGGCGGAGAACCACGTCCGGGGCCCCCTGCTGTCCCTGGTGACCGACATCGCGCGAGTCGTCTCCGGTCCGGTCGCCGCGGGAGCACAGCCGGAAGAGTGGGCGGGGGACGTTCGATCGATGATCGTGAACCTCCTTCCCGCCGTGGCCGAACTGCTGGACGGCTCCGACCCGGGCGTGCGCGAGGCGGCCCGGCGGCTGCTGGCGGAGTTCCCCGACGAGGAGGCCCGTTCGACGCGGGAGTGATCCATCACATGGCGATCAGGTGAACCGCGGACTCGTTTCCGGCGTCTCCTTTCGCAACAACGAAAGGACGCGAATGCGACGATTGATCGTGGGGACGGGCGTGGCGGCGCTGGCCCTCGGAATGGGCGTCGGCACGGCGCACGCCGCCACGCCGGCCTGGCGGGTCACCCAGACGACGAAACTGCCGGGTGACGACATCCTGAGCGACGTCACCGTCGCGCCGACCGGGAGCACCTGGGCCGTCGGCAAGCGGACCGTCAGCGGCACGACGCGGCCGGTCGTCCAGCGCCTGTCCGGGACGACCTGGAAGGACGTGAGGCTGCCCGCCGGCTGGTCGATGGCGCTGAACGTCGTCGACGCCTCGTCCAGCAAGAACGTCTGGGCGTTCAGCGCCGAAGAGAGCGCGGTCGTGCACTGGAACGGCAAGAAGTGGACGTCCGCGAAGTTCAGCGGCGTCTTCCGCGCCACCGACGCCGACGTGGTCAGCGCCTCGAACGTGTGGGCGGTGAACGGCGGCACCACGGCCCGGCACTGGAACGGCAAGAGGTGGGCGAGCGTCAGGCTTCCCGCCCACGTCGTCGCCCTGCAGGCGGTGTCCGCCAAGAACATCTGGGCGGCCGGCTCCATCGGGGACAAGGCCGCGGTGGTCCACTACGACGGCAGGTCGTGGAAGGTCGTCAAGACCGTCGCCCTGGCCAAGCCGGAGCCCGACGCGGCCACGGTCCTCACCGGCATCGCCGTGTCGGGGAAGAACGTCTGGGCGGTCGGCGCGCAGTCGTGGTCCTGCGGTGAGGACGGCGACGACACCTGTTACACGCGGCTGGCGCTGCGGCTGACCGGCACGAAGTCCAAGTCCTTCGTCACCGCGAAGGGCCAGGCGTACACCAAGGTGGCGGCCGACGGGTCGGGCGGCGTGTGGATCCTGCAGGGGGCGTGGGACCCGGCGCTCGTCCACGTCACCGGTGACACGTTCACCTCCTCGGCCGCGCCGCGCCCGTCCGGCCACGACGTCAACCTGACCGCGCTGGCGAACCGGCCGGGCACGAAGACCGTCTGGTCGGTCGGCGGTTCGTCCCCCGAGGGCGACCCGGACGACCCGACCAGCGACGGCGTCTACCTCCGCACCGGCTGAGCCTCGGTGAGTCGCGTACGGGCCCGGGACCCACGTCCCGGGCCCGTACGTCGTTCAGGGGGCCGCCCGGGCGCGCGTTCGGCGGCCGGCGGGGCGTTCGGCGGCCGGGGCCGGGCGTTCCTGCGGCCGGGGTCGGGCGTTCAGCGGTCGGCCAGCCGGGCCAGGAGGGCGACCGCGCGGGCCAGGTCCCGCTGCTCCTCGGGGTCGAACTCGCTCGCCATCGCCTCCGCCAGCCAGTCGGTCCTCCGGGTCCGCTGGCTCTGCAGCTCGGCACGGCCCGCGTCGGTGATGGTGAGCAGGGTCTTGCGGGCGTCGCTGGGGTGCGGCCCGGCGGCGATCAGGCCGAGGGCGGTGAGCCGCCCGACCGTACGGGCCATCGACTGGTGCCGCACCCGTTGCCGCTCGGCCAGGTCGGCGGTGGTCAGCGGGCCCTCCCGGTCGAGGTGGCCGAGCACGGCGGCCTGGGGCGTGGGCAGGTCCTCCGGGCGGCGGGCCCGGCGCACCAGCCGCCCGACGACCAGCCGCAGCTCATGGGCGACCTCGTTCACGTCCACCTCGTCCATGCCGGGGACTCTACAGCCATGCTGTATATTCGGCACTGATATACAGCATGGCTGTAAAAATGTGGAAGACGAAGGGACGTCGGCGCATGCGACTGACCAAGCTGGGACACGCCTGCATCAGGATCGAGAAGGACGGCACCACACTGGTCGTCGACCCGGGCGGCCTGACCGCGCCCGGCGCGCTGGACGGCGCCGACGCGGTGTTCATCACCCACGAGCACTTCGACCACTTCGACGAGGGATCGCTGCGCGCCGCGCTCGACGCGTCGCCGAAGCTGCGGGTCTGGACCAACGGCGCCACCGCCGCCAAGCTGGAGGGCCTCGGCGGCCGGGTCACGGTCGTCGGCCACGGCGACGCCTTCGACGTGAACGGCATCGGCGTGGAGGTCCACGGCGAGTGGCACGCGGTCATCCACCCGGACATCCCCCGCATCGGCAACGTCGGATTCCTCATCGACGGGAGCGTCTTCCACCCGGGCGACGCCTTCACCGCGCCGGAGCGGCCGGTCGACGCCCTCATGGTGCCGATCAGCGGACCCTGGCAGAAGCCCGCCGAGGTCATCGACTACGTCCGTGCCGTCAAGCCGGCCCGCGCCTTCTCCGTACACGACGAGGTCCTCAGCGACATCGGCAAGACGGTCGTGAACGGCCTGCTCGGAGCGAACGGCCCGGGCACCGGCACCGCGTACGAGCGGTTCTCGCCGGGCGACACCGTCGAGCTCTGACTCCCCGACGGGAGGCGGTGGCCCGCTGCCGTCTCCCGCCCTTGCGCCGTCGCCGTCCGCCGGCTTCGTGTCGTCGTCGCCGTCTTCCGGTTCGGGTGTTCCGCGCGGTTCACGGCGTGTTCAGGGGGTGAACCTACGGTTTCAGGGGTACGTGAGCCGCCGGACCGAAGGCGGGATCAATGGGCGACTGGTCGTTCCTCGTAGTGGCCGTGGTCATCACGGCCTTGGCATTCGACTTCACCAACGGCTTCCACGACACCGCCAACGCGATGGCGACCTCCATCGCGACCGGCGCGCTGCCGCCACGGATCGCGGTGCTGATCTCCGGCGCGCTCAACCTGGTCGGCGCGTTCCTGTCCACGGAGGTGGCCAAGACCATCTCCGGCGGGATCGTCGACGACTCGCTCGTCACACCGGCGATGATCTTCGCGGGCCTGGTCGGCGCGATCGTGTGGAACCTCGTGACCTGGGTGTTCGGCCTGCCGTCGAGTTCCTCGCACGCGCTGTTCGGGGGACTGATCGGGGCCGTCTGGGTGGGCGCCGGGGTCAAGGGCGTCCACTTCTCCGTGGTCACGGAGAAGATCCTCATCCCCGCGCTCGCCTCGCCGCTGATCGCGGGCGTGGTCGCCGTCACATCGACCTACCTCGCGTACGTGATCACGCGGCGCGGCCGCCGGGACGAGGTCGGGCGTGGCTTCCGGGCCGGGCAGATCGCCTCGGCCTCGCTGGTGTCGCTGGCGCACGGCACCAACGACGCCCAGAAGACGATGGGCGTCATCACCCTCACGCTGATCTCGGCGGGAGTGCTGTCCCACGGCTCCGGGCCGCCCTGGTGGGTCGTCACGATGGCCGGCCTGGCGATCGCCCTCGGCACGTACATCGGCGGCTGGCGGATCATCCGCACGATGGGCACGGGGCTGGCCGACATCGAGTCCCCGCAGGGGTTCGCGGCCGAGACCTCCGCCACGACCGTGATCCTGGCCTCCTCCCACCTGGGATTCGCGCTGTCCACGACGCAGGTGTGCTCCGGCGCGATCCTCGGTGCGGGGATCGGCCGCCGGCTCGCGGAGGTGCGCTGGAGCGTCGCGGGCCGGATGGTCCTGGCCTGGGTGTTCACCCTGCCCGCGGCCGCGGCGGTCGGCGGGCTCGCGGCGGCGGTGGCCGAGCAGGGCACCGCGGGCATCATCGTGGTCCTGGTCGCGGCGATCGCCGTCGCCACCGGCATCTACGCGGTGTCCCGGCGCAACCCGGTGCACGCCGCGAACGTCAACGACCAGCCGACGACGGCGGTCATGTCGCAGGCCGGCGCGGCGTGAGGGGAGTGCGATGAACATCAAGTGGAGCGCCCTCGGGGAGGTCGCCGTCGTCGCCTTCGCCGTCGGCGTCGCGATCGTCGTGATCTTCGCGGTCGGTGTCCTCGCCTGGTCGGTACGGCCGGCGGCGGACACGGGCCGGGACCGGGACGGAACGCTCGCCACCGTCGCCGCCGGGCTCTGCTTCCTGGCCTGCGCGCTGATCGTCTGCTACGGCATCTACCTCGTCGTCCCCCAGTTCCACTGACGGAGCCTCGCTACCCGAGCGGTCGAGTCGGTCGACTCGGCCGCTCGGCGGGGAGTTCACCGCCCTGCAGCTCCGTGGCGATCGCGGCGAACTCGTTGATCAGGCGGCTGCGGCGGGTGCTGTCCCAGGCGAGGCAGACCTGGTTCGGTGGAAGGTCGGCCACCGGGACGTGGGTGACGTCCGGCCGGGTGTAGAAGGTCATGACCGACAGCGGCAGGACCACGATGCCGCGACCGGCCGCCACGTGCTCGAGCTTCTCCTCCACCGCGTGGAAGACCGGCTCCGGCGGCCGTCCTCCCGGCCGGCGCAGTTCGGTGGCGATGTCACGCCACTCCGGGACACTGTCGGGGTCCTGGAGCAGATGCTCGTCGGCGAGGTCGGCGACCCCGACGGCGTCCTTGCCCGCCAGGTGGTGGCCACCGGGCAGGACGACGACACGCGGCTCGGTCAGCAGCGGCCGGATCCGCAGCCCGCGCTGGTCGACCGGCAGGCGCACGTAGCCGACGTCCACCCGGCCGTCGCGGATCACCTCCGTCTGGTCCGTCCACGTCGTGCGGACGACCTCCACGGTCAGGCCCGGATGGCGCTCGCTCAGCGCCTGCACGGCCGGGGTGACGATCAGCCCCGGCATGAACCCGACGGTGAAGGTGTCGGCCCCCCGTGCGGCCCGCCCGACCCGGCGGCGCAGCGCCTCCGCCGCGGCCAGCAGCGGCCGGGCGTCCGCGAGAAGCTGCTCACCGGCGGGCGTCAGCTCGGTGGACCGCTTGGTGCGGACGAACAGCTGGACCTTCAGCTCGCCCTCGAGCGCCCGGATCTGGCGGGACAGCACCGGCTGCGCGATGTGCAGCGCCTCGGCGGCCCGGCCGAAGTGCAGCCGCTCGGCCACCGCGACGAAGTAACGCAGCTTCCGCAGATCGACGTCCACCAGCGTCTCCTTACCTGCCTGATGCCCGCAGGGTATTACAGGCGAAGAACGAGGTCTTGGACGTGGGCGGTCTCGCGGGGACATCGTTGATGGGCCGGAATCCCCCTTCCACAAAGGACCACACCATGGATCTGCAGGGTCAACGCGTCGTCGTCCTCGGCGGCACCTCGGGCATCGGGCTGGCGGCCGCGGAGTCGGCCGCCCGGCAGGGCGCCGCGGTCACGGTGGCCTCCAGCAGACAGGGCAGCGTCGACCGCGCCCTCGGCCGGCTGCCCGCGGGCGCCACCGGCCGGGTCGTCGACCTCGCGGACCCCCGCGCGATCGACGCGCTGTTCGCCGGGCTCGGTCCGATCGACCACCTCGTCTACACCGCGGGCGAGTCCTTGTCGCTGATGAGGGTCGACGCCCTCGACCTGGACACGGCGCGCGACTTCTTCACGCTGCGCTACTTCAGCGTGCTCGCGTCGGTACGGGCGGCGGTGCCGCACCTGCGCAAGGACGGCTCGATCACGCTGACGACCGGCATCGTCAAGGACCGGCCAGGACCGGGCTGGTCGGTCGCGGCGAGCGTCTGCGGCGCCATCGACGCCCTGACCAGGGCGCTCGCCGTCGAACTCGCGCCGATCAGGGTCAACGCCGTGTCTCCCGGCATCGTACGGTCCCCGCTGTGGGCCGGGATGAGCGACGAGGACCGGGATCGGATGTACGCCGACACCGGCGCCGTGATCCCGGCGGGCCGGGTCGGCGAGGTCGAGGACATCGCGCGCGCCTACCTGTACCTGCTCACCGAGCCGTTCGCCACCGGAACCGTCCTCACCGTGGACGGCGGGAACGTCCTCGTCTGACCCGGGCCGTACGGAGCGCCACGGCGGCGGCGCCCGCCCCGCCGATCAGGGCGAGGACGACCGCGAGGTGGACGCCGTACGCCTGGGGGAGCCGTGACGGGTCCCCGGCCCGGCGGCCGAGCCCGAGCACCATCGGCAGCGCCACGGCCGAGACGGACGCCGCGAGCACCAGCGAGACCCGGACCGGCCGGCGGTACGACGCCGGCAGCCGCCCGGTGAGCAGGGCCACGCCGAGCACGGCCGGGACCACCAGCAGGTCGTGGACGAGCGCCGCGCCCGCGACCCAGACCAGCCAGCCCACCGGGTCGGTCTCGGCGGCGTCGCGCAGCAGCCCGGCGCCGCCGACGCCGATCAGCGCCGCGCCGAGGCCGTACGCGATGAGGCGTCCCCGCACGACCCTCATGACCCGTGCACCACCAGCCGGGCGATCCACTTGGTCTGCAGCACGCCGGGACGGTCCGGGGCGATCAGCCGGCACGGGTACCCGTGATCGGGCGACAGCGGCTCGCCGTTCAGGCCGATGGCGAGGAGCGTGAGCTCGTCGTGCCAGTGCGGCGGGTCGACCTCCGAGGCGCGGTACCGCCCACCGGCCTCCAGCGACTCCACCCGGACCCGCGCGCCCGCGTCCACGCCCGCCGCGTGGAGGACGTCGCGGAGCCGTACGCCAGCCCAGGTCCCCTCGGCGCTCCAGCCCTCGACGCACGCGATCGGCAGCCGTGCGACGTGCTGTGGCATGGCCCGCAGGTCGGCGAGCGACAGGGACAGCTCACGGGCCACGTCACCGGTGACCGCGAGCCGCCAGGCCGGATCCGGGCGGACGCCGGCGGCGGCCGCCGTCTTGTTCACCGGCAGCCGCTGCGGCCCGACACCGGGCCGGCGCGGGGCCAGCAGCGCGAGCCGGCCGAGCGGGGTGAACGTCTCCCCGACGGTCGTCAGCCCGACCAGCCCGCACGCCCCCGCGACGGTCGCGAGGAACCCCCGGCGCGAGGGCCCGGTGGGGCGCGCGTCCGCACCGGCCCGTCCGGGACGCAGGCCGCGGACCTTGGCCCACTCGTTCGCGACGTGGACGACCAGCGCGCCGTAGACGATGTAGGCGGTCCAGTAGTGCGCCGTCGTGAAGAAGAACGGGAACGGATAGAAGTACGCGATGTTGAACAGCCCGGTCACGAGCTGGAACAGCGCGCCGCCGACGAGCGGGAACACCAGCGCCCGTTCGAGCGCGTGCCCCGCCGAGCGCACCGGCGGCCACTGCCACAGCCGCGGATAGACGGTCCACAGCTTGGCCAGCAGCAGCGGGATCGTGGCCAGGCCCCCGATCACGTGCGCGCCCTGCGTGAGCCGGTAGAGGCCGACCGGCCGCGACGGCCAGACCGCCCACCCCGGCGGATGCTGCATGAAGTGGCTGACCAGCCCGGTCACGAACGCGACCGTGAAGCTGACGCCGAGCGCCACGCCGAGCCACGCGGCGGTCCGCTCGTCCCGTTCGTCGCGCTCCCGCGAGGCGAACCGCCCGATCGCCGTGATCAGGCGAGCGGGGTCAGGTCGGCGAAGCATCGCCCGGCCTCCGTCCAGATCTCGGCCACCCGCAGCCTGGCCTGCTCCGCGTAGGCGCCGATCGCGTCGCGGGCGACGTGCGACCAGCGGAACCAGTCGCTCACCTGCCGCGGGTCGCGGAGCCGCACCCACTCCGTACGCGTCGTCGCGCCGAGTTCGGCGATCGCCCGGCCACGCCGGTGCAGTAGCGCCTCGACGCGGCGCAGCAGCGCGGCGGGGTCGCCGCCGATGCCGATGTTGCCGTCGGCCAGCAGCACCGTCTCCCACCGCCCGGCCCCCGGGACGTGGCCGAACACGTCACGCAGCAGGGCCAGCCCGCCCGCCGCCCGCGTCATCTCGACGGCGTACGGCGTGACGTCGATGCCGAGCGCGGGCAGGCCGCGTTCGGCGAGCGCGACCGTGAGCCGCCCCGGCCCGGACCCGACGTCGAGCGTCGGCCCGGCGCAACGGTCCAGCAGTGCGTGGTCGCCGGGCCGTCCGTCGCACCACTGGTCGACCGGGAGGCGCTCCCGCCGCCCGTCGGCGTGCTCGATCTCCACCGACCCGAGGCCGGCGAGGGACCCCTCGTACAGCCCGCCGATCATCCCGCGCCTCCTCGTACGGGGACGGGCGCGGGGTCCCCGGCCCGGCCGATCGCCGCGAGCGTCGCGGCGAACCGCGTGCCGGGCGCCTGGTCCGCCACCCGTACGGCGTCGGCGGCGGTGTCCACGTCGGTCAGCGTCTCGAGAGTGGTGACGCGCAGGCCGCGCAGCCGGGCGCGCTGACACGCCCCGGTGTCCGGACGCGACATCGGCACCCCGAGCAGCAACCGGGCATCGGGCCGCCGCAGGCCGAGCAGCCAGAACCCGCCGTCGGCGGCGGGGCCGAACACCGCGTCCCCGTCGTCGAGGCTCCGGGCCGCCCGCGTGAGCCGTGCCGGAGTGACCTGGGGCGTGTCCATGCCGACGAGGACGGCGGGCCCGCCGACGTCGGCGAAGGCGTTCGCGAGCCGCTCGTCCAGTCCGCCGCCGCGCTGCGGCACCACCTCGAAGCCCGCGGGCAGCCACGGGCCCGGACGCCCGGCGAGGACGAGCACCCGTCGCGCCGCCGGCGCCGCCGCGACGGCGGCGAGCGTGTCCGCCAGCGCCGCCTCCGCCAGGGCCGCCGCCTGGACGGGCGTGTACGGCGGGGTCAGCCGGGTCTTGACCCGGCCGGGCACCGGCTCCTTGGCGATCACGAGCAGCGTCACCGGACCGCCTCCGGCGCGGGCGGTCACACCGTCTCCAGGACGCGGCGCATGTCGCGGACGGCCCGGAGCGTGCCCCGTACGGTGCCGGTGACCTTCGACCGGCCCGTACGCGGGTGGTAGGCGACGTCCGTCTCGGCGATCCGCCAGCCCTGGGCGCGGGCGCGCAGCACCATCTCCAGCGGGTACCCGGACCGCCGGTCGGTCAGGTTCAGGTCGAGCAGGCGGGTCCGCCGGGCCGCCCGCATCGGGCCGAGGTCGCGCAGACCCGCGCGGCGCGCGACGAGGGCATTGCCGAGCCGCGCATGCGGTGGCCACGCCCGGAACGAGACCGGCCGCCGCCGCCCCAACACCAGGTCCGCGCCGAGCCGGTCCGCATCCGGATCGGCGCCCGGAAGGCCGGCCGCCAGCAGGCGGACGACCTCGGGCAGGTCGGCCGGGTCGAGGGAGGCGTCGGCATCCATGAAGCAGACGATGTCGGCGGTCGCGGCGAGCAGCCCGGCGTGGCAGGCGGCGCCGAAGCCGCGGCGGGGCTCGTGCACGACGAGCGCCCCGTGGGCTTCGGCGATCTCCGCCGAGCCATCGGTGGAGCCGTTGTCGACGACGATCGGGCGATGGCCCGCGGGCATCCGCGTCAGTACCCACGGGAGGGCGGCGGCCTCGTCGAGGCAGGGCAGTACAACGTCGATCACGTTCGTGACGCTACGCCGGGACCCGCGCCGGAAACCCTTACGGAGTGATGACGTGTACGGCGCATCCCTCCTGGTCAGTCCTAGTGTGGGGACGTGATCAGCTTCAGCGTGCCGGTGAGGTCGCCCGGCCGGAAGAGGCGTCCGGCCGACCCGCCCGACCAGCCGGGCGCGGCTCCCGGAGGGGCCGCCGAAGAGCCGGGCGAGGCCGCCGGCGGGCTCGGCGAAGGACCGGGGCAGGCTGCCGGAGGCGGCGAGCCGGGGCGACCTCCCAGGGGACTCCGTGAGGGAGTGGGGCGGCATGCTCGGACGGCCCTCGCGGCGTGGGCCGGGATCATCCTTGCCGGGTTCGCGGTCGGCGCCGTCCTCCGCGCCGCCGGGTACCTGCCGGTGGACCGGTTCCCGCCGTTGCACGCCTCGCCCCGGCTGCTGCTCGGCCCGCTGCTGCCCGCGGCGGCCCTGGCGCTCGTCGCGGTCGCGGTCCTGCCGGTCGCGGCGCGGCGGCTGCCCTGGGGCGCGCTGCTCGCCGTCGCGTGGCTCGGGTCGGTGCTGTGGGCGGTGGTGCTGCAGCTGCCGGACGGTCTGGCCCGGCCCCTCACCGCGCCGACCGAGTACCTGGCCGGCCTGCCCGCCGTCGGCGACGACCCGCTGCGCTGGCTGCGCGGCTTCGCGCGGGACATGCAGGCGTATCCCACGCACGTGAAGGGCCATCCGCCCCTGCCGACCCTGATCCTGTGGGCGCTCCGGTCCGCGGGTCTGCGGGACGCGGGCTGGGCGGCGGCCCTCGTGATCGTCGCAGGTGGCTCGGCCTCGGCCGCCATCGCGGTCACCGTCCGGAGGCTGGCCGGTGCCGAGACGGCCCGCCGTGCGGTCCCGTTCCTCGTCCTCGCGCCCACGGCCCTGTGGGTCGCCACGAGCGTGGACGCCCTGTTCCTCGGCGTCGCGGCCTGGGCCGTGGCCCTCCTCACCGTCGCCGCCGCGCCGCTCCCCGCGCGGTCCGCTGAGCCACCCGCCGCGCGGTCCGCTGTGCCGTCGTCTGCGGCGTCGTCCGCTGGGGCACTCGCCGGGCGGTGGCGGGTGGTGGCCGCGGCGTTCGCGGGCGGGCTGCTGCTGGGGTCGCTGCCGTACCTGAGTTACGGGCTGCTGCCGGTGTTCGCGCTGCCGCTCGCCGTCCTCCTCCTGACGCGACCGCCTCGCCCGGTCCTGGGCGCGCTGGCCGCGGGGTGCCTGGTCGTTCCGGTCGCCTTCACGCTCGCGGGATTCTCGTGGTTCGCGGGCGTCGCGGGCACGCATGCCGCCTGGGCGGCGGGCGGGGGAGCCCGGGCGCGGCCGTACGCCTACTTCCTGCTCGGGGATCTGTCCGTGCTCGCGCTGCTGATCGGCCCTGCGACCGCGATGGCCCTTCCGGCGGTGCTGGGACGGGTGGTCCCCCTCGCCCGTGCGATGGCCCGCCGGGCGGCCCCGGTCGGCGGTGGACGGCTCGGCCTGCCGGTCGCCGCCGCGCTGATCGGGATGGCCGCGCTCGACCTGTCGGGCGTCACCCGAGGCGAGGTCGAGCGGATCTGGATCCCGTACGCGGCCTGGACGACGATCGCGTGCGCCGTCCACCGCCCGCCGGCCCGTACGCTGCTCCTCGCACAGGCCGTGACCGCGCTGACGGTCCAGGCGCTGGTGAGGTCGCCATGGTGAGATCCGAGACGGGGCGCGTGCTGGTGGTCGACGACGATCCGACCGTCGCCGACGTCGTGTCCCGCTACCTCCTCCGCGACGGGCACGAGGTCGTCTGCGTCGCCGACGGGCTCGCCGCGCTGCGCGCCGCCGAGGAGCGCCCTCCGGACCTCGTCGTCCTCGACCTCATGCTGCCCGGCATCGACGGCCTGGAGGTGTGCCGGCGGCTCCGCGAACGCTGGCCGGTGCCGATCGTCATGCTGACCGCGCTGGGAGAGGAGACCGACCGGCTCATCGGGCTGGAGACAGGCGCCGACGACTACGTCACCAAGCCGTTCAGCCCCCGTGAGCTGGCGCTGCGCGTCAAGTCGGTCCTGCGCCGGGCGCGCGGCGCGCTCGGGCCGACCGGCGGGACGATCACCGACGCCGACCTGACGGTGGACGCGGCCGCGCACGAGGTACGGCTCGGCGGCGCGGAGGTCTCGCTGACGGCGCGGGAGTTCGACCTGCTGGCGTTCCTGATGCGCCATCCCCGGCAGGCGTTCACCCGCGCGGACCTGCTCCGGAACGTCTGGGGCTGGGAGTTCGGGGACTCGTCGACGGTGACGGTCCACGTTCGCCGGCTCCGGGAGAAGATCGAACAAGACCCCACCGCGCCCCGGCGGATCCTCACCGTGTGGGGCGTCGGCTACCGATTCGAGCCGCGAACATGATTCCTTTCAACGCGTTCGTCGAGGTGGTGGCGTACGCCGCCGGTGCCGCGCTGCTCGTCGGCGTGGCCGGGGTCTCGGCGCTGTACGCGCTGCGCGGGCGGTCCATCACCGCCCTGCTCGCCGTGGTGTCGGCCGCGACCGTGCTCGCCACCGTGGCGGGCATCGTGGCGATCACGCTGAAGATGCTGATCAGCGACCACGACCGGTCCGTCGCGCTGACGGTGACCGTGATCGGCGGGCTCGTCGGCCTCGGGGTGTCGCTCCTGCTCGGCCACCGGCTCATCGGCGGCACCCGGTCCCTGCTGGCGTCCGTCCGTACGGCGGGGGAGACCGGCCGGTTCGGACCGCCGGAGCGCCGGCTGCCCGCCGAACTCGCCGAGCTCGGCGCGGAACTGTCCGCCGCCTACGAGCGCCTCGACGCGGCCCGCACCCGCGAACGCGCCCTGGAGACCAGCCGCCGTGAGCTCGTCGCCTGGGTCAGTCACGACCTGCGCACCCCGCTGGCCGGGCTGCGGGCGATGGCGGAGGCGCTGGAGGACGAGGTCGTGGCCGACGAGGTCACCGTCCGGCAGTACCACGCGCAGATGCGGGCGGAGACGGACCGGCTCACCGCGATGGTGGACGACCTGTTCGAGCTGTCCCGGATCCACGCGGGCGCGCTGCGGCTGTCCCGGCAGCGGGTCGGCCTCGGCGACCTGGTGTCGGAGACGGTCGCCGGGACCGAGCCGCTGGCCCGGGCGAAGGGCGTACGGCTGCGCGGGCAGGCCGACGGCGTCCTGCCCGTCGAGGTGGACGCCGCCGAACTCGGCCGCGCCCTGCGCAACCTCGTCGTCAACGCGATCCGGCACACCCCGGAGGACGGCGGTGTGGAGATCGTGGCGGGGGCGGAGGAGGGCATGGCGTACGTCGCGGTGTCCGACGCCTGCGGCGGGATCCCGGACGAGGACCTGCCGCGCCTGTTCGACGTGGCGTTCCGTGGCGAGGCCGCGCGCACGCCCGGCGGCGGGGCCGGGCTCGGCCTGGCCATCGCCCGCGGCATCGTCGAGGCCCACGCGGGGGAGATCGGCGTCTCGAACGCGGGCGCCGGCTGCCGCTTCGTCGTCCGCCTCCCGCTCGGCGTCTGAGCCGCCGGATCCCTCCCGGGTGTCATCCACGGGCGTGGGGTCGGCAGGCAGACCGCGGCCATCGCGGCGGGCCCGGCCCTCACGTGGCGGCGGCCGCCGTCTGCCCCCTTGAAGGACCTCAGCCGGCTGCGGTGTCGGGGATGCCGGTGAGGTCCACGGTGTCCGTGAACCGGCTGGTGTGGGCGGCTACTCGCCGGCCGAGGTGGCGGGCGGTGGCCAGGTCGGCGCCGTGGACGGCTTCGGGACCCTGGTCGTTCCAGGTCTGGGCGCCGGCGCCGAGGTAGAACCCGAGTCGGTTGTGGTCGTGTTCGCTGGCGGTGGTGGTGTTCCAGCCGGGCAGCAGGCCGAGGCTGATCCAGTGCATGCCGTGTTGGGCGGCGAGCATGGAGAAATACTGCAGGGTGTGCAGTTTGTCGCCGCTCATGGAGCCGGAGTTGGTGAATCCGGCGGCGATCTTGTCCTGCCAGGCGCGGGTCATCCATCGGCCGGAGGTGGCTTCGGCGAAGGCGTGGAAGGCACCGGAGGCGCTGCCCATGTAGGTCGGGCTGCCGAAGATGATCGCGTCGCACCCGTCGAGGGTGCGCCAGTCGTCGTCGGTGATGGCGGCGACGTCGACGTCGATCATTTCGACGCGTGTGCCGGGTACTGATGCGGCTCCCTCGGCGACGGCGTTCGCCAGTTCGCGGGTGTGGCCGTAGCCGGAGGTGTAGGCGATGCCGACGGTGATGCTGGACATGATCGTTGTTCCGTTCTCGATGCGCGTGGTGGGTCGTGCGGTCAGTCGGTCGGTCGGCTTTCGCGGGCGTTGGACGTCTCGGTCATGTCGGGGTACCGGTCGCCGGTGACCTGGGCGGCGATGGGTTCGAGACGCGCGAGTTCGTCGGCGGTGAGGGTGAGTCCGAGTGCGGCGAGGTTCTCCTGCAGGCGGTTCGGGTGCCGGGTGCCGGGGATCGGCACGACGGTGAGGCCGTGGGCGGCGCGTCGCTGGTGCAGCCAGGCCAACGCGACCTGTGCGGGGGTGACGCCCCGGTCGGCGGCGATCGTGGTGATGGGGTGCAGGAGCGCTGCGTTGCGTTGGGCGTTCTCGCCGGTGAAGCGGGGGAACCGGGAGCGGACGTCGCCGGCGGTGAACTCGCTCGGCAGGGCGCCGGTGAGGAAGCCGCGCCCGAGGGGGGAGTAGGCGACCACGCCGACACCGAGTTCGGCGGCGACGGGTGCGAGGCTGCGTTCGATGTCGCGGGTGAACAGCGACCATTCCGACTGCACCGCGCTGATCGGGTGGTGGGCGTGGGCTTCGCGCAGTTCGTCGCCGGTGACCTCGGACAGGCCGAGGTGGCGGACCTTGCCGGCCTGGACGAGGTCGCCCATCGTTCCGATGGAGTCGGCCAGCGAGACGGCCGGGTCGCGGCGGTGCATGTAGTACAGGTCGATGACCTCGACGCCCAGCCGCGTCAGGCTGGCGTCGACGGCACGCCGGATGTAGGCGGGGTCGTTGCTGATCGACATCGACCCGTCATCGGCGCGGACGCTGCCGAACTTGGTGGCGATGACGACGTCGTCTCGGTGGGCGCGGACGAACGGTGCGAGGAACCGCTCGTTGTCGCCCCGGCCGTACATGTCGGCGGTGTCGAACAGGGTGACGCCGGCGGACAGGGCGGCGTCGAGGGTCCGGCGGGCCGAGTCGGCGTCGGTGTCGCCGTAGAACTCGCTCATCCCCATGCAGCCCAGCCCTTGCGCGCCGACGACGGGGCCGCCGGAGCCGAGCCGGACGGTCGAGATGGATGGGGCCATGGGTTCTCCTAGCGATTGAGGCGCCGTGGTGACATCGTCAACGCTAAACAGGTAACGACGGTAGTGTCAATGTCAACGGAAACTTGTTACCATCGACATATGCGCAGCGACCCTGGCTCGCCCGAGACGGGCGTGGAACGACGCGACCAGCAGGAGGCGATCCTGAAGGCGGCGGCCGAGCTGTTGGCCGAGCACGGGCCGGCCGGCATCTCGACGCGGGCGGTCGCGACCGCCGCCGGGGTGCAGACACCTGCGCTGTACCGCTTGTTCGGAGACAAGGACGGCCTGCTCGACGCCCTCGGCAGCTACGTGTTCGAGAGCTATCTGGCCGAGAAGCGGGGACTGGAGCCCAGCGAGGATGCGATCGAGGACATCCGGCGCGGCTGGAACATCCACGTCGAGTTCGGGCTGCGCAATCCCGCGTTCTACGCCCTGATGTACGGCAACCTGCGCCCGGGTCGCCGCCCGGCCGCCGCGCAGGAGAACGGCGAGATCCTGCGCCGTCTCCTCGAGCGGGCCCGCGAGCAGGGCCGGCTCCGCGTTCCGGTCGAGACGGCCGCTCGGGCCATTGAGGCGTCGACGACCGGCGCCGTGCTACTGCTGCTGGCGCAGCCCGAGGACGAGCGCGATCCGACCCCGCTCACCGGGCTGCGTGACACCGTCATCGACTCGATCGTCAGTACCGAACCGGCGGCCGACGTCCGAACGGGGATCGCCGACCGGGCTCTGGCGCTGCTGGCCGCCGTCGGGGATGGCCGCGGTGCCGACCCCCTCGTGGACGCCGGATTCAGGGCCACCGAAGCGGCGCTGCTGCGTGATTGGCTGAGCGTCCTGAGCCGATGACGACCCCGATGGCCCTGCGGAGTCGCCGATGGCGCCCCGCTTTGTACCTACTGGTATGTACGATGATCGCATGACGAACCACGCCATCGAGGCCGAGGACGCCCCGCCGGTCACGCGCTCGATCCTGCTCGACCGGTTCCTGCCGGCGCCTCGGAGCACGGGCCGGGTCCAGATCCGGCGCATCACCATCGCGCCCGGCCACGCGGCCGGGCTGCACGTGCACAACGGGCCGGTGTTCGGCAGCGTCGAGACCGGTTCGGTGGTCTACCAGGTCGAGGGCGAGGCGGCCTCCGTCCTCGGGCCCGGAGACGTGTTCTACGAGCCCGAGGGTGTCCGCATCGCCCGTTTCGACGCCCAGGACGAAGGCTTGACGTTCCTCGGGTACTTCCTCGTCGCCGCCGACGAGACACCGGAGATCGAGTTTCCCGACGACTGAGGACGCGCTCAGGAGCGGGTGGCGAACTCCGCCATACCGTCCTCGAAGGGGATCGTGGCGCGGAAGCCGAGCTCCGTACGGGCCCGGTCGGGGGAGGCGACGACGTGGCGGACGTCGCCCAGCCGGTATCCGCCGGTGACGACCGGATCGGGTCCGCCGTACACCTTGGCGAGAGCGCCCGCCATCTCGCCGACCGTGCGCGGCTCACCGCTGGCGATGTTGTACGCCCGCAGCGCACCGGGGTGTGGCCCGGCCGTCTCGAGGGCCAGGAGGTTCGCGCGGGCGACGTCGCGTACGTGGACGAAGTCGCGGCGCTGCCCGCCGTCCTCGAAGACGCGCGGCGCCTCGCCGCGTTCGAGGGCCGAGCGGAAGATCGCGGCGACCCCGGCGTACGGGGTGTCGCGCGGCATCCGCGGCCCGTACACGTTGTGGTACCGCAGCGCCACTACGACGCCGCCGGTCGTCCGGGCCCACGACGCCGCCAGGTGCTCCTGTGCGAGCTTGGAGTCGGCGTAGGCGTTGCGGGGGTCGACGGGCGCGTCCTCCCCGACGGTGCCCGGCGTCAGCGCCGTCCCGCACAGCGGGCAGCGCGGCTCGAACCGTCCCGCCGCCAGGTCCTCCTCGGCGCGCGGGCCGGGCCGCACCCGGCCGTGGGCCGGGCAGTCGTAGGCGCCCTCGCCGTACACGACCATCGACGAGGCGAGCACGAGCCGCCGTACGCCCGCCCCGGCCATCCCGGCGAGCAGGACGGCCGTGCCCAGGACGTTCGTCGAGGCGTAGGCGGGCAGGTCGGAGACGTCGACGCCCAGGCCGACCTTGGCGGCCTGGTGGCAGACCGCGTCCACGCCGATGAGGCACCGCGCGACCGTGGCGGCGTCGCGGACGTCCTCGCCCGACCGCAGGTCGAGCAGGCGCACCTCGTGGCCGTGCTCCTGGAGCGTCTCGACGACGTGAGATCCGATGAACCCGGCGGAGCCGGTCACGAGTACGCGCATGCCCGCACGCTAACCGCGGCCGGGCGGCCGGAGCCGGGATGACGGCGAGCCGTCCGCAATCCGTAAGAACCGCCGTTTCGACGGTGAAACTTTCAGTGCGGAGCCGTCCCCGCAGGGTCGCTCGCCCGGCCGGTGACCTGCGGGGGCGGGCACGGGCCGCCCGGCGGCGGCCACCGGCGCCCGCCACCGCTTTGACGCGGCGTGACGCGCGCCGGAACCTGCTCCTGACCGGGCCCACCCTCGCCCGGTCGGCTCTCGGGAGGCGGGAATGTCCCAGATGCGACGCGTCGGCGCTGTGGGGGTCCTCGCGTCGCTCGCGTTGACGGCGGCCGCGGCGTACGGCGGCCCGGTGTCGGCGGCCACGGTCGTGACCGTGGCCCAGGACGGCAGCGGGAACTTCACCACCGTGCAGGCCGCCGTCAACGCAGCCCCCTCGAACGGCTCCGGCTACGAGATCGACGTCAAGCCGGGCACCTACCGGGGGACGGTCTCGATCCCCTCGGCCAAGACGCACGTCACGCTCAAGGGCACCGGCTCGACCCGCGATCAGGTCGTCATCGTCGAGAACCACGCGGCGAGCACGTACGGCACCCAGGGCAGCGCGACGGTCGCCGTGTCCGCGAACGACTTCCGCGCCGAGAACCTCACCTTCGCCAACGACTACGACGAGGCGAAGAACGGGAGCTCCCAGGCGGTGGCCCTGGACCTGAACGCGGACCGGGCCGTGCTGAACAACGTGCGCGTCCTCGGCAACCAGGACACGCTCCTGCTGTGGACGGCCGGGACGGGCACCGTCGGCCGGTCCTACATCCGCAAGTCCTACGTCGAGGGCGACGTCGACTTCATCTTCGGCCGGGGGACCGCGGTGTTCGACCGGTCGGAGATCCACTCGCTGAGCCGCGGCTCCTCGACCAACAACGGGTACGTCACGGCGGCGGCGACGACCGACACGAACCCGTACGGCTTCCTCTTCTACCGCTCGACGCTGACGAGCAACGCGCCGGCCAAGTCGGTGTACCTGGGCCGGCCCTGGCACCCGTCGGGCGACGTGCACGCGGTGGGTCAGGTGCTGTTCCGCGAGTGCACGCTCGGCGCGCACATCCGGGACGACCCCTGGACCGACATGTCGGGCTTCTCGTGGAAGAGCGCGCGGTTCTCCGAGTACGGGGACACGGGCGCCGGCGCGGCGGTCAACGCGAACCGGCCCCAGCTCACTGCCTCCCAGGCGCCCTCGTACACCCCCAACGCCTACCTGGCCGGCTCGGACGGCTGGAACCCGGTGTTCTGACCCCTGGAGGCCGAGATGCCCCATCGGAACCGCAGGCGGCTGCGCACGCTGCTGCCGGCGCTGAGCGCGCTGACGCTCGCCTGCGCCTCCCCGGCCGGAGCGCGGGCCCTCGCCGCCGACCGGACGCCGACCGGCGCGGCGGTCGTCTCCGGCACCACCGGCGGTGCGGCCGTGGGCGGCTCGGCCGCCTCCGGCGCCACCGGCGGGGCGGCTCCGGCGGCGGACGCCCCCGTCACCGGCAACGCGACCTGGTTCACCGGGCTCGGCTCGCCGTACGGCGGATGCGGGCTGCCGCAGGCGAACCTCGACAGTCAGGACTTCGTCGCCCTCAACGTCTTCAACACGCCGCACGACTACAACGGCTACCCGCGCCCCATCTCGTCGTCGGACGCCGCCCGGATGGGGATCTTCGACAACGGCCACAACTGCGGCCGCTACGTGCAGGTGACGATCGGCGACTACTGCACCGGCGTCAACGACGGAGCGCCGAACCAGCCCTTCTGCCGCAACGGATCCTGGACCGCCGACGCCTACGACGGCGCGACGCTGACCATGCTGGTCGCCGACAGCTGCGCCGACGGGAACGCCTGGTGCCGCGACGACCCGTACCACCTCGACCTGTCCCAGGCATCGCTCAACCGGTTCGTCAAGAACGGCGCCCCGGTCGGCGACATGTACCCGAACCACTGGAACAACCGGCACATCGGCTGGCAGTTCGTGCCCGCGCCCGGCTACACCGGCGACATCAAGATCGGATTCCTGCAGAACGCCCAGGTCTGGTGGCCCGTCATCGCCGTCTCCCACCTGCCGAACGGCATCCACGGCGTGCAGTACTACGACGGGACCTCGTGGAAGAACGCCACCATGGACGGCGACATGGGCCAGGCGTACGTCATCGCCCCGACCACGACCGGCGGCCGCGACTACCGCATCCGGGTCGTCGACGCGTCGGACGCCCTGATCGGCGGCGGCCGCGTCTACTCCTTCTCGCTGCCGTGCGCGAACACCTGCGGCCCGGCGTACACGGGCGTGAGCTACACGACCAGCGGCGGCTGACTGGTCGGTGGCTTCCGGGGCGGAGTGGACCTTAACCCGTCTCCGCCCCACCTCGTAGGTTCCACCGTGTGATCGTCTTCGCGCACCTCAGTGACACGCACCTGGACGGCGGGCCGCGCGCCGCCGCGCGGACACGGGCCGTCCTGGCCCATCTCGACCGGCTGCCGTACGACCTGGACGCCGTGCTGGTCACCGGGGACATCGCCGACCACGGGCTGCCCGCCGAGTACGAGGAGGCGCGGGGTCTCCTGGCCTCCCGCCACCCGGTGCTCGTCTGTCCGGGCAACCACGACGTACGCGCGCCGTTCCGCGCGGTGCTGCTCGACGAGCCGGGCGGCGACGGGCCGGTCAACCGGGTGCACCGCACACCGGGCGCGGTGTTCGCGCTGTGCGACTCGTCGATCCCGGGGCGGGACGACGGCCGCCTCGACGAGGAGACCCTGGCCTGGCTGGAGACGGTGCTCGCCGAGACGCCGCCGGCGACGCCCGTGCTGGTCGCGTTCCACCATCCGCCCGTCGTGCTGCACGTCCCGTACGTCGACGGGATCCGGCAGTTCGGCGAGGAGCGGCTCGCCGCGCTCCTCGCCCGCCACCCGAACGTCGCCGCCGTCGTCTGCGGCCACGCCCACACCCCGGCGGCGACGACGTTCGCGGGCCGGCCGCTGCTGGTCGCGCCGGGGGTCGTCTCCACGATCCGGCTGCCCTGGGAGACGGGCACGGCGGGCACGGACGGCCTCGTCGACCACGAGATCCCGCCGGCGTTCGCCTTCCACGTCCTGGACGACGAGGGGCGCCTGACGACGCACTACCGCGTCGTCGTCCCCTGACCCGGCGCCGGCGAGACCTGCCAGGCGACGCCGTAGGGCACGAGGAAGTCGAGGAAGTCCGCCGGGTCGAACGCCTGGGCGGGCGTCAGCGCTCCCACCCGTCCCCGGCCGGCGGTGCCGGCGCGTCCCTCACCGGAGGCGAGCCGCCGCGCGCCTTCGACGGCGATGACCGCGGTGAGACCGTACGGGTCGGGGCCGGTGACCCAGCCCTCGGCGCGGCCGCCCGCCCCGTCCTCGGCCCGGACCGTCATCAGCCACCGCCCGGCGCGCCGGGTCTCGTCGTCCAGGACCTCCGGGACGCTCTCCACGAGGTCCGGCGTCAGGCTCTGGAAGAGCGCCGCCACGTCGGCCCGGATGACGCTCCGGACCCGGCGTGCGCGCACGTGACGCGGCACGGTGGCCACACCCGGCAGCGGGAACGGCGCGACCGGCACCTCCTCCGAGCCGGGCACGCCGAGCGACGCGGGGCCCTGGCCGTCGGCGGGGACCAGCGAGCCGTCCACGTGGTCGAGCGGTCCGTCGGCGAACGCCGTCGCCATGGTCCGGGCCGTGCCGCGCGAGGCCCCGCCGGGCCGCCGCAGGTCCGCGACGACCAGCTCCTCCACCTCCGGCAGCCGCTGCGCGGTCAGGTGCGCGATGAGGTCGCCGGGCCCGCCGTCGTCGGCCAGGCCCGGAACGACCGCCACGCCGGCGCGTGCGGCCTCGGCGTCGTAGGTGTCCAGGATCCGCCTGATGTAGCGCTGTTCGCCGGAGGTGTCGACGTAGGGCCGGCCCGCTGCGATGGCGGCGCGCAGGACCGGCCCGCCCCATGACGTGAACGGCCCGGCGCAGTTGACCACGGCGTCGCAGTCGGCGAACGCGCCGACGAGGGCGTCCGGTGCGTCCAGGGCCGCGAGGCGGACCTCGGCGTCCGCCGCCCCGGACTCCACCGCCGCCGTGCGCAGCCGGTCCTCGTTCCGGCCGACCAGGACCGGGGTCATCCCGCGGCGGCGCACCTCGGCCACGCTGAGCCGGCCGGTGAATCCGCTCGCCCCGTACACGGCGATCCTCATCTCGTCCTCCCCGAGATCCACGGCGGGTCACGGCACGTCCGCGACCTCCGCCGGGAACCGACGGTAGGACTCGCGAGAAGGCCGTCCCATGCCCGTACGTCCGGCATCCATATCCGATCGTCTCGCCGGAGCCGGTCGGAGGGTACGGTCGGTGCATGGACGTGCTGAGCGACGCCGTGGCGGTGATGCGCACCGGGCGGCCGCACTCGTCGCGTACGTGCCTGCGCCCGCCGTGGGGGATCCGGTTCCGGCCGCAGGAGGGCGCCGGGTTCCACGTCATCCTCAAGGGCTCCTGCTGGCTGATCCCCGCGCGCGGTGAGCCGATGCTCCTGGGCGTCGGCGACGTCGTCCTCCTGCCGCGCGAGCTCGGTCACGGGATCGCCGACACACCGTCGCGGACGCTGACCGACGTCCGCCTCACCTACGACGACCTGGCGAACGGCCGCGTCGCCCTGCCCGTCGAAGCGGACGGCACGGGCGCGCAGACCGAGATGCTGTGCGGGGCCTACCGCCTGGACCAGTCGCGCCCCCACCCGCTGCTGACCGAGCTCCCCGACGTCGTCCACCTGCCGGCCCGCGTCGGCGCGCACCCCGCGCTGCGCGGCGCGATCGAACTGCTCGGCCACGAGCTCAGCGCCCGGCCGCGGCCCGGCAGGGACGCCGCCCTCACCGGCCTGCTCGACCTGCTGCTGCTGTACATGCTGCGCGCGTTCTACGAGGATCGGTCCGACGACGCCGGCACCGGCTGGGCCGCCGCGCTCCGCGACCCCGCCGTCGCGGCCGCGCTGCGGGCCGTCCACGACGACCCGGCCCGGCCCTGGACGGTCGAGTCGCTCGCCGCCGAGGGCGGGCTGTCCAGGGCGGCCTTCGCCCGGCGTTTCACGGGCACGGTCGGCTCGCCGCCGCTGGCCTACCTCACGTGGTGGCGCATGACGATCGCGGCGAGACTGTTGCGCGACACCGATCTTCCACTGCGCGCGGTCGCGCAGCGCACCGGCTACACCTCCGAGTTCGCCTTCGCGCGGGCGTTCAAGCGCGAGTTCGCGACCGCGCCCGGGCGGTACCGCGCGGGCACGCCGGACGCCCGCCCCGCGCTCACTGGGTGAGCGTGCTCCGGCGCTTGCGGGAGACCTCCTGGCCGATCGCGAACAGCAGCCAGGTGAACGCGGTCGCGTCGTCGACGATGCCGACGGGCAGGAACACGTCCGGGATCAGGTCGACGGGGGAGAGGATGTAGACGACGACGGCGATCATCGCGATGATCTTGCCCTTGCTCGTCCGGTACACCCGGTCCTGCACCTGCGCCTGCACGCCGTCCCGGACGACGCGGGCGGGTGCGCGCCGCCCGGCGACCCGGGGGCGGCGGCGCAGCCGCAGGATCCCGGCGACGAGCAGGACGCCGCCGACCGCCATCCCGACGACGCCGAGCGTGCGGACGTCGAGTGCCCCGATGTCACCCCCGACGGCGAAGGTCAGAATCGCGCCGGCGAAGAGGACGAGGGCGCCGAACCAGGCCATTGCTCCTCCGATGGGTCGGGGACACCAGCGAGTATCTCCCGCTTTCGCCCGCCTATTCGGGCCACGGGCAGCCGAGGCTCGGCGGGCGTCGTACGGGAGTCGGACGTCGTACGGGCGTCAGCGGACCCCTCGCGGACGGAACTGGATGCTGATGCGGGGGCCGCAGGGCCGGGCGGTCTTCGGCACGGCGTGCTCCCAGGTGCGCTGGCAGCTGCCGCCCATCACGATGAGGTCGCCGTGGCCGAGCTCGAACCGCAGGGTCCCGCCGCCACCGCCGCGCGGGCGCAGCGTGAGCGCGCGCGGCGCGCCGACCGACACGATCGCCACCATCGTGTCCTGCGTGCTGCCGCGCCCGATGGTGTCGCCGTGCCAGGCCACGCTGTCGCGGCCGTCGCGGTAGAAGCACAGGCCGGCCGTGCGGAAGGGCTCACCGAGCTCGGCCGCGTAGTGCGCGTTGAGCGACCGCCGCGCGTCGTCGAGCGCCGGATCGGGCAGCGTCTCGTCCTCGTCGTAGAACTTCAGCAGGCGGGGCACGTCGACCACCCGGTCGTACATGTGCCGTCGCTCGGCGTGCCAGGGCACGGTGTCCCGGAGCCGCTCGAAGAGCGTGTCGGCCCCGGTGACCCAGCTGCGGCGCACGTCGATCCAGGCTCCGCGGTCGAGCGGCGTCCGGCGCACCGACGGGCCGAGCGGGCGGAACCCGATCTCGTCCTCGGAGTCCAGCAGCGACGCCTGGAAAGCGCTGGTCATACCAGGAGTCTACGCGCCGGATTCAAACGCATGTTCGATCATGGCCTCGGCTCGCAGTGCCGGGGTCAGAGCTCCAGCCGCCAGTCGTTGCAGCGCATCAGGTGCCCCGGCGGGTACTCGAAGTCGCACGCCCCCAGCAGCGTGAAGCCGAGCTTCCGGCAGATCGCGTTGGACGCGGGGTGATCGACGGACGGGTACGCGTGCAGGTACCGATGCCGGCGCCGCGCGCGGGCCCGCTCGACGACGAGCCGCCCCGCGGCGGTCGCCACGCCCCGCCCGCTGAACTCCGGCAGGATGCACCATCCCGTCTCGTAGACGGTCTCGCCCCGCCACTCGCGCTCCCAGTAGCCGATGTTGCCCACGGCCTCCCGCTCGGGCAGCACGACGATGCGGAACATCGCCTCGGGGCCCAGGTCCCGCGCTTCGAGGTAGCGCCGGTGCCGGTCGAGCACCTTCTCCTCACTCTCCGGCCCACCGAGATGCTCCATCATCTCCGGCGCGTTGATGCGCCGGAGCAGCTCGAGATCCCCCTCGCCCCACGGCTCGATCACGACGTCCGACGCGCTGCTGCCCGCCATGCCACCCCTTCCAGCGACCGGCGCCCACCGTAGCGGAGGCCACCGACATCAGGAGTCGAAGTCGGTGCCGCGCGAGACGGCCTCCCACTCCGTCAGCTCCCGCCGGATGCCGTCGGCGTGCGCGACGAGCGCGTCGACGGCGTCGTTGCCCAGGGGCAGCCGCAGCGGCGTCTTCTCCGCGTCCAGCGCGGTGAGGATGGCGGCGGCGGCCTTGGCCGGGTCGCCGGGCTGACCGCCGTGGGCGCCCTCCGCCATGGCGCGGGTGTTGCCCACCGTCTGGGCGTAGGCGTCCATCGCCGCCGACTGATGCAGCGCGCCGCCGAACAGGCCCGTACGGAACGCGCCCGGCTCGACGATCAGCACTTTGATCCCGTACGGCGCGACCTCCTCGGCCAGTGCCTCGGACATGCCCTCCAGGGCGAACTTGGTCGCCGAGTACGCCCCGAACCCGGCGAACGACAACTGGCCGCCCATCGAGCTCATCTGCACGATCGCGCCGGAACGCCGCTCGCGCATGTGCGGCAGCACCGCGCGGACCAGCGCCGCCGGGCCGAAGAAGTGCACGTCCATCAGGTCGCGGAACTCCCGGTCGGTGGTCTCCTCGACCGCGCCGATCTGGCTGTGCCCGGCGTTGTTGACCAGGACGTCGATCCGGCCGTACCAGAGCATCACCTCCGCGACGACGGCGGACACCCGCGCCGTGTCGGTGACGTCCAACGGGACGGCGCTCACCCGGTCCGGGTGGGCGGCGACCAGGTCGTCGAGCGACTCCGGCTTGCGGGCGGTGGCCACCACGGTGTCGCCGGCGGCCAGCGCCGCCTCCGCGATCGCCCGGCCGAAGCCGGAGGACGCCCCCGTGATCAGCCAGACCCTGCCGCTCGCCGTACGCGTGCTCTCAGTGCTCATCTCACGAACTCCTGTCGAAGGGGAATGGCTCCATTCAGCCAGCGGAGGGCGTACGGCGTCCAAGACAGAAGATCACTCAAGCCATAAAGGTCGCTTATGATCCCAGCGTGGAGCTGCGCCAGTTGCGGTACCTCGTCGTGATCGACGACGAGGGGAACCTCGGCCGAGCCGCCGAGCGGCTGTACGTGAGCCAGCCCGCGCTCTCGTACGCCCTCAAGAACCTGGAGGCGGAGTTCGGCGTGCGGCTGTTCGACCGGCACGCCGGAGGCGTCACCGCGACCGCCGCCGGACGCGACGTCCTCGCCGAGGCCCGGCGTACGCTCCAGCAGGCCGACCGCGTCACCGCCGCCGCCGAACGCCACCGCCGGAGCGCGACGGGCGTGCTGCGGGTCGGGTTCGAGGCCAGCGGCGCGGGCGAGCTGACGACGCGCGCCCGCGCGGAGTTCGCCCGCCGGCACCCGGGCGTACGGGTCGAGCCCAAGCGGTTCGACTGGGGCGAGGAGGCGGCGGCGCTGCGCGACGGCCGGGTGGACGTGGCCTTCGTGTGGCTGCCCGCGGACCTGGCGGGAATGCGGAGCGAGGTCGTGCACACCGAGCCGAGGATCGTCGGCCTGCCCGCCGGTCACCCGCTGGCGGGCCGTACGGGACTGTCGATCCTCGACGTCAAGGACGAGCCCCTGATGTGGACCGAACGCGCGCCCCGCGCGTGGGTCGACTGGTGGGCGGTCAACCCCCGGCCGGACGGCTCGCCCCCACGGTGGGGCCCGACCAACGACAACGTCGAGGAGATGCTGGAACAGGTCGCCGAGGGAGCGGCGATCTGCTTCGCGCCCGCGAGCATGGCGCGCTACTACGCGCGTCCCGACCTGGCCTGGGTTCCGCTCACCGACGTGGAGCCGCTCCGGGTCGTCCTGGCCTGGCCCGAGGGCACGGAGAACCCTCTGGTCCACGGCTTCGCCGGCGTCGTACGCGAGCTGGCCGCTCCCGGTTTGCGTTAGAGCGCGCTCCAACTCCTACCGTCATGGACATGCCGGACGGAACCGGCCGATCACGACCGAAGACCAGGGAGTCATCATGACCCGCGAAGAGAAGTACGAGCACGGCCTGAACGTCCTGCGCCAGATCGACGGCGAGGCCGGGCAGAAGGTCGTCGACTCCCTCGCCGACATCTCGCCGGAGCTCGGCCACCAGATCGTCGCCTGGGGATTCGGCGAGATCTACGCCCGTCCGGGCCTGGCCCCGCGCGACCGGCAGCTGGTGACGATCGGCATGCTCACCGCGCTCGGCGGAGCGGAGCCGCAGCTCGAAGTGCACATCAACGCCGCGCTGAACGTCGGCCTGACCCCGCAGGAGATCATCGAGGCCCTGCTCCACTCGGCCGGCTACTGCGGCTTCCCGCGAGCCCTGAACGCGACCTTCGTCGCCAAGAAGGTCTTCGCCGAACGCGGCCTGCTCCCCGTCGAGATGTGAGGCCGAGGCCGGGCGTCCTCCCGGCTCAGCGGCGGCGCAGCCACTGGGCGGGATGGACCACCGGTCGCACGCCCACGCGATGCGAGCCCGCCTCGGCGGCCTTCGCCGCCGAGGCGGTCGTCGGCCGGGCGGGAGCGAACGCGGTCGCGATCGCCACGGCGATGCCCACGATGCCCATCGCTGCGATCAGCACCGGCAACCTACGGCGACTCTTCATCCTCACCGGCTCTCTCCCCGAGTACGAAGCGCATCGAGCGCTCCTGGCCCTTCACCTGACAGTGATGATGCTTGACGAGCCCTCGAAGTTCTCCCGAATCGGCGATTTTCGGGGATTCGTCTTCAGGGGACACCACCGCCCGTATCGGCCGGCCAAGCGACGCCCGCCCCGAAGACGCAAGGACGGATCGGGTCCAGGTATCGTGCCTGACCAGGGAATTTGCGGGCTGGGAAGCGCCTGGGGGAGGCATGAAGCACGTCCGCGTCCACCTCGTCACGGTCCTTGCGTGTGCGCCGGCGGTGATGATCGTCGGAGGTGCGGCGGCCGATCTGTTCGGCCCGGAACCATATATCGGTCTGCCGTTCCTTGCGGCGGCGCCGCTCGTCGCCACGCTCGTGCTCCGATGGCGGACGAGCATGGTCATCGTCGCGGTGGCCGGTGTCGTCGCCGTGGCAGTCGATCTCTATCTGCGCCGGACGGCGTCGGCGCTGCTGGTCGACCTGGCCATCGTCATCTTGGTCAGCGTCATCGGACTGTGGGGCAAATGGCTGACGGATCGGCAGGCTCGGCACCTGGCGGTCACCCGGGACATCGCCGAGGCGGCGCAACGGGCCGTGCTGCCTGATCCACCGACCCGGCTGGGCTCGCTGCAGATCGCCGCCCGATACGAAGCGGCGCAGGCGGAGGCTCGGGTCGGCGGCGACCTCTACGCGATCCGGGACACGGAGTTCGGGATCCGGGCGATCATCGGCGACGTCCGCGGCAAGGGACTGCAGGCGGTGTCCACCGTCTGCCTGGTCGTCGGCGCCTTCCGTCACGAAGCCGGGCAGGCGGCGACGCTGGCGGAACTCGCCGATCGGCTGAACGACGCCATCACCCGGGAAAAGGACCCCGGCAACCTGGACCACGCCGAGAGCTTCGTCACCGCTCTGCTCGTCGAGATTCGGCCGGGCGCCACCGAGGCGTCCCTGCTCAGTCGGGGCCATACCGCTCCGTACCTCCTGAACGACGGCCATGTGGCCATGGTGGAGCCGAAGACGCCCGGCCTTCCCCTCGGTATGGACCTGCCGACGGTGGACGGCACGACCAGGCCCGACACGGTCGACTTGCCGCTGGACGCCACGCTGCTGCTGGTGACCGACGGGATCACCGAGGCCCGTGACCGGAACGGAACCTTCTACGACCCCAGGGTGGCGCTCGCCCACATCCGGCCCTCCACTCCCCGCGAGCTGGTCGACGCGCTGACACGCAGTGTCACGTACTGGACCGGCGGACGACGTCAGGACGACATCGCGGTGCTCGCGCTGAAGCCCGCACCTCGGACTCCGGAGCTCCTCGGCCGCGGGTGACCTCGCATGGTCGATCCGCCCCGGTAGGGCGGCGACGTCCGCGACGTCACTCGGGGTGAGGTCAGTACCGGACGCTGCCGAGCGGGCTGTTGAAGCTGAAGTGACGCCCCGCCCAGCCGGCCTCCGCCTCGATCCGCCCGTGCGCGAGCGCGGGCACCGCCTTCGTGGAGAGGACACCGCCGGTGGAGACGTCCACGTCGTTCTCGGCCACCTTCCAGCGGTCGGTGGGCGTATCGGCGTAGGTGGCGACCCGGACATCGGTGCCGTACGCCCCTCGGTGCCTCCCGTCCTTCGTCACCTCGGCCCACACGGTGCCGCAGGTGGCGGACCGCAGGACGATGAGGGTGCCTCCGCGTTCCCCCTTCGGCGCACCCAGGTCACCGACGACGGGGAACCGTCGCAATACCGTGCCGTGGTACTTCCCGTGCTCTGCCGCGCAGCGCCGCGTGTTCCCGGCGGATGGCAGCGGCGTGGCGGTCGCCGCGGAGGGGAGCTCCTTGACGGCCGCCGAGGGGATCGGCGCCTGCGCGGTCATCCTGGCGGCGATGTGGATCGTGGCGGCCGGGGCCGAGGCGGAAGGCCCGGGGGCGGTCACGACGGCGGCGGCACCTCCCACGACGCCCACCGCGGCGATCAGCACACGCGACTTCCGTCGGAACCTGCTCTGCATCGGCCTCTCTCCGGGTTCGGCTGAGCGCGACGAGCACTCGTGATCATCGACCTCATGAGAAGAGATGCTCGCCGCGCCGCCGAAGTTGGCCGAACGGTCAGGAACCGGGTCGGGCACCGATCTTGTCGACCCAGCCCTGATGTTCGAAGGACCGGTACATCCCGCCACCGTCCGCAGGGCCGCCCGGCCCCGCGGGCTGCACCTCCTGGTAGTCGAGGAGCTCGGCGGTGTTCGGGTCGACGGTCAGCCGGACATCGGTGCGGTCCGTGGCGATGACGACGCCCGGCCGGCCCTCCCGGTCCGTGACGCGGCCGGTGATGTGGACGGACGGGCTGTCCGCGAGGACCCGGTACAGCGCCGCGCGCGTCCCCGGGGTCGTCGGCGCCATGAACAGGTCCCACGCGCTGACGAAGACGTACTCGCCGAAGTCGGCGGGGGCGGTGTAGCCGTGCGCGCCGTGACTCCGGTCCTCCTTCCAGAGCCTTCGCAGGTAGGTCTCCAGGCCGCTCTTCGTCGCGGGCAGCCGGGGTATGGTCCGCCACTCGATCTCATGCGAACCGATATCGGGATTGACCAGGTGAGAACCCTTCTCGTACGTGACGGTGAAGGGTTTCGTCCGCGTCGTTCCGCCGTTGACCTCCAGCGGCGGTGAGCCCGCCGCCCGCCACGCCGCCTCGTCCTTCTTGGACGGGAACGTGACGCGGACGTCGAGCGGCAGACGCGTACGGAACCGCATCGTCGCCGTGCCCGGCTGAACGCACTCCCAGTCCTCCATCGTGCTCGCCGTCTCAGCGCGGTAGGCGGGCCCGGTGTACGGCTTGACGGATCGCGGGAGGTGGCTCGGCTGGGGCTTGGCCCCGGCCGGATCACCGCGTTCGACGTCGAGCCACATGCGGGTCCGGCTGTACCAGCAGGTGCCGTGCGTGGCAGGCTGCTTGGCTGCCGTCTCCGCGCTGGCCAGCAGGAACGTGCGTGCGTCGAGGGTCCCGTGGGACGGCTTCGGGCCGTTCCCCGTGGCCTCGCCGGAGCGGTCCTTCCCGGGCAGCGACGAGGAGGCCACCACGAGCGCTGCCGCCGCCACCGCCGCTCCGGCGACGACGGCCAGCCGGCGTCTCGGCCGTGCCGGGGCCAGACGCGCCGTACGGACGTCCTCTCCGTCGGCGCGGACGAGGCGAGGGTCGCGGCGTCGTTCGTACGCGGCGTCGGCGAGCCGATCGACCGCCACCGGCCGCAGCGCCGTGATGGTGCGGTCGAGATCGTCGTTGTTCACAGCTTCTCCCGGATGGGTCGAGGGCGCGGTGCCGGGCCGGGCGTCTCCGCCCCGGTCTCCTGGGACGGGCCGAGCGCCCTGGCCAGACGGCGGCGGCCCCGGTACAGCCGTACGGTGAAGGCGGCACGCGTGCAGCCGACGGCGCGAGCGGCCTCGGCGGGGGTGAGGCCGTGCCAGGCGACCAGCGTGATGGCCTCGGCCTCCTTGGGGGACAGGTCGCGCAGGGCGGCCAGCGCCTGGTCCCGCGCCACCACGTGGTCGGCGACGTCCCAGGCCAGCAGGTCGGCGTCGGTGGTCAGGCCGGTGAGCCGGTCGACGAGGCCGCGATCCTTGCCTGCCGCCCCGTACGAGCGGCGCGCGAGGTTCCGGGCCACGCCGAGCAGCCACGGCAGCGCCCGTTCGGGAACGTCATCGATCTTGCGCCACGCGACGGCGAAGACCTCGCCGGTGACGTCCTCCGCCGCGTCGGGTGAGACCCGCAGCACGACGTAGCCGAAGACGTTGCGGTAATACGCCTCGTAGAGGCGGGTGAATCGTGCTTCCCGTTCGTCCACGCCACCTCCTCTCTTTCGCATTCGTTCGAGCCGGTACGGCTAGAAGTCGCGAAAGAGGCCGCCGGATAACGCGCGGTTCCGGATTTTTCCGGCGGCAACGAGCCGCCGCTGGGCCAGGACGTACCGGTCAGGACGAGCGCGTCGACTCGGCGGTCGGGAAGCGCACGGGCGCAGCACACCGGCCTCGGCCCAGGCGCCACCGAACTCCGCGCCGAGGCCCGGCGCCTGTCATCACCCGACCGTTGCGGTATGCGGCTCACTTGCTAGTCGCCGATCAGGTGCGCGAGTTCCGCGTGGTCGGTGTCCGGAAGCCAGTCACTCTCCGGTGCGTAGTCCAGCCAGCGCCGGGCACGGCCCGCTTCGGCGAAGCCGTGCAGGAGAGTGTCCAGGCTCGGATGGCGGTGGGACGCGCGCCACGCGAGCGACCACGCGTACAACGGGGTCGGCGCGACGAGCGGGATCGAGCGCAGATCCGCGTGGTCGGGCAGTGGCGCGTCGCTGGGAAAGAGCGTGAAACATGTCGGATCAGTGCGAATGTGCTGGACGAGGTGGTCTGGGCCCAGGTTGGGGCCGTCCCGACGACGCGTGATCCCGAACTCGTCGGCGAAGCGCCGCAGGAAGTCGAGGCGGGCGAGCTCCGCCGGGCACCACAGGGTGCTCTCGCGTAGGTCGGCCGGGCGCAGTTCGTCCGCGTCGGCCTGCGGGTGGGAAGCGCTGACGACTGCGTCGACGGGCTCGAGGCGAACGAGCCGCTGAGCGATGCCAGCGCCACGGGCACCGGACAGCGGGTGTACCCGGCCGAAACCCAGGTCGGTGTCGCCGCGCAGCAGCGCTTCGGCGGCCGACGGCCAGTCACGTGCCGGGCCGGGCTCCAGGCGTATCGTGCCGAGCGCCTCCACCACCTGCGCGACGGTGCGCATCGGCGCGTAGAGATGGCCCCACACGTCGAGACGTACGACCTGGTCGGCGCCCAGCACCGCCGCGACCGCGCGGTCACCCGCCGCGAGGGCCTCGCGCGCGGCCGGCGCGAATCGCTCACCGGCCTCGGTCAACCGCGTGCCGCCCTCCCGCTCGAACAGGCGGACACCGAGCAGTGCCTCCAGACGCGCGATGCGTTTCGACAGCGCCTGCTGGCTGGTGTTCAGCTGGTCGGCGGCGCGCCCGAAGTGCAGCGTCTCGGCGGTCGCGACGAACGCGCGGACCAGGACGAGGTCGAGATCCATGCCGCTGACCGTATGCGACAACCCGGCGTTGTCGGCGTGGTGGCTCTGTTGTTGGCCTGGCCGCCGCCGCACCCGGTGAAGTGTTCTCCGGCAGCACGAAGGAGGCAATGACAATGAAGGCTCTCGTCCCGACCGGAGATCCCGTCGAACCGGTCGTCCTCACCGACGTTCCCGAGCCCACGCCGCGCGCGAACGAGGCGCTGGTGAGGGTGGAGGCGTTCTCCGTCAACCGCGGAGAAACGTTCAAGCTGGAAGCGCCTGTGCCCGGCGATCGTCCGGGCAAGGACGTCGCGGGGCTGGTGGTGCAGCCGGCCGCCGACGGCAGCGGGCCGACCGGTATCGCGCGTGTCGTCGGCCACCCCATGGCGGGCGGCTGGGCCGAGTACGCGGCCGTGCCCACCGACGCCCTCGCGCTCCTGCCGGACGACGTCTCAGCGGTCCAGGGGGCGGCGCTGCCGCTGGCCGGGCTCACCGCGCTGCGGCTGCTGCGCACGGCCGGGCCGGTACTGGGCCGGCGGGTGCTGCTGACCGGAGCGTCGGGGGGTGTGGGGCACTATGTGACCGAGCTCGCGGCCGCCGCCGGGGCGGAGGTCACGGCCGTGACCCGGGACGCCGAGCGGGGGGCCCGGCTCACCGAACTCGGTGCGGCCGAGATCGTCCACCACCCGGCCGACGCGCGCGGACCGTACGACATCGTGCTGGAGTCGACGGGCGGCGAGGCCCTTCCCCTCGCGCTCGCCCGGCTCGTCAAGCGCGGCACGCTCATCTGGTTCGGGCAGGCCAGCCGGACCCCGGCGACGCTCGACTTCTTCGACTTCTTCGCCGGGCCCGAGTCGGCCGTGATCCGCCACTTCCACTATCTCGACGCCGACACCGGCCTCGGCGAGGACCTCGCGACGCTCGTCCGGCTGACCGCCGAAGGCCGCCTGCACCCCGAGATCGGCCGCGTCGCGGACTGGGCCGATACCGCGACCACCCTCACCGACTTGCGCGACCGCCGTATCCGCGGCAAGGCCGTGCTCACCCTCTCCTGAGCGACCGATCCCCGAAACCAGAAGGAGCTCGACCATGACCACGACCACGACCACGACCCCCGAGCCCAGGGACGTCGTCATCCGCTACGTCGAGGCTGTCCGCGACGGCGACGCCGACGTCATCTACGACAGCTTCGCCGAGGACGCGACCTGGCACTACCCCGGCGACCTGCCGATCTCGAAGGTGTGGCGGGGCCGCGAGGCGATCATCAACGACTTCCTGGGGGCCATGGGTCCCATCCTCGTTCCCGGCACGATGAAGATCGAGCTGGTCGGAACGATCGCCGAGGCCGACCGCGTGGTGGCCGAGTGGACCTCGAAGGCCCAGACCGTGTACGGCGGTACCTACGACAACCGCTGCATCGGCATCTACACGGTCCGTGACGGCAAGATCAGCTCCGTCGTCGAGTACGCCGACACCCGGCATGTGGCGGCGGCCCTCTTCCCCGACCACCGAGGTCCCGAGCCGGCCGACACCGTCTGAAACCGACGCGGCACCACGCGGCGCCCGCGAGCCAAAGGCTTTGCGTCCCGGCGGCCGCCGTCGGTGCTGCCGGGTGACCAGCCCCGCTCGGCCGCGTCGTGGGGAACTCGGTGAACGCCGGTCGGCCCCGGTGCCACCACGAGATCTTGGCTCCGCGCGCCGTTGCTGCGTTGCTGCCGCCGTTGACACCTCGCAGCCGAAGGTGACAGTTCGTCGTCGGCGTTGCCGGTCCGAAGTCCCAGAAAGCCGGATTGATGCGTCACCTACGGCGGCAAGGTCCGTCGTCGCTCGACTCCGCGAGTGCTCCTCTCGAGCGCTCGCGGAGCGCTACGACCGCCGACGCGTTGACCCCGCCGGCTCGCAGCACCGCACGAGACCCTCCGGGGCCCAATCGAGGTCGAGGTAGTCGGACTCCGGACGCAGGCCGAACGAGCACAGCAGGTCCAGCGTCTCGACCGACGCCCGGCAGGCATCGAGTTGCGCCCCGGACGTCGCCAGGCGCGGTCGGAGCCGGTCACATCACCGTGTCGGTCTCCAGCGGCCCGGCGGTGATGCGGATCGTACGAATGCGGGCCGGCCGCGCGTCGTCGAGGTAGAAGATGTGCATGAACGGGGCGCGTACCACGCGGTCCGGCTCGGTCTTCTTGGCCATGGTCGCCTCGCCGCGCAGGAACACGACGCCGTCGGCGCTCCAGCATTCGAGCACGTCGTGGGTGATGTTCAGTGGTTCGTCGATCTTGACGAAGAACGCCTTGATGGCCTCGGCGCCGCGGACGTGGGCGGTGCCGAAGAACATTTCGGTGTCCTCGGTCATGCGCGCGAACCCTTCTGCGAAGTCCAGGGTGTCGATCTCGCGCATGATCTGCAGGATCCACTCCGGCGTGGCGGCCGGGGTCGCGTCTCGGGTCATGGTCGGCTCCATCAGACGGTGGCGGGCAGGGCGGCGAGGAAGGCGTCGATCTCGGCGTTGACGGCGTCGGGGTTCTCCCGCGCGGCCAGGTGGCCGGTGTGCAGCAGCACGCGGAACGTGCTGCCCTCGATCGCGTCGGCCATCTTGCGCACGGCGTGCACCGGGAACTGGCTGTCCTCTTCACCGGCGATGATCAGGACGGGGATGTTCCTGATGGTGGCAAGCCTGCGGTGCTCGTCCTTGCGGCCGATGAGGATGCTGCGCAGGGCCCATGCCACGGACTTGGGGTCGTCGCCCAGGACGAAGTCGGTGAACTTCAGGAATTCGGGGTTGGTGGCTTCGGCGGTCGGGCCGGCGAACGCCGCGCGCGCCGCTCTGGCGGCCAGTGGCGGCATCTTGGCGTGCAGCGACAGGTAGGTCGCCAGGGCGGTGGCCCAGATGCTCTCGAACATCGTGGGCAGTGAGGCGGTGCAGTTGATGCCGATCGCCGCCGCGGTGCGCTCGGGGTGGTAGGCGGGGAAGACCCCGGCGAGCATGCCGCCCCAGCTGTTGCCCACCAGTACGCACGTGTCGATGGCGAGGGCATCGAGGATCTCGACCAAGACGTCAGAGCAGTCCTTGAGGTCGATGATCTTGCGGAGGGCGTCGGACTTCCCGTGACCGGGGCTGTCGATGAGCACCATGCGGTGGGTGGGCGCGAAGTGCTCGTACTGGTAGCGCCACATGGTGCCGTCCATCATCAGGCTCGGCCAGCACACCATCGCCGGGCCGTCGTCCCGGCCTCCCACGCGCACGTTGATCAGCCCGAGGGAGGTGGAGATCAGCCTCTCGGTGGCCTCTTCGAGTCGGCTTGTCGTCATGACCAGCCGTCCTTTCCTGCATCGGAAACAGTACTAGTACCGTACTGCTACTAGTTAAGATTTACAACTAGTTGCTCCGTCGCAGCAACCTAGTCCGTGGTCCCCTCCTCCTGTGCGTCCAGCGGCACGAGGGTCGAGGCGACGATCGGCTGGTGGCAGGCGCTGCAGGCCAGGTAGGGATCGGTCTCGCCGCCGCAGGTCGTGTGCAGCAGGGAACGGCGTGCATCCTCTTCTCCGCCCGCGCGCTCCTCCGCCCACCGGGTGATCGTCACGATGGCCGGGACGACCAACTCGCGGGCGGCCTCGGTGAGCTCGTACTCGTACCACGGCTTGTCGGACCGGTAGGCGCGCCGGGACAGCAGCCCCAGCTCGGTCAGGTCGTTCAGTCGCGAGGTGAGGATGTTCGCCGAGATGCCCAGGGCGCGCTTGAGCTCGCCGAACCGGCGGACGCCGAAGAACACCTCTCGCAGGATCTGGTAGTTCCAGCGCTCGGAGATGGTGGCGAGGAACGCCTGGCCATGCTGAAACGTGACGTGCCCGGTACGGTCGGCCACAACGCCTCCAGTAGTCTCGAAACACAACTAGTTAGCGAAGCCTACTACCAGGTGTCTCGCGACCTGCCTGGATCAGGCGATGCGGGACTTCGCCTTCCGCCGCCACGGAAGCCGCCGCCGTGGTCGCGGGCATCGGCGATGGATGCGGCGCCGCCGACTGGGCAGGCCGTGCCCACGGGGTCGTTCGCCCGCCGGGACGGGGGCGTCGTTCACAGCGGCGTTTACTCAGGCGAGACTTTCCTCGCCTGAGTAAACGCCGCTAGGAGACGACAGGCCACCCGGTCGTTCGATTCGTGGAGGTCGTCCGAGCGCCCGGTACCAGCGCCGTTGGGCCTATGTTCGGCGGATCATGCGACTACTACGCTGCCACGATGGAACGCGCTGACGTGCCTGAGGGCCTCGCCTCGTCTGCGGCTCGGGACCGGGCGAATGACTACGACGGTTTCGCCGAGGCGTACTCGGCGGTTAACGAGAACAACCTCGTGAACGCGTATTACGAGCGGCCCGCGATGCTGGCCCTCGCCGGAGACGTGGCCGGCCGTCGGGTCCTGGACGCCGGTTGCGGCTCGGGTCCCCTGTCCGCTGCCCTGCGCGACCGCGGTGCGGTCGTCACCGGCATCGATGCCAGCGCCGGGATGCTGGCGTTGGCCAGGCAGCGGCTCGGTGACGACGCGGACCTGCACGTGGTCGACCTGAGGGACGGCCTGCCGTTCGCCGACGGCGCGTTCGACGACGTGGTCGCCTCACTGGTGCTGCACTACCTGGAGGACTGGGGGCCGACGCTGGCCGAGGTGCGGCGAGTGCTCAGGCCCGGCGGCCGGCTCATCGCGTCGGTGGACCACCCTTTCGTGGCCTACACGTTCCAGGACCCTCGGCCCGACTACTTCGCGACCACCACCTATACCTTCGACTGGACGTTCGACGGGCAGACCGTCCCGATGAGATTCTGGCGCAGGCCATTGCACGCGATGATCGATGCGTTCACCACCGCCGGTTTCCGTCTTTCCGTCATCAGTGAGCCGCAGCCCGACCCGGCCGCCCGGGAACTGTTCCCCGACGACTTCCCCGACCTTTCGACCAAACCCAACTTCCTGTTCTTCGTCGTCGAGGTACCGCCACCGGCCACCGGCTCGGACGACTAGGCGCGGTCGCCTGGTCCGGTGGTGCTGCCGGTGACCGGCAGCACCGCGACCTCGACGCAGGCCCCGCCGTTGTCGCCGCTGCGGGCGGCCTTGCGCCAGAGGGCGACCTGGACGCAGTTTCCGCCGTTATCACCGCTGAGGGTGGACGTGCGCCACTCGGGCGTAGTGGTCGGCTCCATGGTTCTCGCCGTCCTGGTGAGGGAAGGTCGCTACGCGCGGTCGGCGGGGGCCGGGTCGCCGCCGGTGACGGACAGCAGCGCGACCTCGACGCAGTCGCCGCCGTTGTCGCCGCTGCGACTCGCCTTGCGCCAGAGGGAGACCTGGACGCAGTGACCGCCGTTGTCGCCGCTGCGGGTGGACGTGCGCCAGTCGGGGGTGGTGGTCAGCTCCATCGTTCCTTCACCGTCCTCGTGATCAGGTCGAGGGACTGGTCGACCGGCAGCGCCCGCGACCGGATCGACTCGAACCGCCGGGTCAGCGTCGCCAGGTCCGCCGGCTCGCCCGTCGTGATCCCGCGCGCCGCCGTTTCAACGTACGCCACCTCCCGCCGGTCGTCGACGGTCGCGAGCACGAATGAACCGTTGACGCCGCGATGCAGCCCGCAGGGGAGGATCTGCACGCTGATCTTGTCGGAGACGACCGCGACCAGGTGCTGGAGCTGCTCGCGCATCACCTCCGGGCCGCCGACCTCGCGCCAGAGCACGGCCTCGTCGAGCACACAGGCGAGGTAGGGCGGGTCCGGCTCGGTGCGCCGGAGGATCTCCTGGCGCGCCAGCCGGGCCCGTACCGCCTGCTCGTCGCCGTGCAGCAGCGCCCGCGCGTACGCCTCGGTCTGGAGGAGGCCGTAGACCAGGGCGAGCTGGAAGGTGCGCAGCAGGTCGGCGGCGGACTCGTGGACGGGCCAGTCGAACCAGGGCGGGTGGACGCTGCGCTTGAGGAGGCCGTCCCAGAGGCGGAGCAGGACGCCATTGCCGTCGAGGACATCGTCCATCCGCTCGGCGAACTTCCGGAGCGGCATGTCCTCGGCGCGCTCGACCGCGCCGATGTGCGAGCCGCTGTAGTTGGCCTTCGTTCCGGCCTGGTCCTGGGTCAGTCCGGCGCGCTCGCGTAGGAAGCGCAGCTCCGCGCCGAAGAGGGCGAGCGGGGACGAGGAGGGGTCCAGCGGATTCGGGCGACGCGGCATGGGGGGCTCCTCCGTTGGCCGGTGTTCGCAACCGGCAGGGGCCGGTTGGCCGAGATGTAACGGAGTGTAGAGCGAGTCATTACTGGAAGTGAGGTCCGTTGGCGAGGCTGTGGAAAGGAATTTCGACAGCGGACGGCGAGGTGAGCCATGGAGACAGCGATCGGCGGCATCGATCCGAAGGTCGTACCGGCCGGCGGGTGCGCCGCCTGGCCTCTTCCTCCGGACCCCACGGGGGCCCGGTTCGCGCGGAGCGTGCTGAAGGCGGTGTTCGGCGAACTGCGAATGCCCGCCGTCACGACGTACGACGCCGCCGTTGCCCTCTCCGAGCTGGCCACCAACGTCCACGTACACGCGTACGGCGGGGTCGTTCCGGCGTGCCCGCCGATCGCCGGGCTGCCGGAGTTGTGGGCGTACGTGCGGTGGCGGGCGCGGCCGGAGGTCGTGTTCGCGGTCTACGACTCGGCACCGTGGCGCGGGCCGGTCCCGGACGGGCGGCTGCGGCCGCCGCCGGACGCCGAGGGCGGGCGCGGCTTCGAGGTGGTGGACGCGCTGACGACGGAGTACGGCGGCGAGTGGGGCATGTACCGGACGCGGTCGCGGCTGGGCGCCGGGCCGGTGCTCGGGAAGGCGGTCTACTTCACGGTGCCCGTGCCCGCCGGGCTGGTCACGCCGGGCGCGTGTACCGCGCGGCGGACGGCGGAGGAGATCCACGCTCTGCTCGCCGCCCGGGGCCTCGGCCCGCTGCAACTGGCCATCGGCTATGGCATGGCCGTCATCTGCGTCCGCGCCGGAATGCACGTCTGGGTGCGCGACGGCTCGATCTCCTACCGCGCGCCCGGCCTCGGCGTCGTCCGCCACTCGCCGTACGACCGTGTCGAGGTGGTGGAACGGATCGTCCGCCACTGCGCCGAGCTCGATGCCGTTCCGGAGCACGGACCCCGGCGCTGACACCTCGCCGCCGGTGTCGTCGGTCGGCCGCTCGGACGGCCCGCCAGTACGAGACGGCGGCGAGGTAGAGGTCTCAGGGGGTCGGGTGGGGGTCGTCGAGGCGGTCGAGGACCGGGTTGCCGACCTGCTGGAAGACCACCGACGTACGGAATCCGGCGACCTCCCGGCGCTTGCTCAGCCGGTCGATGAGGAACGCGTGCAGGTGGTCCAGGTCCTGCACCGCCACGTGCAGGACGAAGTCGTCGTCGCCGGAGATGACGAACACGCTCAGCACCTCGGGGAGCCGGGACGCGAACTCCTGGAAGGCGTCGATGAATGGCCGGCTCGACACGCGCAGCTTCACGGCGACCAGGCCCTGCACGCCACGGTTGAGGGCGGCCAGGCTGATGTCGGCGTGGTAGCCGCGGATGACCCCGCGGCGGGTCAACGTCCGGACCCGCTCCAGGCAGGTCGAGGGGGCGATGCCGAGCTTGCGGGCCAGCTCCCGGTTGGACTGCCGAGCATCCGTTTGGAGCAGGCGCACGATTTCAACGTCCAGTTCGTCCATGGCCATAATTCTGGTCCTGATTTCGGACGAACGTTCGGTGGACCCCTGTTTCAGCCGGTCGAATGGCTAGCGTCGTGGCGTTTCGTTCGATCAGGGGGGAGACGACGTGGCGCTGTCGACGCGGAACGGGCCGGCGGGTGCGGACGCCCCGGCGCGCGAGCACCGGCTGGGTACGGCGCAGGGGACGGCGCTGTTCGTCGGGGCCGTGCTGGGGCCCGGCGTGCTGGCGCTGCCGCACCTGGCCGCGACGGCGGCCGGGCCCGCCTCCATCCTGGCCTGGGCGGCTCTGCTGATCCTGAGCGCGCCGGTGGCGCTGACGTTCGCGGCGCTCGGAGCTCGGTACCCCGACGGCGGCGGGGTGGCGACGTTCGCCGGGCGGGCGTTCGGGCCGAGGGTCGCGGCGATCGTCGGCTGGTGGTTCTACGGCATCGTCCCGGTGGGCACGCTGGCCGGGGCGCGCATCGGCGGGGACTATGTCACCTCCGCCGCCGGTCTCGATCGCTCCTGGGCGGTGGTGGTGGCGGTCGGGCTGCTGGCCGCCGCGTTCGCGACCAACCACGGCGGGCTGCGCATGTCCGGCCGGGTGCAGCTGGTGCTGGTGTGCGGGCTGGCCGCGCTGCTGGCCACCGCCATCGTCACGGCGGGGCCGCGCCTGTCGTGGGGGAACTTCACGCCGTTCGCCCCGCACGGCGCGCTCGGCGTGGTGCACGCGGCCGGAGTGCTGTTCTTCGCGTTCGCGGGGTGGGAGGCGGCCAGCCACCTGTCCGGGGAGTTCGCCGATCCGCGCCGGTCGATGCTCCGCGCGACGGCGCTGACCCTGCTCATCGTGTGCGTGCTGTACCTCGGGCTGGTCGTCACCGTGCTCGGCGTCCTCGGCGGGCGGGCCGCCACCTCACCGGTCCCGCTCGCCCTGGTCCTGCAGGAGGGGATCGGGAGCGGGGCCCGGACGGCCACCGGCGTCGTCGCCGTCATCCTCAGCTTCATCGCGGTCAACACCTACATCGCGGGTGGGGCCAGGCTCGGCGCCGCCCTCGCCCGCGACGGCGCCCTGCCCGCGCCTCTGGCCAAGGGGGCGGTGGCCGGGCGGGTGCCGCACCGCAGTTTGGGACTGCTGGCCGTGCTCACCGGCCTGGTCACCGCCGTCGCCGTTCCGTACGGGATCGGTCTCGACACGCTGATGCGGGCCACCGCCGCCTGCCTGGCCGCCGTCACGGTCGTCGGAACGGCCGCGGCCGTCCGCCTCCTGCCCCGCGAGGACCGCCGTGGCCGTACGCTCGCCGCGGCGGCCACCGTCTTCACCGGCCTGGTGCTGCTGTCGTGCGGCGTCTACCTCGTCCTGCCCGCGGCGTTGGCGGTGGGCGCCGCCCTGACCGTCCGCCGACGTATCGCCAGGTAGGTCCCCGGGAATGACGAACGGCCCTGCCGGGGATCCCGGCAGGGCCGTCGCAGCATGTGTACCGATGTGCGGGTCGCCTCTCGGCGAAAGGCACAACGCGGCTCCAGCCGAACGGTATTCCGCGAAGGCGATAGATGAGGCCCGGGGACACCAGGCACATCGGCCACGAGAGATGTAACGGAGCGGGCGACGCCCTTGTTCCCGGTTCCCGAGATTTCTGTGTCGCGCCCCGGGGAGCGGGTGATCCGGCGGCGCGGGAACGTGTGGGGCCGCCCTTCGGGGGAAGCCCTGACCTATCATCAGCAGCACGCCCGCCCTAGGAAAGAGGTGTCCGATGGTGAAGGATCTGGACGTTGACGTCACCGACGTCAGCGGGCCCATCGCTGTCCTCACCGTCAAGGGTGAGCTGAATCTCTACACCAGCGGCGGGTTCCGCACCGCCGTGCGCGGTGCGGGCGGCCACGGCCATCCGCACCTGATCCTCGACGTGTCCGGCGTCCCCTTCTGCGACTCCAGCGGTCTCAGCGCCCTGATCATGCTGCACCGCTGGGCGGGTGAGGCCGGTGGGTCGTTCACGCTGGCGGCTGTTCCCGACCGCATGGCGCGGCTGCTGCAGATGTCGGGCGTCGATCAGACGATCCCGATCCAGCCGACGGTCCGCGAAGCGCTCGAACGCCACCCGCACCGCGGCGACCGTACGTCCGCGCCGCAGGGCTGACCGCTCGGGGGAGCGTCACTCGCGTGGGATGTTGGCGTCGTCGGAGGAGACCGCGACGACGCCCTCGATCTCCGAGAGCAGCGCGGCCAGCTCGTTGACCGGCCCGGTGCCGTGCACCGACAGCCAGACCGAGACGACGCGGGGATCCTCGTCCTCGCCCCGGTCCTCGATCGACAGCTCGCTGACGGTGAAACCGCGGCCGGTGCACCGGGCGAGGGCCTCACGCAGCGCGCCGCGCCCGCTGCGGTAGGCCAGGCGCAGGCGCGACGGCGCGTACTTCGACCGCGGCAGCCGGGCGGCCAGCGGGGTCAGGCCGAACACCACCAGGAAGTGCCCCGCGGTGACCAGGATGGCGAGCAGCCAGAGGCCCGCTCCCGCCGCCATGCCCACGGCGGCGGTCAGCCAGACGATGGCGGCGGTGGTCAGCCCGCGGACCACGTCGCGCCGTACGAAGATCAGGCCGCCGCCGATGAACCCGATCCCGGTGACGATCTGCGCGGCGACCCGGGACGGGTCCAGCGTGACGTGCGGGCCCAGGATGTCGGTGAAACCGTACTTCGAGACCAGCACGATCAGGGCGGCGGCGAAGCCGACCAGGGTGTGGGTGCGCAACCCGGCGCTCTTGTGCCGGAACTCGCGTTCGATCCCGATCGCCGCCGACAGGGCCAGGGCAAGGGCCAGTGCGCCGACCTGCGCCCATCCCTGGCCCGCCGGCTCGCCGATCTCGAAGGCCGCCGTCACCGTTCCAGGCTAGAACGCGCAGCTCAGAGCGCCTCGTCATCCTTGATTGTCCGGGTGTCGCGCAGCTCGACGTACGGCTCCTCGCGCGGGGGCAGCCCGGCCTCGATGGCGCGGCTGCGTTCGAGTTCGGCGTTGAACTCCGCGCCGAACAGGATCGCGAGGTTGGACATCCACAGCCAGATGAGCGCGACGACGACGCCCGCCAGACTGCCGTACGTCTTGTTGTACGAGCCGAAGTTCGCGACGTAGACGGCGAACCCGGCCGAGACGACCAGCCAGAGCACCACGGCGAGGACGCCGCCGGGGCTGACCCACCGGAAGCCCTGCTTGGCGTTGGGGGAGGCCCAGTACAGCAGCGCGAACATGAAGCTCACGATCAGCAGCAGCACCGGCCACTTGGCGATGTCCCAGACGGTGACGGCGGCGGACTGCGCGCCGATGAGGTCGCCGGCGCGGCGCGCGATGCCGCCGGTGACCACCACGGTCACCGCGGTCACGGTCAGGCAGACCAGCATGACGATCGTGATGCCCAGGCGGATCGGCAGCGTCTTCCACAGCGGCCTGCCCTCGGGAACGTCGTAGACGACGTTCGATGCCCGCATGAAGGCGGCGATGTAGCCGGATGACGACCACAGCGCCACGAAGAGGCTGATCAGCCCGGCGACACCGGCGATGCCGGCGCCGTTCTGCAGCTGGGTAAGGGCGTTGATCGCCAGCTGGCGCACGGGCCCCGGGGCGGCCTTGCCGACCTCGTCGATGAGCTGCTGCAGCGTGTTCTTGCCGGCCAGGCCGAGCAGCGACACCAGCACGAGCAGCGCCGGGAACACCGACAGGACGCCGTAGTAGGTCAGGGACGCCGCCCGGTCGACGAGCTCGTCGCGCTGTACCTCGCCGACGGTCCGGCGCAGCGCCGACCACCACCAGCGGACGCCGAGGTCGGTGGGCTCGGGAGCCTCCTCCTCGGACGCGTCCTTCTCGGCGGTCTCTGGAGCTCTGGTCTCGGAGGTCTCGGCCGTTGAGCGGTCGTTCTCGGTGTCGGTCTCGGGGGTGTCGGTCTCGGGGGTGCCGGCGGATTCGCCGACGGCCGACTTCTTCATCGAATAGGTCTTCCTTACGCGATCGGCGGGAGCTGTCCGGTCGCCGCATCATTCCCGTCTGACGGAACCTATTCCCGGACGTCAAGCCGAAAACCGATGGGCTGAATCTCGTTGCGAACCTTTTCGGCGGGCCCCGGCCTCTCGATGAGTACGAACCACCGAAAGCTGGAGGCAATGAGTCGCCCCGAAGAGGAGTACCGGGAGTTCGTCGCCGACCGCGCGGCTTCGCTCCATCGCACCGCGTATCTGCTGTGCGGCGACTGGCACCTGGCCGACGACCTGGTACAGGAGACGTTCGTCAAGGCCTTCCGCCACTGGCGGCGGGTGCAGCGAGCCGACAACCGGAACGCTTACGTCAAGCGCATTCTGATCAACGAGTTCAACCGGCACTGGCAACGCTATGGCGGACTGCCCGTGCGCGCAGGCACCGACCATCCCGAGGTCGCCGTCCCCGACGTCTCTGACGAGGTCGTCAACCGCGCCGATCTGTTGCGCGCCCTGTTGACCCTCCCGGCCCGGCAGCGGGCCACCGTCGTCCTTCGCTACCTGGAGGGGATGAGCGAGCGGGAGACCGCTGCCGTCATGCGGTGCCGCGAGGGCACCGTGAAGAGCCAGACCGCCCGGGCGCTGAAGACGCTCGGAGGCTGCCTGAAGTACAAGGAGTCGCCCCTATGAATTCCCCGACCGAAGAGCGCCTGGGCTCGGCGCTTCGCGACCTGGTCGCAGAACAGCCCTTCACCCCGGACGTGTCGGCCATTGAGCATCGCGCCCACCAGGCCCGCCGCCGCGACCGGATCGTCCGGGGCGGCATCGGGGCCGGCGTCGTCGCGGTCGCGGCGGTGACGGCCATCGGCGTGGCCGGCGTCGGTCCGTCCACACCGGCCGGGACGACTCAGGCCGGCCGCGCGCACCCGGCGAACTCCGGATCGGCCGTCGTCCAGCAGCCACTGGTGAAGCTGGCCGCCGATGTCGCCGCCTTGCCGCGGCCCGCCGGCGACGCCACGCTGGTGGAACGCACGACGGCGATGTCGGACCACACGAGCGTCACGGTCTGGGACCTGTACACCGACGACGGCCGGTACTTCTTCTCGCGGACGAAGGCCGGCCTGCCGGTCGAGGTCAAGAAGAACAACAACCGGGGCGACGGCCAGTTCCGGCGGGAGGTCGCCGCGGCGACCTACGCGGTGAAGGGCGACCTGGACACCGCCATGCTGAAGATGGCCTGGCCCGAGGCAACCCCGGTCCCGGCCTGGCTCTCGGCGCAGGTCAAGAACAGGTCGGCCGGCGGGCTGCAGATCGACAACTACGTCTGGGAAGGCTGTGAGGACGCGCTGGTCGCGGGCTCCGGCAACCCCCAGGTGCGGGCCGGGGTGCTGCGCCTGGTGTCCGCGCTGCCCGGCATCAAGGTCACCCGTGGCACCGCTGACGGCCGGCCCACGCTCACCCTCACCGCCGGCGCGGCCGAACTCGGGCACGAGGGGAGCGGCCCCAAGGCCGACCCCAAGGCCAAGACGGGGCCGGCCGACCACGAGGCGATCACCATCAACGCCAAGACCGGCATCCCGCTGGGGACCGCCGGCGGCCCGACCGGCAGGATCACCCCCACCGTCACTTACGCGGTGACCCGGGTCAGCCTGGCCGACATCACCGCCGGCAAGCTCTGACCTGTCCTATCGACCGGCGATCCCGGCCAGGCCACCCCTGGCCGGGATCGTCGCCGCCGAGATGCCGTTGCGGGCCCGGTGCCGGCGGCGGGCGCGGTGGTCAGCGTTCGGCGGGGACCGCTTCGGCCGCTTCGCTCGTACGGGGAAGGCCGTGGCGGATGAAGGCGGCGATGACGATGACGACCGCCACCACGACCGACCAGAGCACCTGCGGCCGGCCGCTCTTGTCGAACAGCATCGTCACGAGAATGGCGACGATGCCGGCGATGGTGGCCACGGTCAGATACGGGAAGAGCCACATGCGCACGGGCAGGCGGTCGGGCGCCTCCTGCTCCAGGCGGCGGCGCATCCGCAGCTGGGAGACGGCGATCACGGTCCAGACGAACAGCGCGACCGCGCCGGAGCCGTTCAGCAGGAAGAGGAAGACGGTGTCCGGGCTGGTGTAGTTGAAGATGACCGCGACGAACCCGAACGCCACGGACACCCAGATCGCGACGTGCGGCACGCCGCGGGCCGTGGTGGCCCCGAACACCTTGGGGGCGTCGCCGCGCTCGGCCAGCGAGAACGCCATGCGGGAGGCCGTGTAGAGGCCGGAGTTCAGGCAGGACAGCACGGCGGTGAGGACGATGACGTCCATGATGGTGCCGGCTCCGGAGATGCCGATCCGGTCGAGGACCGCGACGTACGGGCTCTTGGCCACGTTGCTCGCGTTCCAGGGCAGCAGCGTGATGACGACGGCGATGGAGCCGAGGTAGAAGACGAGGATCCGCCAGATCACGCTGTTGACGGCGCGGGTCACGGCGCGGCCCGGGTCACGGGACTCGCCGGCCGCGATCGTGACGATCTCACTGCCCATGAACGCGAAGACCACGGTGAGCAGGCCGGTGACGATCGCACCGTACCCGTGGGGGAAGAAGCCGCCGTGCCCGGTCAGGTTGCTCATGCCGACGGCGTGCGTGCCGGGCAGCACCCCGAAGATCGCGAGGAGGCCGAGCACGATGAACACCGCGATCGCGGCGACCTTAATGCAGCTGAACCAGAACTCGAACTCACCGTACGACCCGACCGAGACGAGGTTGGTGGCGGTGAGCAGGATCATCAGGGCGAGGGCCAGGAGCCACTGCGGCAGCGCCGGGATCCAGCCGTGCACGATCTTGGCGCCGGCCGTCGCCTCGACGGCCAGGACGACCGCCCAGAACCACCAGTACAGCCAGCCGATCGTGAAGCCGGCCCAGCGGCCGATCGCGCGGTCGGCGTAGGCCGAGAAGGACCCGGTGTCGGGGGAGGCGGCGGACATCTCGCCGAGCATCCGCATGACGAGGACGACGAGCAGCCCGGCGATGGCGTACGAGACGAGGATCGCCGGTCCGGTGGTATGGATGCCCGCTCCCGACCCGACGAACAGTCCCGCCCCGATGACGCCACCGATGGCGATCATGCCGACGTGCCGGTTCTTCAACCCCGGCTGGAGGCTCTTGTCGGCCATCTACCCCTCCTGTCACGAACACACCTGGACCGTTCCACCGCAGGCTCAGAGGAGCTTATGAGGTGATTCCGGGTTGTCTGTCCAGCTCGGAGGGGTTTGAAACCCCTCAGGTCTCAGGCTGCTCGGTGAGCGGCAGGAACACCTGGAATCGGGTGTCGCCCGGTTCGGACGTGACCCGCAGGTCGCCGTGGTGACTGGTCACGACGATCCGCCAGGAGATGTCCAGCCCCAGCCCGGTGCCCTCACCGACCGGCTTGGTCGTGAAGAACGGCTCGAAGATCCGCTCCCGCAGGTCGGCCGGGACGCCCGGCCCGGTGTCGCCGATCTCGACCAGCACGCGGTCGTTGTCCCGGCCGGTGCGGATCGTCAGCGTGCCCTCGCCGCCCATCGCACCGAGCGCGTTCTCGATCAGGTTGGTCCAGACCTGGTTGAGCTCGCCGGCGTACGCCGGGATCTGCGGGAGCGACAGGTCGAAGTCCTTGACGACCCGGACCCCCTGCCCGATCTTCCCGGAGAGCATGACCAGCGTGGACGTCAGGCCGTCGTGCACGTCGACCCACTGGAACGGGGCCCGGTCCATCTGGGAGTACTGCTTGGCCTTGCCGACGAGGGCGGAGATCCGGGTCGTGGCGTCCTCGATCTCGCCCATCAGCGTCTCGGTCTCCACGGCGTAGCCGAGCCAGCGCAGCGCGGTGTTCAGGTCGTTCGCGCCGACGGCCGTGCGCACCTCCTCCAGGCGCTCCACCGTGATGCCCGCCGGCACGAAGATCGCGGCGAGGTTCCAGCCGTCCCCGATGCCGTGCTCGTCGAACCAGTCCGCCAGCTCGTCCTCCCGGTCCGCGGTCTGCATCGCGGACAGCCGCGGCGCGTCACCGACCTGCTTGACCAGGAGCTCCTGGATGTCGATGAGGCGCTCGAGCAGGTCGGGGTCGATGTCGTTGCGGGCCAGCAGCGCCAGCTTCTGCCGCATCCCGGCGACGCGCTCGCGCAGCGCGGACGTCGCCCGTACCGCCGCGGCGGCGGGGTTGTTCAGCTCGTGGGTCAGCCCGGCCGACAGCTGGCCGAGCGCGACCAGTCGTTCGCGCCGGCCCACGATCGCGTCGGTGTTGCGCCGGCCGAGGAACATCCCCTCCAGCAGGTGCGCGGCCATCGGGAACCACGCGACGAAGCGCTCGCCGAGCTCCGCCGCCGGCAGCGTGAGGAACGTCAGATCGGTGACGGCGTACACCGACGCGGAGTAGCGCTGGTCGCCCCGCTGTCCCATGAGGAACTCGGTCGCGCCGCAGTACACCCCGCGCTGGTCGGTGCGGATCAGCTCGACCTCGTCGCCGTGGACCGTACGGCACATGCGCAGCGTGCCGGACAGCAGCACGTAGAAGCAGGTGGCGGGGTCGCCCTCGGCGACGACCTGCGCCCGCGCGGGGTGGTGCTCGACGCCGGCGTGCTCGGCGACCCAGGCCAGCTGCTCGTCGGAGAGCCCCTCGAACAGGAACAGGGTGCGGAGTTCGGCAGGGGTGAGGGTTTCGGTGCTCAACGCTCCTCCAGGTACCGGTGCACGAGCGCGACCGCCATCGCGCCCTCGCCGACGGCGGAGGCGACCCGCTTGACCGACTGCGAGCGTACGTCACCGGCGACGAAGACCCCCGGCACGGACGACTCGAGGTACAGCGGATCGCGGTCCAGGGTCCAGCCCGCCGGGCGGCGCCCCTCCTGCAGCAGGTCGGGGCCGGTGCACACGAAGCCGTGCGAATCCCGGAAGACGGTGTCCCCGAGCCACTCCGTACGCGGTGCCGCGCCGATGAACACGAACAGGTGGTTCGTCGGCAGCGTCTCGGTCTTCCCGGTGTCGGCGTCGCGGAGCGTCACCCGTTCCAGGTGCTCGTCGCCGTCGACCGCCTCGACGGTCGTGCGCACCCGGACGTGGACGTTGGGGATGTCCCGGAGCTGCTCGATCAGGTAGTGCGACATGGAGCGCTCCAGGTTCGGCCCGCGTACGAGGAGGGTGACCGAACGGGCGTGGTGGGAGAAGAACACCGCGGCCTGACCGGCGGAGTTCGCGCCGCCGACGATGTAGACGTCCCTGCCCTGACAGGCCGGGGCCTCGGTGGACGCCGAGCCGTAGTACACGCCCTGCCCGGTGAGCCGCTCCACGCCCTCGGCCTCCAGGGCCCGGTAGTAGACGCCGGTGGCCAGGACGACCGCCCGCGCGGCGATCTCCGTGCCGTCGCCGAAGGTGATCACCCGGGCGGGACCCCGGGTGGTCAGCCCCACGACGTCCCGCGCGGTGAGCACCTCGGCGCCGAACTTCGCGGCCTGGCGGCGCGCGCGGTCGGTGAGCTGTGCGCCGGAGACGCCGTCGGGGAAGCCGAGGTAGTTCTCGATCCGGGAGCTCTGCCCGGCCTGCCCGCCGGTGGCCTTCTTCTCCACCAGGACGGTGTGCAGGCCCTCCGACGCGCCGTACACCGCGGCGCCCAGCCCGGCCGGGCCGCCGCCGATCACGACGAGGTCGTAGAACTCGGCGGCCGGCACGGTCGACAGCCCGACGGCGGAGGCGATCTCCGAGCCGGTCGGCGTCCGCAGCGCCTTGCCGTCCGGCGTGATGACCACCGGGATCTCGTCGGCGGTCGCGCCCGCCGCCTCGAGCAGCCGGGCGGCCTCGGGCTCGTCCACGGAGTACCAGCGGTAGGGGACCGAGTTGCGGGCGAGGAACTGACGGAGCTCGTACGACGGGCGCGACCAGCGGTGCCCGATGAGCTTGGTCTCCTCGACCGGCCGGTCGCCGACGGCGCGCCAGGTCTCCACCAGCGCGTCCACCACCGGATAGAGCTTCTCCTCCGGGGGGTCCCAGGGCTTGAGGAGGTAGTGGTCGACGTCGACGACGTTGATCGCCTGGATCGCCGCGTCCGTGTCGGCGTACGCGGTCAGCAGCGCGCGCCGGGCGTGCGGGAACAGGTCCATCGCCTGCTCGAGGAAGGCGATGCCGTTCATGTTCGGCATCCGGTAGTCGGCCAGGATCGCGGCGACGGCCTCACCGCGAAGCTTGATCTCGCGCAGCGCGTCGAGCGCGTCGGCGCCTGAGTCGGCCCGTACGACGCGGTAGTCGGTTCCGTACCGCCGCCGCAGGTCACGGGCGACGGCGCGGGACACCGAGGGGTCGTCGTCGACCGTCATCAGGATCGGCATGCTCATGGGACGAATCATTCCAGTTCGCGGCCGTCCGGGGGAGGGCCGGTCCGCCCGCACGCGCCGGCGCGGCCGTTCCCGTACGCCGGGTGGCGGACGCCGCACCGGGAGTGCGGAATCCGGAGCGGGTTCCCAAGGTGAGGTGTTTGTCACCGTTCGGTGACGGGGCCGATATCCAGCGTTATCTCCGCACGTCGGAATCTGTTGTCAATCGATCTCCGAGAGTCACTGACGGGCGCATGGTTACCTGTGGTAGTTATGTGGCTTCCCTCCGAGATCAACGGTCTCGCGAGATGTTTCGCTCGCCTCCCCCCTGTAACACGATCTTCGGGAGTTTTCGTGACCGATCGTTCCAACCGCGTTCGCCGTGACCGCGCGGCGACGGCGCACCCGCCGGTGCGTGCGCGCCGCCTGACCGCGGTCGCCGCGGTCACGGTGGCCGTCGCGCTGCCGGTGACCGGCTGCGGCGGCAAGAGCCACAAGCCGGCTCCGGCCGGCGACGCGCCCGCCGCGAAGTCCATCGGGAAGCTGCCGCAGGCGACGACGTACACGACGCTGAAGGGCCTCGGGCAGGACGCCTCCGACGCGATGGCTGACGGCACGGTCGTGCACCCGAAGGCCGCCGTGCCGGTGTCCGCGACGGCCGGGGGGCCGGCGGTGGCCGCGCTGCCGAGCACCCAGCTCGGCAGCCCCACCTGGGTGCCGGTCGTGGAGACCAAGCCGGGGTGGGACCGCGTCCTGCTGCCCAGCCGGCCGAATCACTCGACCGGCTGGATCCCCACGGGGAAGGTCGGCCTGGACACCGCCCACAGCCCGTACCAGATCGCGGTGGACACCTCGGCGCGCCGGCTGACGCTCACCAGGTCCGGCCACAAGCTCGGCACCTGGACCGTCGCGGTCGGGGCGGCGAAGACGCCGACCCCTGTCGGGCGCACCTTCCTGCTGGCCTCCCTGGCTCCGGCCAAGAAGACCTACAGCCCGCTCATCCTGCCGGTGGGCGCGCACTCCGAGACGCTCGACACGTTCGGCGGCGGTCCCGGCACGGTCGCGTTCCACGGCTGGCCGAGCGCGTCGGTCTTCGGCAAGGCGGTCACGCACGGCTGCGTCCGGGTGCCCGCCGACGCGCTGAAGAAGTTGTCCGAAGTCCCTCTCGGCACCCCGGTCGTCGTCACGGCCTAGGGGCCTCCATCCACTTTCAAGGAGTTCGCAATGCGTTCGACACGTCTGGCCGCCTGCGCGGTGGCCGCCGGTGCGCTGGCCGCGCCGCTGGCCCTGGCCCTGACCGGTACGGCCTCGGCCACGACCGGGACCGGCTCGGCCTACGGTCTGGCCGCCAGTGGCCTGGTCGCCATCCCCGCCACCCCGGCCGTCGCCGACACCGCCGACCGGAGCCTGCTGCACCTGCCGGCCAACCCCCTCATCGACGTCAAGGTCCTGCACGTCACGGCCAAGCCCGCCTTCGCACGGGCCAGCGTCACCGACCTGAGCGTCGCCAAGGCCGCCCTCACCGCGCACCTGGTCACCGCCACCTGCACCGCCGGCACCGGCGCCAGCCGCCTGGCGAACGCCTCTCTCGCCGGGCACCGCCTGGCCGCCGTCGCCGCGCCGAACAGCGCCCTCAGGATCCCCGTCCAGGGGCTCGGCACCGCCTCCGTCACCCTGAACAAGCAGACGCGGAACGCCGACGGCAGCCTGACCGTCACCGCCATCCAGGTGACGCTGCCCCTCGGCCCCGGCCGTACCCAGACCCTCAGCGTCTCCTCCGCCACCTGCTCCGGCGTCCGCGAGGAGCCGCCCGGCCAGGAGCCGCCCGGCCAGGCGCCGAAGCCCAAGCCGGTGCCCAGCGACCTGCCCGTCACCGGCTGAGCGAATCCACGACACGACGGCCCCCGGGCGATGCACCCGGGGGCCGTCGTGTTGCGTTTTGCGGCTGCTCGTGAAGGGCAAAAGCGACAAACAGTTCCGTAGCAACTACTGAACCACTACTATTTCCGTCCCATACGCGGCTTGGTTCCTACCGGGGACTTCGCCGTCCGCGCCCCGTACGACACTTGCATAGCGAATTATCGGCCATTCCCCACTGCGGTCGTGCGCCCCCGCGGGGACGGCCCGCCCACGGCTCCGGATGACCCCGTCTTCTGCTCCAACCGCGACGAGGACCTGATTGATGTCAGCACACGTTCCTACCCACCAGCGGGTCGAGCGCCCGCCGATGGACCGGGCCCTGCTCGTCCTGCTGGCCGCGGTGGTCGTCACCGGCGGCGTCTGCCTGGTGGTGACGGCCTCGGTTCCCGCCGCGGATCGCGGGCTCGTCGCCGCCTGCACCGGGATCGCGGCGCTCGCCCTGTGCGCCGCGCTGTCGGCCGCGGCCTACGGGTTCCAGAGCGCCCGTGTCCTGCGCGAGCGCGTCGAGACGATGGAGTCGGAGACCGCCCGCCTCGCCGACGACACCCTGCCGGCGGTCGTGAAGCGGCTGCGTGACGGGGCGTCCGGCGCCACGGCGATGGCCTCGATCGAACAGCCCGCCGCCGCCGAGCACCGGCGGATCCTGCGCGTCATCGTCGACGAGATCGCCCGCGGAGAGCGCATGCGCGCCGCCGCCATGTCGGTCTGCGCGAACGCGGCCGGCCGTGTTCAGGCCCTCGCCACCAGCATGCTCGCCGACCTGCGCGAGATGGAGAACCGCCACGACGAGGAGGTCCTCGGCGACCTGCTCAAACTCGACCACACGACGGCGCAGGCCGGCCGCCTCGCCGACAGCATCGCCGTGCTCACCGGCGCCCGATCCGGACGGCGCTGGACCAAGCCGATCGTGATGGAGAGCATCCTGCGCGGCGCGGTGGGCCGGATCAGCGCCTACCAGCGCGTCCGGGTGCACTCCACCAGCACCGTCGCGGTTGCGGGCTACGCCGCAGAAGGCGTCATGCACGCCCTCGCCGAGCTGATGGACAACGCGACGAGCTTCTCCCCGCCGTCCGAAGAGGTGCACGTCTACGTCGAAGAGGTGCACGCGGGCGTCGTGGTCACGATCGAGGACGGCGGCCTGGCCATGAGCGCCGCCGCGCTGGAGCGCGCCGAGCGGGCCGTCTCCGCGGAGACGCTGGACCTGACCACCCTCTCCGGTACCCGGCTCGGCCTCGCGGTGGTGGGCTGCCTCGCCCGCAAGCACGGCCTCACGGTCTCCTTCCGGCCCTCCTCCCGCGGCGGCACCGGAGTCGTGGTCCTGGTCCCGAGGTCGCTGATCACGCAGCCGGCGCCGGGTGCCGAACCGAGCGGGTCCCGCGTCGTCGGCCTCGGCGCCCGCCGTACCGAAGGCGCCACGGCCGAGCCGGACACCGCGGCCGCGCCCGCCCGGCCGGTCGCGCTCGCCGAGCCGCCCGCGCCCTTCGCCGCCTCGAACACCTCCGGCACGACGGCGGAGGCCACGGCCGTGACACCCGCCGGCGAACGCACCGATCCGGCGACCGGGCCGCAGGAGATCATCGACATCGCGAACGAGACCATCCCCGACGGCGCCGGCACGGTCGCCGGGCTGCCCCGGCGCCGCAGGGGCCAGACACTGGCCGCGGCCGCCGCGGCGGCCAAGGCGTCCGAGGCGCCGAAACCCCGCGTCGACAAGCCCACGACCGACCCCGGAGCGAGGTTCAGCGCCTTCCGGGAGGCCGGTCGCCGCAGGCGCACGAGCGGTGACGCGCCCGCACCGAAGACGGATCAGAGCTGAACGCTCGGCTCACCCTGCCAGGCCGGAAAGACAAGACAACAGATAGGAGGCAGGGGACGAGTCTCCGGTGCCCGCGCCCGGATCACCGCCCCGCACCGCCCATGAAGACCACAGACCGCGACCTCGACTGGCTGCTGGAGAACCTTCTCGAGCGGACCCCTGAGAGCCGGCACGCCATCGTGCTGTCCAAGGACGGGCTGAAGCTCTGCCACACGTACGGGCTGAGCACCGACCAGGCCGACCAGCTCGCCGCGATCGCCTCGGGCATCCAGAGCCTGTCCTACGGCGCCTCGGCGGAGTTCGGCGACGGCACCGGCGGGCTCCGCCAGTCCATGACCGAGTTCCACGGTGGGCTGCTGTTCATCGTCGAGGCGGGGGAGGGCGCCCACCTGGCCCTCATCGCCGGCGAGGAGGCCGACGTGGGCGTGATCGGGCACAACATGCACGAGCTGGTCGAGCAGCTCGGCGAGTACCTGGTCGCCCAGCCGCGGCGTTCGCAGCAGGGCAGCGCCGCCCGATGACGTCCCGGTCAGTCGACAGGGAGGACCCGGACCGGCTGTACATCGTCACCGGCGGCCGGAGCCGGGTCGATGAGGACTCGATCGACATCGTCTCTCTGATCGTCAGCGAGTGCGATCCCACGCCGGGCATGCAGTCCGAGCACGTGAAGATCCTGCGCATGTGCACGAACCCGATGGCGGTCGTGGAGATCGCCGCCGAGCTCGGGCTGCCGGTCAGCGTGGTGAAGATCCTGCTGTGCGACCTGCTCGACACGGGCCGGATCACGGCGCGTCATCCGACGGCGGCGCCCGCCAAGACCAAACTCCCCGAACCCGCCATCCTGAAGCAGGTGCTCCTTGGACTTGAAAACCTCTGACCGGGTCACCGCGCCGCTGCGGAGCACCGCGAGTAACGGACTCAAGATCGTCATCGTCGGCGGCTTCGGTGTCGGCAAGACGACCATGGTCCGCTCGGTCAGCGAGATCCGCCCCCTCAGCACCGAGGAGGTCATGACCCGGGCCGGCGTCGGCATCGACGACGCGGCCGGCGTACGGGACAAGACGACCACGACGGTGGCGTTCGACTTCGGGCGGATCAGTCTGAACGACCAGATGGTGCTGTACCTGTTCGGCGCGCCGGGGCAGCAGCGGTTCTGGTTCCTGTGGGACCGGCTGTTCTCCGGCACCCTGGGGGCGGTCGTGCTCGTGGACACCCGGCGGGTCGAGGACTCCTGGTACGCCATCGACCGGCTCGAGCACCACGGCATGCCGTTCATCGTCGCCCGCAACGACTTCGGCGGTCCCGCCTACCGGCTGGAGGACATCCGGAAGGCACTGGACCTCTCCGAGGACATCCCGCTGATCGACTGCGACGCCCGCGAGCGCGACTCGTCCAAGAAGGTGCTGATCACGCTCGTCAACCACCTCTACTCCCTGTCGACGGCCCAGACCGGCGACCGCTGAGCACTCGGGGAGGCCGCCCGGTCCCGCTCCCGGGCGAAATCTCCCCGGTGCCCGTCACATGATCATGATCCGTGGCATCCTCGGCACATGATCGAGCCCGAGCCGACGATCCGGCCCCTCGGCCCACCATCGCCGATCCCGCCCGACTCCGTCCCCCTGTACGGGCCGCGCTACGACAAGGAGAACCCCGCCCGGCTCTACGACGAGCTGCGGAGCCGGAACGGTGAGGTGCTGCCCATCCTGCTCGAAGGCGACGTGCCGGCCTGGCTGATCCTCGGCTACCGCGAGGTCCACCAGGTGCTCAGCGACTCGACACTGTTCGCCCGCGACTCGCGCCGCTGGAACCAGTGGGAGAACATCCCCCCGGACTGGCCCCTCATGGCGCTCGTCGGGTACCAGCCCGGATCCATCCTCTTCAGCGAGGGCGCCGCCCACCAGCGGCGGGCCCAGGCGATGACCGAGGCCATGGCGGAGGTCGACCGGTTCGAGCTGCGGGCCCGGTGCGAGCGGATCGCCGACGGCCTCATCGACGAGTTCTGCGGCAGCGACGGCGCCGAGCTGATGGTCCAGTACGCGAGCCGGATCCCGGCGCTCGCGCTCGCCGGGATGTTCGGCCTGCCCGAGTCCGAGGCGTGGAGCATCGCGGAGGACGTGATGGCCGTCCTGGACGGCGGCGAGGGCGCGCTGGAGGCGTACCAGCGGTTCGCGGGCGCGATGGGGCGCCTGCTGGAGACCAAGCGCGCCGAGCCGGGCCCGGACGTCGCCTCCCGGATGCTGCGGCACCCCGCGGAGCTCACGGAGGAGGAGCTCACCCAGGACCTCCTCATCATGATGATCGCCGGCCAGGACCCGACGGCCAACTGGATCGGCAACACGCTGCGGCTCATGCTGATCGACGACCGGTTCTCCCTGACCCTCGCGGGCGGGCGCCGCAGCGTCGGGCAGGCGATGAACGAGGTGCTGTGGGAGGAGTCGCCCGCTCAGAACACCTTCCGCTGGGCCACCCGCGACACCCGGCTGGGCGGCCGCCGCATCCGGGCCGGCGACGCCGTCGTCATCTGCCTCGCCGGCGCGAACTCCGACCCGCTCGTACGGACGGCGCCCGGCACCGCGGCGCGGGCCAACCACGCCCACTTCTCCTTCGGCCACGGCGACCACGGCTGCCCCTTCCCGGCGCCGGAGCTCGGCGAGATCATCGCGGAGACCGCCGTCGAGGTGCTCCTGGACCGCCTTCCGGACGTACGGCTGGCGGTGCCGCCGAACGAACTCGAATGGCGGCCGGCCTTCCGGGTGCGCGCGCTGACCGCGCTGCCGGTGAAGTTCTCCCCGGCCCCGGTCAGGGCGATGGCCTAAGCGATCGCTCCCGCCGGTCAGGAGCGGGCGTGCCAGCTCATCGGCACGTCACCGGTCTCCGGCTCGGCCGGCGGGTTCGGGCCGAACTCCAGGGCGGCGTCGGCGGCGATCTGCACGATGACGCGCCGCAGCTCGACCCCGGCCACCCAGTGGCCGGGCAGCGCCGCCGTGCCGTACCGCGCGCCCAGCAGGTTGCCGCAGATCGAGCCGGTGGAGTCGCTGTCCCCGGAGTGGTTGACCGCGAGCCGCAGCGCCCGCCGTACGACGTCGACCGGCGCGCCGTCCCGTACGGAGAGCGCGGCGCACACGCCGATGGCCAGGGCCTCCTCGCCGGTCCAGCCGCCGCCGAGCGTCTCCAGCCGCTCGGGGGTGAGCGCGTCGCCCTCCCGGGCCAGCGCCACCGCCGCGTCGAGCGACGCCGAGGTCTCCTCGTGGTCCGCGTACGACTCCAGCACCGTACGGGCGGCGTCGAGCGCGTCGGCCAGGTCCGCGCCGCGCAGCAGGCCCCAGACCGTCGCGGCCAGCACCCCGGCCGACAGGTACCCGCTCGGGTGGCCGTGGGTCAGGGCGGCGGACGTGGCCCCCATCGCGAACGCCGCGCGGCGGCAGTCGGCCGCCCCGTCCGGGACGCGCGGGGAGAAGGGGAACCCCGCCGGCGCCGCCCGCATGACGCCGCCGCAGCCCTTCGAGTCGTTGATGGGCTCCTCGACGCTCCCCAGCGGGACGTACGGGCGCCGCCGCGCGGCGATCGTGTGCAGGGCGCTCAGGCAGGTCTGGCCGGGGCCCCGCCGCTCGTGCATCTCCGGCTGGGCGAACAGCCAGCCGCCGCCGAGGTCCTGGTCGGGGAAGTCCTCGCCCTGCGTGCGCAGCCACTGCAGGTACGCGGCCTGCAGCAGGCCGGGCGCGGCCCCGCCGATGCCCTTGCTCCGCTCGCGGACGGACGCCCGGATCAGCGCGTCGGCGGTGAACAGCGACATCTGGGTGTCGTCGGTGACGGCGCCCGCCCGCACCCGCGCGTCGCTGTACTCGGTCAGCCCCGCCGGGCCGTGCTTCGCGCGGATCTCCGCGATCGGCCGGCCTTCGATCGGCGCGCCGAGCGCGTCCCCGATGGCGCCGCCCAGCAGGCAGCCCAGCATGCGGTCAGGGTCCGGAAAAGTCATGCGATCGCCCACGCCGGTAAGTCTGCCAGGGGCCTGATCCGGACTCGGAGGCCACGTGTCGCCCGGTTCCGACTACTCGGAGCGTCCCTTGTCGCTACTCTGCTCCCGTGAATGGCCTATTTGAGGACGCAACGGACAAGCCGCGCGCTACCGTCGCGAGCCGCCTGGTGGGTTGGTTGGAGCTGTTGCCGTTCCGTCGCGGCGTGACGCTGATCGCCGTCCTCATCATCGTGCCGGCCTTCATCATCGGCGGACTGTTCGCCGTCCGAGGCGGGGGCGGGCACGACGACCCCTCGCGGTCCCGGGCGGCCGCCGCGACACCGTCCGCGCGGGCGCACGGCGACTCGGGCACCGTCGAACAGACCGAGCGGGCGTTCGGCGAGATCGTCGCCTCCCGCAGCGTCCACCCGACGGCGCGGTCCTCCGCGACGGCCTCCCCCTCGCACACGCCGGCCCGCGGCACGACCTCCCGGACCCGGCCGACCCCGAGCACCCGCCCGTCCCCGTCCGCGAGCACCAGGTGCCCGCCGGAGCTGAAAAAGTGGCCGTGGATGTGGGACCTGTGCAAACGCCGGCGCGGCGGCCACACGACCCCATGAGGTCACGGGCAGAGCACGAAGCACGCCGTCACCTGTAGTACCGTCGACCCGCCGCACATCTTCGCCAGTCCCCCGGAGGATCTCCGCGTGCCAAGCACTCGGTCAGCGGCGCTGATCGCGGCGATCACGGCGGTCATGCTCCTGCTGACGCTCGACGCCGCGAATGAGTCGTCGGCCGCCCCATCGCCGTCGGCCGACAGCGTCAAGGCCCTTCGCAAGCAGGCCGACCAGGCCAAGAACGAGCTGTCCCAGGCCACCAAGGCCTGGGAGGCGCGCAAGAAGCAGCTCAACGCCTCCGAGGACAAGCTCAAGAGCACCCTCGCCGATCTCGGCACCGCCGACGCGGAGCTCAACAAGATCCGCGAGCCGCTGGCCCAGCTGGCCGCCAGCGCGTACAAGGAGCCGGGGGTCATGGGCATCCCGGCCGTGATCGGGGGCAGCGACCCCGACCGGGCGCTGGCCGCCGCGACCGACCTGACGATGCTGACCAACGACCAGAAGGCCCTCATCGACAAGGCGAACCGCCTGCAGAAGCAGCGCGAGCAGTTGGCCGCGTCGGCGCAGGAGCTGCAGTCGAACAACGCGGTCGAGGAGGCGAAGCTGCAGCAGGAGATGAACTCCCTGAAAGAGCGCGCCGGCCGCATCACCGCCCAGCTGACCGCCGCCCTGAAGAAGCTCGACCCGAGCACCCGCCTGCAGATGTCTTGCCAGCGGAGCCTGGTCGCCGAGGCGCGGAAGTTCCCCAACGGGCTCATCCCGGCGCGGTACCTCTGCCCGCTGCCGCAGCCCGGCCGGGAGCTCCGCCCCGACGCGGCACTGGCCTTCTACAAGCTGAACGCCGCCTACAAGGCGCACTTCGGCACGCAGATGTGCCTCACCGACTCCTACCGGCCTCTCGCCGAGCAGCAGCGGATCTACGCGAACCGGCCCGGCATGGCGGCCGTGCCGGGGCACAGCAACCACGGCTGGGGCACCGCCGTCGACCTGTGCGGCGGCGTGCAGAGCCAGGGCTCGGCGCAGTTCAACTGGCTTCAGGCGAATTCGAAGACGTACGACTTCTTCCACCCCGCGTGGGCCTACAGCAGCCCCTTCGAGCCGTGGCACTGGGAGTACACCAAGGAGAACACCCCCGACTCCAGCGACTGACCCTGCCGGCCGGTCGCGGGCTAACCGACGATCGTGACCGACAGGCGGGAGTCGACGGCGGCGCGGGCGATGGCCGCCGCCTGGGCGCGGTCCGTGCGCAGCACGACGAGCGCCCCGTCGTCGGTGTCGGGACCCGGCCGGGGCACCGCGACGACGGGGACCGCGGCGGCGACCGTGCGCGCGGGCAGCGGCCCCTCGGCGCGCGCGGCGAGCAGGTCCACGCGGTCGCCGGCGTGCAGGAGACGCACGACGGCGGCGTCGGCGAGGCGCACCGGCGTCGCCACCGCGCCCGGCGCCGCGTCGTCGAGCAGCGTGCCGCCGCGCAGCCGTACGTCGGTCAGCGGCTCGCCCCGGCGCACCGGCCCGGCCAGCGTGCGCCCGTCCGCCCGCCGGACGGCCCCGGCGGGCACGGCGCGGGCGGGCAGGGCGCGGATCGCGACGTCGGCGGAGCGCAGGGTCGCGCCGCCGGGCAGGTCGCGGGCGGCGACGAGGACCGGCACCCCGCGCTGGTGAGGCCGGGCGGCGGCGAGGCCGAACGCCGCCGCCGCGGCCGCCAGCACGGCGGCGAGCAGCCGGCGGTGCCGGCTGAGCATCGCTCTCATCGCCGCTTCCGCAGCGGGATGGCGGCGGTCAGGGCCGCTCGATGGGCACGCCGAGCCCGTCCGCGGGCCACGGGCGGGGTCAGGGCGGTCACGAGACCTCGGTGAGGTTCGCGAGGCCGTCCGGGGACCGCGAGGAGGACGGGAGCCGTCACGAGAGCTCGGTGGCGTCCTCGTGCCCGCCTGGGGAACGCGGGCCGGGCCGGCGTGGTCACGGGAGCTCGATGGGGATGTCGAGGCCGTCCAGGGCGTGGGGGCAGGGGCAGTCGCGCTCGGCGGGCAGCGCGCCGATGATGTCGATGACGAGGTCGCGCAGCCGGTCGACGTTCTGCGCGAAGACGCGGAGCACCTCCTCGTGGGTGACGCCCTCGCCCTCCTCGATGCCGGCGTCGAGGTCGGTGACGAGGCAGGCCGGGATGTAGCAGAGGGCCAGCTCGCGGGCGAGGACCGCCTCGGGGTGCCCGGTCATGCCGACGAGGGTCCAGCCCTGGGCGGCGTACCAGCGGGACTCGGCGCGCGTGGAGAAGCGCGGCCCCTCGATGACGACGAGCGTGCCGCCGTCGACCGGCTCCCAGTCCGCCGCGCGGGCGGTCTCCAGCGCGGTGCGGCGGCCGCGCGGGCAGTAGGGGTCGGCGAAGGAGAGGTGCACGGCGCCGTCGTCGTAGTAGGTCTGCGCGCGCCCGCTGGTGCGGTCGACGAGCTGGTCGGGGACGGCGAGGGTGCCGGGGCCGTACGCCGGGAGGAGCGAGCCGACCGCGCTGGGCGCGACGACCTGGCGCACCCCGAGGGAACGCAAAGCCCAGAGGTTCGCCCGATAGGGGATCTTGTGCGGCGGGTAGCGGTGGTCGCGGCCGTGCCGGGGGAGGAATGCGACGCGGCGGCCGGCCACCGTGGTCAGGGCGATGGTGTCGCTGGGCGGGCCGTAGGGGGTGTCCACCTCGATCTCCTCGACGTCGTCGAGGAAGGAGTAGAAGCCGGAACCGCCGATCACACCGATCTCTGCATGCATGAGCCGGACCCTAGCCGCCCGCCGCGCCGGGCGGCGAGACGGTCTCCCCATCCTGTGGATAACCCGCGTCCGTGGACCGATACCGGATTCGCGATATGTCTTGTCACGGCGACGCACGCGTAATATCTTCTCGCCGATAGAGAAGACATGTCGCGTTTCCGGGAAGGTGAACCATGCCCAGCCGACTGGCCGGTGTCCCCGCCGGCCGCCGTACCAAGTGGGTCGTCCTCGTCGCCTGGCTGATCCTGCTCATGGTCGGCGGCGCGCTCGGAGGGAGGCTGCAGGGCGTCACGAAGAACAGCGCCGACGCCTACCTGCCCGGCGCGGCCGAGGCGACCAAGGTCATCAAGCTGCAGAAGAGGCTGCACCACGAGGACGGGACCGTCACGCTCGTGTCGTACGAGCGGCGCGGCGGTGTCACACCGCAGGACGCGGCGTTCGCGCGGTCGGCGGCCGCGGAGCTGAAGGGCGTCTCGCACGTGGCGTCGGTGACGGGCCCGATCACCTCCACGGACGGCCGGGCGATGCAGCTCGTCGTGCCGGTCAGCGGTGACGGGGACGTCGTCCTCAAGACGATCGACGACCTCCGTAAGGTCGTGGAACGCGGACCGCCGGCCGGCCTCGACGTCCGCGTGACCGGGCCGGGCGGCACGATGTCCGACCTGATCGGCGTCTTCATGTCGATCGACGGCACGCTGCTGCTCGTCACCCTGGCCGTGGTGATCGCCATGCTGCTGCTGACGTACCGCAGCCCGTTCCTGTGGGTCGTGCCGCTGCTGTCGGCCGGCTCGGCGTACCTGCTGTCCCAGGGCCTGGTCTACCTGCTGGCCGAGGCGGGTCTCACGGTCAACAGCCAGAGCACCGCGATCCTGGCGGTCCTGGTGTTCGGTGCGGGCACGGACTACGCGCTGCTGCTGATCGCCCGGTACCGGGAGGAACTGCACCGGCACGAGGACAAGCACGAGGCCATGCGGATCGCGCTGCGCCGCGCGGGGCCCGCCGTTCTCGCCAGCGCCGCGACCGTGACGATCGCCCTGCTGTGCCTGCTCGTCGCCGAGCTCAACTCCACCAGCGGCCTCGGCCCGGTCGCGGCGGTCGGCATCGTCTGCGCCCTGGCCGCCATGACCACGCTTCTGCCCGCCCTGCTCGTGGCGCTGCCGCGCGGAGTCTTCTGGCCGGTCGTGCCGCGGTTCGACGCCCGGTACGTCGACGAGCCCGACGCGCTGGAGAAGGAGCACGGTGTCTGGTCCGGCGTCGCGCGGTTCGTCAGCGCCCGGCCGCGGATCATCTCGGTCGGCGGCGTGCTGGTGCTGGCCGCCCTGGCCTGCGGGATCCTGTCGCTGAAGACGGGGCCGATCTCCAACGCCGGCCAGTTCGTCGGCACGCCCGACTCGGTGGTGGGCGAGCGCGTCCTGGCGCGGCACTTCCCGGCCGGCACGGGCAGCCCGGCGGTCGTCATCGGCCCGGCGAATCCCGGCCTGCGCGCCACGATCGCCGGTACGCCCGGGGTGTCCGGCGTGAGCGGGCCGGTGGTCGCGGGCGGCTACGAGCAGTACGAGGCGACGCTGTCCAGCGCGGCGGACACCCGCGCCGCCCGCGACACGGTCGACCGGCTGCGCGCCGCCGTGCATCCCCTGGGGGCGAAGGTCGGCGGGAACACCGCCGTCAACCTCGACACCCAGCGCGCCGCCGCGCACGACAACAAGGTGATCATCCCCATCGTCCTGGGCGTCGTGCTCGTCATCCTGGTCCTGCTGCTGCGGGCCCTGGTCGCGCCGCTGCTGCTGATGGCCACGGTGGTGCTGTCGTTCGGCGCGTCGCTCGGCGTCTGCGGGCTGGTGTTCACGCACCTGTTCGGCTTCGAGGGCGCCGACTCCGGGTTCCCGCTGGAGATCTTCATCTTCCTGGTCGCGCTCGGCGTCGACTACAACATCTTCCTCATGACGCGGGTGCGCGAGGAGTCGCAGCGGCTCGGCACGCGGCGCGGCGTGCTGCGCGGGCTCACCGTCACCGGAGGCGTGATCACCTCGGCCGGGGTCGTGCTGGCCGCGACGTTCGCGGGGCTGGCGACCCTGCCGGTGACGGGCACGGTGGAGATGGCGTTCGCGGTGGCGTTCGGCGTGCTGCTCGACAGCCTGCTGATCCGGTCGCTGCTCGTCCCGGCCCTGGCGTACGACGTCGGGCGGCGGATCTGGCTGCCGGGCCGCCTCGCGGGGGACGAGTCCCCCGCCTCGGGGGACCGGCCGATGCCGCAGGCCGTGCGCTGATCACGGCGCGGGCGGGCTCCCCGACCGGGCGGGGAGCCCGCTCACGTCTTGAGGACCGGGCGCTCGACGGATCCGCCGCGTGCGGTGGGTCAGGCGACCTTCTCGGAGGAGCCGGAAGAGCCGGACGAAGAACCGGAAGAGGAGTCGGACGAAGACGAGGACGACGAGGAGGACTCCTTCTTCGCCTCGGTCTTGGCGGGCTCGCTCTTCTTCGCCGAGCCGCTCGACGAGGTGGTCGCCCCGCTGCGGCTGTCGGTGCGGTAGAAGCCCGATCCCTTGAACACGATCGCCGCCGCGGAGAACACCTTGCGCAGGCGCCCGCCGCATGCGGGGCACTCGGTCAGCGGGTCGTCGCTGAACTTCTGCACGACCTCCAGAGGCTCACCGCATTCGGTGCACGCGTACTGATACGTCGGCACGAGTTCCTCCTAGCTGTACACAACCCTCGGGGGCTGGCACTCTCACTCAGTGACTGCTAATGCTACCGGGCGCCGATTGATTCCCGTCGCCCCGTTCACTGATAGCCGTGCTCGCCGTACCAGCCGGCCAGCTTCCCGCGCCGGCTGACGGCGCGCAGTCGGCGTTCGGCCGCCGGCCGGGCGGCGCTGGTCGCCACGACCAGCAGCTCGTCGCCCGCCAGCAGGGCGGTGTCGGGGCCCGGCACGAAGCTGCGGCCCTCCCGCACGATCAGGGTGATCACCGCCCCTTCGGGCAGCCGCAGCTCGAAGATCTCCACGTTGTCGAGCCGGGAATCCGGCGGAATCCGGATGTCCAGCAGATCGGCGTGCAGCTCCTCCAGCGGCGCGGCCTCGACGTCGATCTCCCGGGCGCGGTCGGCGACCGCCACCCGCAGCAGGCGCGCGAGGAAGGACAGCGTCGGGCCCTGCAGCAGGGTGAACACCACCACGATGATGAACACCTGCGCGAACAGCTCCCGCGCGCCGGGCAGCCCGGCCGTCACCGGGATCGTGGCCAGCACGATCGGCACCGCGCCGCGCAGCCCGGCCCAGGACAGGAACGCCTTCTCGCGCAGGTCGAGCCCGAAGAACGGCGTGGACGCCAGCACCGACAGCGGCCGCGCCACCAGGACCAGCGCGAACCCGCAGATCAACGCCGGACCGAGCTGCGCCGGCAGCTCGTGCGGCGACGCCAGCAGCCCGAGCGTGATGAACAGCCCGATCTGGGCCAGCGTGGCCAGGCCCTCGGCGAACCCGCGGGTGGCCGGGCGGTGCGGCAGCCGGCTGTTGCCCAGCACGAGAGCCGCCAGGTAGGTCGCCAGGAACCCGCTGGCGTGCGCCATGGACGCCGCGCCGTACGCGCCGACGGCGAGCGCCAGCACCGCGATCGGGTACAGACCGGACGCGGGCAGCGCCGCCCTGCGCAGGCCGTGCGCGCCGAGCCACCCGACCAGGAGGCCGATCGCCGCCCCGGCGACCAGCTCGTAGACCAGCTCGACCGCCATGATCACCGGTGATTCGACGTGTTTCGCGCTGAGGGCGACGACGAGGATGACGACCGGCGCGTCGTTGAACCCGGACTCGGCCTCCAGGATGCCGGTCAGGCGCGCGGGCAACGGTAGTCGCCGCAGCACCGAGAACACCGCGGCGGCGTCCGTCGGGGCGAGCACCGCGCCCAGGAGCAGGGCCGGGCGCCACTCGATGCCGACCAGCCAGTGCGCCGCCGCCGCGACCACCGCGATGCTGACCGCGGTGCCGGCGATGGACAGCGAGAGCGCGGCCGGGATCGCGTCCCGTACGCTCGCCCAGCGGGTGGTGAGCCCGCCTTCGGCCAGGATGAGGACCAGCGCCGCCAGGCCCAGCGTCTCGGCGACCAGCATGTTGTTGAACCGGATACCGATTCCGGACTCGCCCAGGATCAGGCCGAGCGCCAAGTACAGGAGCAGACTGGGCAGCCCGCTTCGGTGGGCCAGCCGGACCGCCACGATCGCGGTGATGATCACGATCGAGCCGAGCAACAGCCACAGGTCGAGTTTCACCCACACCCCCTTGAACAGGACTTTCTCACAGTCGGTCACCGACGGCGGCGGAGCGCCGCCGTACGGGACGGGAAGTACCGACCGGGCGCGCGGATGCGAGAGCGACCGCGACGACGGATCGGCGGTGACGGATCCGCGTCAGCGGATCAGCGGTGGATCAGCGGTGACGGATCAGCGGGTCGAGGCCGTTGACGACGTTCGCCACCGGACGGCCCTCGATCACCGCGCGGACGTTGTCCACGACGGCGGTGATGATGTTCAGCTGCGACTGCCGGGTCGCGCCGGCCGCGTGCGGGGAGAGCAGGACGCCCTCGTGCCGCCGGAGCGGGTGGTCGGCGGGCAGCGGCTCGTCCTCGAACACGTCGAGCGCCGCCCCGGCCAGCCCGCCGCCGTCCAGCGCGGCGAGCACGGCGTCGTCCGGCGCGATGCCGCCGCGCGCGACGTTGATCAGGAACGCGCCCTTCGGCAGCAGCGCCAGCCGCCGCGAGTCCAGCAGCCCGACGGTCTCCGGCGTGCGCGGCAGGCAGACGACGAGGACGTCGGAGCAGGCCAGCAGCTCGTCCAGCTCCAGGTGCACGCCCGTGTCCCGGCGCCGCCGCGACCAGTACGCGACCCGGCAGCCCAGCGCCTCGAACAGCCGCATGACCTCAGCGCCGATCGCGCCCATGCCGAGCACGCCGACGCGGCGGTTCGCCAGCTCGTCCGCGCCGCGGGCGGCCGTCTCCAGCTGCGGCCAGCCGCCCTCCCGCATGCGCCGGTCCGCCCACGACAGCTGCCGGGACAGGTCCAGCGCGGCGGCCAGGGCCCACTCGGCCACCGACCGGGCGTTCGCGCCGGCCGTGTTGGCCACCGCCACTCCGGCCGCGGTCAGCGCGTCCAGGTCGAGGCTGTCCACCCCGACCGACGGCATCTGCACGAACGACAGGCGCGGCGCCGCCGCGACGGCGGCCGCGTCGAGAGTGAGCTCGCCGGTGAAGTCGCCGACGACCAGCTCCGCGCCGGTCAGCGCCGCGTGCAGGGCGTCGCGGCTCCGCTCGGCGGGCACGACGACCTCCGCGCCGATCGGATCGAACACCTGGTGGATCAGCTCCGCGCCGAGCGGCGGCAGCGCGAGCAGCCGCCAGCCCCGGCCGTCGACGCCCCGGCCGTTCGCCTCGCGGCCGCTCACGTCGTGGCCCCGGCGAATCTGACCAGGCCGCCCGACGGAGTGACCACCGCCCGTACGGGAAGGTCGTGCGGCTCGGCGGGGAGGGACGCGACCAGCTCGGTGTCGTACACCGGCGCGATCGTGAGGATGGAGGAGGCGACGCGGGTCAGCGCCCGGTCGTACGAGCCGCCGCCGCGCCCGAGGCGCACGCCGGTGGACGACACCGCGAGGGCGGGCACGATGACGAGGTCGGCGCTGCGGATCGCCTCCGGGCCGCGGGCCGGCTCGGTGGGCTCCAGCAGGCCGTACGGCCCGGGCCGCAGCGAGTCGGGGCCCTCGTAGGACGCCCAGTCGAGGTCGCGGTCCGGCAGCAGCCGGGGGACGAGGACGTACGTGCCGCGCTTCCACAGCGCGAACAGCAGGCTCTGGGTGGCCGGCTCGGAGCCGACCGAGACGTACGCGGCGACGGTGCCGGCCATCTCCGCTTCCGGCAGCGTCAGAACGGTGTCGCGCAACAGCCGCCCGGCGGCGGTGCGTTCGTCCGGGGTGAGGCGGGCGCGGGCCGCCAGCAGGTCCGAACGCAGGGCCGTCTTCTCTCCGGTGATGTCGCGCACGCGTCCATTGTCGCGTGAAATCTGCGTGACATTCCCCTGAGAACGCACGCTGGAAGGGGGACCGTTCGCAGAACCATCGCGATCGGCGGTTAGGGTCTTGTCATGGCCGACCATGTACCCGTCACCAAGGCGGTCGTTCCCGCTGCCGGCCTTGGCACGCGATTCCTGCCCGCGACCAAGGCGACCCCCAAGGAGATGCTGCCGATCGTCGACAAGCCGGCGATCCAGTACGTCGTCGAGGAGGCCGTCTCGGCCGGGCTGGACGACATCCTGCTGATCACCGGGCGGGGCAAGCGCCCGATCGAGGACCACTTCGACCGCGCGTACGAGCTGGAGGAGGCGCTCCGCGCCAAGGAGGACCCCGAGCGGCTGCACTCGGTCCGGGAGTCCGCCGAGCTCGCCGACGTCCACTACGTCCGCCAGGGCGAGCCCAAGGGCCTCGGCCACGCCGTCCACTGCGCCCGCCGGCACGTCGGCGACGAGCCGTTCGCCGTGCTGCTCGGCGACGACCTGATCGACGAGCGCGACGCGCTGCTGCAGCGCATGCTCCAGGTCCGCGAGACGTACGGCGGCAGCGTGGTGGCGCTGATGGAGGTCGAGCCCGAGCAGGTGTCGCTGTACGGCTGCGCCGCGATCGAGCCGACCGACGAGGACGACGTCGTCCGCGTCACCGACCTCGTCGAGAAGCCCGTGCCCGGTGAGGCGCCGAGCCGGTGGATCATCATCGGCCGGTACGTCTGCGACCCGGCCGTGTTCGACGTGCTGGAGAAGACCCCGCCGGGGCGGGGCGGCGAGATCCAGCTCACGGACGCGCTGCTCACGCTGGCCAAGCGGGACAGCTCCGAGGGCGGCCCGGTGCACGGCGTGCTGTTCCGCGGCCGTCGCTACGACACCGGCAACAAGCTGGACTACCTGCGCACGGTCGTGCAGTTCGCGGCCGACCGGCCCGAGCTGGCCGACGAGTTCCTGCCGTGGCTCCGAGAGTTCGTGGCGAAGCACGATGAAGCGGGTAGATGAGCATCTGGCGGACATCCTGGGGTCGGTACGGGAGCTTCCGCCCCTGGAGCTGGCCCTGCCGGAGTCACTCGGCGGGGTCCTCGCCGAGCCCGTCACCGCGCCCGTCGACCTGCCACCGTTCGACAACTCCGCCATGGACGGCTACGCGGTGCTGGCCGCGGACGTCGCGGCCGCGTCCGAGACATCACCCGTGAGCCTGTCGGTCGTCGGCGACATCGCCGCCGGCGACCAGGGCGCGTACGACATCACCCCGGGGCGGTGCGCCCGCATCATGACCGGCGCGCCGCTGCCCGGGGGCGCGGACGCCATCGTCCCGGTCGAGTGGACCGACGGCGGCGCCGCGAAGGTGACGATCCGCCGGCCCGCCACGCCCGGCCACTACATCCGGCGCGCGGGCGAGGACGTCACCGCGGGGCAGACGGTCCTGCCGGCCGGCACCCGGCTCGGTGCCGCCCAGGTCGGCATGCTCGCCGCGGTCGGCCGGGCCCGCGTCCTCGTACGCCCCCGGCCCCGCGTCGCCGTGCTGTCCACCGGCAGTGAGCTCGTCGAGCCCGGCAGCCCGGTCGGGCCCGGCCAGATCTGGGACTCCAACAGCTTCGCGCTGACCGCCGCCGTCACCGAGGCGGGCGGCGTGGGGTTCCGGGTGGGCTCGGTCGGCGACGACCCGCGCGAGGTCCTGGCCACGATCCAGGAGCAGCTCGCGTCCGCCGACGTGATCATCACGTCGGGCGGGGTGAGCATGGGCGCCTACGACGTCGTCAAGGAGGTGCTGTCCGGGCTCGGCACGATGCGGTTCGAGAAGGTCGCGATGCGGCCCGGCAAGCCCCAGGGCTTCGGCCTGCTCGACGACCGCGTGCCCGTCTTCACGCTGCCCGGCAACCCGGTCAGCGCGTTCGTCTCCTTCCAGGTGTTCGTCCGCCCGGCGCTGCGCGCGCTGCAGGGCCTGCCGCCCGCGCCGCCGCGCACCGTACGGGCCCCCCTCCGCGTGCCGATCGACTCCTCGCCGGAGGGGCTGCGGCACTACCTTCGCGCGAACCTCGGGGAAGACGAGGGCGGGGATCCCTGGGTGGCCCCCGCGGAGGCGCAGGGCTCCCACCAGGTGTTCGCGCTGTCGTCCTCGAACGCCCTGATCGTCGTCCCCGAGGACGTCACCTCGCTGCAGGCAGGGCAGACCGTCGACGTACTGGAGCTGCCATGAGTGGTTTTTCCCACCTGGACGAGTCCGGGGCGGCCCGGATGGTGGACGTCTCCGCCAAGGAGGTCTCCGCCCGTACGGCCACCGCCACCGGCTTCGTACGGCTGTCCGCGGACTGCGTCGCGGCCCTCCGCGCCGGGAACGTCCCCAAGGGCGACGCGCTCGCCGTCGCCCGCATCGCGGGGATCCAGGCGGCCAAGCGCACCCCGGACCTCGTCCCGCTGTGCCACCCCATCGCCATCCACGGCGTCACCGTCGACCTGACCGTACGGGACGACGGGGTCGCCATCACGGCGCAGGTGCGCACCGCCGACCGCACGGGCGTGGAGATGGAGGCGCTGACCTGCGTGTCCGTTGCCGGGCTGGCCCTCATCGACATGGTCAAGGCGGTCGACCCGGCGGCCGTGATCACGGACGTGCGCGTCGAGGAGAAGACCGGCGGCAAGACCGGCGTCTGGCGGCGGCCATGACGACGATCAGGGCCATGGCGGTCACCGTTTCCAACCGCGCCTCCGCGGGCGTGTACGAGGACACCTCCGGGCCGGTCCTCGTCCGCCTCCTGCGCGACCTGGGCTGCGAGGTCGACGGCCCGGTCGTCGTCCCCGACGGCGAGCCGGTCGAGGAGGTCCTGCGCGAGGCGGTCGCGCAGGGCTACGACGCCGTCGTCACCAGCGGCGGCACCGGGCTCACCCCGACCGACCGGACCCCGGAGATGACCCGGCGCGTCATCGAGCGCGAGATTCCCGGAATCGCCGAGGCCATCCGGTTCGCCGGCCGGGAGAAGGTCCCGGCCGCGATCCTGTCCCGTGGCCTCGCGGGCGTCGCCGGCCGTACCCTCATCGTCAACCTCCCCGGCTCCACGGGCGGGGTTCGCGACGGGATGGCCGTGCTCGGAGAGGTGTTGCGACACGCCGTCGACCAGATCGGCGGCGGCGATCATCCACGCACTGCCTGACGAGGATGGCGTAGGACCCGTCACAGGGGAATCATGTGAGTGTGGCAAGCATGCGGGGTTGGCCGGCCAACCTGAACGAGGGGCCGGTCGGGCTGCGGCCCTTGCGGCTGCGCGACGCGCGGACCTGGCGGGATGTGCGGATTCGCAACGCCGAATGGCTGCGCCCGTGGGAGCCCACCAATCCCGAGACGCCGCTGTTCCGCACCGGCCTCGGCCCCTACCTCAGCATGGTCCAGACGATGCGCCGCGAGGCCCGGCACGGCCTGGCCCTCCCGTGGGTCGTGACGTACGACGGGGAGTTCGTCGGCCAGCTCACGATCGGCGCCATCGTCTGGGGCTCGGCCCGGTCGGCGCAGATCGGCTACTGGGTCGACAAGGCCGTCGCCGGCCGCGGTGTCATGCCGACCGCCGTCGCGCTCGCCGTCGACCACGCGTTCTTCAACGTCGGCCTGCACCGCGTCGAGGCGAACATCCGCCCGGAGAACACCGCCAGCCGTCGTGTCGTGGACAAACTCGGCTTCCGCGAAGAAGGCGTCCGACGACGTCACTTGCACATCGACGGCGCCTGGCGTGACCACATCTGTTATGCGCTGACCACCGAGGACGTTCCCGGCGGCCTGATGACGCGCTGGCGCGCCAGCACCCGCCAGACTTTCCCGCGCTGACGGGAATTCACCGTCCCGTCACCGGGCGGCCGGACCCTAGACGTGGGCGACGGTTGCGGCGGTGGGGAGCCACGCGCCGAAGGCGGACAGTGGTATGAAAGATGCCTAAATGTGATGTTTGCGAAACCATACTCCGGATAACCGAGAGTTGCGGGTGCCGTACGTCGTGATCATGGTGCCTGGAAACTTTCGGTCAGCAAAGTTTCAGGAAGGATCCGATCTCGCGACACACCGCCCCTAATACTCGTCAACCACTGACGGTGGGTCTTAGCGTGCGGGACGTGAGCGGGAGCGTGTGCCAGGTCAGCCTGCGGCCTGGACGCGCCTACGAGGAGGGCTGATGAGCAGCGCACTCCTCTATCTCGCCATCGTTGTCGTCTGGGGCATCGTCCTGGTCCCCATGTGGCTCCGCCGCGACGGATCCCGCACCCGCAACCGCCGCCTCGACGAGGACACCGACGCGCCCGTCGAGGGCGTCGAGGCCGCTGAGGGCGTCGAGGAGGGCCTGATCGAGGACGACGTCGCCCCGGTGGCGACCCCGGCCCGCGCGGCCCGCCACGCCGCCACCCGCCGCGCGAGCCGCGCCGCCGTGATCGCCCGGCGCCGCCGCCGCACCGTCGGCCTCATCCTCCTCCAACTGACGGCCGTCGCCGTCGTCGTCGCCGGCGTCACGCCGTGGTGGTTCACCGTGCCCCCGGCCGTCCTGCTCGTCGGCCACCTCACGCTCCTGCGCAGCGCCGTCAGGATGGACGCCGAACGCCGCGCCCGCCACCTGGCCCGCATGCGCGCCATCGAGGCCGACCGCCGCGCCCGCGCGGAGGAAGAGGCTCGCCTCGCCCGCGAGGCGGCCCAGCGCTCCGCCGAGATCATCTCGATGCCCGAAAGGCCAGAGGAGCAGGTGTACGACCAGTACACCGACCAGCGCGCCGTCGGAGACTGACAGCCCTTCCCCGGCCCCGCCGGCCGGTCGGAGCCGACCGGGTCCCTGTGAGGACCTGCGGGAATCCAGCGGGTGATCACTCAGGCGCCACTGGGGGTGGGTGTCCTCTTCCAGAGGTGTCCACTGAGACGAGCGGTTTTCTCCTCTCGGTAGACACCGCAGGACGAACACCCAGGCTGCTGTTCGCACCGACCCGACCTGCTGTGATCCGGAACACCGGGGAATCGATGCGCGAGGAGTGCCGAATGTTTGCTAGCCTTACAGCGTCCTTGGGGCTGTAGCGCAGTCCGGTAGCGCACCTCGTTCGCATCGAGGGGGTCAGGGGTTCAAATCCCCTCAGCTCCACTTCGGACCTGGGACCAGTGTGGTCGAGAGCTTCGCTCTCTTCCCGCTGGTCCTTCGTCGTTTCCTCCGGGGGACACCCCCGGGCCCCCGATGGTCAAAGGCCGGTCCCGATCACGGAACCGGCCTTTTTTCGATCTCGTACAGCAGCGAAGTACAGCAACGGCTACGAATCGAGCCGCTTGCCGAGCCGCTTGAGCGCCTTCCGCGTGGCGTCCGAGGAGACCTCGCCGTAGACGTTCATCGTGACCGAGATCTGGCTGTGCCGCAGGTTCTGCATCGCCACCCTCGGGTGAACGCCCATCGCGACCAGGATCGAGGCGCACGTCTTGCGCGTCGCGTGAACCGGGATCTTCCGGACGTCGGCCTTCGCGCACGCGGTGGCGAAGCTCCGATTGAAGTTACGCGGCTCGATCGGCTGCCCGCCCACTCACCCCCGGCAGCGTCGGGGGCCGCCGTCTGGTCCTTCTCACGCTCGCGGAGCGCGGTGGCGCAGATGTCGACGAGGGGGAGCACCGCGTCAGAGCTTTCGGTCTTGGTCTCGCGGTGCAGGAGCTGCCGCCGGATTCGCTGGATCTGCCAGCCGATCGTCAGCTCTGACTTGTCCAGGTCGACATCCTCCCAGCGCAGCCCCAGCACCTCACCGCGCCGCAGGCCGAGAACGAGGATCAGCACGTACGCGGGATAGAGGGGGTCACGCCGCTTACGGGCCGACTCCAGGAACTTGCGCGCCTCGGCGACGGACCACGGCTTGACCTTCCGCCGGCGCGGCTTGGGAACCCGCATCAGCGCGGCCACGTTGCGCGGGATGATCTCTTTCCGGACGGCGTTGTTCAGCGCCGCACGGAGGACCGTCCAGGCATCCCGCACGGTGCGCTCAGAGGCGATCTGCTCGCAGCACTCACCCACGGCGCAGCACCGCCGGTCATGCGGCGCCGACGAGGGAGTCACGGCGGACCGGATGGCGGGGAGTCGAGTCATAGCGGTCTGCCAGTTCCTGTAGGGCGATCGCCGCATCGTTGCTGGGACGTCGCCCGCATTAATCCGTTTCATGTGTCACCACGGCTCTGTCAGCATGAAGCCCATGCGCCACCCTCTTGACACGCTGGACTGGCCGATTTCCACCGGCCGACTGCTGTTGCGCCGGGCTGCCCCCGACGACCTGGACGCGACCTGGACCTACCGGCAACTACCGGAGACTCACGAATGGGTCCGGGCCGCCACGGTGACGTACGACGACTACCGTGAGCGTTTTCTCCGCGATGAGCAGCTCGCAGACCTGCTCATCGTGGAACTGGACGGCCAGGTGATCGGCGATCTGACGCTGCAGATCCAAGACGCTTGGGCCCAGGAGGAGGTCGCTGACCAGGCGAAAGGCGTCCAAGGAGAGCTCGGGTGGACGTTGGATCCCTCCTACAGAGGCAAGGGCTACGCCACCGAAGCGGTACGCGCCCTCATCGACGTCGCCTTCGGGAGCCTTGGCCTGCGCCGTCTGCACGCGGACTGTTTCTACGACAACGAGCCTTCGTGGCGGCTCATGGAGCGGGTTGGGATGCGCCGCGAACAGCACACGGTGAAAGACTCTCTCCACCGCACCAAGGGATGGATCGACGGTCTCTCATACGCGATCCTGGCCGAGGAGTGGCCCGCTTCCGAGTGATGGACCACCCCGCTGTCCGGTTTCACACATCAAGATTGAGCTGGATCTTGGTCTAGAGCCCCAATGGGTGGCTCGACAGCCAGGCGCTGTGTCGCTGCTTGAACGCATCGCGTTCTTGGACTGTGGAGGTGATGAGGTCTGCGCCCCCGTCGTAGGGGTGATACACCCAGCACAGATCACTTGGAGCGAAGATCACGAAGCCGAGTTGGTCATCCGCGACGGCCCGCAGCAGCGGATCCAGCAGAGCCGACTCGTACGGCATCCAGCTCGCGCGAAGTTCGATCTCCGTCGTAGGCCCGAAGTCCGGGTCCTCTTCCGGCGTCAGCGTGTACCACAGCACCGCATCCGGGTGCAGGCTGCTGTCCGGCCGCCAACGCCACTCGGGCCCGTGGTAGGAGTCGGCGATGACATACATGCCTTCTGCGGCGCCGAGCTCCTCGAGGATGGTGTGGTGCCGCCCAAGCACGACTTCGAGCTCTTCTTCGGTATCGGGGTACCGCTTCGAACCGGGGAGGCTGTGAAACCTCACCCACCTGTCCCGGAATCGATATTTCAGCCTGTAAGCGGACGGTGTCCCACCCCACCGGTCATTCCACAACGCCGTCAGGGCATCGAGCCGCTTCTGATCCAAAGCTCTCTCCAGGCATCCATGGACGCTCGCAAGCCATCCACCCGCGAAGGTCGGTGACCGGCGCGGGATGGATCATAGAGGCCGACGGCTGGCACGTTTCATGCGAACGGGAAGTATTCGGGCAGCCGTAGGGCGGTTCCAGGGTCGGTGGCGTTCTTGACCTGGATTCCGTGAGCGCCACGCCCAAGCAGCCAGGCCAGCAATTGCCCACCTGCGGCCGATATCTCGGCGTCGGCCGGTCCGTGACCGTGAGCGAGAGAGTCCCGAGTGATGCGCCAGGCCGCTCCGTTGGTTTCATCGTGTAGGCGCCATCGGTAGCCTTCCGGTGCGTCCCGGGCACGAGTGGGCAGGCTGCAGATGGCGCGTGGCAGGAACACGGCGACGAACTCCTCCGGCCAGTCTGCGGGCCGGTACCCGGCGGCCAGGTCGACGTGGTGCACCTCGACCTCCCGCCAGCGGGCACGAACTCCATCGCGAACGGCTTGATGCGTCCGCAACGTGGTGGTCATCAGGTGCCACGCGTGCTCGGGCAGGGCCTGCCAGTCGTGTTCCAGCGAAGCCGTAGCGGAGCGAAGATCAGCGAGGAGTTCGGACGCTCGACGGTACGCGCCTTCCTCGATCTCTCGTTCCCGGCCGGATGCGCCTCCGGGATATTGCTGGACCTGCCGTCCGGCGATCGCTCCAGCGAGCATGCGGCGTTGCGCGTCGGCATGGCGCGCCAGATGGGTCAGGACGTGCCCGCGGCTCCACCCAGGAAGTAGCGAAGGACCTCGTACGTCTGCGTCGGTGAGGGACGCGACGCTGTCGAGCAGGCGTCTGGTAGCGAGCCTCACATATTCGAGTTCCTGGGTCGGCGTCGGCATGGCTCGATGTCTATCACCGAATCGGTATTCGGGTACCACCGGCGGAATCGCGGAGCGGTCCAGTCAGGTCCTGCTTAGGCTGCGGGTGTGTCTGTCGACTTCGTCGTATCCGTCAGGGCTCCGGTTGCCTTGGCTGCCGTCATCCAGAGCACTTCGCAGACACTGGGCACGCTACTGGCGATCAGCAGAGTTCCGGAGTTGACGCTGGTCGACGGACGAGAGTACGTGCGTGGCGTCCAGACCGACCCCGGTCACGTGCTCCAGGACGATGCGCTGTCCGCGACGACGATCGGTGAGCCGATCCCTCCGAACTCCGACGACCGAGATGTCGGGACTCGCTTCTTCGAGATGGACGTCGCCGGGTTCAGCGAGAGGACGCGGGTCATGCTGTTCGACCAGCGCATGGCTGAGTGGGCCGAGAAGGACTCGCTGGTGCGAGCCGTGGTCAGCCCGGCACGAACGTGCGTGGGCGTCGTCTTGGCGATCGGGTTCGGGCTCGCCACCGCCATCATCGGTAAGGGCGAGATCGTCGACGATGAGATCGGCATGCTACGTCCGGCCATCGAGGACCCGGTGACATTCATCAAGCGGACCCGCTTGGCGGAGCCGAGAGAAGACTTCGCCCACCAGTGCGAAAGATTCATGCGCCAGTTCCCACACCTGAACAACTGGCCACCAGCCCGGCGAATCCTGCCTTGTTAGGTAGGTCGGCGATCGCGACGAAGCCCAGCCGGGAGACGGGCGTCGAGATACTCATGGAGAGTCCGGGATGCCGGCGATGATGTCGCGGGCGCCCTTGCGAGCCAGCGCGGCGGCAACGTGCGCGCCGAGTTCGGACGCGCGGTCGGGCTTGTCCATCTCATGGGCGTAGGCGAACGTATCGCCCTCGCCGGAGAAGACCATGCCGGTGAGGGAGAGCTGCCCCTCGGGCGTGGTGACGCAGTGCCCGGCGATCGGAGAGTTGCAGTGCCCTTGAAGGCCCTGCAGCATCGCGCGTTCGGCCGTCACGTGGGTACGGGTCTGGGCGTCGTCGAGCAGTCGCAGCATCTCGACGATGCCGGTGTCCGCCGTGCGGCATTGGGTCCCGATGACGCCCGCGCCGACAGCCGGGCACATCATCTCCAGGGGCAGGACCTGCCCGACCCGCTCTTCCATCCCGATCCGGCGCAGGCCCGCGCGTGCCAGGATCATCGCGTCGAACCGGCGCTCCGCGTCGAGGCGAGCGAGCCGTGAGTTGACGTTGCCTCGGATGCGATCGATGTGGAGATCGGGGCGGGCCCGCAGAAGCTGCGCCTTGCGCCGTACGGCGGCGGTCGCGACCCGCGCGCCGGCGGGCAGGTCGTCGATGCTGCGGTACGGGGAGCCGGTGGGGAAGACGACGACGTCGTGGACGTCATCTCGCGGCAGGTAGGCCGCGAAGGTCGTGCCCTCGGGAAGCGGGACGTCGCCGGGGACGTCCTTCATGCAGTGCACGGCGATGTCGATGCCGCCCATCACGAGCTGCCGGTCGATCTCCTTGAGGAACGCGCCCTTGCCGCCGAGATCGGCGAGGTCGCCCTGCCAGCGGTCACCGGAGGTCTGGATCCCGACGATCTCGGCCTCGAGCCCCTCGACCATGCCGGTGAGCAGATCGCGCACATGGTTGGCCTGGGCGAGCGCCATCGGCGAGGTCCGTGAGCCGATACGAAGGGGAAGATCGGGCAGCATTTGACCAACGTAGTCCCTTAACCGGCGGGCCGACTTTCGCCCCGGCGCTGTACGCCGCGTGGCAGCGAGGTCCGAACCGGTCAGACCTAATCTTTGCTCCTATCTGCCATGCCCGACGGGCAGGGGGTCGTGCCCGGCGCCGAGTGTCCAGCGTGCGCCTTGGCGCGGTGCGGGCCAGGGCCACGACTGGGCCTTGATGACCGCGTGGGTCAGCTGATCAGGATCGGCGGCTTCTATGAGTCGCCATCCGGCGGGAGGCGGGACCATCGCCCACCAGGATCCCGTGCGTACGCCGAACCAGAACACCAACCCTGGGAACCGCCGATGCAGGACGGCGACCGGATCCGTGTTCACAACCGTCCGCCTGGCCCCGTGTTACGCCTATTCAGGTATTCGGCGAGTCGCGCCGCCGCGCCTGCGGGGTCGTCGACCGTGTGATCTTCATAGTCGTCGCGCCGCCATACGAAAGATCCGCGTGAGGCGTCGATCTCCACCCATATCTTCTGTTGGGTTAGATCGTCCCGAAGAGATACGGCCGGACGCGCATCGCTCAGCCCTGGCTTGAGGCCTAGCCGGACCAAGTGGCGACACAACTCGACCAGCGTCTCAAGCGCCTGTTCTCGGTTGGATCCAGCCACTATGTGCTCCCCTCGTTCGAGTGGGACCGGCTAGGGAACCTGCGTAATCCCTCACTCCACCTGCGTGGAAGGAGGGCCGCGAATCCTCCTGTTGCTGTCGCCAGTCCCACATCCCGTCACTCCGCCTGCGGCGGACGGCTGCAAGTCGTCGCACGTAGGAGCCTGCCAAGGCCCGATGTCCCCTCTCGATATCGGACAAGTGCCGTCTGCGGCTTTTGCTGCTCGGTTGTGTCTCGTTTCGTTCTCGCTCGTGTTACGTTCGACGAGTCTGGGCGGTCGCAGGAAGGGGTCAAAGCGGTGGCCACCACGCTGATACGGCTCAAAGTTGTACTGCGGAAAAAACACCTACAGCCGCATGGGGCGTTCTGTCGGGAATACGACAAAGTGGCACGTACGATCGATCCGGAACTCGTCGGTAGTTGGCCGAGCCGCGCACAGTTCCATCGATGGCTGTCCGGCGAGTTGAAGGGGCTTCCGCACCCGCATCACTGCCGGGTGCTGGAGAAAATGCTCCCCGGCTACACGGCGATGCAGTTGTTCGAGCCCTATGAATCAGCCGAACCGAACACCGCGGAAAGAGACGCGTCTGACCGGTCGGGACTGTTCGACGTCATCGAGAGCCGCATCGATCGCCCGGCGGTCAGTGCCATCGAGTGGGGGCCGGAGCAGTCAGAGGCAGGGCGGAGCCACACCGGACTGTCCGCGCGTGACGCCGCGCACCTGAGCGAGAGCACCCAGCGGGTGGGTCAACGGCTGCTCAAGCTGAAGCAGGAGCAGCGCTTAAGCGATGAGGAGATCACCCAACTCGCTCATCTCGCCGGTTACATCGTCGACCTGGACACCCGCATCGAGATCCATATTGCCCGCGACGGAGCGGCGCGCGTCACCTACCGTTACGAGCTGCTGAACCTGACGGACCGCCCACTGACCCGCCTTGCCCGGGAGCTGTGGTTCGAGCACACCGTGGGCAGGCTCGATCTCTACCCGCTGCGAGAGAGCACCAGACGCATAGCGATTCAGCGCAGACACGACACCCCGAACCTGACCAAGTTCGCCTGCCAGCTATCGCCGGCGATCCAGCCAGGAGAGTCCGCAGTGATCGGCTACGTCTGCGAAGGCGGCAGGTTCGAAGACGCCTTGTACTGGCGGCAAGGCATCAATCGCTACACCCGTCACTTCACGCTGAACCTCCGGCAGGCGGACGCTGGGGACTTGATCGGCTGCTCGGCCATCGAGGAGCATCAAGATGGCCTAGAGATCTCCGCCACCGAAGAGCTGATCTGGGACTACGAAGGGGACGACGTCATCATCACGCTGACCCGCGACTACCTACGCCCTGGCCAGTCGGTCACGCTGCGCTGGACGGTGACGCGTGAGCGCACGTGACGCCATAGAGCACGCTCTTCGAGCTTGGAACCAGCATGAGCTGGGGCGGGGAGCATCGGCCGTAATCGACTTCGACTTCCTTCCTCCCGACGGTGACCCGCCGATGCCCGTCGACCGGCTGACCACCTTCGAGCGGCTGAGCGAGCTGACCACTGAAGTACAGGACCCCGCCGTCCTCAGACGGATCACCGCCGATCTGGCCTATCTTCGCGCCCTGATGGGCGAGCGCCAGCCGCTGGACGCCTACATTCGCGCTACTCAGGGGTGCCCCGCAGCCGGATGGCCGGCCGAATACGTCGCCGCGAAGGGCGAGCAGGCCCGCGCCTGCCTTGACGCACTTGGCGTCGGCTGGGGACCGACCACCATCACCGACCTCGCCCAGGCGGAAGGGCCCATCGACGCCGACGCAGCACCGGATGCGATTCGGCAGGCCGCCACCGAGTACGAGCCTGCGGTCCGCCGTATGACCGACACCAGCGCCCCGTACGAGCTGGCGGTAGAGACGACATCCGTCGACGCCTACTGGGCGTATTGGCTGGACGGCGCTGGTCAGCGGGTCCGGCTACGGCTCAACATGCGTAATGCGACGTTCACCAAGGTCCAGGTCCGCCAGTTCGCCCTCCACGAAGTCCTTGGCCATGGGTTGCAAAGCGCGAGCATCGCCATGCGTTGCCAAGCCGAAGACGTCCCCTGGGTACGTCTGTCATCGGTCCACGGTCCCCAGCAAGTCCTCCTTGAGGGACTCGCCCAAGCCATGCCCCTATTCGTTAGCCCCGATGACGAAGCATTGATCGCCCGCGTCCGTGTCGACCACTACCTCCAACTCGTGCGAGCCGAACTCCATCTTGCCATCAACGCCGGAACGCCCATCGAGGAATGCGTACGGCACGCCAGGCAGCGCGTCCCCTGGTGGACCAACGACCGGATCGCCGGCACGCTGACCGACCGCAGCGCTGATCCTCTGCTCCGTACGTACATGTGGGCTTACGCGGCCGGAATCGACTGGTTCGCCAACCTCGCCGAGACCGACAGCGCTTTGATCAGCCGCGTACTACACGCCGCTTACCGATCGCCGCTCACGCCAGTCGACCTCGAAGCCCTCTGGCCGCAAGGCCCCACCGTCGGAGGCCTCGGAAGCAGCCACAACTAGGCGTCCCAACCCGGTCAGCGAATGGCCGTATGCGAATCGGACCAAGGCAGCAGCACGGCTCGATACCGCTGATCGACCACGCTCAACTCCACCAGCACCCGGCAGAGTGTCGCGCACCTAGTGGGCACGATGTGTCACGCCGGTCATGAGACCCGACAACACAGTCCCCAGCCCGCCGGATGACTTCCTCTACGTCTTCAAGGGCGCCCCGCTTCGCGGGCCGCCAGCGGCCGACCGGCCTTCGGACCGATCCCGGCCTGAACCGGCCGACCGCCCATCCGATAGGGAACACCACTGAAGCCGTAGAAATACCTCACCAACGGGCCGCCTGTTCTCCCACACTGCGCGAATCTCCCAGCCGCAACCGACGCGTAAAGGCCAGGCTGCTACCCGGTCGACAAGCCGAGCCTTGACACACCAGCCACGAGCGGAGGAATCGTAGCTATAGGAGAACGTGGATTTGGGAGCGACAGCGAGGGTCGTGACGATCGCTTCGGGTGGTTGCGCGCGGGCGATCGCCTGCCGCCCCCGCTTCCGTTCCTCGGGCCGTGAACGGCCCTGCGGTACGGGGCGGGGTTACCCCCGAATTACGGCGGTGCTGTCGCAGGTGAGCGTGAGGGCAAACCCAAAATATCTTTCTGGCTGGACTGTTGCGGAACTTCATCGGGATTGTGAGGCGATAGGAGAACATGATGCGCTACTCTGCTGGGAAGAAGGTCGATCACCAGCGACTCGTGCAACCGCCTCTCCCTATAACAGTCAACGATCACGCGGTGACCGTCCTCGCTACGACGTCTCCGGCTACGGTTAAAGCGATGAGTGCGCAAGTGCGACCGAATGCAAGGAGGGGAGAAAAAGATACGCTTCATGAAACGATTCCTACCTCTGGTCATTCTTTTCTCGTCCTTCATGGTAGCGTTAGTTCTCGCCATCACTGCATGCAATATCGCGAGAAAAGTACGTCCTATGGGCCGAATTAGACGCCCTAAATTTAAGTCGATCCCATGGCTTGTCATGTGCGCTACTATTTCCGTAGCGTTCTATTTTGTGGTCGGCATAGTGGCCAGCCCGTCTGTTGCTCTGAGCTACGGCGGCAATTACATCGAAGAGTGTATCTTTGATGTAGATACGCTAATGATGTTTGCAGGCGTTCTGTATTACTTTGATATGAAGGTAGAGGCGCATCCCAAAGTCGTCTTCGCTGGTGTTGCTATAGCGATAGCGGCAAGGACATCGTGCGTCCTCCTGCAAAGTATTGTTTCGCCGCGGTTTCCTGGCATCCTCTACATCGGAGGAGCTGCCACCATTGTGGTGGCCTACAGGGCGGTGATACATGAACAATCTGACGAACCGCGGGCCGTAGTCCATGCAAGAAGAATCGAGAATAAGCTGAGTTTTCTCAGCCGCTGGGCCTCGAGCCTCGTTCCAGTGGTGACTTTGGGGTTAGCGGACCCGGTCGCATGGTCTGATGGCAGTCCTGTGCTTTCCCAGATTTCGGCAATTTCGCTAGCTCTCCTCCTTCTGCCTGCCGTGGTTTCGGTGGCGCAAGTTATTTCTAGTCGGGTGCTCTATTTGGGCAAGGGATTTGGTGTTGTCGTCTCTTTTACGGGAGTGAAAATCGTTCTTCAGGGTATGCACTCTGCCGGATTTCCGGAAGTTCCGGTCATAGAATCTCGGACCGCGCTAGCGATGATACTTGTGTCGGGTGCTATTGTAATAGCCGCATCGCACGTAAAATATGTTCGATCACAAGATCGTGATATCGAAAGCTAGTCCTGATGCGGCATGGGCGACCCGAACGTCGGTCGGTGGTCCGCGGTCAGGGGGAACAGCGCCCAGGCTAACAATGGCGCTGGATGGCCGGGCCCTCGGCAGGTGGCCTCAGGTCCGGGCCTACGGCCGTACGGTCAGCCGCGGTTACTGACGGTCGCTGAGAGTTGCGATTTCGGTGGACAGGCCTCGGTCGCGGAGGCGGCTCAGGGCTGTCTCGTCGGCGGCGTCGCCGGTGATCAAGAGGTCGATGTCGGTCAGGGGGCAGACCGGGGCCAGGTCGGTGCGGTCGAGTTTCGAGGAGTCGGCCAGCAGGATGTGGCGGCTGGTGGCCCTCAGCATGCGGATCTTCATCTCGGCTTCGGCGATGTTGATGTTGGTCACGCCGGTTTCCGGGTGGATGCCGCTGCAGGAGAGGAAGGCGATGTCGGCGTGGATGTTCTCCAGGATCCGGCCGCCCATCGGGTCCACCAGAGAATGCTGCAGGGAGCGGAGCGTGCCGCCGGACAGCACCACGGTGAAGCGCGGGACGGCGGGTTCCAGTTCGTGGGCGGCGCTGAGGCTGTTGGTGAAGACCACCAGGTCGGTCAGGTCGCGGCGGGCGACCAGTTCGCGGGCGAAGAAGGCAGTCGTGGAGCCGGCGTCGATGACGATGCTCTGGCCACTGGTCACCAGCGCGGTGGCCGCCTTGGCGATCGCGACCTTCTCCAGGGCCGAAGAGCCCAGCGACTGTTCGAAGGACGGCTCGCTCTGCAGGCCCAGCGGCACCGACCGGGCCCCGCCCCGTACCCGGCGGATCAGCCCTTGGGCCTCCAGGGCGTCCAGGTCGCCGCGTACGGTGACGACCGAGACGCCGAAGGCCTCGGCCAGGGCGGCGATGCGTACGAAGTCCTGGTCCTGGACGAGGCTGAGCATGCGTTCGCGACGCACTTCGGCCGGCATCGATTCACTCGTGCTGGTCACGCCTCACCCTTCAGGTCCGGAGTCACGATGCCTGCGGGCAGCAGGTCGCGGTGTGCTTCCATCATCTCGTCACAGAGCTTTGCGATCTCTGGCAGCGGCAGGCTGGCCGCGGTGTTCGGGTCGAGCATCGCCGCGTGGCGGATGTGGCGGGGGTCCGCGTCCAGCACCGCGTGGACGGTCAACTCCGCGACGTTGACGTACGTCCGGTTGAGCGCGGCCAACTGCACCGGGTAGCTCTCGATGCGGCTCGGGGCGATGCCGTTGCCGTCGACCGTGGCGGGCACCTCGACGAAGCAGTCGTCGCCGAGCGCGGGGATCAAGCCGTCGTTGGCCACGGTGAGGTTGATGCGGCGCGGGGTGCCGGAGAGCATCGCGACGAGCACCTCGGAGGCGATCTCGGGGTCCTGCCAGCGGGTGAGCATCGGCCGTCCGGCGGCCATGCGCCGCCGTATCTCCTCGTAAATGTGCAGGTTCTGGCCGAGCCGGCCCAGGTACTCCCCGACGGGGATGCCGAGGCGGCGGATCTCGGCCTCGCGGCTCATGAACCAGGGCACGTACTCGGCGGCGTGCTCGCTGGACTCGGTGGGGAAGAAGCCGAACCGGCGCCAGATCTCCATCCGGACGTGCCTCGCCAGCCGGGGATCGGCCGCGACGGCGTCCGCGAGTTCCGGGTACAGGGACCGGCCGTCGGCGGCGAACTCGAGGACGAACGCCTGGTGCGGCAGGCCTGCGGTGAGGAACGACACCTGGTCGACGTCGCGGCCGACCGCGTCGGCCAGGAACGCGTGCGTGTCCCGTACGGCGTGGCACAACCCCGCGACGTTCGCCAGGCCGGTCGCGGCGCGTACGGCCCACAGCGACATCACCAGCGGGTCGGTGTAGGACAGCAGCCAGGCGTCGGGGCAGCATTCGGCCATGTCGGCCGCGATGCCGACGAGGACCGGGATCGTACGCAGGCCGCGGAAGATCCCGCCGATGCCGATCGTGTCGGCGATGGTCTGCCGCAGGCCGTACCGGGCCGGGATCTCGAAGTCGCGCAGCGCCGCCTCGAACCCGCCGACCGCGAGCTGGCAGACGACGAAGTCGGCTCCGTCCAGGGCGGCGCGGCGGTCCAGGTACGCCTCGATGCGCGCGCCGGCGGAGGCCTCGGCGTTGAGGCGGTCGGCCAGCACCTGGGCGGTGTCCAGGCGTTCACGGTCGATGTCGTGCAGGACGACGCGCAGCGTCCCGGCCAGCTCCGGGACGACGAACAGGTCGGACAGGATTCGCCGGGTCAGCTCGACATTGCCGGCACCGGTCAGCACAAGGGTGGCCATGGCGTCCTTTCCCTGTCTGTCCGAAACTTTGCGTTGCTGTCGGCTTCGCACGGCAGGATACGCCGAACGCGAGCGGGGCAGGGGATACCTGCGCATCCCCTGCCCCGTGGGCTCGCTCAGCCGACGACGATGCGGTCGATGTCGGGGGCCCAGTCGCTCGGGTTGGAGATGGTGATGGTGTTGGCGGATCCGGCGTTCAGGGGCAGGGTCACGCTGGTGGAGGCGACCGTCTGCCAGTCCGCGGTGGCGGGCGGGGTCACGCTGACCGGGGTGCCGCCGTTCGCGCTGATCTTCAGCGTCCGCGACACCTGGCTGGCGTAGTACACCGTGACGTTGGTCGCGCCGCCGGTGCCGCCGGCGACGTTGTTGAAGGTCAGGGTTCCGCCGTTGCCGATGTAGCCCGCCTTCTGGCCGCCGGAGCAGCCGGAGCACGACGCCACGACCGCGCCGCCGGCCAGCGTGTTGCCCGGGGCCTCCGCCTCGTACGAGACCGGGCTCGAGCCGCCGGACGTGCCCACGCCGATGGACCCGAGGCCCAGCCAGCCGTCGGTGCCCTGGGTGGCGTTGGCGAAGCGCAGCGGCTTGGCGGCGGCGTTGACCGTGGACAGCGGGTTCACGACGTTCATGACCAGCTGGTACGAGCCGGAGGCCACGCCGGTGGTGTCGACGCTGGTCTCGAAGTACTGCGGGTAGCCGTAGGACAGGTAGGTGGGGTCGGCGCCGACCTTCCAGTCCGGGAACGCCCGGATGCGCAGTGGCATGACCGTGCGCAGGTCCCACGGTGTGCTCCAGGTCTTCACCACCTTGCCACTGGAGTCCTTCAGGCCCAGCCGCACGGCCCAGGGGTAGTAGAAGGGCGCGACGCCGTCATTGGAGATGGTCACGCCGATCTTCGTGGTTCCGGAGACGGAGTTCTTGTAGTACGCGTGCGGAACCGTGAAGTCGTAGCCCATCGCGCGCACCGCCGCGCCGACGTTCGCGTCGCCGGGGGAGTAGCCGGTCGAGCCCTGGTCGAGTTTCCAGGTGGTGTGCTCGAGCTCGATGCAGGCCTTCATGTCGTCGTTTATCCCGGAGGCACCGGTGCTCCAGGTGCCGAAGGCGGTGGATTGGATGTCCGGCCGGACCTCGCCGCCCATGGAGTCGGTGATCCACTTGTTCTCCGTGCCCTCGTTCAGGTCCAGCTGGAGCTGGGAGTAGTCGGCGCCGCCGAGCGACTGCGGAAGGGTGACCCCGGCCAGCGGGCTGCCCTCCCGGAAGCAGAAGGAGTCGTCGTGGTAGCCGATGTTCAGGCCGTCGGCCGCTCCGCCGGCCGAGGTCGGGTAGCGGATCTCGATCTTGGTCTTGTGGAAGGCGTTGGCGTACGCCTTGACGATCAGGGCGGCGTCGGTGTCGGTCGGCATGAAGTTGGGGTAGCCGCCGGTGCCGTTCTGCGGCCAGGTGTGCCATTCGCCCCAGTAGCCGATCAGCCCGACCTGGATGAACCCGATCCGCGGGTCGCCGTCGTACTTGGCGCCGAACTTGGCGATGAAGTCCTGCAGGGAGCTGAGCAGGAACGGGTTGTCGTAGTCGGGGCTCTGGGTGTTCCAGTAGGTGTCGTTGTTCGTCGGCACCTTGCCGTTCCAGCAGGGGGGCATGCCGTTGGTCGGATTGCCGCTCGGGTAGTCGAGGTAGAAGCGGATCGCGGCGGTGTTGCCGTACGAGGCGGTTTCGTTGAGCATGCTCTCGACCGCGGACCAGTCCAGCGTGCCGCAGTCGGAGGCGTTCTTCATCACCGCCGACAGCGGGAAGTAGCTCCAGGTGATGCTGTGCGGGTAGCCGGTGTTCTGGTTGCTCCCCGCGCCGTAGTAGACGGCGAGGCCCTTGTCGGGATTGTCCAGCGGCCCGGGGGCGTACGTCAGCGGGTGGTCGGTCAGGGCCGGGTCGGGGCTCGGCGGCGCCGGCGGCCGGGCCGGGACGCCGTGCGGGACCGGGGTGCTCGCGGCCGTGACGCCGTGCGGCTTCGGGGCGTGCGCGGCGCCGTGCGTGGTCGCGGTCGCGGTCCCGGCGGTGCCGAGGGTCGCGGCGGCGGCCAGCGTGATCGCCGCGATCACGCGGGGGACTCTCCTGCGGTTTCTTCGGGGGTTCTCCTGGTGGGACATGCCGACCTCCGTGGCCGATCACAGGGACGAAGAGCCGGGGTGGTCCACGCCACCCCGGCTCCTGGCGGTGGTGTGCTTCCTCAGAGGGCGCGGCGGAGCGCCGCTGCCGTGAAGTCGACGACGCGTCCGCCCACGGCGACGCGGTAGCGGTCCAGCTGCTTGACCGGCGGGTCGCCGGCCAGGAACGCGGCCAGGTCCTCGCGCTCGGCCGCGTCCAGCCATCCGGGCGGGTCCGAGGTGGCGCGGAAGCCGCAGGCGTGCGCCAGGTCGGCCAGCAGCCGGCGCTGGTCCTCGGTGAGCAGGTTGGCGCGGCTCCGGAAGTAGGCGACGTCCGGGTCCAGCTCGACCAGGCCCTTGAGCCACAGCCGGTTCACGGACGCGACGAGGGCGTTCTCCGCCGTCGCGTCGGAGGGGTCGTCGGTGGCGTAGTTGGTCCACTGCGGCGCGACGTCCGGGCCGACCCGGATGCCGTCGCAGACCCCGATCGAGGGCAGCACGGGGGCTCCGGAGCCGAGCAGGTAGACGTCCGGCCCGGCGGTCTCGCGGATCAGCTCCATGGCCTGGCGGTAGGCGCTCTCCCGGCCGACGCCGGGGTCGTGCCGTTCGGCGGCGATCGCCGCGGCGTTGACGAAGTCCAGTTTGAGATACCGGAATCCCCAGCCGACCACGGTCTCCACCAGGGTCCTGAGGTGGTCGCGCGCCTCCGGCAGGGTCACGTCCAGCGCGTAGTACGGGCCGCCCCAGTTGTAACCGGCCGGAACCGGCGCTCCCGCCGCGTCGCGCAGGAACAGGTGCGGCTTCTCGCGGACCACCTGAGACTCGGGACGGGCGATGAAGGGCGCGACCCACAGGCCGGGTCGCAGCCCCGCGTCCGCGACGCGGCCGGCCATGGCCCGCATCCCCGCCGGGAACTTGGCGTTGGGCTCCCAGTCCCCGACCATGCGCTCCCAGCCGTCGTCGATCTGGAACACGTCGAACGGCAGCCCGGCCAGCCCGGCCAGGTCGGTGCGGAGGGTCGCCTCGTCGATGTCCTCGTAGTACGCGTACCAGCTGCACCAGACGTTCCCGGCCCTGAGCCGGGGACCGCCCGGGGCGACGCCCAGGTGCTCCCCGAGCAGTTCGGCGTAACGGGCGAAGACGTCGAGTTCAGGGCCGTACGCGCAGAACCAGGGCGCGTCGCCGCCTTCGCACCAGCCCGTGACGGTGTCGCGGTCGACGGCCAGCCGGGGCACGTCCAGGCCCAGGCTGCCCAGCAGCAGGACGTTCCCGTCCCCGGCGGTCAGCGCGGTGACCGCCGACGAGTGGTGGCGGGTCGGGTCGTCCCAGACGGTGTCGTCGGCGGTGAGCCGGCGCTGTGCCGCGGCGATGCGGAGCGGGGGCTCGTGCATCGCCCGCCAGCCGGAGGGGCTCCAGGAGTTCCAGCCGTGCCGGTAGACGTCGGCGTCGGGCAGCCGGTGGAGCAGCGCCACCCGGCCGGGCGGGAGGAGCACGCCTGATCGGATGGGGGTCGGAGGTCCGGAGAGTTCCGCGGCGACGCGATGGCCGCCGAGGTCCAGCAGATGAGCCATGTCAGATCGCATTCGTGTGAGGCAGGGGCCGTGAACGCCGGGTCGTGGCGGTGTCCCGGTCGCCCCTGGGGTGCCGCCGGCCGTACAGGTCCGGCCGGCGGCGCGGCTGTCCAGGGCTGAATCGGCTCGGTCAGGGTTGGGACATGAAGCCGTCGACGGCCTTCTGCGCCTTGGCCAGGGCGTCCGCGGCGGTGGACTTGCCCAGCCACACGCCTTCCAGGTCGGTCTGCACCTCCTGGGTGATCTGGTCGGCGTGGTCGGTGATCGGGTAGGAGAAGGTCTCGCCGGGGGTGGTGGCCTCGTCGACGAACACCTTCACGTTCCGTCCCGCCGCCTGGTGGGTGGCCAAGGCCTTCTGGCTGGAGGTCTTGATCGCCGGGAACACGACCCCCTTCGAGGCGACGATGTCCTGGCAGGAGGTCGAGGCCAGGAACTTCACCCACTGCCAGGCCTGGTCGGGGTGCTTGGTGCCGGTGTAGATCGCGTCCGACAGGCCGTTGATGAAGGTCTTGCGTCCCCTCGGCCCGGCCGGCAGTGGCGCGAACGCGAACTTCTGGGTGGCCGAGGAGCCCAGGTAGGTGTTGATGTTCCAGGAGCCGGTCATCGTCATGGCCGCCTTGCCCGCGTTGAGCACGGCGTCGGGCCCGAGCGTGGAGGCCTTGTCGTACGGGGCGGCGTACCCCTTCTTGGCGAGGGAGGCGAACCAGTCGACGGTCTGGGCGAGTGCGGGGTCGCTGTAGTGGTACTTGGTGCCGAACGGGTTCTTGTCCAGGAAGGTGAAGCCGTTGGCGACCGCGAAGTTGCCCCAGGTGGACTGGCCGGTGGCGCCGTCGTCGTAGATGAGCTCGATGCCGTGGACCTTGACGTGGTTCTTGTCGAAGGACGGGTCCAGCCCGTTGTGCCCCTTCTGGTCGACGGTCAGCTTCGCGATCAGCTGCTCGAAGGTGCCGCCGTCGGTCGGGTTCCACGTCAGGTTCGCCAGGCCGGCCGGGTCCACGTGGGCGGACTTGAGCATGCCGGTGTTGTAGGCGATCGCCACCGTGTCCCAGTCCTTCGGCAGGCCGTAGCGCTTGCCGTCCTTGACCCACAGGTCGGCCAGGCCGCCCTGGTACTGGTTCAGGTCGACCTTGTCGGCGGCGACCCGGGAGGTGAGGTCCAGGATCTGGTTGTTCTTGACGAACTGCGGATAGTAGGCGACGTGGTCGGTGAAGACATCGGGGGCGTTGCCCGACGTCATCTGCGTGGTCAGGTTCTGCCAGTACTGGTTCCACGCCGACTGAGTGATCTTGACGTGGATGTCCGGGTGCGCGGCGGTGAACGCGTCGGCGCAGGCCTGGTACGCCGGCTGCTGGTTGTTGTCCCACAGCGCGTACGTGAGGGTGACCGGGCCGTTCGACGAGTCCGAGCCGCCCGAGGAGCAGGCGGCCGTGGCCAGCGGCAGGACAGTGGCGATCAGGGCGGCGGTCCAGCGTGCGCGTGTCCTCATGGCGAGGAGTCCTTCCGCGATCAGAGGGAGGGGATTACTTGATGCCGGTGAAGTTCATGGACTCGACCAGGCGGCGGCCGAAGAAGACCATGAGGAGCCCGACCGGGATGACCGTGAGCACCGAGCCGGCCATCAGCCCGGTCCAGTCCGGCGCGGTGTTGGGGGACTGCTGCAGGAAGATGCCGAGCCCGACGGTGAGCACGCGCGTGCCGGCGTTCGGGCCGACCAGCAGCGGCCACAGGTAGTCCTTCCAGGCCCACACGACGGTGATCAGGCCGATCGTGAACAGCGGGCCGCGGCTCATCGGGATGATCACCCGCCAGAACTGGATCCATCGACCGGCGCCGTCGATGGTCGCGGCCTCCTCGACCTCGCGCGGGATGTTGAGGAAGAACTGCCGCAGGAAGAACACCGCGAACGGGGTCATCAGCATGCTGGGGGCGACCATGCCGGCGAACGATCCGAGCCATCCCAGGCTCTTGACCAGGGCGAAGTTCGGCAGCAGCGTGAAGATCGGCGGGACCATGAGGGCCATGACGAACACCCCGAACAGCGCGTCGCGGCCACGGAAGGCCAGCCGGGCGAAGGCGTAGCCGGCCATCGCGCAGAACAGCGTCTGTGCGAAGGCGATCAGCGTCGAGTAGATGATCGAGTTGCGCAGGTACAGCAGGAAGTTCAGCTGCGCTCCGGAACCACCGGCGGCCTGGTTCTGCGCGACCGTCGTCGCACCGGTCACTCGCCGGAAGTTGATCAGGGTGGGGTGCGCCGGCCACAGGCCGGTGTTGTCGGTGGCCAGCTCGTGGGCCGGGGTGAGCGCGGTGCGCAGCATCCAGTAGAAGGGGAAGATCGTCACCACCAGGGCGACGCCCAGGAACGCCCAGGCCAGCACCCTCCCGGTCGACCATCGCCGCGCGGTCGTCGTCCGTGCCATCGTCGTCGTCTCCTCAGGCCAGGTCCGAGCGGGAGGCGCGCAGCAGCCGCATCTGCAGCAGGGTCAGTGCGCCGAGGATGAGTACGAGCGACATCGCGGCGGCGCTCGCGTAGCCCATGCGGAAGTGGGTGAAGGCCAGCTCGTAGATGTAGTAGTAGATGACGCGCGTGGCGTTGACCGGGCCGCCGTGCGTCGGGGTGATCGCCACCGTGTCGAACATCTGGAACGACCCGATCACCGAGACCACCAGCACGAGCGCCAGTACCGGGCGCATCAGCGGCAGCGTCAGCCGGAAGAACATGCGCAGCTCGCTCGCGCCGTCCAGCATCGCGGCCTCGTACACCTGCCCGGGGATCTGCAGCATCCCCGCGTACAGCAGCAGCGCCGTGTAACCGGTGTAGGCCCACGTGTTGGTGAGCGCGATCGTCGGCATCGCCCAGGTCGTGGACGAGAACCAGCCGTGGGTGCCCAGGCCGGCCGCCGACATCAGGTGGTTGACCAGTCCGAGGTCGGCGTCGAACAGCCACAGGAACAGCAGGCCCACGGTCACGTTCGGCACCAGCCACGGCACCAGCAGCATCGCGCGGACCACGACGGACCGGGTCAGCCGGAACATCAGCGCCGCCAGTACCAGGGCCAGCACGGTCTGGGAGACGATGTTGAGGACCACGTAGTAGCCGGTGACCTTGAGCGCGTTCCAGAACAGGGGATCGTGCACCAGCGCCGTGTAGTTGGCCACGCCGACTCCGCGCGGCGGCGACAGCAGGTTGTAGTCCGTCGTCGAGTAGTACGCGCCGCGGATCGCCGGGTACACGTAGAACACCGCGAAGCCCAGCAGCGCGGGCGCCAGGAACAGCAACGCGATCCGGCCGTCACCGCGGGGGGCCGCCGCGCGGCGGCGCTCGCGTTCGCGGTGCCGCGGCCGATCCGCGGCCGTGGCGACCGCCGGGCCGGACCCGGCCGCGTCGACGCTGGTCGTGCCCATACCCCACCCCCTTCTCGATCGATCCAGCTTTCTGTTTCTGTCGATTTCCTTCGCTTGGAAGGCAATCATGGCCCAGTGGAAAAATTTGTCAAGGGGGTCATGTGGCCGTAACGCCGACGTCGCAATCAGCTGGTACGAGCCGTCGCCGCAGGAGCTCGCATGCCGGAGGCGTGACTTCGGCCGACCTCGCGCGCCGTCAGCGGCTTTCGAAGTCTTTCTATTGACGTCCGAACGTGAGCGGTGACTACGGCAGGCTGACGACGCTGCCCGAGAGGCGGGCCCGTTCGGCGGCCCAGACGACGCGGTGGCTCGCCAGGCTCGTGGCCGCGTCCGACTTCAGCGCGGCCGCATCGCCGGTGGCCACGGCGTTCAGAAAGGCCTCGACCAGGCCCTGGTCGCCGCCGCCGTGGCCGTCCGCCGCGGACGCGCCCGCGGTCGTGCTCGTGTCCAGGACCTCTTCGGTGCCGGTACGGAAGTCGACGAGCCGGATGGTCGTCCCGTCGCCGTCCAGGAAACCGTGCGTGCCCAGCAGCCGGGTGCGGCGGTGCTCCATGGGGGTGAACGCGCTCATGGTGAACGAGCACGTCGCGCCGTCGCCGAACTCCATGGTGACCACCTGATGGTCGACGACGTCGTTGTCGCAGGCGTACACGCAACGGCCGTACGGCCCGGTGCGCAGCGCCCGCAGCACGCCCTCTTCGGTGTGGTCGTCGGTGACCGCCGACAGCGGCCAGAACTGCCGCGCCGGGTCGCCGAGGCACTCCAGGTAGAGGCGTTTGGCCGAGTACGGGCAGGTGCTCTCGACGCCGCAGTCCAGGCAGCGGTCGGCGGCTCCGGGCGGAGCGTCCTCAGGCCGGAAGTGGGACAGGCCGCCGAAGGAACCGACCCGCTGAGGGGAACGGCCGAACAGGTACATCAGCCAGTCGATGTCGTGACACGACTTGGTCAGCAGCATCGGTGCGGAGGTGTCGGAACGCCGCCAGTTGCCCCGGACGAACGAATGCGCCTGATGCCACCACCCGACCGGCTCCAGATGCTGGACGCTGACCAGCCGGCCGATGCGCCCACTGTCCAGGACGTCCTTGAGCACCCGGGTGTAGGGCGTGTACCGCAGGACGTGGCAGACGGCGAGCATGATCCGGTTGCGCTCCGCCGCGTCGGCGATGGCGGCCGCCTCGGCCTCCTCGGTCGCCATCGGCTTCTCCAGGAGGATGTGATAGCCGAGGTCGGCGAGCCGGACGGCGGGCCCGGTGTGCTGGCGGTCCTGAGTGGCCACGATCGCGGCGTCGGCCAGCCGCTCCCGCGCGGCCAGCTCACTCCAGTCGGCGTACACCCGGTCGGAGGGGACACCGAACTCCTCGGCGGCCGCCGCGCGGCGTCCCGGGTCGGGCTCGGCCAGCGCCACCACACGCCCCACGCCGCCGGCATGGGCGAGACGGGCGTACGACCGTCCGCGCAGCCCCGCGCCGACGAGAGCCAGAGTCACCCGAGCCACGGCCGCCCCTCCCGCTGTTCCCGGGGGAGTTCATCATCCGGCGGGCCGGCCTGTCCAGAGCGTCAGGCGACGAGCGGACGAGCAGACGCGCGACGCACCGACCCTCCGTGGCGCACCGGTCTCATCCCCCGGGACGCTGAGCGAACTGAGGACCGCCGAACCCCTGGCCGCCACCCTGGCCACCCTGACCGAAACCGGGATTGAAACCGCCGGAGCGTTGCGGGAAGCCTTGGCCGCCCTGACCGCCCTGACCGCCCTGACCGCCCTGACCACCCTGTCCGCCCGGGGAGCCTTGGCCGCCCGGGACGAAACCGGAGCCGGGACCGGGACCGTAAGGGAACTGGGGAAAGCCCTGGCTGCCCTGGCCGCCCTGAGCCGAACCAGAACCGGACCCGTTGGATCGCTGGGGGAAATGCGGAATCTGCGGATTCCCATCCTGCCAAGGGAAGGGTTGAGCGGACTCTCGACGGCCGACGCTCCCACGACCGGTTGTGGATCCGTCACCTGAGGTCGTGGTGCGATGCGGCTTCGGCCTGCGCGTCGGCCGGTCCGGGGACGTGGCCGGCCTGGTCGGCTCGGCGGTGTGGGTCGGCCTGGCGGTGTGGGTCGCCTTCGGCCGGTGGGTGGAGCCGGTGGTCTGGGTCGCCTTCGGGGTGCGGGTCGGCCTCGGGGTGTGGGTGTGGGCCGGACGGGCCGTCTTGCTGGGTTTCGGCGTCTTGCTGGGCTTCGGCGTCTTGCTCGGTTTCGCCGTCTTGCTCGGCTTGGCCGTCGGGGTCGGTTCGGCGGACGGAGTCGGTTGAGCGGGCGAGCTCGGCTCGGCGGACGGCGTCGGCTTCGCAGACGGAGTCGATTGAGCCGGTGAGGTCGACGCGGACGGCGAGGTCGGCTTGGCCGACGGAATCGTCTTGGTGGGTGACGCCGAGGGCGACGACTTCGAGCCGCCCGCCGGGGCGGTGGTCTTCCGAGGCTTCGCGGTCTTCGACGCGGTGCCGGTACGGGTCGGCTTGGGCGTCGGCGTCGTGCTCGGGTGGGACGTGACCGCCGTCGGTGAGGGGGACGTCGGGCCCGCCGAAGAAGGCGGCGGGGCCAAAGGGTTCGGCCGGGCGCTCTGGTGGACGACCTCGCTGGTGTCGTGCGTGTGATGCGAGCCGGTCAGCGCGAAGGCCGTGCCCGTCGCCGCGGCGACGCAGGCCACCAGGGCCACGACCGGGAGGAGCCGGCCGCCGCCCGATGATTTCTTCGGCTTGGCGTGCGCACCGCGGGCGGGCGGCTGCTCACCGGTGGTCGCGTTCGCGTCTTCGGCCCACGCGGCGTCGATGGCCTCCCAGGCCGCCGCTCCCGAGCCGGCCAGTTCGGCCTCCGCAGCCCTGGACTCGGCGAACGCGGATCCGGCAGGTCCGACCTCTGCAGGCCCGGATCCGGCAGGCCCCGGCTCGGCAGACGCGAATCCCGCAGGCGCGGCCTCCGGTCGCGTGTCAGGAGAGGACCCGACCTGTCCCAGCGGCGTGGTGGCCGCCTGATCCGGGGAGATGGCCGGGATCTGCCGGGTGGCGTCATCGGCCGACGCGGGGGAGCCGCCGAGCGAGGGTGCCGCGCCGGCGTCGAATCCCGTCGCCGGCGGGGCGGGCGCGGCCGCGGCGCACGAGGCCAGGATCCGGTCCCGCTGCCCTGCCGGAGGCTCGTATCCGAGCGTCACCAGCCGGTGCAGCGCCTCTCCGCTCAGCGGGGCGAGCATGGCCGAGTTCCGTGTCTCCTCACCCCGTACGGAGGCGGCGGCCTCTTCCAGGCGCTGCTGCGCGTCCCACGCGAGCGTCTCGGCGGCGTCCCGCGTCACGCCGAGGACCTCGGCGGTCTGCTCCGGGCTGAGAGCGTTCGTCAGGGCGAGGACCTCACGGTGCCCGGGACTCAGGAGGGCCAGCGCGCGCCGCAGCGGGTCGGTCGAGGTGGTCGTCGCGACGCCGCGGAGAAGGGCGCCGCGCCGTACGCACTGGGCCCGGGCGAGCGAGTGCAGCCACACCGGAAGCCGTGCGTCGTCATCCGGAACGGCGCCCGGATTGCTGGCGACGGTGACGAAGACGTCGTGTAGCGCGTCGCCCGCTTCGACGCCGACCATGACATAGCAGTAGGCGTAGAGCGCTTCGGCGTACTCGTCATAGAGCGCGCCGAACGCCTGCGGAGCACCCGTCCGTAGGGCCTCGGTCAAGGACATCGGTATCTCCGTCCCGCCACATCGTCCCAAGATCGTGACAAAGTTACGTACAACGGCAGGAAACGGATAATATCCAACAAACCGGATGCTAGGCGCTCTGATCAGGCAAAATGTCTTCCGCCGGGGTGGAGACGGATCCGCCGAGCCGCTCCAGCGTCGAGTTCGGCGAGCCGGTGCCGGCCGACGTGGTCGCCAGTGGACGGCCGATTCCCCGGCTGAGCCGAGCCGGTCCGAAGAAGGGTGTCGCGCGGCGCCGGGTCCGGGCCGTACGGTGACCGCTGCCGGAGATGTACGGGCCGACAGGAGGCACTGGTGGACGACGAGATCGTGCGGACGTTCAAGGAGATCGACTACGACGGCGACGGCTACATCACCGCGATGGAGTTCAAGCTCGCCATGACCCGCCGGCATGAGACCGTCAGCGGCGACGAGATCAACTCGATCTTCGCCCACGCCGACGACGACGGCGACGGGCGCATCAACCTGGCGGAGTTCGCCAAGGCGTGGAACTCCTGAGGCGGTCGGCCGGTTCCCGGCGATCCCCGGGAACCGGCGCCATCGCGGACGGCCGAGCCGCGCCCACGGCCACCGCGCCCTTGGTGGGCGGCGCGGGACATCGTCTCCACCTTCCCCTCCTGATGCCGCCTTGTCGTGTTCGATTGACGCGGTCGCCTCGCGCACGGCTGTGACCGTCCTTGACTCTCCTGGGGGCGGTGGTGAAGGAGACCTTGGCGGGACACTGACCCGCCGCCGTTCGGTGACGCTCGCCGGGTGACTCCGGCGCTGGGATCCTGGGGCTCTCGCCGGTGATCTACGAGCCTGGAGAAAACCGACATGACGCCATAACGGCTTCAATCGGCCTATTTCGGGCATTAAGGGATTCTTTGGCGGTGTCGTTCGTTGCCGCAAAGGTGATCGTTCGCACCCCGGCCGTACGGCCGTCCGTGTTCCACCGGTCGTACGGCGGGCCGACTGAATGCCTAATGATCTAGGCTGGCGGCTGGAACACAGGAGTGCATATGGGACAAGGCGCGGTGGACGGCGTCTCCGACGGCAAGGACGATGCCGCCGGCGGTGAAGCGGGGAGCGACTCCCCGGCCCAGGACGGCGAGGGCGACGCCGGAGGGCGTTCCGAAGAGCAGAGCCTCACGGCCGGTCCGGGCGCTCGGCGCGGCGCGACCGCCGCGGACGGTGTCTCGGTCGTTCAGGCCGCGGCGGCCCCCAAGCAGGCGGCGTCGACGCCTGCCGAAGGGACCGAGACGGCGGCGGGTGACGCCACGGACGGCTCCGCCGTTTCCTGCGCGGACGCTTCCGTGACCGACGGGGCCCGGCCCGAGGATGCCGAGCCGGCATCCGATCCGGCCGCCACCGCCACCGAGATTCCCGCCGGCGCGCCGTCCGGGACCGGCCCGGACGCCGCCGACTCGGACGACCCGGACACGGTCGCCGAGGTGACGGACGGCCCGGCCGATGCGGAGGTCGCCGGTCCCGACGCCGAGGCCGATTCCGAGGCCGAGGCCGATTCCGGCACCGAGGCCGATTCCGGCGGTGAAGAGGCCCCGGCGAAGGCAGGGGGCGGGCGTGGTCTGCTGAACGCGCTCGGGCTGACGGTCGCCTCCGCGGTGGTCTGGGGCATCGCGCACCTGTGGGCCGGACGCCGCGTCGCCGGAGTCCTCCTGATGGGGCTGTTCGCGATTCTGGTCGGCGGCGGAGTGTTCGTCGCCCTGAGGTACCAGCACGACCTCAAGCAGATCGCGGTGCAACGCGACTGGCTCGAGGGCATCACCGGCGGCATCCTGGCGCTCGCGCTCCTGTGGGCCGGTGTCGTCGTCCGTTCGTACCAGGTCGTCCGCCCCACCGGCATGGCCTGGACCGGGCGAATCCTCGCGGGCGGGATGGTCCTGGTGCTGGTCGTCGGGGTGTGCTCCCCGCTCGTCTGGGCCGCGCGCAGCACCTACACCTTGCGGGACACCATCGGCACGATCTTCCACGGCGACCAGGCGCGGCCGCAGCCGGTGAACGTGGACGACCCGTGGAAGGACAAGCCGCGGGTCAACATCCTCCTGCTCGGCGGCGACGGGGCCGGGGACCGGGTCGGCATCCGTACGGACAGCATGACGGTGGCGAGCATCGACACCAAGACCGGCGACACGGTCCTGCTCAGCCTGCCGCGCAACCTGCAGCACTTCCCGGTGATCCCCCGGCTGCGGTCCCGGTGGCCGGACGGGTTCACCGGCGTGGGCGCCCCGGGCGACGAGGGGCTGCTGAACGAGTTGTTCCAGGACGCCGAGGACGACCCTTCGCTCGTGCCGGGCTTCGACAAGGGTCGGCGCGGGCCCGAACTGGTCCGTGAGGAGATCTCGTACCTCATCGGCCAGCCCATCGACTACTACATCCTCGTCAACCTGTTCGGCTTCGCGGACATCGTCGACGCGATGGGCGGGGTCAAGGTCCACATCGCCCAGGACATCCCGTTCGGCGGCCCGGAGGACGGCAGCGCGCCGACCGGGGTGCTCAAGGCCGGCGACCGGGACCTCAGCGGCAAGGAGGCGCTCTGGTACGGGCGGTCGCGGACGGCGAGTGACGACTTCACCCGGATGGGCCGGCAGAAGTGCCTGATGAAGGCGATCGCCGAGCAGGCCGACCCGCAGCGGGTGCTGACCCGGTTCCAGCAGCTCGCGGCCGCGGCGAAGAAGACGATCTCCAGCAACATCCCGGCCGAGCTGCTGCCCGCCCTGATCAAGCTCTCCGAGACGATGAAGCACGGCGCGCAGATCAGCAGCCTGATGTTCGTGCCGCCGCAGTTCCACGTCTACCGGCCGGACCTGCAGGTCATGCGGCGTGCGGCCGCCGCCGCGATCGAGGCAAGTGGGGAGCGCTCGGCGACCGCCTCGCCCACGCCGGAGGTGTCCGGAGCCGCGAGCACGTCCGCTCAGCCGTCCGGTACGCCCGGCCCCGTGGCGTCGCCGGCCGGAATGGGCAGCCCCGTCCCGTCGGCGTCGGCGGGCGCCTCGGCCGGGGAGAGCGCGGCGGCGTCTCCGGACGACTCGGCCGGTCCGAGCGCAGGTGCGGACGCGTCCGGCAGTGCTTCTCCCAAGGCCGGTGCGAAGGACAAGGCCGTCTCGCTGACGGCCGCCTGCGGCGGCTAGTCCGTAACGGATATACGCCATTCACATGGCACTTCGTGAGGTTTTTCCGAATGCCGTGATAACTGGGGCCAGTGTGCCTTACCGTGCTATCGGGCCAGGTAGGGTCACAGGTCGGGTACGATCCTGCAGTCAATGCCAAGGGTTACTGACCGCATCCAAACAATCACTTTGCAAACCGGTCGGCGCGGCCGCACGTCCCTGTTGGGGATGCGCGCCCGGAGCGAGCAGCGCTCGCGAGCAGAGGATCAGGAGACTTCATGGCACGGCAGGTTGGGGGGCGTGAGCCCGTACCCGTCGCCGGTTTGTGGCGGGCGCTGGGGCTGACACTCGCCTCCGCGGTCGTGTGGGGGGTTGCTCACGTGGCGGCCGGTCGCCGGGCCGCCGGATTCACCCTGATGGGAGTCCTCGCGTTGCTTCTCGCGGGGACCGCCACCTTGGGACTGACCTTCCAGGACAAGCTGAAGCAGATCGCCGTTCAGGGCACGTGGCTGAACGTCATCACCGTGGCGATCCTGGTGCTGGCGCTGGCCTGGGCGGCGATCGTGATCCGGTCGTACCAGGTGGTGCGGCCCGCGGGGTTGCCCACGGCGATGCGGGTGGCGTCGACGACGCTGGTCGTGGTGCTGTCGTTGTTGATCTGCACGCCGTTCGTGTACGCGGCGAACACCACCTATGTGCTGCGGGACACGTTGTCGAAGATCTTCCCCGGTGATGACAACTCCGGCGAGAAGGTGAACGCGGCGAATCCGTGGAAGAACATGCCGCGGGTGAACATCCTGCTGCTGGGCGGTGACGGCGGTAAGGACCGCACCGGCATCCGTACCGACAGCATGACGGTCGCCAGCATCAACACCAAGACCGGCGACACGGTCCTGTTCAGCCTGCCCCGGAACCTGCAGCACTTCCAGATGCCGCCGCGGCTCCGGGCGAAGTGGCCGCAGGGCTACACCGGAGACCCGGGGGACCAGGGCCTGCTGAACGAGCTGTACATCGAGGCGCAGCGGCACCCCGACCTGCTGCCGAAGTACAAGAAGGCGTCCCAGCGCGGCCCGCACCTGCTCGAAGAGGTCATCGGCTACCTCACCGGCCTGAAGATCAACTACTACGTGCTGGTGAACCTGTCCGGGTTCAAGGACATCGTGAACGCCATGGGCGGTGTCACGGTCCATATCGAGAAGCGGCTGCCCATCGGCGGGGAGCCGGAGCGGGGCATCCCGCCGTCCGGATACCTGCAGCCGGGCACCCACCACCTGAACGGCGAGCAGGCGCTGTGGTACGGCCGCAGCCGGCACGCCGACGACGACTTCCACCGCATGGACCGGCAGAAGTGCCTGATGAAGGACATCGCGGACCAGGCCGATCCGCAGAAGGTCGTCACGCACTTCGAGAAGCTGGCCAAGGCGGCGACCAACACGATCTACACGAACATCCCGTCGGCACTGCTCCCGGCGCTCGTGAAGCTGTCCGGCACCGTGAAGGGCGGCGCCGACATCCACAGCCTCGCCTACAACCCGGCCAAGATCCCCGGCTTCCACGTCTACCAGCCGAGTGTCCTGATCATGCGGAACGCCGCGGCCAAGGCCATCGCGGAGAGCGACAACCCGCAGAAGGCCAAGCCCACGGCGACGGCCACCGCCAAAACGAACAAACGGAAGACTCCGCGCGTCTCACCCAGTGCGACGGCCACGTCCACCGGTTCGGACAGTGCGGTCTCTCTGAAGAACGTCTGTGGCTGAGCCGGTCGGCTGAGCGGTGACGCTCGCCGCCGACCTCGGGTCGGTCTGTGACTGACGTCGCGTCCGACACCGGTTCCCGCCGCTTCGGCGGCGGGACCCGGACGGGCGCCCGCGGAGCGGCGTCCGTGACAGAGGCGGGAGAGTCATGGCACCGGGTCAGACGAGAGGGCACCGGTCCGTTCCGGTCGGCGGACTTTGGCGGGCGCTGGGGCTGACCCTCGCCTCCGCGGTCGTGTGGGGGGTCGCTCACGTGGCGGCCGGTCGCCGGGCCGCCGGATTCGCCCTGATGGGTCTTCTGGTGCTGCTCATAGGCGGCGCGGCGACGGCGGGCGAGCTGTTCCAGGACCAGCTGAAACAGCTCGTCGTCCAGAACACCTGGCTGAACGTCATCATCGCCGTGCTGCTGGCCCTGGCACTGGTGTGGGCCGCGGTGGTGATCCGGTCGTACCAGGTGGTGCGGCCGGTGGGTCTGCCGGCGGCGATGCGGGTGGCGTCGACGACGCTGGTCGTGGTGCTGTCGTTGTTGATCTGCACGCCGTTCGTGTACGCGGCGAACACCACCTATGTGCTGCGGGACACGTTGTCGAAGATCTTCCCCGGTGGCGACAAGTCCGGTCCGAAGGTGAACGCGGCGAATCCGTGGAAGAACCTGCCGCGGCTCAACGTGCTGCTGCTGGGCGGTGACGGCGGCAAGGACCGTACCGGCATCCGTACCGACAGCATGACGGTCGCCAGCATCGACACCAAGACGGGCAACACCGTCATGCTGAGCATCCCGCGCGGGCTGTACGGGTTCGACATGCCACCCCAGTTCCGATCGCGATTCCCGAACGGTTACACGGGCGAGGCCGGATGCGGTGTGGTCGGCAGAGACTGCGGCCTCCTCAACGAGCTGTACCTCTACGGTGAGAAGCACCCCGAACTGGAGCCGGGCTACGAGAAGGGCCAACGCGGACCCCACCTGCTCGAAGACGTGATCGGATACCTCCTGGGGCTGAAGATCCACTACTACGTGCTGGTGAACCTGTCCGGGTTCAAGGACATCGTGAACGCCATGGGCGGTGTCACGGTCCACATCGAGAAGCGGCTGCCCATCGGCGGGGAGCCGGAGCGGGGCATCCCGCCGTCCGGATACCTGCAGCCGGGCACCCACCACCTGAACGGCGAGCAGGCGCTCTGGTACGGCCGCAGCCGGCACGCCGACGACGACTTCCACCGCATGGACCGGCAGAAGTGCCTGCTCAAGGACATCGCCGAGCAGGCCGATCCGCAGAAGGTCGTCACCCACTTCGAGAAGCTCGCCGAAGCCGCGACCAACACGATCTACACCAACATCCCGTCGGCGCTGCTGCCCGCCCTGGTGAAGCTGTCCGGCACCGTCAAGCACGGCGCCGACATCACCAGCCTCACCTACAACCCGGACAAGATCCCCGGATTCCACACCGACCGGCGGGCGGACGCGACGATCATCCAGGTGATGCGCCGGACGGCGGCCAACGCCATCGCCGACAGCGAGAACCCGCACAAGCCGAGTGCGAGCCCGACCGTCAAGCGGCACAGGAAGAAGACGCCGACGACCTCGCCGACGACCTCGCCGACGGCCGGTACGACGGCCTCCAACGGCTCGGTCTCCCTCAAGAACGTCTGCGGCTGACCCGCCCCGGCGCCCCGGGCAGGGGCGTCGGACCGGCCAGGACATCACCGTTGACGATGCACAATGTGCGAATGACCCGCATCCCCCCGCTGCGCCGGCGCGTGCTCGTGGCGATCGTCGGCGTGGCCGCCCTCGCGGTCGTGCTGTTCGCGATGCCGCTGGCGATCGCGCTCCAGCGGCTGTACCGGGACGAGGCGATCAAGTCGCTCGAACGCGACGCGACGCGGATCTCGGCGGCGGTGCCCGACACGATCGCGCGGCGCCCGAAGCCGGTGACGCTGCCCACCGGCATGTCCCGGCACCTCAGCGTGGGCATCTACGACCTCGACGGCGACCGCGTCACGGGCCGCGGCCCGAGCAACTCGCCGGTCGCGGGGGCCGCCGGAGACGGCCGGGTCCACGAGGCGGTGGAGAACGGTCTGCTCGCCGTGTCCGCGCCCGTGCCCTCCGATGAGAACATCGTCGCCGTCGTCCGGGTGGCGACCCCGTACAAGCACATCAGCGGCCGGGTCGAACGCGCCTGGCTGCTGATGGTCGCGCTCGCCATCCTCGTCGTCGGGCTCGCCACCGTGGTGGCGCGGCGCCAGGCGGGCCGGCTCGCCGCACCGCTCGAAGGCCTCACGCGGGACGCCCAGGCGCTCGGCAGCGGCGACTTCAGCATCCGGGCCCGGTCCGTCGGCGTCCGCGAGGCGGACGCCGCCAGCCAGGCCCTCGAAGCGACCGCCCGGCGCCTCGGCGAACTGCTCGAACGCGAGCGCGCGTTCAGCGCCCACGTCTCCCACCAGCTGCGCACCCCCCTGACCGGGCTGCTCCTCGGCCTGGAGTCGGGCCTGACGGGGGAGGACCCGCGGGCGGTCATCCGCACGGCGATCGAGCGCGGCGAACACCTCCAAGAGATCATCGACGACCTCGTACGCCTCTCGCGCGGCAGCCCCGCCGACCGTGGAGTGCTCAACGTGCCCGCGCTGCTCGCGGAGATCCGCGCCCGTACGGACGTCACGGTGCGGATCGAGCCGGGCCTGCCCGAGGTCCGCGCCTCGCTGTCGGCCGTACGCCAGATCGTCAACGTCCTCGTCGACAACGCCGTCACCCACGGCAAGGCGCCCATCACCGTGTCGGCGGTCGACGTCGGCCAGGGACTGGCCATCGAGGTCGGCGATGGAGGGCCGGGCATCCCCGACGGCGCCGACGTCTTCCGCGGCCCCGCGGACGGGCACGGGATCGGCCTCGCCCTCGCGCGCTCGCTCGCCGAGGCCGAAGGAGGCCGCCTGGTCCTGCGGCGACCCTCGCCCCCGGTCTTCAGCCTGCTCCTGCCGACGAGCGACTACCGCTCCGCCGACTGACGGGCACGGACGCGCTCACGTCTCCGCGACCACGCCGCGCGCCGCGCTCAGGCCTCCGCGGCCACGCCGCGCGACACGCCTCCACCATCACGCCGCGCGACGCGCCTCCGCGACCACGCCGCGCGACACGGTCCCGCGACCACGCCGCGCGGCGCTCAGGCCTCCGCGGCCATCTCGCGCTCGTACCGGTAGCCGCGCCCGCGCAGCGTGGTGATCTGCCCGTACGGCCCGAGCTTGCGGCGCAGCGTCGAGACGTGCACGTCGAGCGTCTTCGTCGGGCCGAACCAGTTCTCGTCCCAGACCTCGTCCATCAGCTGCTCCCGGGTCACGACCTCGCCCGCACGCGTCACCAGCGCCGCGAGCAGGTCGAACTCCTTCGGCCGCAGCACCACCTCGGTGCCGGCCATGTGGACGCGCCGCGCCGGCAGGTCCAGCCGGAGCCGGCCGACGCTGATCACGCGGTCGCCCGGCTCGACGGCGCGGCGGCGCAGATGGGCGCGGATCCGAGCGACGAGCTCGGTCAGCCGGAAGGGCTTGGTCAGGTAGTCGTCCGCGCCCGCGTCCAGCGCGACGACCACCTCGAACTCCTCGGTCCGGGCGGTGAGCACGACGATGACGGTCAGGGGGAGCTCCGCCCGCAGCCGCCGGCACAGCTCGACTCCCTCGATGTCCGGCAGGCCGAGATCCAACAGGATGAGATCCGGTGGATGCGCGCCCACGTCCGCCAGCGCGTCCGCGCCGGTCGCCGCCAGGCCCGCTTCGTACCCACTTGCGGACAGTGCCTTCAGCAATTCGGACCCGATGATGGCATCGTCCTCCACCACCAGGATGCGTTCCCGCGTCACACGCCCGATCCTAGGGACCCTTCGCAGATGGTCGTCACGGGAAGCAGGGAAGTGTCCGTTTCGCCGGCGCGATCGTCGATCGCCGGGAGCGCCCGTCCTCCCGCCTCTACCGCTGGCGCAGCGGCCGCACCCGACGCAGCGGCCGGGTCAGGGAACGTTCCGACGCCCCGGCCGTTAATGTCCCTTCGTCGTTCTCCGCGCCGGCAGACCGTGGGCTGTCCGGGCCGGACGCGTCGCCCGACCGCCCACTCTGCTCGCCGTGCCGGTCTCGCTCCGTGTCGGCGGGTCGTTCACCCTCCGCACTCGCTTCGCGGGTGGTCTCGGCCCTTGGCCGCCCACTCCGCTCGCTGCGTCGGGTTCGTTCCCAGGTACACGGGCGGGTCGGTGACGTCTGATCTCCGGCGGCCTGGATGGCCAGGCTCATCAGGCTGATGAGCAACGAGCCCGCGGTGTCGGTGTCCAGACGCACGGTCACCCAGTCGTCGCCCGGCCGGACGACGATCTGCCCGGACTCGGCCAGCACCTGGTCGAGTCGCTCGATGAACGATCGGGTGAGCCGTAGATCGGCCTCGTCTCCGGTGTGCAGGTGGAGGATCTGGGTGCCGCGGTATGCGAAACCGCGACCGGCGCCGCACGACGGTCGACCGGTGGCCAGCCCGGGCCAGGTCGCCAATTGTGCGGCCACTCGTTCGGCTGTGCTCCGGTTCTTCGGAGGGCCCGTCACGGCCCCAGGATCCCGTGCTGCCGCCTTTCTCATAAGGGCCCGCGCCTCAATCGTTATCAATCGATTTACCGTTCTCTTCCTCTTCCCGCCACCACCGCGATGCACACCGGTCGTTTCCGCCGACGGGACGTACGGCCCACGGCCGGCGGAAGATCCCTGCACGAAGGCCGTACGGTGGACGGGTGATCTCTCGCAGCGACGTGGAAGCGGCTCGGGCCCGCATCGGCTCCCGGGTCCGTACGACTCCGGTGTTCGACGACGGCGAGCGGTGGTTCAAGCTGGAGCAGCTGCAGCACACCGGATCGTTCAAGGCCCGTGGGGCGTTCAACCGGATCCTCGCGGCCGCCGAGCAGGGCGGCCTCCCGGACGCGGGCGTGGTGGCGGCGTCGGGCGGCAACGCCGGCCTCGCCGTCGCCTATGCGGCGCGCGAGCTGGGCGTCCCGGCGGAGGTCTACGTCCCGGAGACCGCGCCCGCCGTCAAGGTGGCCGGTTTGAAGGCCCTGGGCGCCTCCGTCGTGCAGGTGGGACGCGAGTACGCCGAGGCGTACGAGGCCGCGACCAAGCGCGTGGCGGACACCGGCGCGCTCTTCTGCCACGCGTACGACCAGTCCGAGATATGCGCGGGCCAGGGCACGCTGGCGCTCGAACTCGAGGAGCAGACCGGCGGGGTCGACACCGTCCTCGTCGCGGTCGGCGGCGGCGGGCTGATGGCCGGGATCGCCGCCGCGCTGGAGGGCCGGTCCCGCGTGGTCGCCGTCGAGCCGTACGGCTGCCCGTCCCTGCACGCCGCCCTCGCGGCGGGCGAACCGGTCGACGTGCAGGTCTCCGGGGTGGCGTCCGACTCGCTCGGCGCCCGCCGGGTCGGTGACATCGCCTTCGGCGTCGCCCGCCGGACCGGCGTGACATCCGTCCTGGTGCCGGACGAGGAGGTCGTCACCGCCCGGCGAGAGCTGTGGCGGCGCTACCACCTCGTCCTGGAGCACGGCACCGCCGCCGCGTACGCAGCCCTCCTCACCGGCGCCTACCGCCCCGCCCCGGGCGAGCGCCTCGCCCTCATCTGCTGCGGCGCGAACACGGATCTCGCCGACCTTACACACCGTGAAGCCCTGTGATCATGCAGTGATAATCGGTAACGTGGCCGTCGAAATGGTCACTCGGAGGCCGGGTTGGAGACATGTCGGAAGAGCTGGGCAGAGACCTGTGTCCTCTCCCCCCTGAGGGATATTTCACCGCAGATGACCTCGACTCGACCCCGGATCTGCCGCCTCACATGCAGCTCGTCGACGGCCGCCTCGTGTCGGACTGGCCCCAGACCCAGTTCCACATGGTGACGATCTCGCATCTCGTGATGGAACTGCGACGGCTGGCCTCGCCGGACCTGCGAGTACGCCAGGGAATGACGGTCACCATCGGCATGCGGCAGCGACCGGAGGCCGACATCCTGGTCGTTCGCCCGGAGGGTGATGTCGGCATGGATCAGACGACCTATCGGCCGGAGCACGTCGTGCTCGTCGGTGAGGTGGTCTCTCTGGGATCCGCCGAGCGCGACCGGCGGCGGAAACCGCAGTTGTACGCAGAGGCGGGGATTCCACACTTCTGGCGTGTAGAGGGGACCGGGGGACGGCCGACGGTCTGCGTGTACGAACGCGACCCCGCAACCAACTCCTACGCGCTGACCGGAATCCACCACGATCGGCTGAAGCTGACCGTCCCGTTCGCCATCGATATCGACCTGACGGAGGCCGACCGGCTCTGAGGGGGCTCAGATCCAGTCGCGTTTGCGGAAGACGGCGTAGAGGGCGACGCCGGTGACGAGGAGCACGACGATGCTCGTCACGAAGCCCCAGTGCTTGCCGAAGCCCGGGTACGGGACGTTCTCGCCGTAGAAGCCGGTGATGGCGGTGGGCACGGCGATGACGGCGGCCCAGCCGGTGAGCTTCTTCATCACCAGGTTCAGGTGGTTGCCCTGCATGGCGATCCGCGTCTCCTGCAGGCTCGTCACCATGTCGCGCAGGCTGTCGGTCCACTCGGTGGCGCGCAGCACATGGTCGTAGACGTCCTGGAAGTACGGGGCCATGGGCGCCGGGATGACCTCGAGGTCGCGGCGCAGGAGCGTGTTGACGACCTCCCGCATCGGCAGGACGACCCGGCGCAGCAGGGCGAGGCTCTTGCGCAGCCGGTAGCTCCGCTGCTGGGTGTCGGGCGGGATGCGGTCCGCGAAGAGATCGCTCTCCAGATCGTCGATCTTGTCGTCGAGGGCCTGGACCGCTTCGAAGTGCCCGTCGACGATCAGGTCGAGCAGGCCGTGCAGGAGGTAGGCGACCCCGTACTGCGCCAGGTCGGACGAGCCGTCCCAGCGCTTCAGCAGCGCGTCGAGGTCGAACCCCTCGTCCATGCGGACGGTGACGAGCGCCCGGTCGGTGATGAACGCCGAGATCTCGTGCTTGTCCAGGCCGGTGCCGTCGTCGGTGAGGTGCACGGCGTACGCGTTGAGGAACAGGTGGCCGTCGTACCGGTCGAGCTTGGGGCGTTCGTGACCGCTGACGGCGTCCTCGACCGCGAGCGGCGACAGACCCAGCTCCTCGCTGATGAGGGCCAGGCCCTCGGAGTCGGGCGCGCAGAGGTCGAGCCAGACGACCGTGTCGGATTCGGCCAGGTAGTCACTGATCTGCTCGGCGGGGAAGTCCTCCTTCTCCAGCCGGCCGTTGCGCCAGACCCGGGTCCGGGGTTTCAGATCCATGAGACCAGCCACATGCGGGAGTGCCAGGACTCGTACGACATGACGTGTCCCGTCAGCACCGGATAGAAGAAGTAGAAGTTGGCCAGGACGGTCAGGACGTACGCGCCCGCGATCGCCGAGCCGAACACCCGGCGGGCCGGTGGCGCCGTCGCGGGACCGATGAGCAGGCCGAGCGCCAGCACGATGGACAGCACCATGAACGGCAGCATCGGCGTGGCGTAGAACAGGAACATCGTGCGGTGGTTCAGACCGTAGTAGAACCACGGCACCCAGCCCGCGAGGAAGCCCAGGAGGGTGGCGCCCGCGCGCCAGTCCCGTTGCACCAGCCACCAGGCGGCCACGATGAGCATCGTGACGATCGAGACCCACCAGATGGCGGGAGTGCCGATGTCGAGCACCTCGCGCGAGCAGGTGGGGGCTCCGCAGCCGGTCGGCTGGGTGTAGTAGAAGGAGACCGGCCGCTTGAGGATCAGCCAGTTCCACGGCCAGGACTGGTAGGGGTGGTGGGCCGACAGGGTGGTGTGGAAGTGCCACATCTGCTGGTGGTAGTCCCACAGCCGGGGCATCGCCTGGAAGAACGCCGTCACCGGGTTGGAGGCGACGCGGCCGCGGCCCCAGCCGCCCGCGTTGAAGATCCAGCCGCTCCACCAGGCGACATAGGTGATCAGGCTGAGGACGACGATGGACAGGAAGGCCGGCACGGCCTCGAAGGCGAACGCACCGGCGTACGGGCGGCGCACTCCGGCGGCCCGGCGGGCGCCCATCGACCATACGAGGACCAGGAGCCCGAACGCCGCGATGTAGTACAGCCCGGTCCACTTCGTGGCGGTGGCCGTGCCCAGGCAGAGGCCGGCGGGAATGAGCCACCAGTGCATGACGAACGGGCCGAGGCCGCCGTCCTCGCCGCGTTCGGCGATCTTACGGGCGAGCCTGGCGCGGGAGACGTCCCGGTCGATGACGATGAAGGCGAACCCGGCCAGGATCCAGAACATCACGAAGACGTCGAGGATGGCGGTCCGGCTGGTGACCAGGTGCATGCCGTCGAGGGCGAGCAGGAGGCCGGCCGCCGTGCCGAGGAGGTTCGACCGCGTCATCCGCCGGGCGACCCGCGCCAGGATCAGCACGGACAGGGTGCCGACCAGGGCGGCGGAGAAACGCCAGCCGAACGGCGTCATGCCGAAGATGGACTCCCCGATGGCGATCAGCCATTTCCCGGCGGGCGGGTGCGCGATGAAACTTCCACCGTCCGCCCAGATGTGGAGGTTCGGCGGATGCTGCAGCAGGAGCTTGTCGGCGTCCTTGACCGTGTTGTGCTCATAACCGAACTTCGTCAGCGCGTACGCGTCTTTGGCGTAGTACGTCTCGTCGAAGATGACGGCTCTGGGACTGCCGAGGTGCCAGAAGCGCAGGACGCCTGCGAACAGGGTCACGAGCAGGGGGCCGACCCACCCCATGAGTCTGCTGCCGGGCATGTCCGGGGTGAGCCACTGACGCAACGACAGTGGCCTTCTTCCCTGCTCGGGCCGTGTCTCGGGTTCGATTCCCGTCATCGCCACCACCCCGACATCGTACGGGCGGAAGCCGTGGAGCTCGTGCACTTCACCGTCAGAAACGATTCGTAACGACGCATTCGCCGTCCGCAGGGGGCCCGCCCGGACGAGCGGCGCACGGAACCGTCGAAGATGGGGGCGTGGAGAACATGGGGACGCTGACACTGGCCGCACCGACCGGAGGAGCGGAAGGCGCGTCGGCGCGGTTGCGCACGGCGCTGGCCGAGGCGGACGTCATCGCCGCGGCGGACCCCGGGCGCCTGCGGCGGCTCGCCGCGGACCTGGGGGTCTCCCCGTCCGCCCGGGTGGTCTCGTACCGCGACGCGAACGGGAGCGCCGGGGAGGCCGGGCTCCTCGACGAGCTCCGCGCGGGCCGCGACGTGCTGGTGGTCGCCGACGCGGGCCTGCCGGGCGCCTCCGACCCCGCGTACGGCCTCATGGCGGCGGCGGTGGAGGCGGAGGTGCCGGTGACGGTGCTGCCCGGTCCCTCGGCGGTGACGACGGCGCTCGTCGTCTCCGGGCTGCCCGGGGACCGGTTCTGCGCCGAGGGGTTCCTGCCGTCCGAGGACGCGGAGCGCGCCGCGCGGCTGCGCGCCCTCGCCGACGAGCCGCGCACGATGGTGTTCTCCGAGACGCCGGACCGGCTGGCGGGGACCCTGGAGGCGATGGCGGAGGCGCTGGGGGCCGATCGCCCGGCCGCCGTCCGCCGCGAACCGGCCGGGACGCCTGAGGAGGTGCGGCGCGGTCCGCTGGGGGAGCTCGCCGCGTGGGCCGCCGGCGGGGTGGGCGGAGACGTCACGGTGGTCGTCGCCGGGGCTCCGGAGGGAACGGAGCAGGTGGACGTGGGGGACCTCGCGGCGGAGGTGGAGCGCCGGGTGGGGGAGGGCACCCCGCGCAAGCAGGCGATCGGCGATGTGGCGCGGGAGCACGGAGTTCCGAAAAGAGAACTCTATGACGCGGTCATTGCCTACAAAGCGGATCATTGACCCTCATTTGAACTTAATTTTGCGGCGGCGTCTCCATCGAAAGCACCACTTGGCGGGGAAGATGACTTCGGTGCGTATTCCACGCGTGTACGCCGATTCCCCCGGGGGTGACGCCGATGCACGAATCCATGATCTCGAGTGAGACGTGGACGTACGAATGTCTGGCCTGCCTGCTCGAATGGCACGTCGAATTCGAGGTCGGTCACTGCGCCGACGGACACGGCGGTGAGGTCGTCTACTACCGCCGCAACGGTCAGCGCTGCACCTCTCCGTGGGCGGAGCTGTACTGCCCGTCCTGCGGGACGTACGACGTCAAGATCCTCCCGCCGGGCCGGCCGCGGAGCCAGGCCGTCCCGCCCCACCGTTACGCCGAACTGGAGATGATCTTCAAGTGCCGTAGGCTCCACGCCTACTGATCGGCCGCCGGGCGTGTTCCCGGTCCCGTACGGGCCGGGGCACGCCCTACGCCGGTACGGCGTCGCCGGACGACGAGGTGCCCTCCGCGTCCGTCCCGCCGCCCCGGCGCAGGACCGTACGGGCGAGCCGTGCCAGCTTCCGGCGGGGCTCGCCGGAGAAGGTGATCGCCGCTGCCATGCAGGCCAGCGGCACGGTGGGCAGGACGTACCGGTAGTCGAACTCGGCGGTGGCCGGCGGCACCAGGAGCAGCCCGGTCGCGGTGACCCACGGCAGCAGCGCCGCCCCGCCCCACCGCCGCCAGAGCGGGATCAGCCCGGCCAGGCCGACGATCAGGATTCCGCCGAGCAGCGTGCCGGGCAGGTGCACGAACCGCTGGTAGGTGCGGATGGTCGTGGCCCACGGATCGACGATCTTCGTCCGGGCGTTGCCCTGCTCGTACGTGTGCGCCTCGGACGCCGCCGTACGGTCCCTGCTCATCCGCCAGGTCGGCAACGCGGCGGATTTCTTGCTGAACTGGTACATCTCGTACGTCGCGCGGTCCGGGAAGACGGTGCGCTTCCACCGGAACGTGAAGAGGAAGTCCTTTCCGACGACCCGCAGATAGTCGAAGGGCTGCGCGATGATGGCCCGCTTGGCGAAGTCGCTGGCGAGCTGATTCTGGTCGTTGGTGAAGCGCTGATCCGGGATCCGGTGGAACGGCGAGTTGCGGTTCCAGATCGCGTCCTGGGAGAAGACCAGCGGCGTGTGCGAGGTCTTGTTGTTCTTGCACAGGGCGTACTCGGTCACCGGCGGCTTGATCTTGTTGCAGTCCGCGAACGCCGACACCCGCGCGTACAGGAAGACGCCGCTGCTCATCGTCATGCCCGGCTTGCCGTAGTACGACCAGAACCAACCGGCGTAGGCGGCGAGGGGCAGCGCGCACACCGCGACCGTGGCGACGATCACACGCCACTTGATCCGCCGCACCAGGAAGTAGACGACCACCGCCAGCAGGACCGGCGTGCCGACCGAACGGGTCAGCGTGGCCAGCCCCAGCAGGAGCCCCGCGAGGGCGCCGGTCTTCCAGGTGAGGTCCCGTCCGTGCCACAGCAGCAGCGTGACGACCGACACGAGCAGGAAGCCGAACATCGTGTCGGACAGGATCAGGTGCTCGAGCTGGATCTGGTAGCCGTCGTACAGTACCGGGAACGTCGCCAGGCTCGCCCCCCACGCCGGCAGGCCGAACCTCTTGCGCAGCAACGCGTAGATCATCACCGCCGACGCCAGGCCCATCAGGTGCTGGATCGTCGCGATCAGCATGAAGCTGTGGAACGGCTTCAGGATCCACAGCAGGAAGGAGTAGCCGTCGGGGCGGATCGGGTGCGGGTACGGCGCCATCGCGACGTGCAGGTAGTCGAACGAGTCGTTGAACCACGACGCGGGCCGGTAGCCCAGGGTGGCGATCATCCGGAGCAGTGCACCGATCGCGAGCACCACGGTGAAGATCTTGTGCCGCCGTACGAGTGCCCGCAGCCCGGAACCACCAACGGCCGGCGTCTTTTCCGTCACATTCTCGTCAACCGTCGTGACCTGCGATTCCTCGTCGGAACGCGTATTGGTCACGACGGTGGACCCGCCCCGCTCTCCGGCGTTCGTCAAGTCCGGACCGACCTTCCTGGACCGCACAGCCCCTATCCTGATATCCCCAGCCTGCCGTCGCATCCGTGCTCCAGGTGGAGTTAAAGGTTGCGACTTTGCAACACGCGGTCGCTCGTCGGCAGGCATCATGGATAACACGCGCCACTTGTCGGAACACGACGAGGTTAGTCGAAAAGCCCCCAAGCCAGTGCTGTGGGGTGATGGAGGACACGACGTGGAACTCTCCGTAGTGATGCCGTGCTTGAACGAGGCCGAGACCGTCGAGACCTGTGTTCGCAAGGCACTCGGCTTCTTCGCCGAGCACGGTGTCGACGGCGAGGTCATCATCGCCGACAACGGCAGTACGGACGGCAGCCGGCAGCTCGCCCGCGACGCGGGCGCCCGGGTGGTCCCGGTGTCCGCGAAGGGGTACGGCAACGCCCTGATGGGCGGCATCCGCGCCGCCCGCGGCACGTACGTCGTGATGGGCGACGCCGACGACTCCTACGACTTCACCGCCCTCATGCCGTTCCTGGAGCAGCTGCGGGACGGCGCCGACCTCGTCATGGGCAACCGGTTCAAGGGCGGCATCGCCCCCGGCGCCATGCCGCCGCTGCACCGGTACCTCGGCAACCCGGTGCTGAGCTTCGTCGGCCGGCTGTTCTTCGGCAGCAAGATCGGTGACTTCCACTGCGGGCTGCGGGCGTTCCGGCGGGACTCGATCCTGCGGCTGGAGCTGCAGACCGGCGGCATGGAGTTCGCCAGCGAGATGGTGGTCCGCTCCACCCTCGCCGGCTACGACATCCGCGAGGTCCCCACGACCCTGTCGCCCGACGGCCGGTCGCGCCCGCCGCACCTGAGCACGTGGCGCGACGGATGGCGCCACCTGCGCTTCCTGTGCCTGTACAGCCCGCGCTGGCTGTTCCTGATCCCCGGCCTGCTCATGATGGCCATCGGGCTCATCGCGGGCGTCGCCCTGGCCACCGGGCCGATCCACGTGGGCGACGTCGCGTTCGACGTCGACACCCTCGTCGGGGCCTCGGCGGCGGTGGTGATCGGCTTCCAGGCCGTGATCTTCGCCTTGCTGACCAAGGTGTACGCCATGGAGGAGGGCTTCCTCCCCCATGACAAACGGGTGCAGCGCGTCATCGACAGCTGGAGCCTGGAACGCGGTCTCGTCGTCGGCGGGCTGCTCGCGCTCGCCGGTCTCGTCGGGCTGGTCGCCTCGCTGGCGCACTGGCAGGGGCACAGCTTCGGCGAGCTCGACCCGCGGGACGCGTTGCGCATCGTCGTGCCGTCGGCCACCGCGCTGATCATGAGCTTCCAGATGATCTTCGCGTCGCTGTTCGTGAGCATCCTCGCGATCCGCCGCCGCTCGCACCCGCCCGTGATCGACGTGGTCGACGAGGCCACCGACGTGGTCGAGGCCGCGGCGGACAAGGTCCGGAGCGAGGCGCTCGACGCCGAGGCCCCCGCGGACCCGCGCGACGACACGGACACCGACGGAGACGCGGCCGGTGCCGCCGAGGACGCGGCCGAGACGCCCGAGGCGGAGACGGTTCCGGCGGAGGCCGTGTCGGCGGAGGCCGGCGCGAGCGCCGAGGGCGCGGCCGACAAGACCGCCTGACCTCACCCGCCCAGAGGCCCCGGTGACCCACCGGGGCCTTTTTCCTGGGCTCCCCAGGCTGCCGAGGGGCTGTCGGGGGGCTGTCCAGGCGAAATGCGCCGGGTCCTCGGTCGCTGAGCGTTTTCTTCATCGTTCAGCGAACTCTCCACCGATGTTCAGCGTCTAGTTGATCATTACCGATCGATGAGGGCGCCCCCGTGACGAACCTGCTCATCCCGGCACCACCGCGGCCGTACGGCACTTCGGCACCCCGGCGGCCGCTCGGCGGGCACGGGGCGTTCGCGGTCCTGCTCGCGCTCGCCGCCGGCCTGCGGATCACCACGATGCTCGGCTACCGGCCGGCGCGGATCTACTACGGGGACTCTTTCGCGTACCTGTCCCTGGCCGCGCACCCCCGCCCCTCGTGGGGGTTCCAGCCGAGCGGCTATCCGTTCCTGCTCGCGCTGCTGCGGCCCTTCCACAGCGTCACCTTCGTCGTGGCGACGCAGCACGCCCTCGGACTGGCCACGGGCATGCTGGTGTACGCCGTGCTGCGGCGGCACTCGCTGCCCGCCTGGGGCGCGGCGGCCGCCGCCGTCCCGCAGTTGTTCGACGCGTCGTTCCTGCAGCTCGAACACGCGGTGCTGTCCGACGCGCTGTTCATCTTCCTCGTCGTCGCGGCGATCACGGTTCTGATGTGGTCGCCGGGACCGGCCACGCGCGCCGGCGCCGCCGCGGGCGCGCTGCTCGGCCTGGCGGCGCTGACCCGTACGATCGCGCTGCCGCTGTTCCTCCTGGTCCTGGCGCATCTCGTCGTCCGCCGGACCGGCCGGCGGCCCGTGCTGGCGACCGCGGCCGCCGGCGTCCTCCCGATCGCGCTCTACGCGAGCTGGTACGCCTCCGTCTACGGCCGGTTCACCCTCGCCGGTGGCGACGGCGTCGCGTTGTGGGCGCGCACCATGACGTTCGCGAACTGCCGGGTGATCCACCCGCCCGAGCGGGAGGCCCGGCTCTGCCCGGCCGGGACGCGCCAGGACGCCGCGGGGGAGTACGTCTGGGCGGCCGACTCGCCGATCAACCGCTTCCCCGGTGGGCCGGCCGCCGCCAACGACGTGGCACGCTCCTTCGCGCTGCGCGCGATCGCCGCCCAGCCGCTCGACTACGCGGCCGACGTCGCGCGAGACGTGTCGCTGGCGTTCCACTGGACTCCGGCGCGTCATCCGAAACGGGTGACCCCGGCCTTCGGCTTCGCGAAGGGCCGGGTGCCGCTGCCGGACGTCCCGGAGGCGAGGAGGGCCCTCGCCTCGTACGACCCCGGGGCGGGTGACTATCGCTCCGTCGAGCCGTACTCGGGGTTCCTGCGCGTGTACCAGTACCCGGCCTACCTGCGCGGTCCCGTGCTGGCCGCGATCCTGGCCGTCGGGGCCCTGGGCGTACGGCGGCGCGCCCGCCTGCCCTGGATCGCGGCGGCGGCGCTGCTGGTGCTCCCGGTGGCCGTCCTGGACTTCGACCACCGATACGTCCTGCCGGTGGTCCCGGTCGCCTGCATCGCGGCCGCGCTCGCGGTGGCGGACCTGCGGATGGGCCGCCGCCACCCGCTCCCGCCGCGGTCGCCTCTGCTCGACGACTGAGCGGCGTCTCACTCGATCTGAATCTCGCACACGACGCCCACGCGCTCGACGACGAGGAGCCGGACTCGGCATGGTGATCGTGCCGGAAAGGTGATATCGGAGTGAGTCATCGGCGGGCGGCCCTTAGGCTTAGCACATGTCCAGCCGTCACATCCTGACCGCGCCCGCCTGGCCGTACGCCAACGGGCCCCGCCACATCGGGCACGTCTCCGGCTTCGCGCTGCCCGCCGACATGTTCAGCCGCTACCAGCGGATGGCGGGCAACAAGGTCCTGATGGTGAGCGGCACCGACGAGCACGGCACCCCCATCCAGGTCCAGGCCGACAAGGAGGGCGTGTCCGCCCGTGAGCTGGCCGACCGCTACAACAAGGTGATCGCCCAGGACCTGCACGGCCTCGGCATGTCGTACGACCTGTTCACCCGGACGACGACGCGCAACCACTACGCCGTCGTCCAGGAGATCTTCAAGGGCCTGTACGACAACGGCTACGTCTTCACGAAGAAGGCGATGGGCGCGATCTCCCCCTCCACGGGACGCACCCTGCCCGACCGCTACATCGAGGGCACCTGCCCCATCTGCGGGTACGACGGGGCACGCGGCGACCAGTGCGACAACTGCGGCAACCAGCTCGACCCGATCGACCTGATCAACCCGCGGAGCCGCATCAACGGCGAGACGCCGAAGTTCGTCGAGACCGAGCACTTCTTCCTCGACCTGCCCGCGTTCTCCGAGACCCTCGGCTCGTGGCTGCAGGGCAAGGAGGGTCTCTGGCGGCCGAACGTCTACAAGTTCACCCGCAACCTCCTCGACGACATGCAGCCCCGGCCGATCAGCCGCGACCTCGACTGGGGCGTGCCCGTGCCGCTGCCGGACTGGGTCGACCGGCCGGACAAGCGGCTGTACGTCTGGTTCGACGCGGTCGTCGGCTACCTCTCGGCCTCCGTCGAGTGGGCGAAGCGCAGCGGCGACCCCGACGCCTGGCGCGCCTGGTGGCAGAACCCCGACGCCGAGACGTACTACTTCATGGGCAAGGACAACATCGTCTTCCACGCCGAGATCTGGCCGGCGATGCTGCTCGGCTACAACGGCGCGGGTGACAAGGGCGGCACGGCCGGCTCCCTCGGGAAGCTCACCCTGCCCACCGAGGTCGTCTCCTCCGAGTTCCTGACCATGGAGGGCAAGAAGTTCTCCTCCTCGCGCCAGGTCGTCATCTACGTCCGCGACTTCCTCGAGCGGTACGACGTCGACGCGCTGCGCTACTACATCGCGGTCGCGGGCCCGGAGAACCAGGACACCGACTTCACCTGGTCCGAGTTCGTCCGCCGCAACAACGACGAGCTCGTCGCCACCTGGGGCAACCTGGTGAACCGCTCGATCTCCTTCGCGGCCAAGAACATCGGGGAGATCCCGGCCGCCGGTGAGCTGACCGACCTTGACCGCGACATCCTGGAGCGGTCGCGCAAGGCGTTCGACGCGGTCGGCGCCGAGCTGTCCCGCTCGCGGTTCAAGAACGCCGCGAACGAGGCCATGCGCACCGTCGCCGAGGCGAACAAGTACCTGTCCGAGCAGGCGCCCTGGAAGCTCAAGAACGACGACCCGGAGCGGATGAAGACGATCCTGCACGTCGCGCTGCAGCTCGTCGACGACGCCAAGTCGATGCTCACGCCGTTCCTGCCGGGGTCCTCGGAGAAGGTCCACCGGATGCTCGGCGGACAGGGCGAGTGGAGCGGCGCCCCGGAGATCCGCGAGGTCTCCGAGGAGGGCGGCCCCGACTACCCGGTCCTCACCGGGTCCTACGACACCGAGGCCCGCTGGGAGTCGCGCCCGATCGTGGCCGGCACGCCGCTGGCCCCGCCCAAGCCGCTGTTCGCCAAGCTGGACCCCTCGGTCGTGGACGAGGAGCTGGCCCGGCTGGAGCAGTCCTGAGTCCGGGCTCATACCCGGCCGCGGCACCGGGGAGGGTGCTCGTATGAGCGAGAGACCGGAGAACACGTCGGACGGCTTCCGCGGCGCGGCCTTCCCGCCGCTGCCCGAGGCGCTGCCGGTCGAGGTGTTCGACAGCCACTGTCACCTCGACATTCTCGAGGTGCCTATCACGGAGGTGCTCGCCGCCGCCCACTCGGTCGGCATCCGGCGGGCCGTCACCGTGGGCTACGACCTCGCCTCGTCGCAGCACGCCGCCGACGCGGCCGGAACGTACGACGACGTGTACGCGGCGGTGGCGATCCACCCGAACGACTCGGGTGACGCCACCGCCGACGTCCTCGCCGACATCGCCAAGCTCGCCGCGCTGCCCGACGTACGCGCCGTCGGCGAGACCGGCCTGGACTACTACCGCGACTGGGCCTCGGCCGAGGACCAGCAGCGTTCGTTCCGCGCCCACATCGACATCGCCAAGCGCACCGGCAAGGCCCTCGTCATCCACGACCGGGACGCCCACGACGACGTGCTGCGCATCCTGGAGGAGGAGGGCCCGCCGGACACGGTCGTCTTCCACTGCTTCTCCGGCGACCGGGAGATGGCCAAGGTCTGCGCCGACCACGGCTACTACATGAGCTTCGCGGGCAACGTCACCTTCAAGAACGCCGCGAACCTGCGGGAGGCGGCCGCCGTGGCGCCCCTGGAGCTCATCCTCGTCGAGACCGACGCCCCGTACCTCACCCCGGTGCCGCACCGCGGCAAGCCGAACGCCCCGTACCTCGTCCCCCTGACCGTCCGCTGCCTCAGCGACGTCAAGGGCGTCGACCTCGCCGACCTATGCGCCGCCATCGCCGCCAACGGCGAGCGCGTCTTCGGCCCCTGGTGACCCCGAATACACGAAGTAGCTGAACGATCACGCTCGCGGGTCATACATTCGGCGTCTAGGATGTATGACATGAAGGGCGCGGGCTTTGCTCGTCATCGAAACGATCGAGTGGGACGACGGAAACCTCGACCATGCGCTGCGACGCGTGACGCGAGATGCGGTCGAGCAGGTGTTCGTCAACGGACCGATGATCCGACGCAACAGGCGCGGGCGGGCGGCGGATTATCTCGCGCTCGGTGTGACTGACGGCGGGAGGAAGCTCGCAGTGCCCTTCGCGTATGACGCCGGTGGACGATCCGCCCGGCCCGTGACGGCTTGGGAGGTATGACGGTGAGCAAGTCAGAGATGTCCGACGCCGACGCGGCCGAGTTCTACTACGAGCAGCGCGACGATCCGGAAGTATGGGGCGAGCAGGTAGAGGCCCGAGTCTCTCGGAAGTTGGACAGCGTCGTCTCCGTCCGTTTCAACTCCGTGGAGATCGAACGGATCCAGCAGGCGGCCGACGCGGCCGGCCTGAGCCTGTCCGCGTTCATCCGCCGAGCCGCGCTGACGGCGCCGGGCGCCGAGGTGATCGACCTCGAACGAGCGCGCAAGGACATGGCCCAGGCACGGCGTTTCGTCATCGACGCGCTGCGGGCACTGCACGCCTGATCACTGGCATTCGCCGTCCCCTAGAGGCAGCGACCGCCAGTGATCAAGGGACGGTGGCCGGGCGGCCACCGTCGTACGGGAGACTGGGTCCGTGGGTGAACGACTTCTCGGGCCGGCGGACGTCCGCGCGCTGGCCGGCGGCCTGGGACTGCGGCCGACCAAGACACTCGGGCAGAACTTCGTCATCGACGCCAACACCGTGCGCCGCATCGTCCGCGACGCCGACGTCGGCCCGGAGGACGTGGTCCTGGAGGTCGGTCCCGGGCTGGGCTCGTTGACCCTGGCCCTGCTGCCGGTCGCGAATCGCGTCGTGGCCGTCGAGGTCGACCCCGTCCTCGCCCAACGGCTGCCCGAGACCGTCGCCGAGCGCGCCCCCGACCTCGCCGGCCGCCTCGACGTCGTGCCCGACGACGCCCTGCGGGTCACCGAACTGCCCGGCTCGCCGCCGACCGCGCTCGTCGCGAACCTCCCGTACAACGTCGCGGTGCCCGTGGTGCTGCACCTGCTCGGAACGTTCCCGTCCCTCCGGCACGGGCTGGTCATGGTGCAGGCCGAGGTCGCCGACCGGCTCACCGCCGGGCCCGGCGGCAAGGTGTACGGCGTGCCGTCGGTGAAGATGGCCTGGTACGCCCGGGCCCGCCGCGCCGGGAACGTCGGCCGCGCGGTGTTCTGGCCCGCGCCGAACGTCGACTCCGGGCTCGTCGCCTTCACCCGCCGCGAACCACCGACGAGCGCGGTCTCGCGCAAGGAGGTGTTCGCCGTCATCGACGCGGCCTTCGCCCAGCGCCGCAAGACGCTCCGCGCGGCCCTGGCCGGCTGGGCCGGTTCGGCCGCGGCGGCCGAGGAGGCCATTCGAGCCGCCGGAGTTGACCCGACGGCCCGCGGCGAGTCCCTCGACGTCGTCGCCTTCACCCGCATCGCCGAACACCGGCCCTCGTCGCCTACGATCGGTTGACCGTGACCACTGTGACCGTGCGCGTGCCCGCCAAGGTGAACCTCCAGCTGAGCGTCGGCCCCGTCCGCGACGACGGCTACCACGACCTCGTCAACGTCTTCCACGCCGTCTCGCTGTTCGACGAGGTGACCGCCACCCCCGCCGACGCGCTGAGCGTCACCGTCGAGGGCCCGTCGAACGTGCCGACCGGCCCGGACAACCTCGCCGCCCGCGCCGCCGCGCTGCTGGCCGAGCACATCGGCAGGCGCCCCGACGTCGCGCTGCACATCCGCAAGGACATCCCGGTCGCGGGCGGCATGGCCGGCGGCAGCGCCGACGCGGCCGCCGCCCTGCTGGCCTGCGACGTCCTGTGGGAGGCCCGTCTCGACCGCGAGACGCTGCTCGAACTCGGCGCCCGGCTCGGCAGCGACGTCCCGTTCGCCCTGCTCGGCGGCACCGCCGTCGGCCTGGGCCGGGGCGAGCGGCTGACCTCGGTCGAGGTCACGGGGGAGTTCCACTGGGTGTTCGGGTACGCCGACGGCGGCCTGTCCACGCCCGCGGTGTACGCCGAGTGCGATCGGCTGCGCGCAGCCGGGGAGCAGGACAGCGTGTGGCCCCAGGTGTCGGACGACCTGATGACCGCCCTGAAGACCGGCGATGCCGAGGCCCTCGGCCGGGCCCTCCACAACGACCTGCAGCCGGCGGCCCTCAGCCTCCGCCCGTCCCTCCGCGACGCGTTGACGGCCGGTCGCGGCGCGGGCGCCCTCGGCGCACTGGTGTCCGGCTCCGGTCCAACGTGCGCCTTCCTCGCCGCCTCCCTGGACCACAGCGCCGAAGTCGCCGCCGCTTTGAACGAGTCAGGCCGCTTCGCCGCCGTCCGCCCCGCCTTCGGCCCGGTCCCGGGTGTAACCCTGCTGTAGCGCAGTTTCGGTCAGGGACGGATGGTGCGAACGTTCGTCCCTAATGCCGAATCGTCACGGCTCGGTAAACCGAACGGCTAATGGCCTGGACGTTCCCTGTCAGGATCCGTAAAGTTTTAGGACGCTTTGGGGATCGACGGGGCACGCAGGGGATGACGCGATGACGGTGACCGCCGCATCGAAGCCCCTGCTGGAGCAGTGCATGTACGGGGTGCTCGCATGCGAGGAGGCCAAGACCGATGCCGCCGGTGAACGCGAACTCGGCTCCACTTCAGACGTACAACGACTGGCCGGGAATCGACGACCACGGCAAGCTCCGCGTCGACACGTCTCAGGTCAGAGCGGTCGCCAACAAACTCGAAGGCCTTCTCGAGCACCTCCTCGCGGCGAGTGAGCGCCTGAAACCGCTCGAAAACCCGGAAGCGCTCGGCACGTGGGACGCCGCGTTGGGATTGCAGCCCAGTGTCGAAGCCGGCCACCATGCCCTCGCCGAGCAGCACAGCCGCATCCTGCACGCTCTGCTGAGCACCATCCACAAGCTGCACCAAGCGGCGAACGTTCATGACGCGAACGAAGCGAACCTTGCCCGCCGGATCGCTGCGCTGGACAAGCGTCTACACGTCGCCCCCGGGGGCAGCGCGATGAGCTATGACTTCTCACCGACGTCGGCGCCGCCCAAGTCACAGGCACCTGTAGCCAACTCTTTGAACCCGGATGGAAGGCACTGAGATGGCCGAGGGCTTCACGTTCCCTATGCGCGCCAGCGCTCCTTCGGGAACGCCCGGTGGGTACAACAGCCGCAAAGACATCGACGACCTGCTGAAGAAGACGGCTCCGGACGAAGTCAAGGCGGCTGGACAGAGCTACCAGGACTTCGCTTCGGCATACGAGACGGTCACAACCGACCTGGTCAAAGTCCGCGGCACGCTTCATGAAGCCTGGGGCGGAGCAGATGCCGCCGCCGCACAGTCCGCACTGCGGGAGATTTGGGCATCATCTGCGACCATTCAACGATCCGCGCAGGAATTCGGGGCTGCGATCCATGACTACGGGTCCAACCTGGATTGGTACCAGAAGAGGCCTCCGTCTAAAGACCTAGCCGAAGCACGGAGCTGGATGGCCGGCGCCAACGAACGCGTCTACCAGGCGTGGGCCGGGATGCCCTCAGACGTCAGCACCACCCTCCCGCCGGATAGCTCAGATTACGGTCATTCTCAAGCTGCCGGACTTCCGAAGGCCACAGGGAGGAATCCAGGTGGGAACCCTGCGGGCAGCCCTGCTGTAGATGGCAAAGCACCCCGTGCGGGCGAACACGCGCCGAAGGGTCGGAGCGGCGAGTCTGGGAGGTCTGCACTCGCCCCAGGTAATGGTCACCCGGCGTCGGGTGCCGATGACTCAAATACGCAGCTAGCGGGAACTTCACCGCTCGGTTCAAAGACTGAGATGCCCGGCGGTGGGACCGGCCTGCTGCCTAACGACTTGGGCGGTCGGACACCTGGAACAGGCATCAACACCTCGGCGCCAGGGGTCAGTGGTGCGGTGCTACCAGATGGTGCTGGCGTCATCGACCCACAGAATGGCCGTTGGGGGCAAGTCGGTAACCGTAGGGCTGTGAGTGATGCCGCAGCAAGCGCGGCCGAAGAGGCTCAAGCCACCGAAACAAGGGCTGCCAGTCAAGCCGCCGAGACGAGGGCTGCGAGCCAGGCGGGTGTGATGGGCCCTGCGGGCGGAGCATCAGGCGATCGCCGTGACCGCGAACGTAAGCGTACGACGTGGCTTACCGAAGATGAGGACGTGTGGACCGGCGGCGTTGAAGCCGGCACCCACCTCATTGGCGCCAGGGAAGCAAAGGGCGAATCAACGAGTGCCGCTGACGAAGCGGCGGAGCTCGTCCAGATCGATCTATCCAGCGATAGCAATGATCTTGATCAGCTCCTTCATGAGTTGGGCCTCGAAGACGGCGTCGAGGATCCGCAAGACGAGATCACCCGGCTAGGCGCGAAGGCCGAGCAACTGAAGAATCGGACGAGTCTCGATCAGGGACAGGCTGGAGCGATCAGTGAAGATTCGCCCTGGTACTTCGAGGAAGATGAGTGAAGATCGTTAGGCGCATCGCTGTAGGTCTTGTCGCCACCGTCGCTGCGGTGATGCCGACTACGAGGGCTGATGCCCTACCTCGGCCGCTTCAGGACCAATGGTGGTTCTCCGCCTGGGGGATCCAGAGCGATGTCTGGCCGACGACGACCGGTGCCGGTGTCACCGTCGCCGTCCTCGATACTGGGGTCAACGCCAAGTTGCCTGAGTTGAGCGGAGTCGTTCTTCCAGGAGCTGACACAACGGGGCATGACAGTGATGGCCGTAAGGACTTCGATTGGGATGCCGGTCACGGAACCGGGATGGCGGCGCTTATTGCAGCCCAAGGCGGTGGGACCACTGGCTATGTCGGCATTGCCCCAGAGGCGAAGATTCTGCCTATTCATGGCGCGGAACAACTCGGTGACCGAATTGACATCTTGTATCGAGCATTTGCAGACGGCATCAGATTTGGTGTTGACCACGGGGCTAAAGTGATAAGTATTTCTCAGGGGGTAGATTCGTCTCGCTTTCCTGGGCGTTGTGAACAAAGCATACAGGATGCCGTATCTTATGCGCTTCAGCATGACGTTGTGGTAGTCGCGGCTGCGGGGAACTCGGGGGGCAGTGGAAATCCGCCAATGATGCCTGCTTCTTGTGCTGGAGTGTTGGCGGTCGGTGCGATTGACAAGCATCTACAACCCTATGTCGGTACCGAGAGGCAGCCGTACGTCGCCGTAGCTGCGCCAGGTATCGGTGCCGTGATTGGGAAGGACGGGCTCTATTATCCAAAGGCCTGGGGGACGAGTATAGCGGCAGCTCTGACATCGGGTTCTGTCGCATTGATTCGATCGCGTAACCCAGGAATGTCGGCGCGTACCGTGGTGCAGCGTTTGATTGCGACAGCTCGTCCATTGGGCCCTGCGAAGTGGAACGAGCAGACGGGATATGGCGCGATTCAGATTACCGCCGCAATGAACCCGCAGCGCTATCCCGTCCCATCGAACGCGCCGAATCCTGTCTTCGATGCGTTCGACAAGTGGCAGGCATCTCATTCGGCTGCGAGTACCCGACCGGCACCGAAGCCCTCAGCCACGCGGCCTTCAGCGGAATCAGGCCATGCACGAAACGGGCTCGTCATCATCTCCCTCACCGCGGCCGGTGCCATCATCGTCATGCTCGTGGTCGGCGGTTTCGTGTGGCGACGGCGGACCCACGCCGCCGAGGCCGTTTCTACTGATGCCCGGTAAATACGCAAAGATGTAACTGATATCTAAAAAAAGTGACGGGTGAGAATGACTTCACCAAGCTACAACGCATCAACAGCTTCTAATGGAGACCTAAGCCCTCGATCGGCGAACGACCATGCGGTCCATAGTGCTTACGAAGCCCGGAAGAAGCTAACCGAAGGTGTCGCTTGGGTATACGTGCCCACTGTCCCAAGTAAGCCGTCCGAAGGCGCCGGCCCTCGAGAGGTCCAGTTCGAATTGCGGGCGCTCGCTGATGGAGCCGCTGCACTGCCCGTATTCACTGATCAACAGATGCTTGTAGAGCAGCTCGGCGAATGGCAGCCTTGGGAGAAGATTCCCGTTCTCGAGCTCTTGATCCAGATTTCGGAGGCCCAAGCGCGCGTCGTGGTGAACCCTGTCGTGGAAGAGGACGCTGACAGGTGGACCGCAGATCGGGTCGAAACTTGGAGAAGGGAAAATCTGTGAGCGACGGATACAAGGTCGTCTTTGATGACCTGGCGAGGGCATCGACCGAGTTCTCTCGGCAGGGTGAGGCCTATGCCAACCTGATGACTCAACTGGCCTGTCCATCAGGCGGAGACGTCACAATCGACGAAATTCTCAGCGTTACGTTGGGTGCCCTCTACGAGATGCACGTTGTGCTTTCACAGGCCGTAAGCGCCCATGCGTACAAGTTGGACTTTGCGCGTCGCAACTACCAGCAAACCGAGGGTGACATCTTCGACTTCTTGACAAGAAAGACGCCGTCGCCGAGTTATTGATACATGGAGTTTTTGCGATGTCTAGAAGCCCTTCGCCGTTGCCGGCTATCTCTGCTAGCTGGATAGGTGGCAATATTCAAGGCCTCTCGGGTCTTTCTCAAGTCCTCTACAATTTTGCGGAAAATAGCAAAGACCCCGTATCGGTTCTGAATCGGACGGTGGCTCGCTTGGTTCGTGAAAGCGGCGAGCGGGTATATCCAGGCTCGGCTGTAGGGGCCTTCAGGGACCAGTTCGGTCAGGATTCAGAGGACATCGGCTGGTTGTCTCAGCGTGCGATATCGATAGGGGACATCGTCGATGGCCTGGCGGTCAATCTCGCGAAGATTGAGTCATGGCTGGAGCGGCAAGCAGAGAAGGGTGTCGCCGCTGGATATGTTGTGATCGACCACGCGGGGAATATGAGTTTCCCGCATGGCACGTCGAAGCCAGAAGTGCAGAAGTTCATACAAGAGTTCGCCCAATGTCGAGAGCAAGCGCTGGCTGCTGCGAGTAAAGCTCGACAAGTGGCGGCTAGGAAGCTTTCCTCTGAGTACAAGGCGTTGGCGGCTGGCCTGAAGAACTACCGCGATAACCATAAGGACTTGCTGTCTCAGAACGAGGTTAACTCGCTCGCGAAAAGTTACTCGCTTCTCGAGGCTAACGATAAAAAGGCCGATAAGCTACTCCGTCATCACTCGCCTACCTTGCATTGGGGTGCTGGGGTGAAGGGTGCTTGGGCCGGGGCGAGCACCGTGGGCGGAACCGTGGCGCTATTCGCTACCGAGACAGGTCCCTTCGATCCCGCTATCGCAGGCGCTGCTGCGGCCGTCGCTGGTACTGTCGGATTCGTCAAGGGGGTCGTAACAGGAAATGGCGACCCGACGGATTGGTGATCGTCGTGCTTATCTTTTATGTAGTTGTGGGCGCCGCTCTTTGTGCTACCGGGTTTGTTGCCTTCTTGAGGGCAAATCGTGGGGTCGGTGATCCATCGATGCGCAACCTTCGATATTTGGCGGCGCTAGCATATCTTGTTATGGGTGTTGGCTTCCTCTCCAAAATTATCTGGAAAGAGTATTATATTCCAGCTTTTATTGCTTTTGTCCTCTGGTTTTTTGTGCAAGTCAAGATCTCCGCTTTCCGGAATGCGGGTAAGCGGTAATATTTGTCAGTGCTTCTAGCGAAGCGCTCGGTCAGGTGCTCCTCGCCGTCGCCTACTCGGTCATAGGTGTGTCGTTGATCGTGTGTGGTGTGGCGATCCTTCTCGGCAAGGGCCGGTGGAGTGCGAACAGGGCGGTCCTCGCCCCACCTTGGAGGCTATTAGTTGGCGTGCTCTGGGCTGTCGCGGGAATTGCGCTCATGCTTGTAGAAGTGTGGCACCCCTTCGTGCAGCTTGCGTCGAGTGCCGGCCTCCTTGGTGCGCTGACCTTCTTCTTTCGCAGGCGGGGGCGCGGCGACAGGACCATCACGCCGACGACGCCTGATCGGATATGCCGACTACCTTAGAGTCCAGATCAAGCTCAATTCCACGCAATCGCCATTGGCGTCACTGTAGGAGCTCTTTCGCCAAGTGGGGGAGTCGAACTGTGGGCTCATCCCTGGCTCCCTTCGCCGGGCACGCCTATAGGTCCTTGGCCGCTGAGGCGATCAGGTCCGCCGATTTGGTTGGAGGTAGCGCCATCGCCTGCAACGTCCCGTATGTCTGACTGTACCGGCGAACCTCGTGTTCGCTCTGGAGTACGAGGCCAGTTGTCGCTGTCTCCAGGTAAACCATGCCGAGGTCGTCGCTCGCCTGGAATACAAGTAGGACGAAGTCGCCGGTGACGGCGGCATGTGCCCCGACCTTGTACGGAAGTACCTGGATCCTGACATTGTCCAGCTTGCCCAGCTGGACAAGGTGATCGAGCTGCCCCCGTAGTACTTCCGGCCCGCCGATCTGGTGGTGAAGCACGGCCTCATCGAGGATCACATGGAGCGCGACAGGATCGTCTCGCCGAGTGATGATCTCTTGCCTGGTGCGCCTGATTTCGATTCGTTCGTCGGTGTCGACGACACCCTCGATATCTGTTGCTTCGATGAGCGCCCGTGCGTATGGCTCTGTTTGGAGGATGCCGGGCACGGTCTGGCTACGCCAGGCGTTGATCACTCTTGCCCCGGACTCGGCGGCGATCAGTAGGTCGAACTTTGGCTTCAGGCCCTTACCGGCGAGCTTGCGCCACCAGTCGGGTTTGCCGGAGAAGCCGGCTCGTGCCAGGACCAGCAGTTCCTCTCGTTGGCCGGCTTCGATCGTCGTGTGCCGACTGTAGAGATCGAGGAGGCTGCGGACGTCCTTGGCCTTCATCCCTCGCTCGCCGTGCTCGACCCTGGACATCCATGACTGCTCGTAGTCCAGTTCCGCCTGCACGTCCTTCAGGCTGAGCCCGGTGCGCGCCCTGAGTTTCGCCAGCTCAGCGCCCAGAATGAAGCGCTGAACGTACGTGCTCGGACTGCTCATCTGCGCCTCTTCTCTAGTGCCCCGCTGAACCGCCTGGTGCCTGAGCTCCGGAAGTCCGGGCTAGACAACTTGTCAGAGGCAACTTGACAAGCGGTCTCGCCTGCAGGGCATGATGTCTGTACGTCATCTGTCGATGACAGATCGTAATTGTCTTCTCGGTTCGGCGGAGGCCATATCCGCCAAAAGGCGGCTGTCGACCGATGTGGCCGCAGCACCTTCTCCCGCCTTCGATGAAGGAAGTGATCTCCATGTCATCGGATTCGCTTGCCGAGCCTGGACCCCTCGACAGCCGCCAACGCCTTGAGGCGCTCGCGGAGCGCTTGCGGGCCGAGGGCTGGTATGCCCAGGTCGCTGCTGCTGATGGGCGACTCGGATTAGTACGCGTCGTGAACCCGGCGGCCCCACCACTCAACGACGACATCCGCATCGGTGTCGACGGGGCGGGGCTGTGGTGGTTCCGCTGGTCCTTCGGCGACCGGATCGCGCACGTCGACAACGTCGACATCGCCGCCGCCCGCATCATCCAAGTTCTCGGCTGCCCCTGCCGCTGACACGCGCCGCCGCAACGTCCGGACCGGCCCGGCCGTCACGACCTCACCCTCAGGAGCGTCACGCCATGTACGCCGAGAACGACACGCACACCCCGCATGTGCAGCGCCAATGGTTCTGCCGGCTCTGGATGAGGACCCTGCGGCCGTCATCACCGCCCGCGCCCTGGTCGGCACCGTGCTGGCCGGCTGGGACACCGGCCTGGTCGAAGACGCGATCCTGGTCACCATTGAACTGGTCACCAACGCCATCGCACACGGGAACGCCCCGATCACCCTGACCGTCACCGTACGAAAACAGCCCGAGCCCATCGTCATCCTCGACGTCGCCGACGCGTCTCCCGAACTGCCGATGCAGGACCTGCCCGGCGAGGTCGGTCACTGCGGCCTGTGGATCGCCGAAGAACTCGCCCACGTCACCATCCACCCCACCGCGACCGGCAAGACCGTACGCGCGGCGTTCCCGCCTCGACGGTGATCAGTCCTCGTCCGTGAAATATGCCTCGCGCTCCGCTCGTATTCGGGCGATCTCCGCTGCGGCCTCACCGGGTGGAGGGCGGTAGCCGTCGTCGCGTGCCTCGAAGTGGGCGAGTAGGGCGGCGTCGCGGGACGTAAGGGCTTCGGCGCTGACCAGTCCGCGCGCCTGCAGGCCATGGTGGCGCGGATGTCCCGAGCGGTCTCCAGGACATCGCGGATCTGGATGCGCCTCTCACGCTCCTTGAATCTCAGACGCTCCGCGGTCGCCTGGCTTCGGTTCGGAGTGGGCGGGTGGGGTGCGGGAGAGCCACTAACCTTGGTGGGGTCGTGAATCTGATCAATGTTGAAGGCCTGAGCAAGGCGTACGGGCCGGTTCCGCTGCTCGACGATGTCTCTCTCGGCGTGTCCGCCGGTGACCGGATCGGCGTGGTCGGCCGGAACGGCGATGGCAAGAGCACGCTGGTCTCGCTGCTCGCCGGCCGTATCGAGCCCGACAGCGGGCGTGTCACGCATACCCGCGGGCTGCGCCTGGGGTTCCTCACCCAGCGGGACGAGTTCCCCGCCGGGGCGACCGTGCGCTCCGTCGTGTTCGGTGATCGGGCCGAGCACGAGTGGGCGGGTGACGCCCGGGCCCGGGACATTCTGGCCGGATTGCTGCCCGACGTCTCCCTGGACTCCCCGATCGAGGGGATGTCCGGTGGTGAGCGGCGGCGCGTGGCACTCGCCCGGCTGCTCGTACCGGAGACCGACCTCCTCGTACTGGACGAGCCCACCAACCACCTGGACATCGAGGCGATCGCCTGGCTGGCCGGGCACCTGAAGGACCGTACGCTCATCGTCGTCACCCACGACCGGTGGTTCCTGGACGCGGTGACCGAGCGGACCTGGGAGGTGTCCGACGGGCAGGTGCACCGCTACGAGGGCGGGTACTCGGCGTACGTCCTCGCCAAGGCGGAGCGGGCTCGCATCGCCGCCTCCGCGGAGGAGAAGCGGCAGAACCTCCTCCGTAAGGAGCTCGCCTGGCTGCGGCGGGGGCCGCAGGCGCGCACGTCCAAGCCGAAGTTCCGCGTCGAGGCCGCGAACGCCCTGATCGCCGACGAGCCACCGGCCCGTGACACCGTGGAACTGGTGCGGTTCGCGACGGCGCGGCTCGGCAAGACGGTGTACGACGTCGAGGACGTCACCGTGCGCGTCGGTGACCGTACTCTCTTCGAGCGCCTGACGTGGCAGCTCGGGCCCGGTGACCGGGTCGGCGTGGTCGGCGTCAACGGCAGCGGGAAGACGACGCTGCTGCGGCTCCTGGAGGGGACGGTCGCGCCGTCCGCCGGCCGGGTGATCCGCGGCAAGACGGTGCAGCTCGCGCACCTGTCGCAGGAGCTCGCCGAGCTGAACCCGGCGCAGCGCGTGCTGGAGTCGGTCGAGGAGATCAAGCGGCGCATCAGCCTCGGGAAGCGGGAGTTCTCGGCGAGCCAGATGCTGGAGCGGTTCGGCTTCCGCGGCGACGCCCAGTGGACCCCGGTGGGCGACCTGTCCGGCGGTGAGCGGCGGCGCCTTCAGCTGCTGCGCCTCCTCATGGCCGAGCCGAACGTCCTCCTGCTCGACGAGCCGACCAACGACCTCGACATCGAGACGCTCACCGAGCTGGAGGACCTGCTCGACGGGTGGCCCGGGTCGCTCGTGCTCGTCAGCCACGACCGGTACTTCCTTGAGCGGGTCAGCGACCACGTCGTCGCGCTGCTCGGTGACGGACGGCTGTCGCTGCTGCCCGGAGGGGTCGACGAGTACCTCGACCGGCGGCGCCGGTCGGAGCCGGAACCCCAGCCCGTACGGGCGGCGGCCGCCGAGCCGAAGCCGGCCAAGAACTCCTGGCAGGCGAAGAAGGAGCTCGACCGGCTGGAGCGGCGCATCGAGAAGCTCGGCACCCGTGAGGCGGAGCTGCACGAGCTGATGGCCGCGCACGCCACCGACCACGAGAAGCTGCTGGAGCTTGACGCGGAGCTGAAAACGGTCCGGGCCGAGCGCGAGGAGATCGAGGAGCAGTGGCTCATCCTCGCTGATGAGGCGTAGACGACCCGAGCCGGTCGGAATGAGGGGTGTTCTTCGCCGCCACGGCCCGCCATGATCGCTGTCCATGGCGACATGGATGATGCGGCTGGACGACGCGGGCGACGGGCCGCGGCTGGCGGTCAAGGACGCGATGGACATCAAGGGCACGCCGACGAGCGCGGGCAGCCCTGCCATCGCCGACCGCGCCGAGCCCGCGGCGGCCGACGCCGCCGTCGTGGCGGTCGCACGGTCCCAGGGCGCGCGGATCGTCGGCAAGACGAACCTGACCGAGCTGTGCCTCGGCGCGGACGGCGTGAACCCCTGGTTCGGCACCCCGGTGAACCCGCTCGACCCCTCCCGGGTCCCCGGAGGGTCGTCCAGCGGTTCGGCCGTGGCCGTCGCCACCGGGGAGGCGGACGTGGCGTTCGGCACCGACACCGCCGGATCGGTGCGCGTCCCGGCCGCCTGCTGCGGTATCGCGTCGCTGAAGACGACGTACGGTCGTGTGCCGCGTGACGGGGTTCATCCACTGGCGCCCTCGGTCGACACGATCGGCCCGATGGCCAGGGACGTCGCCGGAGTGACACTGGGCATGACACTGATCGAGCCCGGCTTCGCGCCCACACCGTACGATCCGGCGATGACGGTCGGCCGGCTGCGGATCCCGGGAGTGGCCGAGCCGGCGATCGACGCGGCGGTGGACGCCGCGCTGCGCCGGGCGTTCACGGTCGTGGACGAGACCTGCCCGCACTTCGTCGACGCCGTCCTGGCCAACGGGGTGATCGTCGGTGCGGAGGCCTACCGGCAGAACGGTCACCTCCTCGCGGAATCGAGCCGGCTCAGCGACCGGATCTACCGGCGCCTCAACGGCCTGTACGCCGACGCCAAGGGCAAGCTCGGCTGGGCCGAGGAGACCCGGCGGGCGATCCGCGCGGAACTCGACAACCTGTTCCGGAGGCACGCGGTCCTCGCGCTCCCGGTCCTCCCGGGAGTGGCGCCGACGCCTCCGGCCGGGGACGACGATCTCCTGCTGTGCGTGCTGACCGCGCCGTTCAACCTGGCCGGGCTGCCGGCGTTCGCGCTGCCGGTACCGCTGCCCGGCTCCCACCTGCCGGCCGCCGTACAGCTCGTCGGGCCGGCCGGGAGCGAGGAGCTGCTGTGCGGCGCCGCCGCCGCGCTGGAGGCCGCCGTCTCCTGACGCGGGCGCGGGCGGAACGCGACGCCGGCACGGCCTGGGCGGCCCGTCACGCTTCGGCCGCCTGGCGGGCGAGCCACTCGTGCCGGGTGATCGCGTACTCGACCTCACCGAGGTGGCCGCCGGGCAGCGGTTCGTCGTTGTCCAGGTGGAACGTACGGATGTGCTGCATGCCGAGTGCGGCCATCGTCGCACGGGAGGCGGTGTTGACCGCCATCGTCTCGGCGAAGATGCGGGTCAGCCCGAGATCTTCGAAGCCGTGCCGAATGAGCTCGCGGGCACCCTCGCTCGCCAGGCCCTGGCGCCAGTGGCGACGCAGGAGCCGGTAACCGAGTTCCGCCTGTCCGTCGACCGGTCCCTGGTCCGCGCGCTCCGGGGGCTCCAGGAGCCACCACCCGATGAACCGCCCGTCGACGAAGCCGGCCCAGAAGCCGAGTCCCGGAACACGGCTCGCGGCCGCGAGCCGCCGGTGATGGAACTCCTCGACCTCTTCACGGGTACGGGCCCGGCCGGCGAGGTAGCGCATGACCTCGGGGTCGGCGTCGAGTTCGACCTCGTACTCGAGATGGTCGTCGGACAGGGGAACGAGTTGGATGCGGTCGGTGCGCAGCGTCGCCTGAGACATGGGACGCATTCTCGTGTCCGATCCGCTCGCCGGGCACCCGCGCCCAGGCGGTGCGATACGACACGGAGGGTGCGGGAGGAGCAAGATGTGTCCGTGACCTTGATGATCGTGAGCGAGCGAGGCGGATCGTGACGACGTGGCTCTTGCGGATGGAGGCGCCCGGAGACGGCCCGAGGCTCGCCGTCAAGGACGCCATCGACGTCGCGGGAGTGCCGACGACGGCGGCCTGCCCGGTGATCGCGGACCGGGCGGAGCCGGCGGACGCGGACGCCGCGTGCGTCGCCGCAGCCCGCGCGCAGGGCGCCCGGATCGTCGGAAAGACCAACCTCACCGAGCTGTGCCGGGCCGCCGACGGGATCAATCCGTGGACCGGGGTCCCGGTGAACCCGGTCGATCCGGAACGCGTGCCCGGCGGTTCGTCGAGCGGCTCGGCGGTGGCCGTGGCCAACGGCGAAGCGGACGTCGCGCTGGGCACCGACACGGGCGGCTCCGTACGGATCCCCGCGGCCTGCTGCGGAGTCGTCGGCCTGAAGACCACCCACGGCCGGGTCTCGCTGGAGGGCGTCTTCCCGTTCGCGCCGTCGCTGGACACCGTCGGACCGCTCGGCCGTGACGTGGCGGCGGTCGCGCTGGGCATGCGGCTGATCGAGCCCGGGTTCACGCCCGAGCCGTACGAGCCCGGGATCATGGTGGGGCGGCTGCGCCCGGAGGGCGTGGCGGTGGACCCGGCGTTCGACGCCGCCGTCGACGCGGCGCTGCGCGCGGCCGGCCTGGCGTTCGCCGACGAACCCCTCGACGCCTGGCAGGAGGCGCTGTCCGCCGGGAACACCCTGATCCGCGGAGAGGGCCACCGGGAGCACCGTCACCTGCTCGCTTACCCGGACCGGATGAGCGCCCGCATCCGTCGGCGCATCGAAGGCGGCGTCTCGGTCACCGACGGGCTGTTCGACGAGGCGTACGCCGCCAAGACGGCGACGCGCGAACTGTTCGACAAGCTGCTCGCGCGGTATCCGGTGCTCGCGCTGCCCACGATCTCCCAGCCGCCGCCCCGGATCGGCGCCGAACGCGAGGTCGACCTGACCGAGCTCACCGTGCCGTTCAACCTCTCCGGCCACCCCGCGCTCGCGCTGCCCGTTCCGGCGGCCGGTACGGACCTGCCCGCCTCCCTGCAGCTCGTCGGGCCGGCCGGAGGTGAGGAGCGGCTGCTGGCCGTCGGAGCGGTGATCGAGGCGGCGCTGCGCTGATGCCCGTCGTCACGTTCGGGCACGGCACCGCGTCGGCGGACCGGATCGCCGAGCTCCTGGGCGGTGCGGGCGTCGAACTGCTCGTCGACGTGCGTACGGCGCCGGGAAGCCGCCGCAACCCGCATGTCGCGCGGCATGAGATGGAGCGTTGGCTGCCCGAGCGTGGGATCGATTACCGGTGGGACGGGCGTCTCGGCGGTTTCCGGCGGGCGCCGGCCGACTCGCCCGACGTGTACTGGCGGGAGGTGATGTTCCGCGGCTACGCGGCGCACATGCGCACCGAGGAGTTCGGCGCGGCCGTCGACGAGCTGCTGACCGAGGAACGCCGGCAGGCCGTCATGTGCAGCGAGAGCGTGTGGTGGCGCTGCCATCGCCGGTTGATCGCCGACTACCTCGTCCTGGTCCGGCAGGTGCCGGTCGTCCACCTGATGCACGACGGGCGTCTCACGCCGCACACCCCCGCACCGGGCGCCCGCGTCCGCGACGACGGGCTCCTCGTGTACGACGGCGGCCAGGAGCCGCTGATCTGATCTCCAGCGGGCCGCACCGGATCCCGTCGTGAGATCGCCATCGTACGGTCCGGCGGGGAGCCTGGGGCCCGACAGGCTGTTCGGTGGCCGGGTGCCGGGCCGGCGGCGGCGGGCGCGGTGAATCCCGTCAGGTGGGCGGGTCGGTGTCGAAGGGGACGAGGAGGGAGCGCAGGAGGCTCGCGAGGGTACGGCGGTCGCCGGGGCTCAGGGAGCCGAGCAGCTCGCGTTCGCGGTCGACGAGGTCGGCGAACGCGGCGTCCACGCGAGTACGGCCGGCGTCGGTCAGCCGGACGAGGACGCCGCGCTTGTCCTGGGGGTCGGGGCCGCGGCGGACGAGGCCGGCGGACTCCAGCCGGTCGATCCGGTTGGTCATCGTCCCGGACGTCACGAGCGTCGCGCGCAGCAGCCGGCCGGGGCTGAGCTCGTACGGCGGGCCCGCGCGCCGCAGCGCGGTCAGCACGTCGAACTCCCACGACTCCATCCCGTGCGCGGCGAACACCGCCCGCCGGGCGCGGTCGAGGTGGCGGGCGAGGCGCGAGACCCGGCTGAGGACGTGCAAGGGCTCCACGTCGAGGTCGGGCCGCTCCGCGTGCCACGCCTCGACCAGCCGGTCCACCTCGTCCTTCACAATCGATCACCTTACCTCTCTTGACATCGAGATATCGATGCCGGGAGCATCTCTCTTGACGTCAAGAGACATGTGGCCGTGCCGCGCCCACCCTGGCGCCGGGGCCGGAGGGAGCGGAAGATGAGCCTGCTCACCGGACTTCACCACGTACAACTCGCCGCCCCGCCGGGCTCCGAGCCGCGGATGCGGGAGTTCTACGCCGGTGAACTCGGCCTCACCGAGGTGCCCAAACCGCCGGTCCTGGCGACGCGGGGCGGAGTGTGGTTCCGGGCGCCGGGCATCGAGGTCCACATCGGTGCCGAGGCCGACTTCCGTCCCGCCAGGAAGGCGCATCCGGGAATCATCGTGAGCGACCTGGACGCGCTCGCGGACCGGCTCCGGGCGGCCGGTCACCGGATCCGGCCCGATGACCTGCTGCCCGGATACCGCCGCTTCTACGTCGATGACCCCGTCGGGAACCGCCTCGAATTCCTCCAGCCGGTCGCGACGGTCTGACGCCGTCACGGCCCGGATCCTGCCGCGTCACCTGCCTCGCGTGCCGCAACGCTGACCCCGCGTGCCGCGTCACCGGCCTCGCCAGGCGCGTCACCGGTCTCGGGTGCCGCGTCGCTGACCCTGCGCGCCGCGTCACCGGCCCCGCATGTCACGTCACCGGCTCTGCGTGCCGCGTCACCGGCCTCGCCTCGCGCGTCGCCGGCCCCGTCTGGCACGTCAGGGGCCGCGCGCCTCCCGGTCGGCCAGCATCTCCCAGTCGGCCAGCACGTCGAGCAGGATGCCCAGGATCCGCCGCAGCTCCTCCACGTGATCCGCCTTGCGGGCGGCGTCCTCGAAGCCGGCCGGCTGGGCGTCGAGCGCCAGGACGGCGTCCTCGAGGCTCTCGGTGAGCCGGATCGCGCAGGCATCACCCGACGTGTCGGTCGCCCGGCCCGCCTGCGGGGGAACCCCGGGCCCCTCGGCCGCCGCGGGGGGACGTCTCCGGCCCTCGTGGCGCTGATCGGAGTCGCCGGATCGGTATCGCACTGCCCACCTCCTGCTCCGCCGACGGCGGATCGTCGCCCCGTGAGGGCCGAAATCCATGCCGGGCGGGCCCCGTCACCGTCGCCTGTCGCCAGAACGATAGGGGCCGGGTGTGACAGAACGGCTACGCAGGGTCAGCCGGTGGTGGGGTCGACGCCGTTCTTGCGGGCGGCGCGGGCCTGCTCCTTGGCCTCCTTGGCCGCTTCCTTCGCCCGCACCTTCATCTCCTTCTGACGGGCCTTGTGGTCCGTCGTGAGGTACGGCCTCGGCTCCAGCCCCGACAGGCCGTTCCACGCGAGGTTCACCAGGTGGGCGGCGACCTCCTCGCGCTTGGGCTTGCGCACGTCCAGCCAGTAGGTGCCGGTCATCGCGACCATCCCGATGAGCGCCTGGGCGTACAGGGGGGCCGCCTTGGGGTCGTACCCCTTCTCCTTGAACTCGTCGCCGAGGATGTGCTCGACCTGGTTGGCGATGTCGCTGAGGAGGCTGGCGAACGTCCCCGTCGCCGAGGCGGCGTGGGAGTCGCGGACGAGGATGCGGAAGCCCTTGCTGCTGTTCTCGATGTACTCGAGGAGGGCGAGGGCCGCGCGTTCGATCTTCTGCCGGGGGTGCCCGCCGACGAGCGCCTGCGTGATCAGGTCGAGCAGGCGGGCCATCTCGCGGTCGACGACGACCGCGTAGAGGCCCTCCTTGCCGCCGAAGTGCTCGTAGACCACCGGCTTGGACACTCCCGCCACGCTGGCGATCTCCTCTATGGAGGTGCCGTCGAAGCCGCGTTCGGCGAAGAGTGTCCGGCCGATGTCGAGCAACTGTTCCCGTCGTTCTTTTCCGGTCATGCGTTTCCGGCGTGACCGTGGGGGTTCGCTCACGTCCTCAATTGTCGCGGTAGCGGCCGAATCGTTGGCTACGCTCACTGCTGCTCTTCCCTGGCGGCCCTGGACTCCCGACCGCAGGCGGCGCCGTGTGAGACTGTTAGTTTGGCTTACGATATCCGCTTCGCGGCGAGACGTTGGGCGTTCGGCCAACGAACGTCACGGACCCAGCCGAGCTTCTCGAAGATCCAGATGAGCCGTGCGCTGATGTCGATCTGACCCTTGAGGACGCCGTGCCGGGCGCACGTCGGGTCCGCGTGGTGCAGGTTGTGCCAGGACTCGCCGAAGGACGGGATCGCCAGCCACCAGACGTTCCGCGCCTTGTCGCGGGAGTCGAACACCTCCTCGCCCATCACGTGGCAGATGGAGTTGATCGCCCAGGTGACGTGGTGCAGCAGGGAGACGCGCACCAGCGAGCCCCAGAAGAAGGCGGTCAGCGCGCCCCACCAGGACATCGTGATCAGGCCGCCGAGGAGTGCGGGCAGGAGCATCGAGACGGCGACGAGGCCGGGGAAGACCCGGCTGATGCGGCGGATGTCCTTGTCGGCCACCAGGTCGGGGCAGAACTTCGCCGGCGAGGTGCGGCGGGCGTCGAACAGCCAGCCCATGTGCGCCCAGACCAGGCCCTTGGTCAGCGCCCTCCAGTCGCCGCCGAACCGCCACGGCGAGTGCGGGTCGCCCTCCTTGTCGGAGTACTTGTGGTGGCGGCGGTGAGTGGCCACCCAGTCGATCACGCTCATCTCGATCGAGAGGCTGCCGGCGAGGGCCAGCGCGATGCGCAGCGGACGCTTGGCCTTGAAGGACTTGTGGGTGAAGTGCCGGTGGTAGCCGACGGTCACTCCCAGGCCCGTCACCGTGTACATCACCACGGTGATCGCCACATCGCTCCAGCCGAGACCCCAGCCCCAGGCGAACGGCACGGCCGCCGCGACGGCAAGGAGCGGAACCGCGATGAAGAAGGCCAGTAGGACGCGTTCGAAAACGCCCTTGGGCTTCGCTTCGAACTCGGACTGGACCTGCGGTCGAGGTGGCGCGGTCGGGGCTACGGTCATGCGGTTCCTCCTCCTCATCGGGAAACTTACGGCTACGCAACCGTAACCTACGGCCGCGTAGGTTAGGTAGATACCCGGCAGGATTTCCGCAAACATGTCGTGTCGGTCACACGAGGGTTGCCATTTCGCAAGTCGCCCCTTAGCCCCCGACGGTGACAAGTGGCCTGGCGACCGCGCCCGGGGATGCCCGGGCGTGCCTCCCGTGGCCACGGCCTGGGCGTGGCTCCCGCGGCTTGATCGAAACGAGCGCGCCGCCCGACGGGGCAACCGCTATCGTTAGGGATGCCGGGGCGGCAGGGTCATGCCGCGGCGGCGATCCGGCGTGGTGAAATCGGCATCACGGAGGGTTTTGGTCCCTTTATTTCTGGTTCGAATCCAGGCGCCGGAGCCCTCTTCTCCGTCGAGCCTCCGCGTCCCGTACGGGCCCGGTGACCTCGGCTTCGACGCCCCGCGTCCCCGACCGGGGCGCGTGCGGCACGCGGGCGGGCGGTATCCTTCCGGTGTCGGGCGGGTAACGGGCCTGCGACCCCACCTCTTCGCAGGCCGACACCCTCACCGGAGGTCCCTCCAGACGTCCGCGCCCGGCTTCGAACCTGTCAGCGACGCCGAGGAGCCTCCTCCAGTGAGCGGAGCGAGCCACCGGGCGATGCCATGTCACCAGCACACCACCGAGCCGTCCGGTGAGGTGGTCGCGTGACCATGAGCCGCCCCGCAGCCGTCATCGTCCTCGCCGCAGGCGAGGGCACCCGGATGAAGTCCCGTACCACACCCAAGGTCCTGCACGAACTGGGCGGGCGCAGCCTGGTCGGGCACGTGCTGGCCGCGGCCCGCGACCTGCGCCCCGAGCGCCTCGTGGTCGTCGTCGGGCACGGCCGGGACAAGGTCGCCGAGCACCTCGCGGAGATCGCGCCGGATGCGGTCGCCGTGACCCAGGAGCAGCAGAACGGCACCGGCCACGCGGTGCGGATCGTCCTCGAGGCGGTCGGCGCCCTCACCGGCACCGTCGTCGTCACCAACGGCGACCACCCGCTGCTGCGCGGCGAGACCCTCGCCGAGCTCGTCCGTACGCACGAGGCCGACGGCAACGCCGTCACGGTCCTGAGCACCGACATCCCGGACCCGACCGGATACGGCCGGATCGTGCGCGGCCCGGCCGGCGAGGTGGCCGGGATCGTCGAGCACAAGGACGCGGGGCCCGACGAGCGCGCGATCAACGAGATCAACGTCGGCATGTACGTCTTCGACGGCAAGCTGCTGTCGGACGCGCTGGGCCGGGTCACCACCGACAACGCCAGCGGCGAGGAGTACCTCACCGACGTCGTCGGGATCCTCCGCGGCGACGGGCACCGGGCCGGCGCGTACAAGGCGGCCGACTGGGTCGAGACGCAGGGCGTCAACGACCGGGTCCAGCTCGCCCAGGCGCGGCGGCAGCTGAACGACCGCGTGCTCGAGGAGCACATGCGCGCCGGCGTCACGATCGTCGACCCGCTGTCCACGTGGGTCGACGTGCAGGTGACGCTGGAGCCCGACGTGGTCGTCGAGCCGAACACCCAGCTGCGCGGCGGCACCCACGTGGCCGCGGGCGCGCGGATCGGCCCGAACTCCACGCTGACCGACACGTCCGTGGGCGAGGACGCCACGGTCGTGAACGCGGTGTGCGTCTCGGCCGAGATCGGCCCGGAGGTCAGCGTCGGCCCGTTCGCGTACCTGCGGCCGGGGACCCGGCTGGCCCGCAAGGCCAAGATCGGCACCTACGTCGAGACGAAGAACGCCGTCGTGGGCGAGGGCAGCAAGGTGCCCCACCTGACCTACGTCGGCGACGCGGAGATCGGCGAGGGCTCCAACATCGGGGCGGCGTGCGTCTTCGTCAACTACGACGGCGTGAACAAGAGCCGCAGCGTCGTGGGGAACCACGTCAAGGTCGGCAGCGACAACATGATCGTCGCTCCGGTGACGATCGGCGACGGCGCCTACACCGCGGCGGGCTCGGTGATCACGAACAACGTCCCGCCGGGGGCGATGGCGGTCGCCCGCGCCCGCCAGCGCAACGTGGAGGGGTGGGTCCAGCGCAAGCGCGCCGGCACCCCGTCCGCGGAGGCGGCGCAGCGCGCCCGCGAGCAGGATGGCCAGGACAGCGAGTGAGGGGACTGTACGCGTGACAGGGATCAAGGCGACCGGCGAGAAGAAGCTCATGCTCTTCTCCGGCCGGGCATATCCCGAACTCGCCGAAGAGGTGGCCGAGGCTCTCGACATCGAGCCGACGCCCACCTCGGCGTACGACTTCGCGAACGGTGAGACGTTCGTGCGGTTCAACGAGTCGGTGCGCGGTTCCGACGCCTTCGTGCTGCAGAGCCACACCGCGCCGATCAACCAGTGGATCATGGAGCAGCTGATCATGGTCGACGCGCTCAAGCGCGCCTCGGCCAAGCGGATCACGGTCGTCGCGCCGTTCTTCGGGTACGCCCGGCAGGACAAGAAGCACCGCGGCCGCGAGCCGATCTCCGCGCGCCTGATGGCCGATCTGTTCAAGACGGCCGGCGCGCACCGGCTGATGGTGGTCGACCTGCACACCGCGCAGATCCAGGGCTTCTTCGACGGCCCGGTGGACCACCTGTTCGCCCTGCCGATCCTCACCGGGCACCTCAAGGCCAAGCTGGACACCGAGCAGGTGACCGTGGTCGCCCCGGACGCCGGGCGGGTGCGCGTCGCCGAGCGGTGGAGCGACGAGCTGGGCGGCTGCCCGATGGCCATCATCCACAAGCGTCGCGACCCCGAGGTCGCGAACGAGGTGAAGGTCTTCGACGTCGTCGGCGAGGTCGCCGGGCGCACCTGCGTCGTCGTCGACGACATGATCGACACCGGTGGCACGATCGTGAAGGCGGCCGACGCGCTGTTCGAGGAGGGCGCCGAGCGCGTCGTCGTGGCCGCGACGCACGGGGTGCTGTCCGGGCCCGCCGTCGACCGGCTCAAGAACTCCCGGATCTCCGACGTCGTTCTCACCAACACGCTGCCGATTCCGGACAACAAGCGATTCGACAAGCTGACCGTGCTGTCGATCGCGCCGCTGCTGGCCCGCGCGATCAGCGAGGTGTTCAGCGACGGCTCGGTGACCAGCCTCTTCGGCGGTCACAGCTGAGTTCGCGGCCGCCGTTCCCGGCGGCCACGATCGAGCCCGGTCACCGGCCCTTTCGGCCGTCGTGGCCGGGCTCGGTCACCGGTCTCCTCGGCGGTCCGAGGCGGACCGGAGCTGGATTCGCGGTCCTCCGCACGAACCGGAACGCAGATCGGCTAAACTTGGGAGACCGTGTGCGTCCGACGCTGCGTTCAAGGGCTCGCCCACTCTGGGCCCGGCCGCGAGGAGCACCGATGATCTTCGACGTTACGCGCGTCGACTTGTACTGACAAGCTTCATTTGAGCGAGGAGTTTTCGCCGTGTCCGAGGTACGCATTGCCGCCGAGCCCCGCACCGAATTCGGTAAGGGCCCCGCACGGCGCGCTCGCAGGGCCGGCAAGGTGCCCGCTGTTCTGTACGGCCACGGCACCGACCCGAAGCACATCACGCTGCCCGGCCACGAGCTGATGCTCGCCCTCAAGACGCCCAACGTGCTGCTGCGCGTGGAGGGCCTGGAGAACGGCGCCGAGCTGGCGCTGCCGAAGGACGTCCAGCGCGACCCGCTCAAGGGCTTCCTCGAGCACGTGGACCTGCTCGTCGTGAAGCGCGGCGAGAAGGTCACCGTTGAGGTCCCGGTCCAGGTGACGGGCGAGGTGGCGCCGGGCGGCATGCTCGACCAGCAGCTCGTGCAGGTGGCCCTCGAGGCCGAGGCCACCCACCTGCCCGAGGCGGTCGAGGTCGACGTGGAGGGCCTGGAGGTCGGCACCCAGGTGCTCGCCAAGGACCTCAAGCTGCCGGCGGGCGCGACCCTGGGCGCCGACGAGGAGGCCCTGGTCCTGCACGTGCTGGCGGCGCCGACGGCCGAGCAGATCGAGGCCTCGACCACCGGTGAGGGCGAGGCGGCCGCCGCCGAGGCTCCCGCGGCCGCCGAGGGCGAGACCGAGCAGAGCGGCGAGTAACACCTCTGCCGCTCCGTCAGGCCCCGGGACGCGAGGAGTGACAGTGCCTCCTCAGCCCCCGGGACGGCCGTCGCCGCGACGCGGCGGTCCGCTGCGCGGTACCGCGTGGTCCATGAGTCGTGTGCGCCCCGGCCGGGGCGCGGTGAGCCCGTGCGGAATGGGCGCCGGACAGGCCCGGCGGTCCCCGCGCGGGCTCTGATGCGTCGGAGGGTGGTCGGTGATGGCGGACGCGGGCGCGGACGCTCCCTGGCTCGTCGTCGGGCTCGGTAACCCGGGCCCCGAGTACGCCGGCAACCGGCACAACGCCGGCTTCATGGTCCTCGAGCTGCTGGCGGCGCGGATGGGCGGCCGGTTCAAGGCGCACAAGGCGCGCGCCGAGGTCGTCGAGGGACGGCTCGCGGGGCTCCGCGTGGTGCTCGCCAAGCCCCGGTCGTACATGAACGAGTCCGGCGGCCCGGTGAAGGCCCTGCGCGACTTCTACAAGGTGCCGCTCGAGCACGTCGTCGTCGTCCACGACGAGCTCGACATTCCGTACGGAACGCTGCGCCTGAAGCGCGGCGGCGGCGACAACGGGCACAACGGCCTGCGCTCGATCACGAAGGCGCTCGGCGGGCGCGACTACCTGCGGGTCAGGTTCGGGATCGGCCGGCCGCCCGGGCGGATGGACGCCGCGGTGTTCGTGCTGCGCGACTTCTCCGGGGCCGAGCGCAAGGAGCTCGACCTCAACACCGAGCGCGCCGCCGACGCGACGGAGGCGCTGCTCACCGACGGCCTGGACCGCGCGCAGAACGTCTTTCACACCGCATAGAAAGACCTTCTCCCGGCGGATAGGCCACGTGCGGTCGATTACGTGGTTTCCGCCCCTCTGTGCGCTCTCTGTCTCTATCGTGCCTCGTGTACCCCCAGGAGCGCGGCGCCCTGCCTGTGGTCGCCGCCGGAAAGATCACTGTTTCGGCGCTCACCGTCCCCGGAGTGACACGAAGGGCGATTTCTTCCGAAACCTGTGAACCTCCCGTGACCCCTGGGCGTCCTGCTTCAGCAGAGGTCTCGTGTTGCTCGGCGAGGGGTGAGATGGCGGTCGTCGGAAAGGCGTGGCCGGAGGCCCAGGCCGCCCCCAGCAGTCGTTCCCAGGTCGAGGCCTGGACCTCCGGTTATGCCCGGCAGGCATGGTGCGTCGACTTCCTCGTCGCCCTGCTCGCGGGCCTGTTCGCCTTCGTCGCGCGGTTCCGCTATCCGACGTTCGGCGACCCGTGGAGCACCCCGTACATCGGCCTGAGCCTCTTCCTGCCCTTCCTGTGGACCGGCGTGCTCGGGATGGGCCGCGCGTACGAGCAGCGGCTCTTCGGCGTCGGCTCGGAGGAGTTCCGCCGCATCATCCAGGCCGGGTTCTCGCTGACGGCGACCGTGGCGATCCTCGCGTACGCCACCAAGATCGACGTCGCCCGCGGCTACGTCATCGTGGCGCTGCCCCTCACGACGGGGCTCGACCTGGTCGGGCGGTACCAGCTGCGCAAGCGGCTGCACCGGCGGCGGAAGGCCGGCGAGTGCATGCGCCGGGTCGTGGCCGCCGGCCACCGCGCGGCAGTGGCCGACCTGGTGCGCCAGCTGCGCCGCGAGCCCCAGCACGGCATGGAGATCGTCGCCGCCTGCCTGCCGCCGATGCTCGCCGCGGGCGACGACGCGGTCCGTGAGATCGAGGGCGTACGGGTCGCGGGGGACTTCGCCCGGATCGCCGGAACCGTCGAGGCGCTGCACGCCGACACCGTCGCCGTGCTCGCCTGCCCCGAACTGGACGGCGTGGCGCTGCGCCGTCTCGCCTGGCAGCTCGAGAAGGACGACGTCGACCTCGTCGTCGCCCCGGCGCTCATGGAGGTCGCCGGTCCGCGTACCTCCATCCGCCCGGTCGCCGGGTTGCCGCTTCTGCACGTCGAGCACCCCGAGCTGAGCGGCGCCCGCCGGCTCGTCAAGAACGCGTTCGACCGCACCGTCGCGGCCGCGGCGCTGATGATCCTGTGGCCACTTCTGGCCGCCATCGTGATCGCCATCCGGCTGGAGAGCCCCGGTCGCGCGCTGTTCCGCCAGGTCCGGGTCGGCCAGGACGGCCGCGAGTTCACGGTGCTGAAGTTCCGGACGATGGTCGTGGACGCGGAGCGGCGCAAGGCCGAGCTCCTGCAGCTCAACGAGCACGACGGCGTCCTGTTCAAGATCAAGAACGATCCGCGGGTCACCCGGATCGGGGGCTGGCTGCGGCGCTACTCCCTCGACGAACTGCCCCAGCTGTTGAACGTGCTGTGGGGCGACATGTCGCTGGTCGGCCCCCGCCCGCCGCTGCCCGACGAGGTCGCACAGTACGGTGATGACGTGCGCCGCCGCCTCGTCGTACGACCGGGCATGACCGGTCTGTGGCAGGTGAGCGGACGGGCGGACCTGACCTGGGAGGAATCCGTGCGCCTGGATCTGCGTTACGTCGAGAACTGGTCCTTGACCCTCGACCTGCAGATCCTGTGGAAGACCTGGGCGGCCGTCCTGCACGGTTCCGGTGCCTACTGACGTGTAGAGAGAAGTACGTGATCCACGACGACCACGCCCTCGCCAGGGACCTGGCCACCGAGGCGGGAGCGCTCCTGCTCCGCCTGCGCGCAGAGTCCGGCTTCGCCGACGTACGAACACTGCGGGACACCGGCGACCGAGAGTCGCACGTGTGCATCACCGAGGCGCTCGCCCGGCAGCGCCCCGGCGACGCGGTCCTCAGCGAGGAGGGCAAGGACGACCTCGGCCGCCTCGACGCCGACCGCGTGTGGATCATCGACCCGCTCGACGGCACGTACGAGTACGGCGAGGAGGGGCGGTCCGACTGGGCCGTTCACGTCGCGCTCTGGGAGCGGGACGCCGACGGCACCGGGCGGCTCACCGCCGGGGCCGTCGCACTGCCCGCCCAGGGGCGCACGCTCTCCACGGCGGAGCCCCTGACGCTCCCTCCGCTGCCCGACCCGTCGCAGATCCGGATGACGGCCAGCCGCACCCGCCCGCCGGCGTTCCTCGACCGGCTGGTCGAGGAGGTGGAACCGGACGTGCGCGTCATGCCGATCGGATCGGCCGGCGCGAAGGTCGCCGCGGTGCTCCTCGGCGACGTCGACGCCTACGTGCACGCGGGCGGTCAGTACGAATGGGACTCCGCGGCGCCGGTCGCGGTCGCCCTCGCGGCGGGCGCCCACGCCTCCCGCATCGACGGGTCACCCCTGACCTACAACAATGAGAACACCCTGCTGCCGGATATCCTGGTTTGCCACCCGGATTTGGCGCCAACGCTGCTCGCCGGAATCCGGGCGGTCTCGTAAGCGAACCCGGGAGCGGCTCCACATGCAGCGCAGTACCGCGGACACCCGTGACTACCGGACGTCTCAGCTCGGCGTCCTGGAATCCGAATCGATCCATATCATCCGGGAGGTCGCGGCCGAGTTCGAACGGCCCGTCCTGCTCTTCTCCGGCGGCAAGGACAGCATCGTCATGCTGCGCCTGGCCGAGAAGGCGTTCTGGCCGGCGCCGGTCCCCTTCCCCGTCATGCACGTCGACACGGGGCACAACTTCCCCGAGGTCATCGAGTTCCGCGACCGCCGGGTCGCCGAGCTCGGCGTCCGCCTCGTCGTCGCGTCCGTCCAGGAGTCCATCGACAAGGGGCGCGTGGTCGAGGAGACCGGCCGGCGGGCCAGCCGGAACCGTCTGCAGACCACCACGCTGCTCGACGCGATCGAGGAGCACCGGTTCGACGCCGCGTTCGGCGGCGCCCGCCGGGACGAGGAGAAGGCACGCGCGAAGGAGCGCGTCGTCTCCTTCCGCGACGACTTCGGTCAGTGGGACCCGAAGAACCAGCGGCCCGAGCTGTGGAACCTCTACAACACCCGGATCCGCCAGGGCGAGCATGTCCGGGTCTTCCCCCTGTCGAACTGGACCGAGCTCGACATCTGGGACTACCTCCGGATGGAGGGCCTGGAGATCCCCTCCATCTACTTCGCGCACACCCGCACGGTCTTCGAACGCGACGGCATGCTGCTCGCCGACAGCCCGTACTCCAACCGGGGTGACGACGAGCCGGCCTTCGAGGCGACGGTCCGGTACCGCACGGTCGGCGACATGAGCTGCACGGGCGCCGTCGAGTCGACCGCGACCGGCCTCGATGAGGTGATCGCCGAGATCGCCGCCACGCGGATCACCGAGCGCGGCCAGACCCGCGCCGACGACCGCACCAGCGAGGCCGCCATGGAGGACCGCAAGCGGGAGGGCTACTTTTAATGGACATCTTGCGGCTCGCGACCGCAGGCTCGGTCGACGACGGCAAGTCCACCCTCATCGGGCGCCTGCTGTACGACTCCAAGTCGATCTTCGAGGACCAGCTCGAGGCCGTCGAGCGCACCAGCCGCGACCGGGGCGAGGAGTACACCAACCTCGCGCTGCTCACCGACGGCCTGCGCGCCGAGCGGGAGCAGGGCATCACCATCGACGTGGCCTACCGCTACTTCGCCACGCCCCGGCGGAAGTTCATCATCGCCGACACTCCCGGGCACATCCAGTACACCCGGAACATGGTGACCGGCGCCTCGACCGCGGACCTGGCGATCGTCCTGATCGACGCGCGCAAGGGCATCCTTGAGCAGTCGCGCCGGCACGCGTTCCTGGCGACGCTGCTGCGGGTGCCGCACCTCGTGCTCGCGGTCAACAAGATGGACCTGGTCGACTACGACGAGGCGACGTTCGAGCGGATCAAGGACGAGTTCACGTCCTTCGCGGCGAAGCTGTCGGTCGGCGACCTGACGTTCATCCCGATCTCGGCCCTGCACGGCGACAACGTCGTCGAGCGGTCGGCGAACACCTCGTGGTACGACGGCCCGTCGCTGCTGCACCACCTGGAGAACGTCCACATCGCCTCCGACCGGAACCTCATCGACGTGCGGTTCCCGGTGCAGTACGTCATCCGGCCGCACAAGTCCACCGACCCGGAGCTGCACGACTACCGGGGCTACGCCGGGCAGGTCGCGGGCGGCGTGCTCAAGCCCGGCGACGAGGTCATGCACCTGCCGTCCGGGCTGACCACCCGGATCAAGCGGATCGACACGGCCGACGGCCCGGTGGACGAGGCGTTCCCGCCGATGTCGGTGACGCTCCTGCTGGAGGACGACATCGACATCTCCCGGGGTGACATGATCTGCCGGCCGCACAACCGGCCCCAGGTCACCCAGGACGTCGACGCGATGGTGTGCTGGATGTCGGACGAGCGCCCGCTCGTGCCGCGCGGCAAGCTGATCATCAAGCACACGACCCGCACCGCGAGGGCGATGATCAAAGAGCTGCAGTACCGGCTCGACATCAACACGCTGCACCGGCACGAGGACGCCGAGCGCCTGGATCTGAACGAGATCGGGCGGGTGCGGCTGCGCGTCACCCAGCCGCTGTTCGCCGACGACTACTCCCGCAACCGCGCCACCGGCGGCTTCATCCTCATCGACGAGGCCACCAACGCCACGGTCGGCGCCGGCATGATCATGGAGAACCGCTAGATCGAACGCGGTCGGGCCCGGCTCCCCAGGGGAGCCGGGCCCGTACGCCGCTCGGATCAGGACCGCTCGGGCGGGAAGCCGCCCGTCGCGATCGGCCCCCACTCCTCGATGTGGATGCGGATCAGCGACTTGCCCTGCCGCCGCATCGCCTCGCGGTACTCGTCCCAGTCGGGGTGCTCGCCGGCGATGCAGCGGTAGTACTCCACCAGCCCGTCCAGGGCCTCCGGCATGTCCAGCACCTCGGCGCGCCCGTCGACCTGGACGTACGGGCCGTCCCAGTCGTCGGACAGCACGCAGATCGACACCCGCTCGTCCCGGCGCAGGTTACGCGCCTTGGCCCGCGCGGGGTACGTCGAGATGACGATCCGCCCGTCGGAGTCCACGCCGCAGGTCACCGGCGACATCTGTGGCCGGCCGCTCGCCCGTACGGTGGACAACATCCCGTGGTGCCGGGTCCGCAGGAACTCCAGCAACTGGTCACGGTCGACCCGCTCGGCGGTCGCGATCCTCGGAGCCACCTGTAATCACCCTTCCGGACGCTGCTCATGATTACGCACAGCAGCCTAGACTCTGGCCCGTGCTGCCCTCTGTGGGAGTGGTCATCCCCACTCACAACCGTCCCCGGCTGCTGCGCAAGGCGATCGAGTCGGTGCTGGCCCAGGACTACGACGGACCGGTGCGCGTCGTCGTCGTGTACGACCGGGCCGAACCCGACCCGAGCCTGGCCGGTGACCGGGTCGAGGTCATCGCCAACACCCGTACGCCCGGCCTCCCCGGCAGCCGCAACACCGGCATCCTCGCGCTCGACACCGACCTGGTGGCCTCCTGCGACGACGACGACGTGTGGCTGCCCGGCAAGCTGGCCGCCCAGGTGGCGGCGCTGCAGGCCGAGCCCGAGGCGGTCCTGGCCAGCTGCGGCATCCTGGTCGCGTTCGACGGCCGGGAGCTGCCCCGCCTGGCCGGCGCCGACCGGGTCCGCTTCGACGACCTGGTGGGCGACCGCGTGGTGAGCGTGCACTCCTCGACGTACGTCGCGCGGCGCGAGGCGCTCATCGACATCGGCATGGTCGACGAGACGATCCCCGGCGGCCAGGGCGAGGACTGGGACCTGGCGCTGCGGGCGGCCCGGCGGCATCCGATCGTCAACGTCGACCGGCCGTACGTCCGCGTGCTGTTCGGGCAGACGTCCTATTACGCGCAGGCCTGGGAGACGAAGGTCGAGGCCCTGCGGTGGTTCCTCGACCGGTACCCGGAGATCGGCCGGTCCCCGGAGGCGGCCGCGCGCGTGTACGGGCAGATCGCGTTCGGCTGCGCCACCATCGGCCGCCGTCGGGAGGCCGTGCGCTGGGCGGGCCGGGCGATGCGGGCGAACTGGAAGGAGCGGCGGGTGCCGTTCGCGCTCGCGGTGGCCAGCGGCGCCGTCTCCGGCAAGCGGGTCCTGCTCACCCTGCACGCCCGCGGCCGGGGCATCTGACCCACGCAGAGTCTGACCCTCGGGGGTCCGGCCTCCGAGGAATCCGACCTTCGAGGGGCCCGGCCTTCGAGAGGAGCGCGTCTTGCGCCGTCGGCGCTCGGCGCGACCGTGACCGTCCGGCGCGCGGAGGGCTGCCTTCGCGCGCCGGACGGTGGTCGCTCAGGTCGTCCAGGTGACCTTGGGGTTGGCGGCAGTCTCCGCCGAACTGTTGTCGGCCGGTGCCGGCCGTGCCGACTCGGCGGTGTCGTTCCGCGGTGCCGCCTCGGCCGGGCGCGCCGCGTCCGCAGGGCGGGCGGGGTCGGCCTGGCGCGGAGGCTCAACGGAGCGGGCCAGCTCGGACCGCGGCTGAGCCGTGGAGCGCGCCGGCGCCGAAGAGCGGGCGGACTGCTCACCGGACGCGGGCGGGAGCGGCTCGGGCCGGTGCCGGCGGCCCTTCGGGGGAGGGGCGCCCTCGTCGGACACGGCCACCATGTCGAGCACCGTCGGCGCGTCCTCGATGGCCTGGTACTTGCTCTGCGCCGTCGCCGTCGTCGGCATCGCCGGGGGAGGAGCCGGCCGCTCGCGCAGCGGAGGCGGGGTCCGGGCCGGCAGGGGCCGGGGCGGCGGCGCGGACACCTTGTCGTCCTGCACAGGCAGCACGACCGCGCCCATCACCGCGGCGCCCATCCGGTCGATGCGCCGGACACCGTCCCGTACCTGGTCATAACGCGCGAGGGGGACCTCGACCACCATGATCGCGGCGTCGGCCAGGTCCGCCAGCGCCTGGGCGTCCGCGCCCAGCTCGGTGGACGGGGCCTCGATGACCGTGAACCGGTAGTTCTCCCGCAGGGAGCCGATCAGGCGGGTCATCTGCTCGCGCTGCAGCAGCTCGGCGGCCAGTTCGCTGTTCGCGCCGGCCGTGATGGCGCTCAGCGTCGGCGCGCCGTGGTTCTTGCGGATCACCTCCGGCGGCTCGGCCCAGCCGAGCAGCACCTCCGACAGGCCCGGCCCCTCCGGAAGACCGAGGATCTCACCGGCCACCGAGGAGCCCAGATCCGCGCAGACCAGCAGGACGTCCGAGCCCGTACGGGCGAGCGCCGCCGCGAGGTTGGCGGCGACGTGGCTGCCGCCGCGGCCCGGTGCCGCGCCGGTGACCAGGAGGACGTGGTTGCCGTGGCCCAGCGTGGCCGTGAGCACATGGGAGAGCTCGTGGAAGCTCTGCCCGGTACGGCTGCGCGCCGGCAGCAGGCCCAGGCCCTCCCGGCCGCGCTTGATGTCCACCAGGACCGGCAGGTCGAGGACCCGCTCGATGTCCTGCGCGGTGCGCACCCGCTTGTCCGTACGGTCCAGGAGGATGGCCAGGACCACGCCGAGCAGCAGGCCGCCGACGAACCCACTCGGCAGGTACCTCATCAGGCTCGGGTCGGACGGCGAGCCGGGCAGCCGCGCGTCCGTGATGATCTGACCGGGGTTGACGTTGGCCGCCGACACCCGCAGGTCGGACGACTTGTTGTTGAGGGCCTGCATCTGGGCGACGACCAGGTTCTTCTGCACCTTGTCGGTCATCGTCCGCAGCTGCTTCGACAACGAGTTGATCTGCCGCTGGAGGGCCCCCATCTGGGTCATCAGGACCCCGGTGGCGCTGTCGCGGCGGTCGTCGAGGTAGGCCTGGGCGAAGGCGTGCGCGCGGTCCCGCGCGCCCACGGCGGTCGCGGCGTTGACGGTGATGTAGAGGACCGTCGAGTTGTTCGGGACGTTCACCGACACGGACGCGCTCAGCGCGCTGGGGGTCTCCTGCGAGTGCAGGTTCCGGGCGACCCGCTCGGCCACGTCGTACGAGCGGACGCGCTGCGCCTCGGTCTGCAGGTTGATGTCCTGCTGCTTGCCGGACTGGCTGCCGCTGTCCAGGTTCGTGGGCGTGACGTTCACGACGGTGAAGGCGGAGTACGTCTTGGGCATCACCACGACGAGCATCGCCGCCACCGCGACGCCGAGGGCGGCCGCGGCGACAACCACCCACCAGCGGCGTTTGAGCATTGCGAGGTAGTCCGCGAGCTCGCGCGAGCCCCCCGTGGCCGTGGCGTCCATCTGACTGCGTGGCCCCTTCGCCGAAGGTCTATGAGACCGCCATAACATACCTTGCCGGGCTTGGCCGATCCGTGTGCTTGCGCGGGTCTCGTCAGGCGCGGCGCATGACGTGCGCGGGACTCGTCGGCGCGGCGGCCGACGAGTGCGCCGCGACTACGCGCGGCGCCGGACGTGGAAGCCGATGAGCGCGACCGCGAGGACGAACGCCGCCCCGCCGATGGCGAGCGCGACCAGGGTGGTGTCCTGCCCGCCGCCGGTGTCGCCGGCGCTCTGCCGCGCGGGCAGCGGTGCGGTCATCGCGTTGACCGAGCTCGGCAGCGGCACTCGCCAGATGGGCTGGTCGACGCCCTCGGAGTTGACCAGCAGCGAGTGACCGTCCGGCGTGAACGTGACCCCCTCGCCCTGCTTCTGCTGGGGCAGGAGGACCTGCGTCGGCTTGTCCGCGAGGGACTTGGCCACGTCGCCGTCGTTGATCCACCAGACGTACGCGGTGTCGTCGTCGCGGATGACGACGCGGTCGCCGGTGGGGGAGAAGTCGCCGCCGGACGCCCGGGTGACCGGGACGTCCAGGACCTTGCGCAGCAGGTTGACGCCCTGGGGGTTCAGGTTCGCCGGCGCCTCCCACAGCGAGGCGCGCTGCTGTGCCGTCTCGGTCTTGGTGACGACGAAGACGCGGCCGGTGCCGGGCTGGACGAGCAGCGTCTCGGCGTTGCGCCCGGGGACGCCGTCGGCGTACCGCAGGTGGTAGGTCTCCAGGCCCGCCGGCGTGACCTGGCCGGTGGAGTTCGCGGGCGGCTCGTCGAACTTCAGCACCGCGTAGTCCCGCCGGCTGGACCTCTTCGCCGCCTGACGGGTCCTCAGCGCGTCGCCGATGTCGCCGACGTAGACGGCCCGCTTGCCGTTGCGGAGCCGGACCGCGGCGATGTCCTCCCAGTCCTGGTTGGACCCCGCCGGCAGGCGTACGGTGAACTGCGGTTTGCCCTTGGCGTCGAGCCCGAAGACGTCCGTGGAGCGGCCCGAGTCCTCGTGGCTGTAGAGGATGCGGCCGTTCTCGCTGGTCGCCAGCCCGCTCGCCTGCGTGATGCGCGTGTCGGTCACGGTCTCGACGACCTGGGCGTCGATCGGTCCCGGATCTCCGTCGACGCGCGCGGTGGCGGCGGTCGGCCAGAATGCGCAGAGCGCGGCCAGAAACACCGACGACGCGCGGTACAGACGGATGGGCATGCTGTTCCCGGCTCTCCCCACTGAAGTCTTTGAGAAGGTAAGGCCCGGGGCCGCCCCCGGTAAACTCCTGCCGGCGTGGCGGCGGGACAAGCAGTCTAAGGAGCTGTCGGTGTCGAACTGGTACGAAGGGGCGGTTCCGGCGGCCGGGCGCGCCCCGTCGAGCGCGGCTCTCGGCCTGCGGGCCTGATCGCCTCGTGACCGCCGTGAGCTCCTCGAACGCGCGGCCGGGATCCCGGCGCGCCTCCGGCGCCCCCTCCTCCGAAGAGGAGTCGTGGGGTCAGGACCTGCCCCGGTGGCCGTTCGCGGTGTTCTTCGCGGGCTACCCGGTCCTGTGGGTGCTGGGGCTCGGCGGGTTCGCCGCCGACCTCGCCGCGCTGCCGATGTTCGGTGTTCTGCTGCTGCGGCGCGGCCTCCGTGTGCCGCCCGCGTTCGGGCTGTGGCTGCTGTTCCTGATCTGGATGACGTTGTCGGCGACCCAGCTCGACAGCGCCGGCCGCATGATCGGGTTCGTCTTCCGGTTCATGAACTACGCGGCGGCCACCATCTTCTTCCTCTACGTCTACAACGCCTCGCGCCGCGCGCTGCCGCTGTCCCGCGCCATCGGCCTCATGGTGCTGTTCTGGATCTGGGTGGTCGCGGGCGGCTATCTGGGCGTCATCCTGCCGAACGGATCGATCAGCACGCCCATGCAGAGCCTGCTGCCAGGCTCGATCGCCGGCAACGACTACGTGAAGGACCTCGTCCACCCGAAGTTCGCCGAGGTGCAGCGGCCCTGGGGGGCGCCGCGCGCCTACAACCGGCCGAGCGCGCCGTTCCCGTACACCAACACGTGGGGGAGCCACTTCGCGCTGCTGGTCCCGTTCGCGATCCTGTACATGCGGACGGCGGCGGTCCGGTGGCGGCGGCAGGCGGTCACCGTCCTGCTCCTCGCCTCGCTGGTCCCCGCCTTCAGCACGCTGAACCGCGGGATGTTCCTCGCGGTCGGCGTCGGCGTCGTGTACGCCGCCGTCCGGTTCGGTTTCCGCGGGCAGGTGAAGTGGCTGGCGGCGGTGCTCGTCCTGCTGGGCATCGGCCTGGCGACGGCCTCGGCGCTCGGGGTCGGGCAGAGCATCGGCAGCCGCACCCAGTACAGCTCCACGAACGCCGGCCGGGCGACCATCTACCGGGAGGCGTTCGAGCGCACGCTGCAGTCGCCGTTCATCGGGTTCGGCGCGCCGCGCCCGTCACTCACCCTCAGCATCTCGGTCGGCACCCAGGGCCAGTTCTGGAACGTCATGTTCTCGTTCGGCTTCGTGGCGCTGACCCTGTTCTGCGCCTGGCTGTGGCTGCTTCCGCTGCGGACACGCGCCGCGCCGGGCGCGCTGCTGTGGCTGCACGTCGTGACGGTCATGGCCTCCTTCATGATGTTCTACTACGGCCTGGACGGCTCCCAGCTCGTGGTGATCTTCGTGGCGGCGGCGCTCGTGATGCGTGAGACGGCGGCCGGCCCGGAGGTGGCGCCGCTCGGCCCGCCGCGCCGGCGGCCCGGGAGCGGCCCCGCCCGGCCGGACGTCCGCACCCTGTCCGGCTGGGTCCGCTACACCCCGGGGCCGACCTGGAGCCAGGGAGAGGACGACGATTGACCACTCAGGCCGAGGCCGCGCGGGACGACCGCGCCGGGCGCTCGCACGTACGGGAGTTCGCGCGCGGCGGGGCGATCGGGCTGGTCGGCTCCGGCGTCGCCGCGGTGGCGGGCTTCCTGCTGACCGTCGTCGTCGCGCGGGTGCTGGGCCCGGCGCAGACGGGCGTCTTCTTCACCGTGGTCGCGCTCTTCATGATCCTCACGGAGGTCACCGAACTGGGCGCCGACACGGGCCTGGTACGCACGACGGCGCGCCTGCGCGCCCTCGGCCGGGTCGGTGACCTCCGCCGGGTCGTCGTCGCCGCGCTGGTCCCCGTGCTGGCCGTCGGCGCGGTCACCGGGCTGGCGGTGTTCGCGCTGGCGCCGTGGCTGGCCGGGCTGCTCGTCGACTCCGCGCACCATGACGACGCCGTGTTCCTGCTGCGGGTCTGCGGACCCGTCCTGGCCGTGTCGGCCGCCCGCAACGTCGCGCTGTCGGGCACCCGCGGCATGGGCAGTCTCGCCGCCTTCACCGTCCAGGCGAACGTCATCACGCCGCTGAGCCGCCCGGTGCTCGTCATCGCCGTCGCCACCGTCGGCTACGGCGCCGGCGGGGTCATGGTCGCCTGGTCCCTGCCCATCGCGCTGACCTTCGTCGCGGCGGTCGCGATCCTGTGGCGGCTGCTCCGCCGGGCGGAGTCCGAGGACCACGCGGCGGCCGGAGCGGGCCGGGCCGCGTCCACGGCGACCGGACCGGATCAGGTCGGACCCGTGGCGGCCGGAGTGGGCCGGGTCGCATCCGCGGCGGCCGGAGGGGACGGGATCGCGTCGGACGGCGCGGCGTCTTCGGCGGTCCGGGAGTTCTGGGCCTTCTCGGGGCTGCGCGGCGTGGCGGCCATGCTCGAGATCGTCGTCACCTGGCTCGGCGTTCCGCTCGTCAGCGCGATGGTGTCCAGCCATGACGCGGGCATCTACGCCACGGCCGGCCGGTTCATCACGACCGGGACGCTCGTGCTGGCGGCCACGCGGCTCGCCGTCGCGCCGCAGATCGCCGGTCTGCTCGCGCGGGGGGAGACGCGGCAGGCCGAGGACCTGAACGCGGTCGCGACCGGCTGGATCGTCGCCGCCTCCTGGCCCCTGTACCTCGCCCTGGCGGTGTTCGGGCCGTTCGTCCTCACGCTGTTCGGCACGGACTTCCGTGGTGGCGCCGGGGCGATGGCGATCCTCGCCTGCGCCATGGCGCTGGTGCTGGCGACCGGGAACGTGCAGACGGTCCTGCTGATGGGCGGCAAGAGCTCGTGGAACCTGATCGACAAGGCCGTCGTCGTGGTCCTCATGGTGGTGCTGCACCTGTTGCTGGTGCCGCCGTTCGGCATCATCGGCGCCGCCACCGCGTGGGGCGTGTCGATGCTCGTGGACAACCTGCTGGCCGTGGTGCAGGTTCGCTACCTCATGGGCCTGCGGCTACGGACGCGGACGCTGGCTCCCGTCGGGGCCTGGGCGCTGGTGTGGTTCGGCGGTCTCGGCATCGTGCTGCGGGTCCTCCTGGGCACCGGCCTGCCGGCGTTCGCCGCGTACGCCGTCCTGGCCACCGGCGGCTACGGTGCCGTGCTGTGGCGGTTGCGGCACGTGCTGCAGGCCGATGTGATGGTCGGGGCGCTGCGGTCACGCGGGCGCGCCGGGGAGAAAGAGGAGGGCTGACGTGCCGACCGGGTTCGTCGGGTGGGCGAAGGACCGCTCGCCACGCTGGGTGAAGGACGCGGCCAATGCGACGACGCGCGCGTACGCCGTGCGGACCGCCGACCGGCGGCACCTGCCGGACTTCCTCATCATCGGCACCAAGCGCGGCGGCACGACCTCGCTGTGGAACTACCTCATCCAGCACCCGCTGGTCATGCCGATGTATCCGGAGTCGCGCGGAGTCAAGAGTCCCGGCTACTACTACGTCAACTACCACCGGGGCGACGACTGGTACCGCTCGCACTTCGCCACCGAGGAGGAGCTCGACCGGATCCAGCAGCGCCTCGGCGGCCCCCGGCCCGTCACCGGCGAGGCCTGCCCCTATTACATGTACTACCCGCCGGTGCCGGAGCGGGTGCGCGCCCGCACTCCGGACGTGAAGATCATCGTGACGCTGCGCGATCCGGTGAAACGCGCCTACTCCCACTACTGGGAGCGGGTCGGGGACGGCGTCGAGGACCTGAGCTTCGAGGAGGCCCTGGCGGCCGAGCCGGAACGGCTGCGGGGCGAGCGCGAGAAGATGGCCGCCGACCCGATGTACTACAGCCGGGCCCACGACTTCTACACCTACCGGGACCGCGGGATCTACCGGCCGCAGCTGGAGAACTGGTTCTCGGTCTTCCCCCGCGAGCAGTTCCTCATCATGCCGGCGGAGGACCTGTACGCGAACGAGCAGGCGGCCGTGGACCGGGTCACCGAATTCTTGGGGCTTCCTGCACATCCGCTGAAGATCGCTGAACGGCACAACCATCTTCCGGCACCGCCGATGAATCCGGCCACCAAGGAGGAGCTCACCGAGTTCTACCGGCCGCACAACCGGGCTCTGTACGAGCTGCTGGGCGAGGAGTACTCCTGGCCGGCCTGACGCGGCGGTGTGGGGCGACGCGCAGCCCCCAGAAGAGGTTTACTCGTCTCAGCAGCGACTTTTCGCAAGCTAATCACCGGCAATAGCGAAATGATTACTCTCGTTGACAACGAGTGCACGTTGCACTAATTTTGCCACGTTCCTGCGCCAGCTTCTCTGTGCCGCAGATTGATTATCCCCCGAGCCCCTCTGCTCGCCGCTTTATCTCCGCGGGAGAGTTCATGGCATTCCGTCTGCCTGCGCGCAAGGCCCCCCTGGTCGCCGGTGCGGCCGCCTTGGTCGCCGCCGGCATCATCTTCGTCCCCAACTGGGCCAGCGCGGGCGCGCCGGACGGCAAGTCCTCCGGCGCCGCCGCGCTGTCCTGCTGGGCCGTCAAGCAGGACTATCCGAAGAGCACGACCGGCCTGTACTGGCTGAAGACGCCTCGGATGAGCAGCGCCCAGCAGTTCTACTGCGACATGACCACCGATGGTGGAGGCTGGATCCTCGTCGGCCGTGGCCGCGAGAACTGGAACTTCCACTACGCCGGCCAGAGCAGCGCGTCCAACGTGCGCAACACGCCGACCGGCACCGGCGCCTTCTCGCCGGCGACGGTCCCCGGCGACACGATCAACGGCCTGTTCAACGGCGGTTCGATCGACGAGGTCCGGCTGCACCGCGCCAAGAACGCCGACGGCACCTCCTGGCAGGACGTCTCGCTCAAGTACAAGGACCTGGCGGACTGGTCGTGGACCTTCGACGGCGGGCTCCCGCTGAGCTCGGCGTCCTTCGACGGCACGACCTACGACGGCGGGTACACCGACACGATCAAGAAGTCCGACTTCCTGCACCCGTACAACGGCCTGTCGACCGTCAAGGCCAAGGACGACTCGTACAAGAAGGGCTTCGCGTACACCACGAGCATCTCCGGCGCCTCGACCAGCGCGAGCAGCTACCTCTGGAAGGCGACCTCCAGCGGGCTGCCCACCCCGTTCACGCAGGTCTGGATCCGTCCGAAGATCACGACCTCGACCGGCGGCCCGGCCCCGGCCACGCCGAAGCTGCTCAGCGGCAAGACCTCGTCGAGCCCGTGGGGCGTGACCGGCGTCGTCAGCGGCCTCAGCGGCGAGAACCACATCGAGGTGCACGCCCTCGGCGTCGTCGGGAGCACGCTCTACGTCGGCGGCGAGTTCAAGTACGTGCAGAAGGGCGCCAACCCGGCGGCCGGCGACAAGGTCCAGCAGTCCTACCTCGCGGCGTTCGACACGAGCACCGGCGAGTGGAAGACCGGGTTCCGGCCGAAGCTCGACGGTGAGGTCTGGGCGATCAAGGGAACCAGCGACAAGCTGTTCGTCTCCGGTGACTTCACCAACGTGAACGGCGTCGCCAACACGTCGGGCCTGGCCGCGCTCGACCTGAAGACCGGCGCGCCGCTGTCCACCTGGAAGTCCAGCCTGATCCGCGGCGGCAAGGACGCCAACGGCAACCCCAACATCCCGCGCGGCCGGGCCATGGACATCCAGGACGGCTGGCTCTACATCGGCGGTACGTTCGACCACATCAAGGGCGGCACGACCATCAGCAAGTCGCCGTTCTGGGTCGGTGGCGCCGCGCGCGTCAAGGTGACGGACGGCACCCCGGACACCACCTGGAACCCGTTCTTCGACGCGGGCGTCTACTCGCTCGACGCCAGCTCGCAGGGTGACCGCGTCTACTTCGGCGGCCGCATGCAGCACATGGGCAAGCAGAAGGAGGTGTCGCTCAAGGACTTCGCGATCGTCAGCACGGCGGCACCGGGCGGCCACATCTCGGGGCTGGGCGACACCAAGTGGATCCCCAGCACCGACGATCCGAGCAAGCCGTACCGCAACACGATCCTCGAGGTCGGTGACCGCGTGTGGATGGGCGGTTCAGAGCACGACCTGCAGGTCTACGACCGGGACTTCGACAAGAAGATCGGCGGCAACCTCGCCCGCTCCGGCGGTGACTTCCAGTCGAGCGTCGAGATCAACGGCGTTCTGTACGCCGGGTCGCACGGCTTCGACTTCGACTACACCGACGGCTGGACGTACCCGGACCCGAAGACCGGCGGCTACTCCAACGTGCACCGCCTCAACATGGTCGGAGCCTGGAACGCCGAGACCGGCAAGTACCTGCCCAACTGGAACCCCTCCTTCTCGTCGCGGGCCGGCAACGGCGTCTGGGCGCTCGTGAAGGACAACAACGGGTGCATGTGGGCCGGTGGCGACCTGAGCCAGGGCTCCTGGACCGGTTCCGCCTACCAGTGGCTCGGCGGCTTCGGCCGGTTCTGCCCCTGATCCGAAATCACCTTCCGCATCATCGTGATCGGGGAATCACCCACCGGGTGATTCCCCGATCCCGCGTTAGGGGCCTGGGGAATGGGAGGCTTTGGCACATGAGGATCGTCAGAGCACGCGGGCGCGTCGCCGCCCTGTCGGCGGTGCTGCTGGTCGGCGCGGGCGCCGTGCTGTCCGCCTGCGGCTCCGCCTCCGGCAACGACGGCAAGGGCGGGAAGACGCCTGCGAGGGCGGTCGCCCTCGCGGAGGGCAGGTCGGCCACGCCGGGCGGAGACTGCGGCGCCGACGCCAAGCTCATGCCGAAGTGCGGCGCCTACTGGGGCATCTACTCGGTGCAGGGCAAGTCCCTCACCTCGGCCGTGACCGACATCGAGGGCAAGATCGGCCGACGCTTCGACATCACCCTGCGCTTCCACGACTTCTCGAACGCCCCCGGGCCGGGACGTTTCCCGGACGCCTCCGAACGCGAGCTCGGCCGAGACCGGCTGCTCTTCTTCGCGTGGGAGAGCAAGGTCTACCAGACCCAGCAGAGCTACAAGTGGCGTGACATCGCGGCCGGCACCTACGACCGTTCCGTGGTCGAGCCGGTCGCCGAGCGCGTGAAGGCGTACGGCAAGAAGGTCTTCATGTCCTTCGACCCGGAGATGGACCGGCACCAGAACAAGGGCGAGATGAAGGGCAGCGCGGCGGAGTACGTCGCGGCCGCCCGGCACGTCCACGACGTCTTCCAGAAGGCCGGCGTCACGAACGTCGTGTGGGTCTGGGTCGTCACCGGCACGATGAGCGGGGTCAACCCGCAGCGGATGCTCGACTCCTACCCCGGTGACGCGTACGCCGACTGGGTGGGCTGGGACCCGTACAACTTCTACAAGTGCCACAACGGGCCGTGGCACACGTTCGACGAGAAGGTCGGCCCGACGTACCGCTTCTTCCAGCAGCACGGGTTCGCCAAGAAGCCGTTCATCCTCCCGGAGTACGGCACGCAGTACGACCCGGCCGATCCCAAGCGCTCGGTCGAGTGGTACCGCGCGATCCCCGGCGTGCTGCGGAGCAAGTACCCCAACATCGCCGGGCTTGTCCGGTTCGACGCGGGGCCGGGCTGCAACCTGAAGGTCGACAACGGCCCGGGCATGATCAGCTCGTACGCCGCGGCGGGCCGTAATTCTTACCTGAACCCGATGGCGGCTCATTAGGGTCAGAGGATGAGCACGCGCACTTTCCGCATCATCGTCCGGGGCGTCTTCGACGGGCTCACCGCCGAGCAGCGCGCCGAGCTCCTGGCCGAGGCCGACGAGCATGACGTCCTGACCGCGGCCTTCACCCCCGAAGGACACCTCACCTACGACCTCGCCGCGCGGTCCGCCTTCACCTTCCGGTTTCTGGAGACGGGAGAGGCGGCGGAGGACATCTCGGCCGCGACCGAACGCGCCGAGGAGGCGGCGAGGGCGTGGCTGACCGGACGCGGCTACGGCTACAAGAACCTGAGGTCGAGCGCCGAGGACCTCTCCCAGGCGCCCCTGGGCGCACGGCAGCGCCGCGCCGCCCGCAGGAACGCCTGACCGAAACGCGAGGTCAGTTCGTCTTGGCGGACCGGGAGCGGCGGCGCCGGGGCTCGGCGACGAGCTCGTCCACCAGCAGCCCGAACCGCGCGACGGCGGGCGCCGTCTCGTCGGCCTCGTCCGGTACGGCGTACTTCGCCGGGTCGGCCAGCGCGCGGTTCAGGTGGGCGTGCAGGCTCTCGGCGGTCTCGGCCAGGGCGACCTTGCCGAAGGTCGCGACGTGCCGGGAGAAGCGCACCTGATGGTCGTCGACGACCTCGTCCAGCCGCGCGATGCGGGGAACCACGATCGGCAGCCGTCCCGCCTGCCGGCTCTCGGTGATGGAGCCGGGTCCGCCCTGGCAGACGACGGCGGTCGCCTGCCGGAACAGCTCCTGCATGTCGGCGTGGGGCAGGAAGTCATGACACTCGGCCCCCGCCGGCGGGTCGGCCGGCCCGTGCTGCACGACGCAGCGGACGTGGCCGTTCGCCGCGAGCCAGTGCTCCATCCACCCCATCAACCGGTCGAACCGGTGATGGTCGGTGCCCACGGTCACGAAGACCAGCGGTCTGTCCGGGCCGGTCAAAGCAGCTGCCCCACGACGGTGCCCTTCGGATAGCGCGCCCGCTGTTCCTCCCACTGGAGCAGGAACAGGTCCGCGATCGGATAGCAGAGACGGCCGGTGAGCGTGCCCGAGTCGATGCGGTCGTACACCTCGAGGTAGACCGTGCGCCGGCGCAGCAGCTTGCCCAGGAGGAAGAAGGGCACGGCAACGCCCGCCCCCGAGCTGACGATGACGTCCGGCTTGTAGCGCGGGACCAGCCGCAGCGCGAGCCACAGGTTGCGCAGCAGATTCGGGATGTTCCGGGTCGTCGGGTGGTAGGCCCAGGTCACCTGCTCGTCCGCGAGGAGGGAACAGGCGTCGGCCTTCTCGAACGTCACCCACATCCGCTCGTGCTCGGACCACCAGGGCCGCAGCCGGTGCAGCTGGGTCAGGTGCCCGCCGGTCGAGCAGACCAGGAGAACCCTCACCGCTCCTCCAGGACCTGGAGCATGGCCGGATGGAGGGCGGGGTTCCATCCGCCGCCCAGCCGCTTGAGGTGGTACGTCCGCATGAACATCTCCAGCAGGTAGAGCCGTCCGAGCAGTCGGCGATGGTCGGAGGGGATCTGGGGGAGCTCGTGGTCGGCCGCGGCCCGTACGGCGGCGACCGCCTCGGCCAGCGGCCGGCCGCGCAGCACCAGCGCGTCCTGGAACCGCCAGTGCAGGTGGTCGAAGCCGACCGGGACCTCCTCGGCGCTGTGCTCCCAGTCCCAGACGTACAGGTCCCCGGCGTACCGGCCCATGTTCCAGGGCACCCAGTCGCCGTGCCAGCGGCCGACGCGCAGGGGTGTGCCGCCGTGCTCGCGTTCGAGCTCGTCGCAGTGGGCGGCGACCAGGGCCGCGAGTCGCCGTTCCTCCTCGTCGGCGGCCAGCACGGCGGCCTCCGCGCGCAGCGCCCGCCAGAAGGCCGAGTCGGCCAGCTTCGTCGTACGGGCGGCGAAGGGACCCGGGAGGTCGGTCGGGGTCGGTTGGTCGGGGAAGCCCGGGAGGTCGGTCGGGGTCGGTTGGTCGGGGAAGCCCGGGAGGTCGGTCGGGGTCGGTTGGTCGGGGAAGACGGCGTCGTACGGGGCGCGGGGCGGCTCCGCCTCCCGGTAGCGGCGGATCCTCGGCGGCAGCGGCGCCGTGACGGTGAGGTCGTAGTCGCGCCACGGGCCGTGGTGCAGCAGCTCCGGGACGCGGATGCCGCCCGCCGGGCCCTGGGTGACCGCGGCGATGGCGGCCGCCTCCCGCCGGGTCATCTCCCGGGTGGCGGGGTTCCATCCGACCTTGGCGTAGCCCACGGGGGCGCCGTCGGCGCCGAAGAGCTGGAGCGTCGGCTTCAGGTTGGGGTCCGGCGGCCGTACGCCCACGCCCAGCGCCGGCCGCGGCAGGCCGAGCACCCGTCCCAGGTGCGCGCTCAGCAGGTAGTCGCCCAGCTCGGCCGACGGAAGCTCCTCGGGAACGCAGACGAGCAGCCGGTGGCGCAGTACGAGCGGCGCGAGCCCGGTACGGAACCCGGCGCCCAGGACCGTACGCGGGACGCGGAGACGGGCCCAGCGCAGCCCGTTGTAGTGGGTGAGGCTGCCGGCGGCGACGGCCCGGCCGTCGAGCGGAACGAGGAAGCGCGGACGCTCGGGAGACGGCACCACGGCGTAGCGCTCGACCACGCGGTACCCCGGCGGGACCTCGCCCGACGTGACCCGGACCGGCCACCCGGAGGACTCCGGCTCGGGCAGCCACAGCCGTTCGACAAGTGCGCGGAGCACTGCGCCCCCTGTGCCCTTGATCAGCCCGGATCCGCCCCGGTGACCGACTTCAACTTTCCCGGCACTTTACCGTAATCGGCCTTTCATCATCGGACTCGTCACCGCTTTTCCGGAACGCCAGTACGCTCGGTCACGCAATGGCGGAACTCGGTGAAAGGCGCGGGATGGGCGTGGGCGGCGGACCGCTGGTCGTGATCGTGCTGTCGCACCGGAACCCCGGGCAGGTCGCCCGGCTCGTGGACCGGATCCGGACCGGCGTCGACACGGTCGCGGTGATCCACCATGACCCGACCGGTGAGCCCCTGACGATGCGCCCGTCCTCGAACGTCGCGCTGATCCCCGACGCCCGCCCCTGCCAGTGGGGAAGGCTCTCCCTGGTCGAGGCGCAGTGGCGGTCGCTGCGCTGGGTGGCGGCCAACATCCCGGAGTTCTCCTGGGCACTTCTCGTGTCCGGCCAGGACTACCCGATCCGGCCCATCACCACGATCGAGAAGGAGCTCGCCGCCTCCCCGTACGACGCGTATCTGCGGCACTTCGCCGTCACTCCCGATCCGGCGGCGGACACCGACCCCTGGCAGGCGGTGACCCGCCGCCGCTACCTGCGTAAACGGCGGCTGCCCGGCACCCACCGATCGGTGCCGCTGCCGTTCGAGCGGCGGCATCCCTACCGGGACGGGGTGGGGCTGTACGTCGGCGACATGTGGTTCAACCTGTCCGCCGAGACCGTGCACGGCATGCTGGCCGACCCGCTGGCCGACCGCCTGCTGCGCTATCTGCGGTACGCGCCGATCCCGGACGAGACCTTCATCTGCTCACTGGCCCTGAACGCGCGGCCGGCCCGCTCGGTGGCCAACGACAGCAGGCGGTTCATCCGGTGGGGCGCCGACGCGAGCCATCCCGACCTGATCACCGCGGCGCACCTGGACGAGCTCCGGGCCGACGACGCGTTCTTCGCCCGCAAAATCGACGTTTCCGCGCATCCCGAGGTCCCGGACCTGCTCGACCAGGTCGCCGCCGACCGCCGTTCCCCGTCCTGACCGGCACCCCGGTCAGGAGAAGGGCCCGGTCCACCAGCGGAGCCACCGCGCCGGACCGTCGGCGTCCTCGGAGGAGGGAGAGGAAACGGCGGAGTCCTCGCCTGCCAGCATCAGACCGTACGGGCCCATGTAGAGCAGCGGGCCGGCGGACCGGGCTGGTACGGCGGCAGTCTGCACCGGTGTGGCGGCAGGCCGTACCGGTGCGGCGGTCTCGACCGTCGGCGCCGGTGGCAGCGGTGGCGCCGGTCGCTCGGGATTCACGATGGTGACCTTCTGCGTCAGGTTGCAGACCCGGACGCTGCGACAGAGGCCGTTCTGCGCGTCGCTCACACCTCCGGCGTTCCGGTTGGTGGTGTGCTGATAGCCGCGATTGCGAATGGGACTCCGCACCGACATGGCGGTGGCGTTGTGATGACCGTTCCCGTCGTTGTTGTGGTCCGTGACGAGACGCCTCTGCGGGCCTGCCGGGATCCGGGCGGCCTCGGCCGCTGAGGGAAGCGAGGCGAGGCCGACGACGCCGGCCGCCAGGCACCAGGCGGCCGTCTTGCGGTGGATCGTGGCCTTTTCACCGGTCGATGTGCCCAAGGTTCCCCGTCGGATCATGCTTCCACCCCTGCGAGTCGCTGCTGCCGGACGAATGGTCCGTTCGGCGGGCGTACCCGGGGTCGATCTTCCGATCACGTGGCGCGCAGGGGACAGATGGATCATTGCCCCGCTCATTGCCCCGCCTCTATCGGCAGATCGGCCGAAGCCACCACAGAGAGGAAGCGAAGCCAATGGCGCACCAGAGGCAATCGCCTTGGACCTGTCGATCACGCTCCGGGCGGTGGGCTGCTGAATCATCGCCTGCTCATCGTCGTGCGCTCATCGGCGAATCCGGCAAAGCGGCGGCCGAGCGGTCGGGGGCAGGCACCATGGCCAGATGGCCCAGCGCGATCCGAGCCCCGAGATAGGCGAAAGGCACCAGAAGTACGAGGTCCGCGAGGTGGGCTATCGCGATTTCACGCGGTACGCGACTGATCGGGAACGCGATGGCGCCGCCGAACAGCAGGACGCCGATCGGCCAGGGCACCGCCCGGATCCGGGTGAGCACGACACCGAGGGCGAAAAGGCTGAGCGGAAAGGCCGTACCGGCGAACCAGAACGTCACGAACGCCGCCCCGGGATGCTGGTGGATCAGGCGCACCGCCTCGGTGTGCGAGACGTGGAACAGTTCCTCGTGCATTCCCTGGAGCCCGAACGAGGCGCCGCCGACGCACCCGTAGATCGCGGCCGGCAGCGCGATCGCCGCGTATCGCGGCACTCTCGGCTCGATGAGGCGGTACAGCGCGACGAGACCGATGAGCCAGCAGGTCGTCGCGGCCACGATGAGAGTTCCGGCGGTGATGCCCTGATAGCGATCGCTCCAATAGAACGTTGAAATGGCCTGGAGCGCCGGCCCCATGACGAGACAGCTGCCGGCGATGATCCGGGAAACCGGGTGCATCGTTTCTCCCTTGCCCGAGTGAATGACCACGCAGGCAACGCTAGAAAGCCGCGAAGCGGATTCCATCCACTTCGCGGCGCGATGTGATACGGCCTTCGCGGTACCGGGACTACCGCGCGGGCGGTACGCCGGGTGGCGTCACCGCCAGCCCCGACCGGTAGGCGAACACCACGAGCTGGGCACGGTCTCGCGCGCTCACCTTGGCCATCGCCCGGTTGACGTGGGTCTTCGCCGTCGCGGGACTCATCCCCAGCCGCCGGCCCACGTCCTGGTCGGACATGCCCTCGGCGACGAGCGTCACCACTTCGCGCTCCCGGTCGGTGAGGGCCGCCGACAGGGCCGGGTCGAACGACGGCCCGTCCGGCCGCCCCACGAACGCCGAGATCAACCGGCGGGTCACCTGGGGCGCGAGCAGGGCGTCCCCCTTGAACACCGTGCGCACCGCCTGCCGCAGAGTATCGGGCTCGATGTCCTTGAGCAGGAACCCGCTGGCCCCCGCGTGCAGCGCGGCGAAGACGTACCGGTCCAGGTCGAAGGTGGTCAGGACGATCACTCTGACGTCCGGCGTCCGCTCGTCGGCGAGGATCCGCCTCGTTGCGGCGAGCCCGTCCGTGCCGGGCATCCGCACGTCCATGAGCACGACGTCAGGGCGGTGCGCCCGGGTAAGGGCGACCGCCTCCTCACCGTCGGCGGCCTCCGCGACGACCTCGAGGTCCTCCGCCCGGTCGAGGAGGACGCGGAACCCGGCTCGCACGAGCGCCTGGTCGTCGGCCACCAACACGCGAATCGTCACGTCGCCTCCTCGTCCCTCGGCCGGTCGCCCACTCGGGAAGCCCTCTTGCGCATCGTCACGTCGTCCACGGCCGGCAGCCAGGCGCGTACCCGGAAACCTCGCCCGGCGCCGTCGGGCCACACGAACGGGCCGGAGGTCAACCGGCCGCCCAGGCCCGCCGCGCGTTCGGCCATGCCCCGCAGGCCGTTGCCCTCCGTGACACCCCCGGGTCCGCCGGTGCGGCCGTCGTCCTCCGTCGCCCACCCGGTCTCGCCGGCGCGGTCGTCACCTCCGCCGCCGTCGTCGCGAATCTCCAGAGCGAGCCCGGCCTCGTCGTACCGCACCAGGATCTCCACCAGGTCGGCGTCGGAATGACGCAACGCGTTGGTGAGGGACTCCTGCGCGATCCGGTAGGCCGTGAACTCCACCAGCCGGGGCAGCGGGCGGCGCTCGCCCTCGACGCGCACCTCGACGCGCGGCCCGCCTCCGGCGCAGGCCAGGGCCAGGTCCGGGAGCCGGTCGATGCCCGGAGCCGGAGGTGCCACGCCGCCTTCCGCTCCGTCCCGCTCCCGCAGGACGCCGACGGTCGCCCGCATCTCGGCCATCGCCTCGCCACCGGCCCGCCGGACCGCATCAAGGGCCTCCCGCGCCTGGTCGGGGGCCTCGGTCAGCAGTTCGGCGGCCACGCTCGCCTGCACGTTGATCACGGCGATCGTGTGTGCGGACACGTCGTGGAGTTCGCGGGCGATGCGCATCCGTTCCTCGGTGAGCCGCTGTGCGGCGACCTGGTCCCGGTGCGCGGCCAGCAGCGCCAGACGGGCCTCGAACTCGGCGCGTCGCGCGCGACGGCTGCGTACGGAGTCGCCCAGTAACAGCGCCGCGATGAACACCACCGTCGACCCGTCGAGCGTCGCGTCGAACAGGCCGACGCCGCTGTACTTCGTCCGGGCCAGCGCGTCCGACACGATCAGCGCACCCCCGAGCGCCAGCCCCGCTCTTCGCCGCCGTGCGGAGGCCACCGAGAACAGGGCGACCCAGACCGGTACGGCCGGTGCTCCGCCCGGATAGTTCGCGGTGTGGTAGACGACCCACAGCAGGAAGACGACGCTGAGCGCCAGGGCCGGACTGCGCCGGCGGACCGGCAGCGCCGCGGCCATCGCAAGCCCTATCCCATAGGCCCGGGCGTCAGGACTCTGGTAGGCGGCGGCCGGCGTCGCGGTGTCGATGCGGTAGACGGTCACCGCCGCGACGGACGCGCACAGGATCGCCTCCCCGGCCCACGGTGGAACCGCTTCCATTCGACGGCGCAGCCGTGTGAGATCCACGCCCCCACCGTACGGACCACCTTCCGGTGACGCACCCCTGCCCGGTCCCGGTGATGGAGACCCGCGCGGCCGAGCCCGGCGGGCCGCCCCGAGCACGTGGCCTGGACCCCGTCCTGGTCCGGGCGACGGGCCCCTGCGCCGGATCGATCGGCCACTTCGCCGCCGGTAGCGACGTCCCAGACCCGGCGAATCGGTCATCGACCGTCATCGTCCACGGCAACCAGACCACAGCGGCGGAAACCAGACCCCAGCGGCGGCAAGGAGGCGGGCGGTGGGGGCCTCTGCAACGCCTCCTGGTCGGCGATGGCCGCGGATCAGTGGGGCACGACGGAGGGGTCTTTCTCCGGGCGGCGGACCGGGACGGTCCTCGGGGGCGGCGCGTCGGCGCGGGGGAGCGGGAGCGGGCGCAGGCCGTTCCAGGCGCGGAGCAGGGACCAGGCGGCCGTGCCGCCGACCGCCGCGGCGACCAGCGCCCACGCCATCGGCGTCGTGCCCACGTTGAACATCTTCAGTGCCGACGCCAGCAGGACGAACGCCAGCGCCCACCGGATCAGGCCGCCCGGGGCGCGGGACGACGCCAGCGAGCCGAGGATGACGCCGGGGATCGACCCGGCCAGCAGCGCGAGCGTGACGCTGAGCTTGAAGTCGCCGAAGAGGATGTGACCGAGCGCCGCCGACCACACCAGGGGCACGGCCTGCAGCAGGTCGGTGCCGACGAGGCGGTTGGCGGTGAGCTTCGGGTACAGGGCGAGGAGAGCGACGACGATCAACGAGCCGGAGCCGACCGAGGTCATTCCGACGACCAGGCCACCCACCGCTCCCACCAGCATTGTTGGGATTGGGCGTACGGAAACGGGGGCCGAGGACGCGCCGTCGTCGGGGGAGGAGGCGCGGGCCGCCCGGCGCGGACCGCCGGCGGCCATGGTCAGGTAGCTGCGGATGACGAGACCGGAGGCGGCGATGAGCAGCGCGACGCCGAGGGCGATCTCGATGACGTCCTGCACCCGGCTGCCGTGCCCGAGCGCGCGGGCGAGCAGGACCCCACAGAACGCGGTCGGTACCGATCCGGCGCACAGCCAGGCGACGAGGCGCAGGTTGACGGTCCCGCGGCGCAGGTGCACGAGGCTGCCGACGGGCTTCATGACGGCTGCGGCGACGAGGTCGCTGGAGACCGCGGTGAGCGGCGGCACGCCGAAGAAGACGGTGAGCATCGGCGTCATCAGGGCGCCGCCGCCCATCCCGGTCAGTCCCACCACGATCGCGACCAGGAACGATCCCATGGCCATCTGGTAATCGAAGTGCATCCGTATGCCCTACCCGTTAAATCGGGAAAGTCGGACACTCAGGTTAAACGGTGATGGCCGGGGAGCGCCAGGCAGGCCCCCGTTGGCGTTCGGTGACGGAACCCTTACTCGGAGCGCACCCAGCCGCCGGCGACGAGCAGGTCGAGGACCCGCTCCACCGCGGCCTCGGGCGTCAGCTGCGAGGTGTCGATGGTCAGCTCGGCGTCGTCCGGGACCTCATAGGGGTCGGAGATGCCGGTGAACTCCGCGATCAGACCGGCCCGCGCCTTGGCGTACAGGCCCTTGCGGTCGCGGCGCTCGCACTCCTCCAGCGGCGTGGCCACGTGGACCAGGACGAAGTCGCCCGTGGCGTTCACCATCCGGCGCACCTCCGCCCGCGTCGCGGCGTACGGCGCGATCGGCGCACAGATCGCCACCCCGCCGTGCCGGGTGATCTCGGCGGCGACGTAGCCGATGCGGCGGATGTTGAGGTCCCGGTCGTCACGGGAGAACGTCAGGCCGGCCGACAGCAGCCGGCGGACGACGTCGCCGTCCAGGAGGGTGACCGTGCGGCCGCCCCGCTCGACGAGCGCGTCGGCGAGCCCGCGGGCGATCGTGGACTTGCCCGAGCCGGACAGGCCCGTGAAGAACACGGTGAGACCCCGCTCGTGCCGCGGGGGATTGGCCCGGCGCAGCTCCTCCGCCACCGCTGGCAGCGTGAACCACTCCGGGATCTTCTCGCCGCGGTCCAGCATCGCGGCGAGCTCCGCCTCGGTCGGCTCCGGCCGGATGTGGTCAGGCTCGATCTTGGAGACCGGACGCCACACCTCGACGCTCTCGTCGTACGCCCACGGCTCGGGCGTGACCGGCTCGATCGGGAGCTGTCCGCTCGTCAACGGCAGCGCCTGCGCCCCCGCCCGCGCGGCCTCCTCCGCGCCGGCGGCGGGCTCCAGGAAGAAATGGGTGGCGCCGTACGCCGCCGCGACGTGGGCCGCGAGGGCCAGGTCACGGCCCGGCCGCTCGATGAGCGGCACCGGCACGACGAGCGTGCCGGCCGGCAGTTCGCGGCGCACGGCCAGCAGGGCGCGGACCAGCGCGTCGTCGTGGCCCTCGCCGATCAACGGCATCAGCAGCAGCCGCGCGTCGAGCTTCTCGGCGAGCTGGCGCAGCTGGCCGAGGTGCCGCCGGTGCAGCGGACCGCGGGTCGCCAGCGCCAGCGTCGTCGCCCCGGCCAGCTCCGCGCGCACCTCGCGCGGGGACAGGCGGAGCCGGCGGAACGTCCCGTGCTCCGGCAGGGCCAGCGCCTCGACCCGGCCGGCCGCGTGCCAGGAGGTCGTCCCCGACGCGCGAAGGGGATCACCCTCGGGGAACCCGGCGGGTGACGCGTTGTCCTGCCACGTCTCGGCGATGTGCAGGACCGCGAGCGGCACGCCCTCCGGATCGGTCAGGACGACCCGGTCCTCCTTGGTGAGGTCCTCCGGGACGGCGATCGTCACGGCCGCCGGCCACGGCGTGCCGTCGGACAGCCGTCCGGCGGCGGACACGGTCGCCGCGTCCACCGCGCCGAGGAAACCGGTGAGCGGATGGAACGCGCCGTTCAGCAGCAGTTCGAGGTCGGCCAGCTCGGCCGGGCCGGGCGTCAGGCTCGGCAGGTCGCGTAGGTCGCCGGCTTCCGTCGTCAACGCAGGCTCCGATCGTGTCTCGACCGTTGACCATTGCACTCTACGCTCTGCCGACGCCACCTCAGATGATGCGCGCGTAGCGATTCTCCGGCTTGCGGATCACCATGGCGACGTCGCTGTACGCCGAGGTCGCGCGATTCCGGGACAAGAGGCCCACGGCCCGGCACATCAGCCGCACGATCGTCCCCGACCAGGCCACCATCCCGGCGGACGTGTGCTCGTCGACGACGACCAGGCCCCGCATCAGGCAGTACGCCCGCATGCCGGCGGCCGACGCCACCCGCTCGTACACCGGACGCGGCGGGGTGCCGCGCAGCCACAGGACGGAGCGCAGCCATCCCGGGGCGACCCGGTCGAGGCGGCCGAACGCGCTGTCGCGGTCCCGGAACCGGACCAGCATCAGCCCGCCGGGCCGGAGCGCGGCGACGAACCGGTCGAGGACCAGCTCGGCGTGCGGGATCCGCTCGATCAGGTACGAGACGTGCACGATGTCGTACACGCGTGGCGGCATCGGGACCGTGCGCAGGTCCCCGAGATGCCAGGCGTCGAGGTCGCGGCGGGCGCGGACACCCGCGCGCGCCTCCGGCAGGTCGTCGTCGACCCCGGTGACGTGGCACTCGGCGGGACGCAGGTCGAGCGGCACGCTCCGCCCGCAGCCGGCGTCGAGGACCCGCAGTCGCTCGTACGGCCGTTCGTCGGCGTACTCGCGAACACGTTGGTGGAAGACGTCGGGATCGAAGGTCGGCGGGGTCCGCAGCTCGGTCACGCCCCGGAGCGTAGTCGTCTGCTCGCGCACCGTGGCCGCATTCGGCATTGTCCGTGTCGTCTGGTCGCTCGACTCTCCTCACTCCCTCCGCGGACGACCTCGTCCCTCGGCCGGCCGCTCCGGTCGCTGCGTCGGGCTCGCTCCGGTCGTCCGGCGGTCGCCCCATGACCCACCCGCTTGACCGGGGCGCTGCGGCCTGTGGTAGCGGCGACGCGTAGGCTGGGGACCCCGGGGTGAGATCACTCTCGGGCCTTCACGCTGCCTGACCCTTGATGAGCTCATGACCCTTTCCGGACTGCTCGACGTCGCCGCCGCCGATTCCGCGCTCGCCCGTGCCCTGAAGAGCGCCGACGCCCACCTGGATCTCGTCGCACCGCCCGCGCTGCGGCCGGTCCTCGGCGCCGCGCTGGCCCGCGAGCGCGGGCGTACCGTCCTGATGGTCACCGCGACGGCCCGCGAGGCTGAGGACCTGACGGCGGCCCTGACAAGCCTGCTGGACCCGGCCGCGGTGGCGCACTTCCCCGCCTGGGAGACGCTGCCGCACGAGCGCCTGTCGCCGCGTTCGGACACCGTCGGCCAGCGCCTCGCCGTGCTGCGACGGCTGGCCCACGGCGATCCCGAGGACCCGGCGGCCGGTCCGCTGCAGGCCGTCGTCGCGCCGGTCCGTGCCGTACTCCAGCCGATCGTCGCCGGGCTCGGCGACCTGGAGCCCGTGCGCCTGCGGCCCGGGGACGAGGCCGACCTCGACGACGCCGTGCGCCGCCTGGTCGACGCCGGTTACAACCGCGTCGACCTGGTGGAGAAGCGCGGCGAGATCGCCGTCCGCGGCGGCATCCTCGACGTGTTCCCGCCCACCGAGGAGCATCCGCTGCGGGTGGAGTTCTGGGGCGACCAGGTGGAGGAGGTCCGCTACTTCAAGGCGGCCGACCAGCGCTCGCTCGAGGTCGCCCAGCAGGGGCTGTGGGCGCCGCCGTGCCGTGAGCTGCCGCTGACCGAGTCCGTGCGCGAGCGCGCCCGCGAGCTGGGCCGGGAGCACCCGGCGCTCGCCGACATCCTCCAGCAGATCGCCGACGGCTCGGCGGTGGAGGGCATGGAGGCGTTCGCGCCCGTTCTCGCCGACCACATGGAGCTGCTCCTCGACGTGCTGCCCGATGGTTCCTCGGTGGTCGTCTGCGACCCCGAGCGCATCCGTACGCGCGCCGCCGAGCTGGTCAGCACGAGCCAGGAGTTCCTCGAGGCGTCGTGGGTGAACGCCGCCGCGGGCGGCGAGGCCCCCATCGACCTGGGCGCGGCCGCGTTCAGGACCCTGGAGGAGGTCCGCGACCGTACGGCGGAGCTCGGCCTGGCGTGGTGGACGATCACGCCGTTCGCGAGCGCGGAGTCGGCGGGCGCCGATCCGGCGGGCGGCCGGACCCGCCGCGAGTACTCCGCCGCCACCGGCGAGCTCACCGAGGTGGCCGTCGACGAGGCGCCGGACGCCGACGGCGACGGCGCGCTGCGGATCGGGGCGCGCGCGGCGGAGTCCTACCGCGGCGACACCCAGCGGGTGATGGCCGACGTCAAGGGCTGGATCCACGAGGAGTGGCGGGTCGTGCTCGTCACCGAGGGCCACGGCCCGGCCGAGCGGCTCGCCGAGGTGGTCCGCGAGGAGGGGCTCGGCGCGAAGGTCACCGAGCTGCCCGGCGCGCCGGAGCCGGCGATCGTCAACGTCTCCTGCGGGCTGCTCGACCACGGCTTCGTCTGGGACGCCGTCAAGCTGGCGGTGCTCACCGAGACCGACCTGTCGGGGCAGAAGTCCTCGACCAAGGACATGCGGCGCATGCCGTCGCGGCGGCGCGGCGGCGTCGACCCGCTGCGGCTCACCGTCGGCGACTACATCGTGCACGAGCAGCACGGCGTCGGCCGGTACGTCGAGATGGCCAGCCGCACCGTGCAGGGCGCCACCCGCGAGTACCTCATCATCGAGTACGCCAAGGGCGACCGGCTGTTCGTGCCGACCGACCAGCTCGACGAGGTCACCCGCTACGTCGGCGGTGAGGCGCCGAGCCTGCACCGGCTCGGCGGCGCCGAGTGGCAGAAGCAGAAGGGCCGGGCGCGCAAGGCCGTCCGCCAGATCGCGGGCGAGCTGATCCGTCTCTACTCCGCCCGCCAGGCGTCGCCGGGGCACGCGTTCCAGTCGGACACCCCGTGGCAGCGTGAGCTGGAGGACGCCTTCCCGTACATCGAGACGCCGGACCAGCTCGCCGCCATCGACGAGGTCAAGTCCGACATGGAGAAGCCGGTTCCGATGGACCGGCTGATCTGCGGCGACGTGGGCTACGGCAAGACCGAGATCGCGGTGCGGGCGGCGTTCAAGGCGGTGCAGGACGGCAAGCAGGTCGCCGTGCTCGTGCCGACGACGCTGCTGGTGCAGCAGCACCTGTCGACGTTCACCGAGCGGTTCGCGTCGTTCCCGGTGGTGATCAAGCCGATCAGCCGGTTCCAGACCGACAAGGAGGTCGTCGAGACGCTGCGCGGCGTCGCCGACGGCACCGTCGACCTCGTCATCGGCACGCACCGCCTGCTGTCACCGGAGACCCGGTTCAAGGACCTCGGGCTGATCATCATCGACGAGGAGCAGCGGTTCGGCGTCGAGCACAAGGAGCGCCTCAAGGAGATGCGCACCCAGGTCGACGTCCTCGCCATGTCGGCCACGCCGATCCCGCGCACGCTCGAGATGGGGCTCACCGGCATCCGGGAGATGTCGACGATCCTCACCCCGCCGGAGGAGCGGCACCCCGTCCTGACCTTCGTCGGCCCGTACGACGACAAGCAGATCGCCGCGGCGATCCGGCGCGAGCTGCTCCGTGAGGGCCAGGTCTTCTTCGTGCACAACCGGGTCCGCTCGATCGACAAGGTCGCCAAGCACCTCACCGAGCTGGTGCCGGAGGCCCGGGTCGGTGTCGCGCACGGCCAGATGAACGAGCACCAGCTCGAGAAGATCATGGTCGACTTCTGGGAGAAGGAGTACGACGTCCTCGTCGCGACCACGATCGTGGAGAGCGGCCTGGACATCCCGAACGCCAACACCCTGATCGTCGACCGGGCCGACATGTACGGCCTGTCGCAGCTGCACCAGCTGCGCGGGCGCGTCGGCCGGGGCCGGGAGCGCGCGTACGCCTATTTCCTGTACCCGCCCGAGACGCCGCTGACCGAGACCGCGCACGAGCGGCTCGCGACGATCGCCCAGCACACCGAGATGGGCGCGGGCATGTTCGTGGCGATGAAGGACCTGGAGATCCGGGGCGCGGGCAACGTCCTGGGCGCCGAGCAGTCCGGGCACATCGCCGGCGTCGGGTTCGACCTGTACGTACGGATGGTCGGCGAGGCCGTGCGCGAGCTGCGCGAGGAGGGCGTGCCCGAGACGCCCGAGGTCAAGGTGGAGCTGCCGGTCGACGCGCACATTCCGCACGAGTACGTCCCCGGCGAGCGCCTGCGGCTGGACGCGTACCGCCGGATCGCGGCGATCCAGAGCGACGACGAGATCGTCGGCGTGCGCGACGAGCTGGCCGACCGGTTCGGGCCGCCGCCGGTGCCGGTGCTGAACCTCCTGGAGGTCGCGCGGTTCCGCGCGCTGGCCCGCCGGGGCGGGCTGACGGACGTCACCCTGCAGGGCAACCACATCAGGTTCTCGCCGGTCAGCCTGCCCGAGTCGCGTACGGTGCGGCTGCAGCGCCTGTACCCGAAGAGCATCCTGAAGACGGCGACGAATACCCTGCTGGTGCCGGTGCCCAAGACCGCTCCGCTCGGCGGGCGCCCGCTGCGCGACCAGGAGCTGCTGAAATGGTGTACCGATCTGGTGGAGGCGCTGTTCCTCCCCGATCCCGTGGCCCGCTGACGTGCCGTGACCAGATGACGAGTCGGGGCGAGGAGACCCCCGGTGCCGGACGCATCCCGCGACCCCCGCGGGCGAGGAATTGAGAAGGACGCTGTGATCCGTAAGCCATTCAAGATCATGATCGCCGCCGCGCTGGCCGGTACGGCGCTCACCGCCTGCGGTCCCGTGAAGACGGGGGCGGCGGCCCTGGTGGGCAACGACCGCATCACGATCTCGAAGCTCAACTCGACGGTCGACGAGTGGACCAAGGAGCTGCCGAAGTACCCGGCCGCCCAGCAGATCGCCCAGCAGGCGCAGGCCCAGGGGCAGCAGGTGCCGTTCGACCCGTCCTCGCCGCAGCGCAGCGCCCTGTACCAGCTCGTCGACATGAAGGTCTGGGACGAGGTCGCGCGCGCCGACGGGGTGAGCGCCAGCGGCGGTCAGGTCGACGCGATCATCGCGCAGAACGGCGGGATGCCCACCATCGACGCCAACGTGCTCGCCCAGGGCCTGCCGACCCGGTACAGCCGTGACTACGTCAAGTCGGTCGTCCTCCGCCAGGAGCTCATGAGCAAGTACGGCGTGACGAACGCGACCGACCAGCAGTCCCAGCAGCAGGCGCTGCAGCAGGTCGCCGGCAGCTACCAGCGGGCGGGCCGCCGCCTCAAGCTCGAGGTCAACCCGCGCTACGGCTCCTTCGACTTCCAGCACATGGCCCTCGGCCCGGTCTGCCCGACCCTGTCGAAGCCGGACTCCGGCACGCCGACCACGAGCGGCGGAGTCTCATGCCAGGCCTGACCTTCCTGGCCTCCTCGTCGCGGGTCGCGCCGGGGCAGCTGACGTGGCCCGCCTGGGAGACGCTGCGCGGCGCCGACCGGGTGCTCACCGGCAGCGGCGAGCACCCGCAGCTGCCGTATGTCCGTGACGCCGGCGTCGCGGTGGAGGTCGTCGAGCCCGACGCCGCCGCCCTCGTCCGCGAGGCGTCGACCGGCACGGTCGTGTGGCTGGCCGGGCTCGACGGCGACGAGGACCTGATGCGCGCGGTCGGCTCCGTCCTCGTCGGGATGGACGAGCCTCCGCAGGTGGAGGTGGTCCAGGGCGCGTACGACCTGCCCGGCGCGCGGTTCCTCGACCTGGTCGCGGTGATGGACACGCTGCGCCGCGAGTGCCCCTGGGACCGCGAGCAGACGCACGAGTCCCTCGCGCCGTACCTCCTGGAGGAGGCGTACGAGGTCATCGACCTGATCGAGAGCGGCGACCTGAAGGCCCTGCGCGAGGAGCTCGGCGACGTCCTCATGCAGGTGGTGTTCCACGCGCAGGTCTCGCCGCATTTCGATGTGGACGACGTCGCCGAGGGCATCACCGACAAGCTCGTACGCCGGAACCCTCACGTGTTCGGTGACGTCACGGTCGCGGACGCCGACGAGGTCGATGCCAACTGGAACGCGATCAAGCTGGCGGAGCGGGGCGAGGACGCCTCGATCTTCCACGGCGTTCCGATGGCCCAGCCCTCGCTCTCGCTCGCGGCCCAGCTGCAGCGGCGCGCCGCGAAGGCGGACGTGCCGGAGGAGCTGTTCGCCGACGACGGCGTGGGCGCGGACCTGTTCGCGCTCGTCCGCCGGCTTCGCGAGGAGGGCCGCGACCCCGAGGCCGAGCTGCGCGCCGCCGCCCGCCGCTTCCACGACCGCGTCGAGCGGCACCAGGGCCGATAACAGGTTCCGATCACCCTCTGTGTGGGGATGACCGCGAAGTGTGGGGCGGGAATCGGGGCGGCGGTCGGCGCGGCTGAAGGACCTGGTGATCGCCGGGGTGGCCGCCGGCGTGCTGTCGGCCTGCCTGGCGCTGCCCGTCCTGCTGCCCACCGGCCTGGGCGTCAAGGCCGCGAACCACGCCTTCGAGACGCTGCCGGGCTCGCTGGCCACCCCGGCGCTCCCGCAGCGTTCGGTCATCCTGGCCGCGGACGGCTCCCGGCTCGCGACGTTCTACTACGAGAACCGCGTCGAGGTGCCGCTCGCCCAGGTGGCGCCCATCATGCGCCAGGCGATCATCGCGATCGAGGACAGCCGCTTCTACCGGCACGGCGCGCTCGACGCCAAGAGCATCCTGCGGGCGCTGTTCGCCAACCTCAGCGCCGGGACCGTCGTCGAGGGCGGGTCGACGCTCAGCCAGCAGTACGTCAAGAACGCCCTCGCCGAGACGGCGACGACCACCACGGCGCGCCGGGAGGCACTCGAACCGACCGCGGTACGCAAGCTCCGCGAACTGCGGCTCGCCATCGGCCTGGAGAAGCACCTCACCAAGGAGCAGATCCTGGAGCGGTACCTCAACATCGCCTACTTCGGCGACGGCGCGTACGGCGTCGAGGCGGCGGCCCGCCACTACTTCGGCGTGCACGCCGTCGACCTGTCCCTGGCGCAGGCCGCGACGCTGGCGGGGATCGTACGGGCGCCGCAGACGTACGACCCGAACCTGCACCCGGTACGGGGCCGGACGCGCCGGGACACGGTCCTGGACCGCATGGCCGAGTTGAAGGTCATCACGCCCCAGCAGGCGGCGGAGGTCAAGGGCCGGCCGCTCGGGCTGCGGATCACGGCCACGCCGAACGGGTGCGTGGAGAGCTCGGCGCCGTTCTTCTGCGACTACGTACAGCGGGAGATCCTGGCGAACCGGGCGTTCGGGAAGACCGCCCAGGAGCGCCGGTTCCTCCTGCAGCGCGGCGGCCTGCAGATCCGTACGACGCTCGAACCCCGCATGCAGAAGGCCGCCCAGCACGCGTTGAACCGTTATGTTCCCCCGGACAACAAATCGGGCAAGGCGGCCGCCGAGGTGCTGATCCGGCCGGGCACGGGGGAGATCACGGCGATGGCCCTGGACCGCAGGATGGGCGACAGCACCAAACGCGGCACGCTGTGGGTGAACCTCGCCGCCGACTCCGACCACGGGTCCAGCCTGGGCATGCAGGCGGGGTCGACGTTCAAGGTGTTCACGCTGGCCGCCGCGCTGGACAAGGGGATGGCGTTCGGTCACAAGCTGGACGCGCCGAAGTCCTTCGTGCCGACCGGGTTCCGCAACTGCGACGGGGACCGCGTCGGCGACTCCGGCGTCTCGCTCGGCAACGCCGGCGACGGCGAGGGCGGCAAGCAGTTCACCCTGGTCACCGGCACCTGGCACTCGGTCAACACGTTCTTCCTCGAACTCGAGCGCAAGGTGGGGCTCTGCGCCACGTACAAGATGGCGACCCGCCTGGGCATGCGCCGCGCGACCGGGCAGAAGCTGGAGCAGTACCCGTCGTTCACGCTCGGGTTCAACACGGTCTCGCCGCTGCGGCTCGCGGCGGCGTACGCGGCGTTCGCGGCGCGCGGCCGGTACTGCCGCCCGATCGCGATCACCAGCGTCATGGGCCCGACGGGATTCCTGCCGGTGCCGCGCGCCAAGTGCCACCAGGCCATCGACGAGGGCGTCGCCGACGCGGTCAGCCACATCCTGCGGGGCGTCCTGACCAAGGGCACGGCCAAGGGCAACGAACTCGGGCGTCCGGCGGCGGGCAAGACCGGCACCGTCGACAACTTCTCGGCCGCCTGGTTCGCCGGGTACACCCCGGACCTGGCGAGCGCGGTCTGGGTCGGTGACCCGCGCGGCGGCTACAAGCACCCGCTGCGCGACGTGTGCCTGGGCGAGGCGTGCTACGCCCAGGTGTACGGCGCGGACGTCCCGGCGCCGATCTGGCGGGCGACGATGGAGGCCGCCCTGAAGGGGGTTCCGGCGCACGACTTCGCGGGTCCGCCGGGGGAGTACTTCCGGGAGGGCGACGGCGAGAAGGAGGAGGACGACAAGGCGAAGGACAAGGCCGCGGGCGCCGATCAGGGCGGGAAGGACCTTCCGGAGCCCAACAGTCGCCTGCCGTGGTTCTTCGACCCGCCGTTCGTCTGGCCGTGGAAGGGAGACTGAGCCCGCCTCCGCACCGTCACGGACGCCGTTACCGCGGCTGATATGTCGCCATCTGTGACTGGATGACCGGAAGCGGCGGTGTTTTGTTGGACCGCGGAGATCCTTCCCAGCTCGGTTCGGCGTACGCTGACCCCGTGTCTTCTGGGGAAGGCCCGCGCAGTGACGCCCTGAGGATCATCGGGCGCCTCGCGGGCGCGGGGGTCGTCGCCGGGGTGCTGGCGGCGCTCATCGCCTTCTCCACCCTCGGGATGGTCGGCGTCGGCGCGCGCAACGGCGCGAACTGGTTCGAGGCCATCCCCGGCGACCTGCAGACCCCGCCGGTCGCCCAGCGATCGGTGATCCTCGCCGCCGACGGGTCGAAGCTGGCGACGTTCTACTACGAGAACCGCGTCGACGTGCCCCTGAGCAAGGTCGCCCCGATCATGCGCAAGGCGATCCTCGCGATCGAGGACAGCCGCTTCTACGAGCACGGCGGCCTCGACCTCAAGGGCACCGCGCGCGCTCTCGTCAGCAACCTCGCCGCCGGTCAGGTCACGCAGGGCGGGTCGGGCATCACCCAGCAGTACGTCAAGAACCTCCTCGTCGAGACGGCCGACACCGACGCCGAACGCCGGTCCGCCCTCGCGACCACGCCGGCGCGCAAGCTCCGCGAACTGCGCTACGCCGTGGCGATGGAGAAGCAGCTGACCAAGGACCAGATCCTCGAGCGGTACCTCAACATCGCCTACTTCGGCAGCGGAGCGTACGGCGTCGAGGCCGCATCACGGCACTACTTCGGCCACTCCGCCGCCAAGCTGTCCCTGCCCGAGGCGGCCCTGCTGGCCGGCATCGTCCGCTACCCGTACGCCTACGACCCGACCGTCAACCCGAAGCTGGCCGAGCAGCGGCGCAACACCGTGCTGCAACGGATGAGCGACCTGCGCTGGCTGCCCGCCGACACCGCGTCGGCCGCCGAGCGGACACCGCTCCGCCTGCACGTCACGTCGACGCCGAACGGCTGTGTGGAGAGTTCGGCGCCGTTCTTCTGCGACTACGTCGAGCGGGAGATCCTGGGCAACCCGATCTTCGGCAAGACGGTCAAGGCACGCACCCGGCTCCTCCAGCGCGGCGGCCTGGTCATACGGACGACGCTGGACCCGGGGATGCAGCGCGCCGCGCAGCGCGCGGTCGACCACTACGTCCCGCCGAAGAACTCCAGCCACAAGGCGGCGGCCGAGGCGCTCGTCGAGCCGGGCACCGGCCAGGTGAAGGCCATGGCCGTCGACCGGGAGCTGGGACCCTCGGAGAAGCGCGGCAAGACCTGGGTCAACTTCGCCGCCGACTCCGACCACGGCACCAGCATCGGCATGCAGGCCGGGTCCACCTTCAAGATCTTCACGCTGGCGGCCGCGCTGGACCAGGGAATGCCGTTCGGGCACCGCCTGATGGCCCCCGACCACTACACCCCGACCGGGTTCCGCGACTGCGACGGCAAACCGGTCGGCTCCACGGAGTCGCTGGGCAACGCCGGCGACGGCGAGGGCGGCCGCACGTTCAGCCTCGTCACCGGGACGTGGCACTCGGTCAACACCTTCTTCCTCCGGCTGGAGAAGGAGGTCGGCCTCTGCGACACGGTGAAGATGGCCGAGAAGCTCGGCATGCGCCGCGCCGACGGTTCGGCGCTGCAGCAGTACCCCTCCTTCACGCTCGGCTTCAACACGGTCTCGCCGTTGCGGGTCGCGGCCGCGTACGCGGCGTTCGGCGCGCGCGGCGAGTACTGCGCGCCGATCGTCCTCACGAAGATCACCGACACGGCCGGCCACGAGCTGAAGGTCCCGAGCGCCCACTGCCACCAGGCGATCGACAAGGGCGTCGCCGACGCGGTCAACCACGTCCTGCGCGGGGTCCTGACGCAGGGCACGGCCGCCGGAGAGGGCATCGGCCGCCCGGCCGCGGGCAAGACGGGCACGGTCGACGGCTTCTCCTCCGCCTGGTTCGCCGGGTACACCCCGGACCTGGCGAGCGCGGTCTGGGTCGGCGACCCGCGGGGCGGTTACAAGCATCCGCTGACGAACGTCTGCCTGGGCGGCCGCTGCTTCGGCGAGGTGTTCGGCGCCGACATCCCCGCGCCGATCTGGCGCGAGACGATGCTCGGCGCGCTGCGCGACGTGCCCGAGCACGACTTCCACAGCCCGCCGGGCGACTACTACAGCGAGGGGTCCGGCGAGGACCGCGTGCAGGTCCCCGACGTCCTCGGACTCAGCCCGTCGGCGGCCGCCGACCGGCTGCGGGCGGCGGGCTTCGACGTGAGCTTCGGCCCGCGGATCGCCTCGGACGCGTACGGCACGGGCACCGTCGCGCGGACCTCGCCGGGCGGTGGAGCCTCGGTCGAACCCGGCGCGACGGTGACCATCTACGTCAGCAAGGGCGCGCCGCAGGGGCCCAAGCCGCCGGTCGGGCCCACGCCGCCCGGCGGGCCGGTCGAGCCGACGCCCCCCGGCATTCCCACCCCGCCGATCATCCCCCCGGTCGGCGGGACGCGCGGCAACAACCTCTGATCCGACGCTCGATCCTTGAGCTTGGGCGTGTCGGCAGATTTCGGACGAACCACGTCCTGAACCTCAGATCTGTCCACGATCCGTTCACCGTGCGGCAAGGGCTTTCTAACGTGATCGCATCCTGACGGTACGCAACCACACGGCAAAGGAGACGACGTGGGCGCCATCCCGCAACAGGGCCCCGTACGAAGCCTCGTGCCCGCCCGGATCGACCGACTGCCCTGGTCCCGCTTCCACACCCGGATGATCGCCGCCCTCGGCGTGGCCTGGGTGCTGGACGGCCTCGAGATCCAGATCGCCAGCATCGTCGGCCCGGTCCTGCAACATTCCCACACCCTCCACCTCAGCTCTCAGAATGTCGGTTTCTCGGCGACCATCTACCTGATCGGAGAGGTGGTCGGCGCGCTGGTGTTCGGCCGGCTGTCCGACCGGCTCGGCCGCCGCCGGCTGTTCGTCGCCACCCTCGCGCTGTACCTGGTCGCCAACGGGCTGACCGCGTTCTCGTTCAACTACGGGAGCTTCCTGGTGCTCCGCTTCATCGCCGGAATGGGCATCGGCGGGGAGTACGCGGCCATCCACTCCGCGATCGACGAACTCATCCCCGCGCGGTTCCGAGGCCGCGTCGACCTGGCGGTCAGCGGGACGTACTGGTTCGGCGCCATCGTCGCGTCGCTGAGCGAGTACGTCCTGCTGAACCACAGTGTCTTCCCCGACAACATCGGCTGGCGGGTCGGCTTCTTCATCGGCCCCGTGATCGGCGTGGCGATCTGGGGCCTGCGCCGCACCCTCCCCGAGAGCCCCCGCTGGCAGCTGGCCCATGGGCAGGCCGACGAGGCGGAGAAGACCATCGCCCAGATCGAACGCGAGGTCGAGGCGTCCGGCCGCACCCTGGAGCCGGTCGACCCCGAGCGGTACGTCGAGGTGCAGCCGCACGAGGCGATCTCGTTCACCCAGGTCGCGCGGACGCTGTTCCGGGACTACCCCTCACGGTCGCTGCTCGGCGCCACACTGATGATCAGCCAGTCGTTCCTCTACAACGCGATCTTCTTCACGTACGGCCTGGTGCTCAAGCACTTCTACGGGGTGTCCGACCACGACGTGGCGAAGTACTTCTTCGCCTTCGCGGCCGGGAACCTCCTCGGCCCCCTGCTCATCGGCCGGCTGTTCGACACGATCGGCCGCAAGCAGATGATCGCCGGAACGTACCTCGTGTCCGGCGTGCTCCTGGCGGTCAGCGGCTACCTCTTCAAGATCGGGTCGCTGTCGGCCTTCTCGCAGACCGTGCTCTGGACGGTGATCTTCTTCATCGCCTCGGCCGCGGCCAGCTCCGGCTACCTGACGGTCAGTGAGATCTTCCCGATGGAGCTGCGCTCTCAGGCCATCGCGCTGTTCTTCGCCATCGCGCAGGTCTTCGGGTCGCTCGGTCCGACGATCTTCGGCGCCCTGATCGGCGACCAGGACCACCCGGACCGGGGCAAGCTGTTCATCGCCTACCTGATCGCGGCCGGCGTCATGGCCTTCGCGGGTGTCATCGCCGCCATCTTCGGCGTCAAGGCCGAGCAGGTCTCGCTGGAGGACATCGCCGCCCCGCTCAGCGCGGCCAAGAAGGTCCCGGAGACCCTCGCCGAGCGGATCGAGGACCTCGAACCCGGCCCGGGTCCCGCCGCAGCCGTCTGACCCCCGCCAACCACGCCCCTGACAGCGTCCGGCCCCGCATCGGAGGATCCCGATTGCGGGACCGGACGCCATTCGGATGCTTCACGGCTTTACCTGATAATGACCGACAGTGACGAGATCCCTGCGGGGCGTGCCGACCCCTGTCTAGGATGCGGGCACGTCAGACTGGTGTCGACATCGTCGAGAGGCGAGCGAAGGTGATCGCGGAAGCCGTGCCGTACGAAGACTTCTGGTTCCACGACGGTCCCTGGACCGAGGAGGACTACCTCCGTATCCCGCCCGGCGGGCCGAAGATCGAGCTGGTCGACGGGAGGCTCGTCGTGAGCCCCGCGCCGAGGCAGGCGCATCAGCGGCTCATGCGGCGGCTGGCCAACCTGCTGGAGGCTCAGGCGCCGGACGATCTTGCCGTCGAGGTCGCGCTCAACGTGCGCATCGGCCCGGAGAAGATCCTCGTCCCTGACGTGGTGGCGACGTACGAGCAGGGCGACGACGTCCTGGTCCACGATCCGGCGGAGATCCTCCTGGTCGTGGAGGTCCTCTCGCCCTCCAACAACCATCTCTACTCCGTCGCCCGCATCCCCTGGTATCTCCTCGTCGAGGTCGACGAGAACGATGAGGGGCCGACGATCGTCCTGCAACGGCTCGGCTCGGGCCACTACAACGAGGTGGCCCGAGCCACGTGCGGTCAGATGCTGAAGCTGCCCGACCCGTTCGGGGAGCTCGACCCGGGGGACCTGCTCAAGCGCCGCCCCTGAGGGGTGCTCAGGACGGGTCGAGGCCGCGGCTGCGGCGGAGGGCGCGGTCGGCGGCGGAGAACAGCCGGTCGATCACGATGCCGATGACCAGGATCACGATCATGACCGCGATCATGTCCTGGGTGTCGATGTTCTCCCGCGCGTACTCCAGGCGGACGCCGAGTGACGTGTGGTGCCCGATGATCACCAGGAGCTCGCCCGCCATCAGGCTGCGCCAGGCGAACGCCCACCCCTGCTTGAGGCCCGTCACGAAGGCCGGCAGCGACGCGGGCAGGATGAGGTGCCGGTACAGCGCGAACCCGCGCAGCCCGAGGATCTTCCCCGCCCGCAGCAGGATCGGCGGCGTGTAGTCGACGCCGGCGATGAGGCCGTTGGCGATCGACGGCGCGGCGCCGAGCACGATGACGAACAGGATCGCGCTCTCGCTGAGCTGGAAGAGCATGATCGCGAGCGGGAACCACGCGATCGACGGCATCGTCTGCAGCCCGGTGATCAGCGAGCCGAACGCCACCCGCAGGAACCGCACCCGCGACACGACCGCGCCGAGCAGCACCCCGACGACGATCGCCAGCGCGAAGCCGATCACCGCCCGGCGCATCGTCAGGCCCAGCCCCGCCCAGAAGGACGACTCGCTCAGGTCCCTGCCGAGCTGCGGGAAGACCTGCGTCGGGCCGGGCAGGACGTACGTCGGCTTCCAGCCGCTGAGCACCACGAGTTCCCAGGCGCCGATCGCGATGGCGATCGCGGCGAGCACCGGCCACGTCGAGGCCCACATGCGCCGCAGCGGGCCGGGCTGGGAGCGGTTCGCCATCTCCAGGGCGTCCAGGCCCGCGATCTGGCGTTCGAGCACGTTCGTCGCGGACGTTCCCGGCTCCACCGGTTCACGCTCCATGGCGGCCGACCTCCGCACGCAGCCGGTCGGTGATGCGGCCGGCCAGCGCGGCGACCGAGGCGTCGTCGATGCGCCGCGGCCGGTCCAGCGGCACGGGGAACTCCTCGACGACCCGGCCGGGACGGCTGGACAGCAGGACGACGCGGTCACCGAGGCGTACGGCCTCGCGGACGTTGTGCGTCACGAACAGCACGGTCAGCGAACGCTCGGACCAGATGCGCTCCAGCTCGTCGTGGAGCAGGTCGCGGGTCATCGCGTCGAGCGCGCCGAACGGCTCGTCCATCAGCAGGACGTCGCTGTCCTGGGCGAGGGCGCGGGCGATGGCGACGCGCTGGCGCATGCCGCCGGAGAGCTGGTGGGGCCGCTTACGGCCGAAGCCGTCCAGGTGCACGGCCGCCAGCAGTTCGGCGGCGCGCCGCCGGCGTTCGGCCTTGGGCACGCCGCGCGTGCGCAGGGCCAGTTCGACGTTGCCGGCGACGGTCAGCCAGGGGAAGAGCGCGGGCTCCTGGAACATCAGGCCGACCCGCGCGCCGCCGACGTCGACCGTGCCGAGCGTCGGCCGGTCCAGCCCGGCGACGATCGACAGCAGCGTGCTCTTGCCGCATCCCGACGCGCCCAGGATGCAGACGAACTCGCCCGGAGTGACCGACAGCGACACCTTGTCCAGTGCCAGCAGCGCCCCGCCGCCGGTCCCGTACGCCTTGGAGACGCCGTCGATCCGGACCGGAGGGGCGGTCGTGCGCTCCGGTTCCCGTGTGGTGGCAGACATGTCCTTCTCCCTCAGCCGAGCGCGCGGGTCACGAGTCGCTCACCGCCGGCTCGCCCTTCTCCTTGAGGACCTCGTTGAGCGGACCGAGGTCGTAGATGCCGTTCAGGTCGACGTGGTCGAGGAGGCCGACCGCCTCGGCGTGCTGCGCGCTCAGCTTCAGCGACGAGGCGATCGGGTCGTTGGTGAAGGTGACGTTCTTGAACGTCGCGTCCAGGGCGGCCTGCTTGAGCGGCTTGCCGGTCAGGGACCCCAGCTCGGTGTTGGCGGCCTGTTCCGCGCCGGCCTTGTCGGAGTTGATGTAGGCGGTGGTCTCGACCTGCGCCTCGAGCAGCTTCTTCACCAGGTCGGGGTGCTTCTTGAGGAACTCGGTCCGCACGATCAGATTCGTGATCACGAATTTGCCGCCGGGCCACAGCGACGCCTCGTCGACCAGCTTCTTGCCCTTGCTCTCCAGAACGAGCCGGGAGGCGTAGGGCTCCGGCACCCACGCGCCGTCGATCTGGCCCTGCGCGAACGCCTGCAGGGTCTGGGAGTTGTCCTGGGGAACGACGTGGACGTCGCCGCCGCCGGCCTTGTCGGTCTTCAGGCCCTGCTGCTTCAGCCAGTAGCGCAGGGCCACGTCCTGGGTGTTGCCGAGCTGCGGAGTGGCGATCTTCTTGCCGCGCAGGTCGGCCGCCGAGTTGATCGACGGTTTGACGATCAGGGCGGCGCCGCCGCTGGCCGCGCCCGCGATGATCTTGATGGCCTGGCCGTGCGACTTCACGAAGGCGTTGATGGCCGGGTTGGGGCCGACGTACGTCGCGTCGACCGCGCCGGAGAACACCGCCTCGGTGGCCGCCGGGCCGGCGTTGAAGGTCAGCGTCTTCGGCGCCTTGCCGAGGTGCTTGGTGAAGATGCCCTTCTGCACGCCGACCAGCGCCGTGGCGTGGGTGATGTTCGGGAAGAAGCCGAGCCGGACGACGGTGCCGTCCCCGCCGGAGGAGGCCTTCGCGTCGTCGCCGCCACCGCCGCACGCGGTGAGCAGCCCGGCGCCGGCGAGGATGGCAAGGCCGAAGGCCGCGAGCCGCGGTTTCATGGGCAACTCCCACTTTGTCTATCGAACAGGTGTGATTGGTCGCTTAAGTAGACAAGGGAATCGAAGGGAGCGTCAAGTGGCCGGAAGAATGGAGTAACGGGATGACTACGCCATGAAGATCTTGCAGATGGGCGGCCAGGGGCCCGCTACGGCCGTCAGGTGCGCCGGGTGACCGCCGACACAGAAGGGGGGTGGCGTTGCACGGCCGTCGGACCCCGGGCGACTAGGCTCAGGGGCGAAAGGTCCGATAGTGATCACAAGGAGCTCAAGTGTCGTCGATCGAAGCCGTACACGCTCGGGAGATCCTCGATTCCCGCGGCAACCCCACGGTCGAGGTGGAAGTGCTGCTCGACGACGGCAGCGAGGCGCGTGCCGCAGTGCCGAGCGGCGCCTCGACCGGCCAGTTCGAGGCGGTCGAGCTGCGCGACGGTGGTGAGCGGTACAACGGCAAGGGCGTCGAGAAGGCCGTGCTCGGCGTGCTCGACGAGATCGCGCCCGAGCTCCTCGGCTACGACGCGGACGACCAGCGCCTCGTCGACCAGGCGCTCATCGACCTCGACGGGACGCCCGACAAGTCCCGCCTCGGCGCCAACGCGATCCTCGGCGTGAGCCTCGCGGTGGCGAAGGCCGCCGCCAAGTCCGCCGACCTCCCGCTCTTCCGCTACGTCGGCGGGCCGAACGCGCACCTGCTGCCCGTTCCGATGATGAACATCCTCAACGGCGGCGCCCACGCCGACACCAACGTCGACATCCAGGAGTTCATGATCGCGCCGATCGGCGCGTCGACGTTCAGCGAGGCCCTGCGCTGGGGCGCGGAGATCTACCACGCGCTGAAGTCGGTGCTCAAGGGCCGTGGCCTGGCGACCGGCCTCGGCGACGAGGGCGGCTTCGCGCCCGAGCTGCCGAGCAACCGTGACGCCCTCGACCTGATCCTGGAGGCGATCCAGCGGGCCGGCTTCCAGCCGGGCGCCCAGATCGGTCTCGCCCTGGACGTCGCCGCCACGGAGTTCTACTCCGAGGGCACGTACGCCTTCGAGGGCGGCAAGCGGTCCGCCGAGGAGATGGCGTCCTACTACGGCGAGCTCCTCGACGCGTACCCGCTGGTCTCCATCGAGGACCCCCTGTCGGAGGAGGACTGGGCCGGCTGGAAGGCGATGACCGAGGCCGTCGGCTCCCGTGTCCAGATCGTCGGCGACGACCTGTTCGTCACCAACCCGGAGCGCCTGCAGCGCGGCATCGACTCGGGTGCGGCCAACGCGCTCCTGGTCAAGGTCAACCAGATCGGCACGCTGACCGAGACCCTCGACGCGGTGAACCTCGCCCACATGAACGGCTTCCGCACGATGATGAGCCACCGTTCCGGCGAGACCGAGGACACCACGATCGCCGACCTGGCCGTCGCCGTCGGCAGCGGCCAGATCAAGACGGGCGCTCCGGCCCGGAGCGACCGGGTGGCCAAGTACAACCAGCTCCTGCGCATCGAGGAGCTCCTGGACGACGCCGCGCGGTACGCCGGGAAGTCGGCGTTCCCCCGCTTCCACGCGGAGTGAGACCACGCTCCGATGGCCGAGGAGAAGCGGCGACCGCCTGAGCGGAAGGCCAGGGAGGCGCGGCGCGCTCATCTGACGAGTCGCGCCGCGATCCTGGCGGTCGTCGCGTGCGCGATCGCCCTGAGCCTCGCCTATCCCGTCCGGGAGTACATCGCCCAGCGACGGGAGATCGCATCGCTGCGGGTGCAGCAGCGTGTGGCGCAGGCTCAGGTCGAGCAGCTGTCCCGGCAGAAACAGCGGCTCGGTGACGAGTCCTACATCAGGCGGGAGGCGCGCCGCCGGCTGCACATGTGCGACCCGGGCGCCAAGTGCTACGTAGTGCTGGGCGGCGGGCAGAGCGGCGGCCAGGACGCCTCCCGCAAGCGCCCCCCGCCGACTCCGCCCTGGTACGTCACGCTGTGGCGCTCGGTGGACGCGGCGGATCGGCGCCGCTGACCGCATACCCTGAGCGCTGGCGTACGGATTTCGGCGAGGCCGGTTCCCGGCGCCGACCCGCCTCCCGGTCCGGCACGCCGACCACGGCCGGGGCGAGTGCGGTGACGGTGGGTCGGTGAGGCGGGCATCTGCCGGCAGGCGGGCCTGCCGGCGACTCCGGAGGGCTTACCGGTGATCGAGGAACACGACGTCGCGGCGGTGGCGGCGCAACTGGGCCGTGCGCCGCGCGGGCTGCGGGCGATCGCGCATCGCTGCCCCTGCGGGCTGCCCGACGTGGTGGAGACCGCACCGCGGCTGCCCGACGGCACGCCGTTCCCGACGTTGTTCTACCTGACCTGCCCGAAGGCCGCGTCGGCGATCGGGACGCTGGAGGCGAGCGGGCTGATGCGCGAGATGACCGCGCGGCTCGGCGCCGACCCGGAGCTGGCCGCGGCGTACGAGGCGGCGCACCGCGACTACCGCGACCGCCGTGACGCCGCCGCCGAGGAAGAGGGCGTCGAGCCGCTTCCCGACGGCATGCAGACCGCGGGCGGCATGCCGACCCGGGTCAAGTGCCTGCACGCCCTGGTCGCCCACGAACTCGCGGTGCCCGGGGCGAACCCCTTCGGCAGGGAGGCCCTGGACCGGATGCCGGACTGGTGGCGTTCCGGTTCGTGCGCGGCCACATGTGGCGCTGAGGCGGGGCCGTCTCAAGGATCCGATGACGCGACCTGTCAGGGCCTGTCATGATTTGCTGTAAGTCGGCGGCCGGAGCGGGCGGCCTGCGGGAGCCGGGCCTCTCGGGCGCGGTCGGAGGTGGAGGAGCGCGGCAGGACCGCGCCGAAGAGGTGCGCCGGGAGGCGAACGAATCGTGAGCACAGCGACGCGTGTCGCGGCGGTCGACTGCGGGACGAACTCCGTCCGCCTGTTGATCGCCGACATCGTCGACGGCCGGTTGACCGACCTCGAACGCCGGATGGAGATCGTCCGGCTCGGGCAGGGCGTCGACAAGACCGGTCGCCTGGCCCCCGAGGCGCTCGACCGTACGTTCGCGGCCATGCGGGGCTACGCGAAGCTGATCGCCGCGCACGACGTCACGGGCACCCCGATCCGGACGCGGGTCGTGGCGACCAGTGCCACCCGTGACGCGAGCAACCGGGACGAGTTCGTCCGGGGCGTCGTCGACATCTTCGGCGTGGAACCCGAGGTGATCACGGGGGAGGAGGAGGCCCGCCTGTCCTTCATCGGCGCGACGAAGGACCTGTCGGCACTCCGGCCCATGCGCCCGTACCTCGTCGTCGACATCGGCGGCGGCTCCACCGAGTTCGTCTTCGGCACCGCCGAGGTCGAGGCGGCGCGCTCGGTCGACATCGGCTGTGTCCGGCTCACGGAGCGGCACCTGCGCTCCGACCCGCCGTCGCCCGAGCAGGTGGCGGCCGCCGTCGCGGACATCGACGCCGCCCTGGCCGCCGTCCGTGACGGTCACGCGGCGGGCGTTGCGGGCCCGCCCGGCAACGGCGCCGCGGGCACCGACCCGGCCGCGGCCGCCCGTGCCCTGGCCGAAGGCGCCGACTCGCCGGCCGCCCGCCCCCTCGCCGACGGCGCGCCCGCCCGCCCCGCCGAGAACCTCCCGGCCGTACCCGTCGCCGAGGCGCGCACCCTGGTCGGGCTGGCCGGCTCGGTGACCACGGTCGCGGGCATCGCCCTGGACCTGCCGGCGTACGACTCCGAGCGGATCCACCTGTCGCGGATCAAGGCCCGTCAGGTCCACGACGTGACCCGTACGCTGCTGCGCTCGACGCACGACGAGCGCAGCGGGATCGGCGTCATGCACCCCGGGCGGGTCGACGTCATCGGCGCCGGCGCGCTCATCCTCGACCGGATCATGCGCGAGTACGCCTTCGCCGACCTGATCGTCAGCGAGCGCGACATCCTCGACGGCATCGCCTGGTCGCTGGTCTGACCCCACGGAAGCGAAGCGAACCGAGTCGGACGGCATGAACGCCCCCTTCATCCCCCCGGGATCCGGACATCCGGAGGACCCCGCAGGCCCGGACACGCCGGTCGCGCGGACCCCGGAGGACGTACGGGCCCTCGCGGGGTCCGCCCCGACGCTGGGCGAGCTCGTCGCGCGGCAGTCGGTGTGCCGTGCCTGCCCTCGCCTCGTCGCCTGGCGGGAGCAGGTCGCCGTCGAACGCCGCCGGGCGTTCGCGCAGGAGGAGTACTGGGGCCGGCCGGTTCCGGGCTGGGGAGACGCCGAGCCGCGCGTCCTCATCGTCGGCCTGGCGCCCGCCGCGCACGGCGGCAACCGCACTGGACGGATCTTCACGGGGGACCGCAGCGGCGACTGGCTCTTCGCGTCCCTGCACCGGACCGGTCTGGCGGCGATCCCGACCAGCACCCACGCGGGGGACGGCCAGCGGCTGCTCGGTACCCGCGTCGTGGCCCCGGTGCGCTGCGCCCCGCCCGCCAACAAGCCCACCCCGGCCGAACGCGCCGCCTGCCTTCCCTGGCTCGTCCGCGAGCTCGGGTTCGTCGCCGGGACGGTCCGGTCGATCGTCGTGCTGGGCGGGTACGGCTGGCAGGCACTGTGGCCGGCGCTGAAGGAGGCCGGGTACGCCCTGCCCGCTCCGCGCCCGGCCTTCGGGCATGGAGCCGAGGTGCTCCTGAGGGCGCCGGACGGCGCCGAGACGCTGCTGCTCGGCTGCTACCACCCGAGCCAGCAGAACACCTTCACGGGGCGGGTCACCGAGCCCATGCTGGACGCGGTGTTCACCCGGGCCCGCGCGTACGCGCACCTGCCCGGCCGGGCCGGAGACGGTCCTCCGGCGTCCCCTCCGAGCGGTTCGTAGCCGCACGCTTCGCGGCGGGTGACGGACCCCGGCGGGTGACGGGCGGAGCGGCGCACAGTGGAGCCCCCGCTTCCCCTGCACGGCCCCCTCGCTCCGCCCGTCCCCGCGCGGGTTCCTTCTCCCTCTTTGACGCGGCTTCGCGGCGAGTGGTTCGCACGTGATCGGTCTCACAGGACGTGCTCTGGCATCGGACGTTCTGCCGGATTACCGTAAAAAGCGAGGTTGTGAAAGTTTTCACAAGGTCTCCGGTCGTTTCGGGAGGATCCCATGGGTACCGGAACTCGTATGGCAACGCACGTGCTCATCGTCGGCGGCGGCTATGTAGGCATGTACACCGCACTCCGCCTGCACAAGAAGATGCGCCGCGAGCTCAAGAGCGGCGAACTGCAGATCACGGTCGTCGATCCCCAGTCGTACATGACCTATCAGCCGTTCCTGCCGGAGGCGGCCGCCGGCAACGTCGAGGCGCGGCACGTCGTCGTGCCGCTGCGCCGCGTACTCCCGCGCGCGACGATCCTCAACGGCCGCGTCACCAAGGTCGAGCACGCGAAGCGCCAGGCGTGGGTCGAGGTGGTCGGGAGCACCAGCGCGGAGGGCGGCGGCGGTGAGCGGTCCGTCGAGACCCGCATGCTCTCCTACGACCTCCTCGTCTTCTGCCCCGGGTCGATCTCCCGGACGCTGCCGATCCCCGGCCTCGCCCAGTGCGGCATCGGCTTCAAGACGGTCGGCGAGGCCATCTACCTGCGCAACCACGTGCTCGCGCAGCTCGACATCGCGGCCTCGACGGCGAACGAGAAGGTCCGCAAGCGGGCGCTGACGTTCGTCTTCGTCGGCGGCGGCTACGCGGGCGTCGAGGCGCTGGCCGAGCTGGAGGACATGGCCCGCGACGCCTGCGCCTACTACCCGAACGTCGACCCGTCCGACATGCGGTGGGTGCTGGTCGAGGCGAGCGACCGCATCCTGCCGGAGGTCGGTCCGGACATGGGCCGCTGGACGGTCGAGACGCTGCGCCGGCGCGGCATCGCGGTCAAGCTCCAGACGCTCCTCAAATCCGCCGAAGGGCACCACATCGTCCTCAGCGACGGCGAGGAGTTCGACGCGGGAACGCTCGTTTGGACGGCGGGCGTCAAGCCCAATCCCGTCGTCCGCCGCACCGACCTTCCGCTCGATGAGAAGGGGCGGCTCAAGGCCACCGCCGAGCTGACGGTGGAAGGCGTGGAGGGCGCTTTCACGGCGGGCGACATCGCGGCCGTTCCCGACCTGACGAAACCGGGCAACTTGACCGCGCCGAACGCGCAACACGCCGTCCGGCAGGCGAAGGTTCTGGGAGACAACGTTGTCGCGGCGCTGCGCGGTAAGGAACTCAAGCGCTACGAACACGCGTACGCCGGATCCGTGGCCAGTCTCGGCCTGCGCAAAGGCGTCGCGCAGATCTACGGCGTGAAGTTGCGGGGGATCGTCGCGTGGTGGCTGCACCGGACGTACCACCTGTCCCGGGTGCCCACGGTCAACCGTAAGGCGCGGGTGACCGCCGACTGGACCCTCGCGGTCTTCTTCAAGCGTGAGATCGTCTCGCTGGGGTCGATCACGCGACCGCGTGAGGAGTTCGAGCTGGCCGCTAAAGACTGAGCAGTATTCGGCCTGTAATTAGGGCGCGGCACTAATAGGCGTTATTTGTCGCATTTACTGGGTGGTCCCTTATTGGCTCATGCCCGGTATGATTACGCCGCCCCCGTAGCCCAACAGGCAGAGGCAGACTCCCTAAAAGAGTTGGTTGTGTCGGTTCGACTCCGACCGGGGGCACTGCAGCTTGACGAAGGTCGACCGGAGCAATCCACACCTTTCGTCCGAGTGTCTCCGGTGGTGTTATGGCCGTCAGTTCGGCCGGTATCGGTTCGCCGTTTCTCGTCCGATACTGGCCGCGCTCATCTACGGAATCCGTGATATAGGCGATTCGCGGCAAGTCGGCCGGCCCTTCTCCCGCTCGGCGTGAGGTGCGAACGGGAGGGGTAGGAGGGGGCGGGAACACCGCGACCGTGCGCCGTCGTTGAATCCTCAACCACCGACTCGGGAGGAAACCATGCAGAGCGGGAACCCGGTTCTGTCCCGGCGTGGCGCGTTCGGCCGCCAGTCGTCGGGATACGCCCCGAGCGTGTACCGGCTCGAGGCGATGTACAACGCTCCGGCGTACGCACCGCCCCGGTCCATGACGATCGACGACGTCGTCGTGCGGTCGTTCCTCACGCTCGCCACGCTCGTCGTGGCGGGCGCCGCCGCGTGGGTCCTCGTCCCGGACCGCCTGGCGAACGTCATCGCGCTCGCCGCCGTCGTGGTCGGGCTGATCTGCTGGGCGATCCTGACGTTCGGCCGCCGGATCAATCCCGCCATCGTGCTCGGCTACGCGGCCGCGTACGGCGTGGCGGTCGGCGTGGTGAGCCACGCCTACAACTCCTTCTACAACGGCGTGGTCCTGCAGGCGGTCGTCGGCACCGCGCTGGCGTTCGGCGCGACGCTGGCGATCTACGCCTTGCGGATCGTCCGCGTGACCCCGAGGTTCGTCCGCTTCGTGATCGCCGCCGGGTTCGCGCTGCTGGGCCTGATGGTGCTCAACCTGCTGGTGTCGATCTTCCATGTCGGCGGCATCGGGATCCGGGAGAACGGGCCGCTCGGCATCGCCTTCAGCGTCGTCGCGATCCTCGTCGGCTGCTTCTACCTGCTGCTGGACTTCCGCTCCATCGAGGACGGGGTCCGCTCGGGCGCTCCGCGGCAGGCCGCGTGGCTGGCGGCGTTCGGGCTGACCGTGAGCCTGGTCTGGATCTACCTGGAGCTGCTCCGGTTCCTGTCCTACTTCTACGACCGGGACTGACGCGGTCGGCGCACGGGCAGCGCCATACGAGGCCGACGAGCGTCGCACGGGAAGAGAAGTGCCCGGCGCCGGCGCCCTCGCTCGCGGGAGGGCGCCGGCGCCGTCTCAGCCGTGGAGGTCGGGGCCGGCGCGGACGATCGTCGCCCGGACGACGACCCGGCGATCTTTCTTCATCGCCGTGCGGTAGTCGTCCCAGTCGGGATGCTCGCCGGAGACCTTCCGGTAGTAGTCGATCAGTGGGTCCATCGCGTCGGGCAGCTGGACGACCTCGGCCTCGCCGTCCACCTGGACCCATTCGCCGAAGAAGGCGTCGGTGAAGACGCAGAAGGTGACGCGGGGATCGCGCATCAGGTTGCGCGTCTTCGCGGCGGTCTCGCGCGTGCTGACGACGATGCGTCCCTCGTCATCGACCGCGCACAGGACGGGAGACGTCTGCGGGCGGCCGTCGGCGTGGAACGTCACCATCACCGCACGGTGGTGCTCGGTGATGAAGTCGAGTGCCCTGCGGTGCTCCACTCCGGGTCAGAAGCGGACGGCGCGCCGGTGCAGCTCGTGCTCGTGCACGAGGGCGGAGGCGTATCCGTGAGAGAGCCCGTGCTCGTCCGCCAGCCAGTTGACCCGCTCGTCGCATCGCAGGAACGCGGGGCCGTTGTCTATGGCTTCGAACCACTCGGGGAGGTCACGTCCTGTGACTTTCGGGATGCGTGCGATGAGGTTCTTGTGCGTCTCCGGTGAGTGGTTCAAAGACATAGGCACCTCCTGGCTGGGCGTGCTGCTTGTTGATGACTCTGCAACACCCATCGCAATCACACAACCCCCCGACGGAGAGCTTTCTGTCACGGCACGTAGATCATTCGTCACACTCCGCCCGGCACGGGTTACGAAGTGCTAACGAAACTCCCCGGCGGATGTGTCCCGCCGGGGAGTTTTACGTGAACCGGTCGTGTCGTTGACCGGAGCGTGACCGCAGAGCTCAGCTGAGGCGCTCGAAGATCATGGCCATGCCCTGACCGCCGCCGACGCACATCGTCTCGAGGCCGAAGGTCTTGTCGTGCGTCTGGAGCCCGTTGAGCAGCGTGTTCGTGATGCGCGCGCCGGTCATGCCGAACGGGTGGCCCACCGCGATCGCGCCGCCGTTGACGTTGAGCTTGTCGATGTCGATCCCCAGGTCGCGGTACGACGGGATCACCTGCGCGGCGAAGGCCTCGTTGATCTCGACGAGGTCGATGTCGTCGATCGTCAGGCCGCCCCGCTTCAGGGCCTGGCGGGACGCCTCGACCGGCCCGAGGCCCATGATCTCCGGCGACAGCGCCGAGACCCCGGAGGAGACGATGCGGGCCAGTGGCGTGATGCCGAGCTCGGCCGCCTTGGTGTCGCTCATCACGACGACCGCGGCCGCGCCGTCGTTGAGCGGGCAGCAGTTGCCGGCCGTCACCGTGCCGTCGGGCCGGAAGACGGGCTGGAGCTGGGAGACCTTCTCGAGCGTCGTGCCGGCGCGCGGGCCGTCGTCCTTGGCGACCACGGTGCCGTCCGGCAGCTCCACCGGGGTGATCTCCCGCTCGAAGAAGCCGTTCTCGATCGCCTTCTCGGCGAGGTTCTGCGACCGGACCCCGAACTCGTCCTGCTCGGCGCGGCTGATGCCGCGCAGCTGGGCGACGTTCTCGGCGGTCTGGCCCATCGCGATGTAGACGTCGGGGAGCGCGCCGTCCTCGCGGGGGTCGCGCCAGGTCTCGGCGTTGCCCTCGCCGCGCTTGGCGGTGCGGGCCTGGGCCTCGCCGAACAGCGGGTTCTGGGTGTCGGGCAGGCCGTCGCTGCTGCCCTTGGCGAACCGGCTGACCATCTCGACCCCGGCCGAGACGATCACGTCCGCCTCACCCGACTTGATCGCGTGGAAGGCCATCCGCGTGGTCTGCAGGGACGAGGAGCAGTAGCGCGTGATCGTGGCGCCCGGGATGGTGTCGTATCCGAGGAGGATGGCGACCACGCGGGCCATGTTGTACCCCTGCTCACCGCCGGGCAGGCCGCAGCCCAGCAGCAGGTCGTCGATGTCGTTCGGGTCCAGCTGCGGGACCTTGTCGAGCGCCGCCCGCACGATGCGCGCGGTGAGATCGTCGGGGCGCAGGTCCTTCAGCGATCCCTTGAACGCTCGCCCGATCGGGGAGCGAGCGGTCGCGACGATGACAGCCTCGGGCATGATCGGTCTCCTTCTCCTCGGCCGGCCGGGCGGCGGCCCTTGAGTCCCGTTCGCAGGCTACTGCGTGTCGGCCGCGAAACCTACTGGCGGGTAGCCCGCGCGTCGATCGACCGTGACAGCGATCGGTCACGGATGGCGGACGCACGGTGATCAGAGCGGGTGAGGTACCGTCTGAGCAGAACTATTGCCGACGACAGGGACGTCGCTGGTGCACGTGCACAACTCGCTGACGGAGCTCATCGGGGACACCCCCCTCGTACGCCTCCGCAACGTCACGACCGGAGCCCGCGCGCAGGTGCTCGCCAAGGTCGAATACCTCAATCCGGGCGGCTCGGTGAAGGACCGCATCGCCGTCCGGATGGTCGAGGCCGCCGAGGAGTCCGGCGCTCTCAAGCCGGGCGGCACGATCGTCGAACCCACCTCCGGGAACACCGGTGTCGGGCTCGCGATCGTGGCGCAGGAGAAGGGCTATCGGTGCGTCTTCGTCTGCCCCGACAAGGTGGCGAACGACAAGATCGCCGTCCTGCGGGCCTACGGCGCCGAGGTCGTGGTGTGCCCGACCGCGGTCTCACCCGACCACCCGGACTCCTATTACTCGGTCTCCGACCGGCTCGCCGCCGAGATCCCCGGCGCCTGGAAGCCCGACCAGTACCGCAACCCGAACAACCCGCGCTCCCACTACGAGACGACGGGGCCGGAGATCTGGGCGCAGACCGAGGGCCGGGTCACGCACTTCGTCGCGGGCATCGGCACCGGCGGCACCATCACCGGCACCGGCCGCTACCTCAAGGAGATCTCCGGCGGGCGCGTCAAGGTCATCGGCGCGGACCCGGAGGGGTCGGTCTACTCCGGCGGCACCGGCCGGCCGTACCTCGTCGAGGGCGTGGGCGAGGACATCTGGCCCGAGACCTACGACCGGGACATCTGCGACCAGGTCATCGCCGTGAGCGACAAGGACTCGTTCACCATGACCCGGCGGCTGGCCCGCGAGGAGGGGCTGCTCGTCGGCGGCTCCTGCGGTCTGGCGGTCGTGGCGGCGTTGCGCGTCGCGGCCGAGGCCGGCCCCGACGACGTGGTCGTCGTCCTGCTGCCGGACGGTGGCCGCGGCTACCTGTCCAAGATCTTCAATGACGACTGGATGGCCGACTACGGCTTCCTCACGTCCGAAACCGAGGAGCCGCGCATCGCCGACGTGCTGGCGCGCAAGGGGTCCGGGCTGCCGGAGTTCGTGCACGTCCACCCGCACGAGACGGTCGGCACCGCGGTGTCCATCCTGCGGGAGTACGACGTCTCGCAGCTGCCCGTCATGAAGGAGGAGCCGCCGGTCATGGCCGCCGAGGTCGTCGGCTCCGTCGGCGAGCGGGACCTCCTGGCCGCCCTGGTCAGCGGCAAGGCGGGCCTCGACGACCCGCTGGGCGACCACATGGCGCCGCCGCTGCCGATGGTCGGCTCGGGCGAGGGCGTGAGCAAGGCCGTCGGCGTCCTGGAGAACGCCGGTGCCGCCGTCGTCCTCGTCGACGGCAAACCGGCCGGCCTCATCACCCGCCAGGACCTGCTGGGCTTCCTCGCGACCGGCTGACCCGGCCCCGGCGAACGAGGCGGCGGCGTCACCGGCGCGCCGCCTCACGAACGACGGGCGGCGTGCTCGGCACGCCGCCCACGATGAACGACGAGGCCCCGGCGGCGCGACCAGCGCGCCGCCGGGGCCTCGGTGTCTCACCGGCCGGTCAGACCGGGCGGTCGACCAGGTCGTACGGCTCCGCCGCGGGCGGCTGGTTCCCCTTGCGCGCCGCGTCGCCGTGCCCGGGCCACCAGGCCTTGTGGCCCATCAGCGCCGTGATCGACGGCACGAAGAGCGCCGACATCACGAACGCGGACAGCAGGATGCCGATGGCCACGCCGAATCCGATCTCGGCCAGCATCGACTGCGGGGACAGGGTCAGCGCGGCGAACGTACCGGCCAGGATGACGCCCGCCGCCGCGACCGTCGGCCCGGCGTGCTGGATGCCGAGCGCGGCGGCACGCCGCGGGTCGTGCCCCTCGCGTGACTCCTCGCGCAACCGCGCGATCATGAGGATGTTGTAGTCGGTGCCGATCGCCAGTACGAAGAGGTACAGGATGATCGGCAGCTGGAACATCAGTCCTTCCTTGCCCTCGATGCCCTGGAACAGGGCGACGGTCGCGCCGAGCGTGGCCGTGAAGCCGAGCAGCACCGCGATCACGAGGTAGATCGGAGCGACCAGCGCACGCAGCAGCAGCGCGAGGATGATGCCGATCAGCAGCACCGCCACCGGGATGATGACCGACAGGTCGCGGTTGTTGACCTCATTGATGTCGGCGTACGCCGCGGTCATGCCGCCGACCATCGCCTTGGTGCCGGGCGGGGCGTTCTGGTGGGCGAGGTCGCGGAAGGGCCCCTTCACCAGGCTGATCGCCTCGTTCGAGCTGGGGTTCAGCTTGAGGACGACCGTGATCTTGGCGACGCTCTGGTCCGGGCTGTACTGCGCCGGCGCGACCTGGCCGACGCCCTTGGCGGTCGCCAGCGTCTGCTGGAACTTCTGGACGGCGGACTTGTCGAGCGGGCCGCTGCCCTGGACGTACACCTCGGTGGGCGAGGTCAGGCCGGACGGCAGGCTGGCCTGCAGGTCCTTCATGGCCTTCGCCGACTCGGTGTTCTGCGGGGAGCCGGCCTGGAAGTCGTAGTCCGCCTTGAACGCCAGGGCACCGGCGGCCAGGGCCACCAGGACGAGGCCGGAGGCGATCGCGGTCACGGCCGGGCGGCGCCCGACACTGTTGCCGATCTTCACCCACAGACCGGGCTTCGGCTCCTTCTTCCACGCCTTCGACGGCCAGAACACGAAGCGGCCCAGCAGCGAGACGATGGCGGGAACGAGCGTGAGCGCGGTGATGAACATGACCGCGACCGCGATCGCGAGCTGCGGGCCCAGGGCGCCGAACGCCTTGAAGGAGGCGAGCACCAGGACGATGAACGCGGCGATGACCGCGCCGGCGGCCGAGGCGATCGCCTCGCCCACCCGCTCGACACTCGTGATCATCGCGGTCTTCTTGTCCTCGCCGGCCCGCAGGCGTTCCCGGTACCGGAACAGGAGGAAGAGGATGTAGTCGGTGCCGATGCCGTACAGCACGACGACGATGATCGTCGAGAAGCCGTCGTCGAAGCTGAGGTCGAACGCCTTACCGATGAACGCGGTGACCGCGTTCGCGACCTGCGAGACCAGGACGATGACGATGATCGGCAGCAGCGCCGCGATGGGGCTGCGGAAGATGATCAGAATCAGGGCGATGATCAGAACGACCGTCGCGAGCCCGATCAGGGCGAGGGTCCGCTGGCTGGACTTCTCGTTGTCCACGCTGGACGCGAAGTTGCCGGCCACCCCGTAGGCCAGCCCGCTGCCCTTCAGCTGGTCGGCCGTCACGGCACGGACCTGCTTGATGGCGTCCTCGTTCTTCTTCTGCGTCTTGGTGTCGAAGCCGTTGGGCAGGCCGACGACGATCAGCTGAACCTTGTGGTTCTGCGAGAGCGTCTGCGGGCTGGTGGCGGCCATCTGCACGTTCGGGATCGCCTTGGCCTGGATGGCCTTCGCCGTCTGACCGATCTTCTGCTGGTCGGCGGCGGACAGCGTGCCCCCGTCGCTCCGCTTGACGACGACCATCTCCCGGTCGACCTTCTGGTCACCGCTCGGGAACGCCTTCTCGGCGAGGTTGGACGCCGCGACCGACTCGTACTTCTTCGGCAGGAACGCCTGCTGGTCCGATTTGGTGGTTAGTTTGGGGGCGAACACCACCAGGACGGCCGCCGCGACGAGCCACGCGCCGATCGTCCACCATGGGTGTCTGACGACACCGCGCCCCAGCCATCCGAACACGGGTGGCTCCCCTTCGTAGAGTGTCTTCGAGTAACGCACCGACGATATCCAGGCAAAACGGGCTTTGCCTCACCGTCAGAGTCGATTTCGGTCCTAGTCCCTACGGTGGAGACGGATCATCCCCGGGTATGGACGCAGCGCCGCCCAGCCGCCCCGCCAGAGGCACTAACCTCGCGTGCATGGACGGTTTCAACCACGAGACCGGCTTCGAGACCCTCGCCATCCACGCAGGTCAAGAGGCCGATCCCGCGACAGGGGCGGTCGTTCCGCCGATATATCAGGTGTCCACCTACAAGCAGGACGGCGTCGGCGGCCTGCGCGGTGGATACGAGTACAGCAGGTCGGCCAACCCGACCCGTACGGCGCTGGAGGAGTGCCTCGCCGCCCTGGAGGGCGGCGTACGGGGGCTCGCGTTCGCCTCGGGCCTGGCCGCCGAGGACACCCTGCTGCGCACGATCTGCAAGCCGGGCGACCACGTGCTGATCCCGAACGACGCCTACGGCGGCACGTTCCGGCTGATCTCCAAGGTCCTCGCCCGGTGGGGCGTGGCGTACGACCCCGTGCCGCTGACGGACGTCCAGGCCGTACGCGCGGCCGTACGCCCGGAGACGACGGCCATCTGGGTCGAGACGCCCACGAACCCGCTGCTCGGCGTCGCCGACATCGCCGCGCTGGCGCACGTGGCGCGGGAGGCCGGCGCCCGGCTCGTCGTGGACAACACGTTCGCCTCGCCGTACCTCCAGCGCCCGCTCGCCCTCGGCGCGGACGTCGTCGTGCACTCCACCACGAAGTACCTCGGCGGGCACTCCGACGTGGTCGGCGGCGCGCTCATCGCGGCCGACGTGGAGCTCGCCCAGGAGCTGGCGTTCCACCAGAACGCCATGGGGGCCATCGCCGGGCCGTTCGACGCGTGGCTCACCCTGCGCGGCATCAAGACGCTGGGCGTCCGCATGGACCGGCACTGCGCCAACGCCACCCGGATCGCCGAGTTCCTCAGCCGCCACCCGCGGGTCAGCGCCGTGCACTACCCGGGCCTGCCGCAGGACCCGGGCCACGAGGTCGCGGCCAAGCAGATGCGGGCGTTCGGCGGCATGGTGTCCTTCCGGCACGCCGACGGCGAGGACGCGGCCGTACGCGTCTGCGAGCGGGCCAAGGTCTTCACGCTCGGGGAGTCGCTGGGCGGTGTGGAGTCGCTGATCGAGCACCCCGGGCGCATGACGCACGCCTCCGCCGCCGGGTCGCCGCTGGAGGTGCCGGGCGACCTCGTGCGCCTGTCGGTCGGCATCGAGGACGTCGACGACCTCCTCGCCGACCTGGAACAGGCCCTGGAGGGCTAGGCGTTCCAGACCATCAGGACGAGGATCACGAGCCAGATGAGCGCGACGACGCCGGAGATCGTGGCGATCCGGCCGGTCTCCACCTTGGCGGGCTCGCCGAGGGGAACACGGGTCGCGGGTTCCGGCGTCGCGGTGCCCGCGTCCGTCGCCGCTCCGGGCGCCGGAGTCTCGCCCGGCGCGGTGACGGAGTCGGCGCCCGCCGTCTCGGCCGCGGCGGTCTCCGCGACCGGCGGCGGGGCCGCGCGCGCCGGCGCCGGCCGCCGCTCGGCCTCGGCGACCTCGAGCTTGTGCACGGCCTTGCGCTGATCGCGCTCGACGATGACCAGCAGCACGAGGGCGACGATGAACAGGGTCATCGACGCCGACAGCCACATCTGGTCGAATCTCCCGTGCGCCAGCAGCGCGCCGAACAGGAAGATGCCCAGGGTGAGCAGGCCGTAGATCCGGGTCGCGCGGTTCAGATAGCGCACGATGCCCGGCCGGCCCCGGCGGATGTACCGGGGCGTCGCCATGGTCGCCGCGGTCAGCGGCCCCAGCGCGAAGATCGCGAAGCCGAGATGCAGGAACAGAAGCAGCCGATCAGCGCTCGACATGGTCTGGTCTTAGCCCGGAGCCGCTCGTCCAAACGTCCCGTACGACGCGCGCCGCGGCGAGGGGCGGATCACGACCGCGGCCTCACCCGGCCCGGCCGCGGCGACGGGCGGAGCACCCGCCGCCTCACCCGGCCCCGCCGCGGCGGACCCGCAGATAGTCCCGTACGACGTACTCGCCCAGCCGGTCCGGCGTGGGCGCGAACACCCGCCCGCCGTTGCGCCGCGCGACTTCCTGAACGAAGGCGACGAGCCGCTCGTCGTCGGCGAGCATGAAGATGTTCAGCGTGGCGCGCCGCCGGGTCATCTTGTCCACCTCGGCGAGCGTCAGCTCCAGCGTCTCGCGCGACGGCGGCCAGTCGAACGACGAACGGCCGTCACGGAGCAGGTGCGCGGTCGGCTCGCCGTCCGTGATGATCAGGACGATCGGCTCGTGCTCGGGGTGCTTCTCCAGGTGCCGCCCGGCGATGAGCAGCGCGTGGTGCAGGTTGGTGCCCTGCACCATGTCCCAGTCCAGGCCGGCCAGCTCGGTGGGCGGCAGGACCCGCGCGTAGTTGGAGAACCCGATCACCTGGATCGCGTCCTGCGGGTACTTGCTCGCCACCAGCGTGTGCAGGGCCAGCGCGGTCTGCTTGGCCGAGCCCCACGTGCCGCGCAGCGCCATGGAGTACGACAGGTCGACGAGCAGGCACACCGCCGCCGCCGTACGGCGCTCGGTCTCCAGCACCTCGAAGTCGTCCACCGTCAGGCGCACGCCGGTCCCGGCCTCGCCGGGCCGGGCCGCGCCGCGGCGCAGGGCGTTCGACACCGTCCGTACGACGTCGATCGGCTGTTCGTCGCCGTGCTGCCAGGGGCGGGAACCGCCCGTCAGCTCGCCGGCCTGACCCGCGTCGGACTGGTCGTGGTCGCCGCGCCGGCCCGTGTCCAGCTGGGCGAACACCCGGCGCAGCGCGGTCTCGCCGAGCCGCCGCACCGCCTTCGGCGTCAGCTCCAGCGCCCCGCCCTTGCGCTTGAGGTAGCCCTGGCGCTCGAGCTCGGCCTCGATGCGGCGCAGCTCGGAGAGGTCGTCGACCGCCTGCCGGCCGAGGGCCCGGCGCACCGCCTCCTCGTCGATGTCGTCCAGCCGCGCGCCGGGGTAGTCCTGCCGCAGCGCGCCCTCCAGCTCCGCCAGGTCCGCGAGCTCCTCCAGTGCGGTCGTCGCGTCGCCCATGGACATCGGGTCCTCACCCGACATGCGCTCGGAGCCGGACCAATCGAGATCGGGCCGGCGCTGCCGTAGCGAGGACCCCAGCCGCTGCATCTCCATGGCCAGCCCGGCGTCCTCGAGCGTCTGGGCCATCAGCGCGGCCAGCTCCGCCCGCTGCTCCGGGGTGAGCGAGGCCAGCAGCCGCTCGGTCGCGGCGGCGCGCCGCGCCAGGGAGTCGACGAGCTCCTCCAGGTTCTGCGGGTTCTCCGGGAAGAACTCCCCGTACTCCCGCATGAACGCGTCGAAGTCCTCCGGGGTGTGCTCGCCCCGCGCGTCCTTCTCCAGCATGTCGTTGAGCGCGGCCATCATGTCCTTGACCCGCTGCATCGCCGCCGGATCGGGATTGCTCAGGGCCTGCTTCATGCCGCGGAACTGCGCGTCCAGCACGTCGCGGCGCAGGAGGTCCTTCAGCTCCTCGAACGTCCGCCGCGCCTCCGGCGACCGCCACTCGTACGACGCCAGCCGGCGCACCGCCTGCGCGGTGTCGTTCGGCAGGGTGTCCAGCTCGGCCTCCCGCAGCCGCGCGTCGTCGCTCGGGTCCGGGAACAGCGCGGCCCGCTCCTGGCCGATCGCCTGGTCGAGCAGCGACCGCGCCTCCTCCAGCGTGCCGTCGAGCCGGCCGCGGCCGCGCAGCTCCTGCCGGCGGGACCGGACCTGCCGCAGCAGGTCGTCGAGCCCGCGCCGCCGCCGCTCGCCGGGCAGGCCGCGGCGCAGCAGGTCGCGCAGCGCGTCACCGGGGTTCGTGCCCTCCAGCATCGAATCGCCCATGGCGTCCAGCGCGGCGCGCACGTCGTACGGAGGGGCGAGCGGGTCCGGCCCCTCGTGGAACGGACCGTAGCGGTATCCGGCCACGGCGACCTCCTCCCTCGCTCGGGGGGTAAGGGAATCTCATGGACCTCGGACCGCGTCACGTCCGGTAGGTCGAGGTCCCGTCCTCGGTGTCCTTCGACAGTCGGCGCATCAGGTAGAGCCCTTCCAGGGCGAACTCCAGCGCCGCCGCCGCGTGTCCCGGCGACTCGCCCTCCATGCCCAGGCCGTTCATGATCCGGGCCAGGCCGGGCACCGGGCCGATGCGGTGCAGGAGGTCGGCCGCCGCCACCAGCTCCCCGGAGTCGACGGTCGCGCCGCGGTCGAACCGGTCGAGCAGGCCGCTGAGGTCGACCGGGCCGAGCGTGCGCCGCCAGGTCTCCGCGACCGCCCGGCGCAGCAGGTGCGCCAGCACCTCCTCCTCCCGGCCCTCCTCGCTGACCTCGAACTCGACCTTGCCGAGGAGCGTCGGCACGATCGACGGCAGGTCGCACACGCGCGCCACCGGCTGCTCCTCGCCGGTCAGGGCCGCACGCCGCAGCGCGGAGGCCGCCACCGTCTCGGTCGCGGCGATCGCGAACCGCGCGGACACGCCGGACCGCGTGTCGACCGCCGGGGACTCGCGAACCAGCCGGGTGAACCGCGCGACGACCTCCATCAGGTGGATCGGCACCGCCGCCGCGACCTCGGCCTCCTGGCCGATGAGCACGAGCTCCTCGTCGACGTCGAGGGGGTAGTGGGTGTGGATCTCCGCGCCGAAGCGGTCCTTCAGCGGCGTGATGATCCGGCCGCGGTTGGTGTAGTCCTCCGGGTTGGCGCTGGCCACCAGCAGGATGTCCAGCGGCAGCCGCAGGTTGTAGCCGCGGATCTGCACGTCCCGCTCCTCCAGGACGTTCAGCAGCGACACCTGGATGCGCTCGGCGAGGTCGGGCAGCTCGTTGACGCAGAAGACGCCGCGGTTGGTCCGGGGGACCAGGCCGTAGTGCACGGTCTCCGGGTCCCCGAGCGTACGGCCCTCCGCGACCTTGATCGGGTCGATGTCGCCGATGAGGTCGCCGACACTCGTGTCCGGCGTGGCGAGCTTCTCGCCGTACCGCTCGTCCCGGTGCTTCCAGTCGACCGGCAGGTCGTCGCCCTTCTCGGCGAGCAGCCGGCGGCAGCGCACGCACACCGGGGCGTACGGGTGGTCGTTGATCTCACAGCCCTCGACGATGGGAGTCCACTCGTCCAGCAGGCCGCCCAGCGTACGGATCAGCCGTGACTTGCCCTGTCCGCGCTCACCGAGCAGGACGAGGTCGTGCCCGGCGAGGAGCGCGCGTTCGACGTGCGGCAGGACCGTGTCGTCGAACCCGACGATGCCCGGGAACCGCGGCTCCCCGGAGCGCAGCCGCGCGAGCAGGTTGTGCCGGATCTCGGCCTTCACGGACCGGTGGACATGGCCGGTCGCCCGGAGCTCACCGAGCGTCGTTGGTCGCGTATTCACTGGGCACCGCTCCTCACTCGCCGGACGGCCGGCGTCCGTCGTGGCGCAGCACGTTCTTCAGCGTCAATGTTCCCGACCCTATGCCGGGAACTCCGCTGCCGCATCCGACCAAGGCGCGCGTCGCGCTACGAAGTCGATCATTGACTCGTGGCTTCGTCAGGTGGCTGTGGTACACCGTAAGCATCGGGCCCACGGTGGAGGGGAGGAGGGCGATGGCACGCTTCGGCGACGGACTGGCGGTCGGACCGGACCTGGTCACGGCCGCGGAGTCCGCGGTGGCGCAGGCGGTGGCCCCGCTGGACGGCCCTCCGGATCTGGTGTTCGTCTTCGTGTCCGCGTCGAGCCCGGAGGCCGTCGAGCCGGCGGCACGGCGGGCGATGGAGGTCGCGGGCACTCCCAATGTCATCGGCTGCGGTGCGTCCGGGGTGATCGGCGGCAACCACGGAGTCGAGGGCGGCAGCGCGGTCAGTGCCTGGGCGGCCCGGCTCCCGGAGGCGCGTATCGAGCCGTTCCGGCTGGAGACGCTGAAGTTCCCCGCGTCGGAGGGCGAGGCGACGCCGCGCCTGGCGGTCGTCGGCATGCCGCAGACCCGCGACGACGACGTGGTGGCGGTGCTGCTGGCCGACCCGTACAGCTTCCCGGTGGACGCGTTCGTCGAGCGGTCCGGTGAGGTGCTGCCCGGCCTCCCGCTCGTCGGGGGCCTGGCGACCGGCCAGGGCGGCCGCGGGACCACCCGGCTCTTCGCCGACGGCGAGATCGTCGACTCCGGCGCGGTCGGAGTGCTGCTCGGCGGGTCGGTGATGACCTCGACCGTGGTCAGCCAGGGCGCCAGGCCCATCGGCCCGACCATGGTCGTCACCAAGGCCGAGGACAACGTCCTGTACGAGCTGGCCGGCATGCCCGCGCTGGCCAAGCTGGAGGAGATCGTCGCCGGGCTGCCGGAGGACGAGCGCGGGCTGGTCGAGGCGGGGCTGCTGATCGGCGTGGCCATGGACGAGTACGCCGAGCGGCAGGAGCGCGGCGACTTCCTGGTCCGCGGTGTGATCGGCGCGGACCCCGAGGTGGGGGCGCTGGCGGCCGGGGAGGTCATCGAGGTCGGCCGGACGGTCCGGTTCCACGTGCGCGACGCCGACGCGGCGGACGAGGACCTCAGCCATCTCCTGGGCGATCTGGACCTGGCGCCCATCGAGGGGGCGCTGCTGTTCTCGTGCACGGGCCGGGGCCGGGCGATGTTCCCCAGCTCCGATCATGACGTGCGCACGCTGCGCCAGGTGCTCGGCGGCCCCGGCGTCGGCGGGTTCTTCGCCGCGGGGGAGATCGGCCCGGTCGCGGGGCGCAACCACGTTCACAGTTTCACCGCTTCGATCCTGGCCTTCGGGCCGGGCGGCAAGGAGGGTCCCGCGTGACGGGCTGTGTCCTCGCGGTCGACATCGGCGGCACCAAGCTGGCGGCCGCGCTCGTCGAGCCGGGCGGGCGGATCGCGGCGTACGAGCGCATCGCGACGCCGCAGCCGCCGCACGCCGACGCCGAGACCCTCTGGCGGACGATGCTCAGCCTGATCGACCGGTTGCCCGCCACGGGGCTCGCCGGCGTCGGGGTCGGCTGCGGCGGCCCGATGAGCTGGCCGGCCGGGAAGGTCTCGCCGCTCAACATCCCGGCGTGGCGGGGTTTCCCCCTGCGCGAGCGTCTGCAGGAGCGGTACCCGGACCTGCCGGTCCGGGTGCACAACGACGCGATCGCGTTCGCGGCGGGGGAGCACTGGCGCGGCGCGGGCCGCGGGCGCGGCGACATGCTGGGCATGGTGGTCTCGACCGGCGTGGGCGGCGGGCTGATCCTCGGCGGCCGCCTCGTCGACGGCGTCAGCGGCAACGCCGGCCACATCGGTCACGTGATCGTCGACCATGAGGGGCCGGTCTGCGAGTGCGGCGGCCGCGGCTGCCTGGAGGCGATCGCGCGGGGCCCCGCCCTGGCCGCCTGGGCGCGGGAGCAGGGCTGGCTCGGCGAGACCGCCAAGGAGCTCGCCGACGACGCCGCCCGGGGGCACCCGGTCGCCGTGCGGGCGATGAACCGCGCGGGCTGGGCGCTCGGCGTGGCGATCGCCTCCGCGACGCACCTGTGCGACCTGGAGGTCGTGGCGATCGGCGGCGGGCTGTCCCAGGCGGGGCCGCTGCTGTTCCGGCCGCTGGAGGACACGCTTCGGGCGCACGCCCGGATGGACTTCGCCCGCCAGGTCCGGGTCGTCCCCGCCGCGCTGGGCCAGATGGCCGGCCTCATCGGCGCCGCGGCGTTGGTCCTCGCGGAGGACCGCTACTGGACGGCGGAGGAGTAGGCGTCAGGCCGCTTGTGCCGAGGGTTTCGGCGGGTCCCGCGACCAGGGCCCTCGGCACCGACGCCTGCCGTGGGACACTTCTGGCATGAGCGGTCCCGTCGGCGTTGATGAGGTCCGCGCGGCTCGTGACGTGCTGCGCGATGTCACCGTGACGACCCCGATCCTGGAATCCCGGTCCCTGTCGGCGAAGGTCGGCGGCCCCGTGCTGCTCAAGGCCGAGAACCTCCAGCGCGCCGGGTCGTTCAAGGCCCGCGGCGCGTATGTCCGCATCGCCCGCCTCAGCGCGGAGGAGCGGGCACACGGCGTGGTCGCGGCCAGCGCCGGAAACCACGCGCAGGGCGTCGCGCTGGCCGCCACGCTCCTCGGCTGCAGGAGCGTCGTCTTCATGCCCGAGGGCGCCCCGCTGCCGAAGGTCGCCGCGACCCGGGCGTACGGCGCGGAGGTGGTGTTCGGCGGTCCCGGCGTGGATGCCTGCCTGGCGGCCGCCACGGCCTACGCCCGGGAGAACGACGCGGTCTTCATCCACCCGTTCGACCACCCCGACGTGGTGGCGGGGCAGGGCACGGTGGGCCTGGAGATCCTGGAGCAGTGCCCGGAGGTCCGCACGATCGTGGTGCCGGTCGGGGGCGGCGGCCTGGTCGCGGGGATCGCGGCGGCCGTCAAGGAGCTCCGCCCGGACGTACGGGTCGTCGGCGTCCAGGCGGAGCGCGCGGCGGCCTACCCGCCGTCGCTGGCCGCCGGACGCCCGGTGGCCGTGGAGCCGGCCGGCACGATGGCCGACGGCATCGCGGTGGGCCGGCCGGGCGACCTCACCTTCGAGCTGATCTCCAAGCTCGTCGACTCGGTCGTCACCGTCTCCGAGGAGATGATCTCCCGTGCCCTGCTCAACTGCCTAGAACGCTCCAAGCAGGTCGTCGAGCCCGCCGGCGTGGTCGGCGTCGCCGCGCTGCTGGACCGGCCGCAGATGTTCGAGCCGCCGGTGGTAACGGTGCTGTCCGGGGGCAACATCGACCCGCTGCTGCTGTCCAAGGTGCTCCGCCACGGGCTGGCGGTGGCCGGCCGCTACCTGATGTTCCGCGTACGGCTCCCGGACCGGCCCGGCGCGCTCGTCACGCTGCTCGGCGAGCTGGCCGAGCTCGGGGTCAACGTCCTGGACGTCGTCCACCAGCGGACCGCCTCCCGGCTCAACGTCGACGAGGCCGAGGTGTCGCTGCACCTGGAGACCCGGGGCCCGGACCACTGCGACGAGGTCCTCGGGCGCCTGCGAGGCGAGGGTTACACCTTGAGCTTCGGCTGACCGGTCGTGGCCGATGAGCGAGGCGTTATGAAAACGTTATCCTCCTCGCGCGCCTGATGTCAGAGGCTTTTTACCGAGAATCCCCAGCACGTGGCCCCTGCGGCCGCGTGAAAGGCCGGTCATCGCGCGTTGGGAGTGAAATGTCCTCGGTCGATCGCGCCACGAAGCGACGCCGAGTCGTCGAGCTGACCATCGCGCTGCTCGAGGGACCGCAGGCCTTCTTCAGCTTCTACGCGCTCTCGTGGCCGTTCTGGGGCCGGCTGCTCTCATTCCTGGGCTTCATGGCCGTCGCGGTCCTCGTGGCGGCCCTGATCCTGCGCTGGATCGAGGCGCTCGAGCGGCCGTCTCCCAGTGCACGCTTCGGCGAGTACATCGTGATCGTGGCGAAGGGCGCGGTGCGCTGGACGGTGTACGGGCTCCCGGGAATCATCGCCGTCACGGCCGTCTTCTTCTTCGTGACGAGCGTGTGGCCCTACACGACGAACCGGGTCTGGCCCGCGCTGACCCACCACCAGGTCTGCGGCGCGCCGATGGACCTCAGGGTCGTCGCCGGTCCGGAGAACGCCGCCGCCCTGTTAACCGACGCGGCCGACCGGTACGTCGCCGAGAAGTCGAGGAACGGCTGCCGGACGGTGACCGTCACCGTGACCGCGGCCTCATCACTCGATCAGCTCGAGAGCGGTCTGGCCGGCGGCTGGGTGGGCCCGGACTCCTCGCTCGACCGGCTCGACTGCGCCAAGCTCCCGTCCCGGTTGGCGTTGCTGGGCCCGCAACCGGACATCTGGATCCCTGAGAGCGGTGAGACCGTCGACTGGGTACGGGACCGCCTCGGGCACGGCGATTCCTGCTCCTTAGCGCAGAACCCGCTGCGCGTCGAGATCGGCAGCGTCCACGCGACCGGCTCGATCGGATCCTCGCCCCTGGTCCTGGGCGTCTTCGCCGACGCCGATCGTCCGGAGGTGGGAGGCGACGCGGGCCAGCCGAGCCTGGCGGCCCTGCTGCAGGCCTTCACGAACTATCGGCTGCTGGACCTGAAGTCGGTGGTCCGCCCGTCCCCCGACACCTCCGAGTCCGCGCTGTTGTCGACCCCGTTCCTGTATCGGGCGTTGCGCACGGCGGACCAGACGGATGAGGACGTGGAGAGGCTGCTCGACCATGAGCCGATGGCCGGCGGTGACGCCACCTCGCTGCTGTGCCGGTTCCGGGCCGACGACGCCGCGGGGAAGGGACCACCGAGCAACGCCGCGGTCGTCCTCCCGGAGAGCGTCCTCGCGCGCTACGACCACGGCGACGCACTGCGGCAGGACGTGTCCTGCCCCTGGCGTGTCCCGTCCGCGAAGTGGCAGCTCTACCCGTTCTACACCAGTGATCTGCCGATGCTGGACTACCCGTTCGTCCACCTGCGCTGGCCCGGTCAGGACACCGGCCGGCGTAACGAGGCCGTCGAGGACTTCTACCACTGGCTCGCGAAAGGTCAGTCGACCCGCGAAGGCCTGCGTACCACGGCCGGCCGGTACCCCGCGGACAGCCCGTACCGGAAGAGCCTGCAGAGCCGGCGGAACGACGTGCCGGAGACCGTCTCGCGCCCCACGCTGCACGATTCGAGCTGTGCCGGGTCGCTGAGCCGCACCCTCGACTGTTACGACAGTGCCCGGCCGAAGTACCCCCTGAGCCTGATGATCGACATCTCCGGATCGATGGCCAACACCGTGGCCGGCGGACCGCGCCTGGCACGGGCCCAAGGAGTGGCCGAGCGTGTCATGGCCGACGTCCGATCGGGAAGCCCGATCAGCCTGTACCTCTTCTCGAGCGTCACGCATCCGGCGAACGGCCCGACCGGTGACACCGGCGACGGCGCCACCTTCGACAACGTCCTCGGCGCGGTCCGCCGTGCCACCACGAACGGACGTGACCTGGACCTCGTCACCGCGGTCGGGCAGGCCGTCCCGTCACTGAAGCAGGGAAGACAGACTCTGCTCCTGCTCACCGACGGGCAGATTCCGAACACCAACCCCGACACGGCGCGCCGGGCCCGTGAACTCGCCAAGCAGCTCAAGGACCGCCTCCCCGCGCTGCGCGTCCTTACCGTGCTGACCGGTCCTTCGGGCTGCGGCGACCCACCGGTCAGAGACTTCGTCGGCGCCTTCGGTAAGGACTCCTGCCTCGCCCAGGGGCAGCTCACGACCGACGACTTCGCGAGCCTCGTCGCGTCCGACATCGCCGGGGGATGGGAACGACCGTGACCGAGAACTGCGAGCCGTCGTGTTAGCGGACAGGGCGCGCCGCCACGCGACCCGGCGCAGACGCCTGGCCGCCTCCGTCGTCGCCGCCGCGCTGACGCTGGTCGTCCTGCCCGGCGTGAAATGGTCGCTGTCCTATCGCCCGGCCGTCGCGGGCTGTGGGAAGCACCGCGGATTGGTCATGGCCGCGGACGTCGACGTCAGCCCGGACTTCCAGCGCAGCGCCCTGATCGACGAATGGAACAAGGCGCACCCCGACATGCCGGCGACGCTCGTGGAGATAGCGCGATCGACCGACGAGGTCCGCAGCCAGCTCACCGCGGCCGTCGGCTCGGGAAGCTGTGCCTACGACGTCCTGCTCGCCGACGTCGCGTGGATCCCGGAGTACGCCCGGCGCGGTCTCCTCACGGAGGTCAAGGCGTCTCAGCTTGACGACCCGGGCGACTTCGTCCCACAGACCCTGCAGACCGGGCAATGGCGGGGACACCAGTACGCGATCCCCTGGTACACCGACGCCGGCCTGCTCTACGTCAGGCAGGGCGACCGGGCGCCGAGTTCCTGGAACGACCTGCTCGGCCGGGGCTACGCGACCCAGCTCAAGGACTACGAAGGACTGACCGTCAACACGCTGGAGGTCATCTGGAACACTCAGCAGCGGGCGGTTCTCAGCGGTCCCATCGACAAGGTCGACGACCGGACCGCCGCGATCGTACTGGCGGGGATCGACCGCCTGGCCACCGCGAACCCGATCCTGGCCCGCTCCCGCTCGTACGAGGAGGACGGCTCCTTCGAGGCCTTCGCCGATCACGAGACCGGCCTCATGCGCAACTGGCCGTACGCCTTCCGGGAGCTGATCGCCGACCCGCGCGTCGGCGACAGGTTCCAGGTGACGACCCTCCCGGAGACGGGCGTCAGCGTTCTCGGCGGATGGGACCTCGCGGTCTCCGCCCAGTCCAGGCACAAGGCGGACAGCCGCGCGCTCATCGACTTCCTCACGAGCACGGACTCGCAGCGCCGCTTGTTCTCCTGCGGGGGATTCACTCCGTCTCGGACCTCGGCCTTCGAGGGGGTGACGCCCTGCCCCGACAAGAAGTACCGGCCCGACGAGCTACCGTCCCCACAGCGTTTCAGCCAGTTCGCCGGCACCCTCCAGGCCGCGCTTTACCACGCCCGCCCGCGCCCGGTCACCCCGTACTACGCGCAGTTCAGCGAGACGTTCCGCGGCTGCGTCCTGAAGGTCCTGGGCGCCCACGACGGGGTCCCCGGCGCCCGTGCCCCCACCCCGCACGATCTGGCCCGCGCCCTCACCGCCGCGCTGAACGGCAGACAGGGCACCTGCTGACCAATGGGAGACGATCCGCACTCATGCCCTTTCCCAGCGAGAGTCAGTCGACTTCATCAGGAGAACGGCGGAAGAGAAATGGACCTAACGGATGCGCAGTGGCGGAAGTCGGAGCGCAGCAGTGACAACGGCGGCGACTGCGTCGAGGTGACGGTGCTCGACGGCGACTGATCGGCCGCCCCGTATGGCGCACGGATCCGTCGTCCCGGACGTGTTCGAGCCCGCGCGGCTCGGGCCGTTGACCCTTCGTAACCGCGTCATCAAGGCGGCGACGTTCGAGGGGATGACGAAGGGCGCCGTCGTCACCGACGAGCTGATCGAGTTCCATCGGCGGCATGCGGCGGGCGGGGTCGGCATGACGACCGTGGCGTACTGCGCGGTGGCGCCGGAGGGCCGTACCGAGCGTCATCAACTGTGGATGCGGCCGGAGGCGCTGCCGGGTCTGCGGCGGCTGACCGACGCCGTTCACGCCGAGGGCGCGGCTATCTCGGCTCAGCTCGGGCACGCCGGGCCGGTGGCGAACGGCCGGTCCAACGGCGTCCCGTCGCTGGCTCCGTCAGCCGGGTTCAATCCACAGAGTCTGCAATTCAATCGCAGGGCCACGCGGGCCGACATCGAGCGGATCACCACGGCGTACGGCGACGCGGCGTTACTGGCGATCGAGGCGGGGTTCGACGCGGTCGAGATCCACCTGGGGCACAACTACCTCGCCAGTTCCTTCCTCAGCCCGAAACTCAACAGGCGCCGGGACGCGTACGGCGGATCACTCGCGAACCGGGCGAAGGTGGCGCTCGGCATCGCACGCGCCGTACGGGACGCTGTCGGGGACCGCATCGCCGTCCTCGCGAAGTTCAACATGGACGACGGTGTACCGGGTGGGTTCTGGCTGGACGAGAGCCTGCAGGTGGCCCGGTGGCTGGAGCGCGACGGCGGCGTCGACGCCCTGGAGTTGACGGTGGGCAGTTCGCTGCTCAACCCGATGTACCTGTTCCGGGGTGACGCGCCGCTCCGGGAGTTCGCCGGGGCGTTCCCGCAGCCGCAGCGGCTGGGCATCGCGCTGGTCGGCGGGCGCTTCCTCCGGAGCTGCCCCTACCAGGAGGCGTTCCTGCTGGACAGCGCCCGTCAGTTCCGCGCCGCCCTGAAACTGCCCCTCGTGCTGCTGGGCGGCATCACCGAGCGCGCGACCATGGACCGTGCGATGGCCGAGGGCTTCGAGTTCGTCGCCATGGCCCGCGCGCTGCTCCGCGAGCCCGACCTCGTCGACCGCATCCGGAAGGACCCCGCCACCCGGTCGTTGTGCATCCACTGCAACAAGTGCATGCCGACCATCTTCCGCGGCACGCACTGCGTCCTCGCCTGAAGCGAACGACCCGGTGGCCTGCCGAGGCCACCGGGTCGCCGACTTCTCGCTACAGAGCGGGCTTACCCTCGCTGTAGACCCACGCCTGGAACAGCTTGTCCAGGTTCTTGTGGGTGAAGTGCTCGGTGAAGGAGACGAACTGCGCCGTGTCGGCGTTGCCGTAGCGGTGCGCCGCCGGCCAGGCCTTGATCAGCTGGAAGAACACCTTGTCGCCGACGGCCTTGCGGATCTGGTGGATCGTCATCGCGGCCCGCGTGTAGGTCAGGTCGTCGAAGATGTGGTCACGGCCCGGGTCGGCGACCTTGCCGCTCCAGTCGGTGTCCGCCGAGTTGTACGCCTGGTCGAAGTACTGCTGCGCCGTCTGACCGCCGTGCTGCTCGCTGTAGAGCCACTCGGAGTAGGTCGCGAAGCCCTCGTTCAGCCAGATGTCCTTCCAGTGCTGCGGGGTCACGGCGTCCCCGAACCACTGGTGTCCCAGCTCGTGGGCGAGCAGGTCCGCGCTCGGGATCGCGCCCGCCGAGCGCCGCGCGTACACCGGACGGCCCTGCGTCTCCAGGGAGTAGCCGACGTTCGGAGCGAGCACGTTGATCCCGCCGACCGAGCCGAACGGGTAACGGCCGTAGAGCCTCTGCTCCCAGTCGATCACGTCGGCGGTCGCCTGGTTGAAGTCGCCCGAGGCCGTCGCGGACTTCACCGAGGCCGGGTCGACGGCGGTGATGTTGCGCAGGCCGCTCGGCGTACGGGTGTCCTTGACGTCGAAGTGGCCGATCGCGACCATGACGAGCTCGCTGGCGGTCGGCTGCTTGTCCACCCAGCGGAACGTCGTCGTCGACCCGTGCGTGTGCGTGCCGGCCGGCTCGCCGTTGGCCAGCACCTGCAGGCCCTTCGGCACCGTGACGGTGAAGTCGTACGTGGCCTTGTCGTCGGTGCTGTCGTTGACCGGGTACCAGGTCGCCGAGCCGAACGGCTGGGAGAGCGCCACCGCGCCGTCGTGCGTCTGGATCCAGCCGGAGATGCCGAGCGCCTTGTCGTCGATCATCTGCGGGACGCCGGAGTAGGCGACGTCGACCGTGAACGACCGTCCCTTGCGCAGGCCGCGCGGGGGAGTGATCACGAGCTCCTGCGCGCCGGTGCGCTCGTACTTCGCCGCGTGACCGTCCACCTTGACCTTGCCGACCTTCAGCGGGCCGAGGAAGTCCAGGTCGAACCGGGAGAGGTTCTGCGTCGCGGTCGCGGAGATCGTGGCGTGGGCGTCGATCGCCTTGGTGCCGGCGTCGTACGCGAGCGACAGGCTGTAGTGCCGGGCGTCGTAACCGCCGTTGCCCATGTCCGGGAAGTACGGGTCGCCGGCGCCCGGCGCGCCGGGGGTGAACCCGGTCGTGGCCTGAGCGGCGGAAAGGGGGGTGAGCAGGCCGGCCGCCGCCACGACGGCGGCGATCGACAGAGCTCGTGGGGTAAGCCTTGCCATGCACCTCTCCAGTTGTCTTCGCTGGCGCCACGCCCGAGGCGTCACGCGGGACACAGCATCCTCCCCATGATCCCCGATCACAAGGTACGACCGGCGCTCACCACGAGGTCGGGCGCTTCTTTCCGTACAGCCAGGCATGGAAGAACCCGCCGAGATCCTTGCCGGAGACCCGTTCGGCGAGCGCGATGAACTGTGGGGTCGTGGCGTTGCCGTGCCGGTGCTCGCTCGTCCAGGCCCGCAGGATCGCGAAGAACTTCGCGTCGCCCACCTTCTGCCGCAGCGCGTGCAGGGTCATGCCGCCGCGCTCGTACACCGATCGGCCGAACAGCTGCGCCCGGCCCGGATCGGCCGGGGGAACCGACCACAGGTCGGGGCTGCCGGTCTGGCGGTACCGCTGGTCGAACTGCGCCTGCACCGACGGGCCGCCGGTCCGCTCGCCCCACAGCCACTCGGCGTACGTGGCGAAGCCCTCGTTGAGCCAGATGTCGCTCCAGCGGGTGATGGTGACGCTGTCGCCGAACCACTGGTGCGACAGCTCGTGCGCGATCGTGGTCGGGTCGGCGCCCATCGCCGGGCCGTACTCCGGCTTGGTCTGGGTCTCCAGCGCGAACCCCACCTGGAGGTTGTCGACGACGCCGCCGGCCGACGCGAACGGGTACGGGCCGAACAGCTTCGTCCACGCGTCGACGACCTGCGAGGTCGTGTCGTACAGCTTGTCCGCCGTGGTTGCTATGACGGACGGGTCGACCGCGACGTACACCGGGACACCACCGGGCGTACGGCCGGTGCGGACCTTGAACCGCCCGACGTCCACCATCGCGAGGTAGGTCGCCATCGGGGCGTCCTCGCGCCAGCGGTACGTCGTGGAGTTCCCGGCGGTGGTCGTCCCGGTCTGGATCCCGTTGGCGATCGCGGTGAGGCCGCGCGGCACGGTGATCTGGAAGTCGTAGCTCGCCTTGTCCTCCGGGTGGTCGTTCGAGGGGAACCACGTGTGCGCCCCGCTCGGCTCGTCGCCGGTGAAGATCCCGTCCGAGGTGGGCAGCCAGCCGTACCGGCCCAGCACCGGATCGTCGATCTGCCGGGGGTTCCCGGAGTACCGGACGCGTACGGCGAACCTCCCGCCGCGGGCGATCGGCTTGGGCGCGGTGACGGCGAGCTCGCTGCCGCTGCGGCTGTAGGAGGCGGTCCGGCCGTCGACCGTGACCTCGGACACGTTGAGCCCGGTGAGGTCCAGGTCGAAGCGGGCCAGCGGGCCGGTCGCGACCGCGGTCACCGTCGCGGTGCCGGTCAGCTCGGGTGTCGCCTTGGGTGTGATCCGCAGGTCCAGGGAGTAGTGCTGCACGTCGTACCCGCCGTTGCCGTCACCGGGGACGTAGGGGTCTCCGACGCTCGCGGCGCCGACCGCCGCCGCGGCCGGGGCGGCCGCGGCCGTCGGCCGGGCGGAGTTCGCGGTGGACGAGCAGGCGGTGAGCGCGGCGACGAGCAGCGCGCTCAGGGAGATCCGGGAGGAGGGAAGGCTCACCGCCCCAGCCTCGCCGCAAAACGCCGATAAAGCGAACTCGCCGTTTTGCTCGATCCCGCCCGCGAAACGGCGGAAACGGGCCGGTGAGCGAATCCTCCCCCAAGAAAGCTTTGCCTTCGCCTTACGGGGAATCTCCGCGCGGTTCCGGTGATCGCGGACTAGAGATTTCCGCGGCGTTCCTGCTCGCGTTCGATCGCCTCGAAAAGGGCCTTGAAGTTGCCCTTGCCGAAGCCGAGCGAGCCGTGCCGTTCGATCAGTTCGAAGAAGACCGTGGGCCGGTCCTGCACCGGCTTGGTGAAGATCTGCAGCAGGTAGCCGTCCTCGTCGCGGTCGACCAGGATCCGCCGTTTCTGCAGCTCCTCGATCGGCGCCCGGACGTCGCCGATGCGTTCGCGCAGCTCAGGGTCCTGGTAGTAGGAGTCCGGCGTGTCCAGGAACTCCACGCCCGCCGCGCGCATCGCGTCCACGGTGGAGAGGATGTCGTTGGTGGCCAGCGCGATGTGCTGCATGCCCGGGCCGCCGTAGAACTCCAGGTACTCGTCGATCTGGGACTTCTTCTTGGCGATCGCCGGCTCGTTGAGCGGGAACTTCACCTTTCGGGTGCCGTCGGCCACGACCTTCGACATCAGCGCCGAGTACTCGGTGGCGATGTCGTCGCCGACGAACTCCTTCATGTTCGAGAAGCCCATGACACGCTGGTAGAACTCCACCCACTCGTTCATCTTGCCGAGTTCGACGTTGCCGACGCAGTGGTCGATCGCCTGGAAGAACCTCTTGGCGGGCGGCGCCACGATCGGGTCGGCGGCGACATAGCCCGGCAGGTACGGACCGGAGTAGTTCACGCGCTCCACCAGCGAGTGGCGGGTCTCGCCGTAGGCGGCGATGGCCGCGACGACGACCTTGCCGTGCTCGTCCTCGAGGACGTGCGGCGCCTCGACGCTCCGCGCGCCCTGGGCGATCGCGTGCCGGTAGGCCGCCTCCGCGTCCGGCACCTCGATGGCCAGATCGATCGCGCCGTCCCCGTGCTCGGCGACGTGGCGGCCGAGGTCGGTGCCGGCGCGGACGGCGCCCTTGAGCACGAACCGCGCGCCGCCGGACTCCAGGACATACGCGGCCTCGTCCCGGCTGCCGGTCTCCGGGCCCTTGTACGCGACGCAGCGCATGCCGAACGCGGTCGAGTAGTAGTGCGCCGCCTGGCGGGCGTTGCCCACGGCGAAGACGACGGCGTCCATGCCCTTGACGGGGAACGGATCGTCCCGGCGCGGGTTCGGCGCGAGTTCCTGCCGCTCGGTGATCTCGGTCATGGCTACTCCCTGCACTGCGGTGGGCGAGGTTCCCCCTCAATGTCGGTCGTCGGGTACAGAGTGGGCAAGACCTGCCGAAATCACTGGACAACATGTACAGTGCGGGCAGCGGAGGGCGGGTAGATCTGTACACCCTGCCCAGGGAAAAGTGAGGGCGAGATGATCGACGATCTGGACGCCCGGCTGATCGGGCTGCTGAACGCCGAGCCGCGCATCGGCGTCCTGGAGTGCTCACGCCGGCTGGGAGTGGCCCGCGGCACCGTGCAGGCGAGGCTGGACCGGCTGCAGGAGCGCGGGGTCATCCGCGGGTTCGGGCCAGAGGTGGACCCGGCCGCGCTCGGTTACCAGGTGACGGCGTTCATCACGTTGGAGATCCGGCAGGCGGGCGGGCACGATCCCGTCGCCGCCCGGCTGGCGGCCATTCCCGAGGTCATCGAGGCGCACACCATCACCGGCGGCGGCGACATGCTCTGCCGCATCGTCGGGCGGGGCAACCAGGACCTGCAGCGCGTCATCGACCTGATCGTCGACGTCGAGGGCGTCCAGCGGACCTCGACCGTGATCGCGCTGGCCACCCCGGTGCCGCAGCGGACGCTGCCGCTCGTACGGGCCGCCGCGCGCCAGTGAGACATACGTCATCTCGTACGGGCCGCCGCGCGGCGGTGAGACACACGTCATCGCCCGCACGCCGAGGGCGTACGGGCGATGACGTAGATGTCCGGGGGCGGAAGGTGCGGCGGCTCAGGAGCCGGCGTACGGCGTGGCGTCGAGGATCTCGACCTCCATGCTCCGGCCGTTCGGCAGGTTGTACTTGGCCTTCTCGCCGACCTTCTTGCCGTTGATGGCGGCGCCGAGCGGGGACTTGGGGGAGTAGACGTCGATCGGGGCGCCGCTCTCCTCACGGGAGGCCAGCAGGAACGTGACCTCCTCGTCGTCACCCACGAACTGCACGGTGACGGTCATACCGGGGCCGACCACGCCTTCGGTGCGGGGCGCCTCACCCACGCGGGCGTTCTGCAGGATCTGCTGGAGCTGGAGGACGCGGCCCTCCTGCTTGCCCTGCTCCTCCTTGGCCGCGTGGTATCCGCCGTTCTCCCGCAGGTCCCCTTCCTCACGAGCGGCCTCGATCTTCTGTGCGATCGCGATCCGGCCCTCGCCCGTGAGGTAGTCCAGCTCTGCCTTGAGCCGGTCGTACGCCTCCTGGGTCAGCCAGGTGACGTTCTCATTGCGGGTCTCGGTCACGGGTACTCCTCATCCACATGAAGTGCGGCCGTTGAACTCTCTAGGCTACCGGCACTTGAACGTGAAGTAGCCGAGGGACGAGAGCTTTATGCCGTTATGACGTTCATGTTTGTTCCCCAGTGGGGATGCCTTTTTAACCTACGCGGCAGTCGTTGACGGTCACGGACGTGGCCCGTGATGATGTCGGCAACTCCTGATGCCGCTCAATACTGCCGGTACCGGGCGGAACGGTCACATCGGCCCGCCCGAGTTCGGAGTGATCGGTGCCGTACGCCACGAGAGAACAGCGCACGTCATCGCCCTTCGGCTTGCTGATCTGGTAGTGCACGCGCACCGAGTGATCCGCCAGCTGGAAGGAGATGACCTCCGGGGTGATCCCGGGCCTGCCCTCCGAGAACCCCACGATGATCGCCCAGCCGATGGCGCAGACCGCCACCAGCACGCCGATGACGGCGTAGGCCACCACGTTGCCCTTGCGGGTGTGGCCCGTCGCAGCCACCGTACCTGTCGTGCTCATCGGCGTCGCGGCGTGGCCGCCCCGGGAGTCATGCCCAGGTCGAACACCGCATCCCTCCCTCGTTCGTCGGTGGGGCTCGTTACGGTGTCCCCCACCGGGAATCTTCGTGCGGGGGGCCGGTGTTCTCCGGAAGAATCCACCTGTCGGGAGCGGCCTTCCACCACCGGGGGCCACCCCGCGCGACGACTATGACCTTACGCTGACGGGGAGCCTACGTTGTCCGAGAGATCGACCGGTACCGAGCCGTTGCGCCTGATGGCCGTCCACGCTCATCCGGACGACGAGTCCAGCAAGGGCGCCGCCACGATGGCGCGCTACTCGTCCGAGGGCGTCCAGGTCCTGGTCGTCACCTGCACCGGCGGTGAGCGCGGGGACATCCTCAACCCCGCGATGGACAAGCCGGAGATCAAGGCCAACCTCGCGGCGGTGCGCATGGAGGAGATGGCCAAGGCCCGGGAGATCCTCGGCGTGGAGCAGCAGTGGCTGGGCTTCGTCGACTCCGGCCTGCCCGAGGGCGATCCGCTGCCCCCGCTCCCGGAGGGCTGCTTCGCCCTGCAGCCGATCGAGGTGGCGAGTGAGCCGCTGGTCCGCGCGGTCCGTGGGTTCCGGCCGCACGTGATCCTGACCTACGACGACAACGGCGGCTACCCCCACCCCGACCACATCATGACCCACAAGGTCTCGGTGGAGGCCTTCGAGGCGGCGGGCGACCCCGACCGGTACCCCGGCACCGGGGAGCCGTGGCAGCCGCTCAAGCTCTACTACCACATGACCTTCCACCAGGAGCGGTTCCAGGCGGAGCACGCCGCGATGGTCGAGGCGGGCCTCGAGTCGCCCTACACCGAGATGCTCAAGCGCTGGCAGGACCGCCCGCTCCAGTGGGAGATCACCACGCGCGTGCCGTGCGCCGACCACTTCGAGGTCCGCGACCAGGCGCTCCTCGCACACGCCACCCAGATCGACCCGAACGGCCCGTTCTTCGCCTGCCCGACGGAGCTCCGACGGAAGGCATGGCCGACCGAGGACTACCATTTGGCTCGTTCCCTGGTCGACACGGAGCTGCCGGAGGACGACCTGTTCGCCGGCGTCCGGGAGAAGGTGTGCCTGTCATGATGTATCTCGCGGTCAACGAAGACCAGGTCACACCAGGGGTGGTGGCCTTCTTCATCGTCGCCGCGCTGGGCCTGACGCTCTTCTTCCTGATCCGTTCGATGAACCGGCACATCCGCAGGATCGAGGCCCCCAGCGAGGACGAGCTCCGGCAGGCCGACTGGGAGCGCCGGCAGAAGGCGAGCGCCCGGCCCGACGCGGACAAGCGCAAGGCCTGACGCCCCGGCGCATCAGACCCGGGCGGGCACGCGCCCCAGGCCCAGGCGGGCTCCGCCGCGGGCCGGGGCGAGGAATCACCTCAGACCGAGGCGGGCACGGGGCGGTCCGAGGAAGCAGCTCAGGCCGAGACGGGCACGCGGCGGGCCGGGGACCGGCCCCGGAGCCGGAGCCGGTCGGTCGCGCCGGCCAGCCCGGCCCCGATGACGATCACGGCCAGTCCGGCGATCGCGTCGGCGACGTAGTGGTTCGCCGTCCCGACGACGACGGCGAAGATGAAGACCGGGTAGGCCACGGCGAGGATCCGCAGCAGGCGGCGGGTGGTGTTGCGCGCGACCTGCCACCCGCACCAGGCCGCCCATCCCACGTGCAGGGACGGCATCGCGGCGAACTCGTTGGTCAGGCCGCCCAGGCCCTTCGGGGCACTGGCGTCGCCGGACCACCAGCCCCACTCGTGATACTTCGCGAGCGTGTCGACGAAGCCCGGCAGCATCCGCGGCGGCGCGGTGGGGAACAGCGAGAAGCCCACCAGCCCGAGCAGGGTGGCGGCGACCAGCGTCGTACGGGCCCGCGCGTACTGCCAGGGGCGCTTCTTCCAGAGCCACACCAGCACGACCGGCGTGATGACGTAGTGCAGCGTCGCATAGGCGTACGACATCGTGACGCCGAGGACCGGCACGGCGGAGACGGCGTGGTTGACGCCCCGCTCGTGGTCGAGGTGCAGCACCCGCTCGACCCCGAGCACGTGATGCGCGTCGGCGAACGCCTGCCCGTGGCCCGCGGCCACCAGCATCCGCACGCCGTCGTACATCAGGTAGACGACGAGGAGCAGGAGCACCTCGGGCCACCAGCGGCGGGAATCCGCAGAAGTCCTGGGAACAACCGGGGGCGGCGCCGTGTACGCCCTTGGAACCTTGGTCACCAACGCGGGACCCCCTCCGCCGTCGTGCCTCTGTCCGAGGTCTGTCCGTACCCTCCTGAACCGGTGTTATGTGTAACGTACATCTACCTGGTTCATTCCCGATGCCCAGGGCCTCCGTGGCGTCTCCCGAGCAGGCTCTCAGGACGCGTTCAGGTAGCACTCAACTCCGCAGGTCACTATGGAGGGGTGAGTGAAGCCCGACTTCTCGTGGTCGAAGACGAGCCCAACATCCTCGAGCTGCTGTCCGGCAGCCTGCGCTACGCGGGGTTCGAGGTGGCGACGGCGACCGGCGGCACGGAGGCCGTCCAGGTCGCCCTGCAGCGTCGGCCCGACCTGATCGTGCTGGACGTCATGCTGCCCGACATGGACGGCTTCGACGTCATCCGCCGGCTGCGCGGCGGCGGCGCGCACATCCCCGTGCTGTTCCTCACCGCGCGGGACGCCACCCAGGACAAGATCCGCGGGCTGACGCTCGGCGGCGACGACTACGTCACCAAGCCGTTCAGCCTGGAAGAGGTCATCGCGCGGATCCGCGCCGTGCTGCGCCGGGCCCAGGGCGGTCCGGCCGAGCCCCCGCCGCGGCTCGGCTTCGCCGACCTGGAGCTGGACGAGGAGAGCCACGAGGTCTGGCGGTCCGGCAAGCCGATCCAGCTGTCGCCCACCGAGTTCAAGCTGCTGCGCTACTTCATGACCAACGCCAACCGGGTGCTGTCCAAGGCGCAGATCCTCGACCACGTCTGGGACTACGACTTCCGCGGCGACACCGGCATCGTCGAGTCCTACGTCTCGGTACTGCGCCGCAAGCTCGACAAGCTCGGCCCCCGCCTGATCCATACGCTGCGCGGGGTCGGTTACGTGCTGCGCCTGCCACCGGAGCGCTGATGACCGCCTGGGCGCGGCGCCTGTCCGCCCGGACCCCGTTGCGGATCAAGCTCATCGCCGCGGTCGTCACGCTCGTCCTCCTCGCCCTCGTCGTGACCGGCGTCGCGAGCGTCTCGGTGATGCGGAACTACCTGCTGGGCCGCACCGACCTGCAGCTGCAGGACCTGCTGCACCGGGCGGAGCGGTCCCTCGCCCAGCCGGGCAAGCCCCTGCCCGGACAGAGCGGCGGCACGATCGTCCAGATCCGCGACGCCGACGGCAAGGTCGTCACGCACACCACCGTGTCGCCCTGGGGGACGGTCCAGCCGGACCCCGCCATCCCCGAGAGCCCGGACTGGCTCGACGAGCACGCCCAGAAGCCGATCACCCTCAGGGCGGTCTCGGGGAGCACCCGCTGGCGGGTGTACATCGAGCCGGTGGGCAACGGCTACGTGGTCGCGGCCGCCGACCTGACCGAGGTCGGGCGCACGGTGCGCAGGTTCGTGGGCGTGGAGCTGATCGTCGGCAGCGTCGTCGTCGTCCTCATCGCCGGGCTCGGCATCGCCATCGTGCGCGCCAGCCTCCGGTCCCTGGAGGACATCGAGCACACCGCCGCCGCGATCGCGACCGGCGACCTGTCGCGCCGCGTCCCCGACGCCGACCCGCGCACGGAGGTCGGCCGCCTCGGCGACGCCCTCAACGGCATGCTCGCCCAGATCGAGACCGCCTTCCACGCGCAGGCGCGGTCGGAGGCGACCGCCCGCGAGTCCGAGGAGCGCATGCGCCGCTTCGTCGCCGACGCCAGCCACGAGCTGCGCACGCCGCTGAGCGTGATCCGGGGCTTCGCCGAGTACTACCGGCAGCGCGACGACGTCGACCGCGCCGAGCTCGACCGGCTCATCGTCCGGGTCGAGGACGAGGCCGTACGGATGGGCGCGCTCGTCGACGACCTGCTGCTCCTGGCCCGGCTCGACCAGCAGCGTCCGCTCGCCATGAGCCCCGTCGATCTCCTCGCCCTGGCCGCCGAGGCCGTGCACGACGCCCGCGTCCTCGACGCCGACAGGAAGATCACGCTCTCCGTGCGCAGCGGCTCGGCGTTCATCGTGACCGGCGACGAGCTGCGGCTCCGCCAGGTCATCCGGAATCTGCTGACCAACGCGCTGCAGCACACCCCGCCCGGCACGCCGGTCGAGGTGACGGTGCACTCCGGGCGGCTGGGCGACTCCCCGGCCGCCGTGCTGGAGGTCGCCGACGAGGGACCGGGCATGCCACGGGAGCAGGCGGAGCGGGTGTTCGAGCGGTTCTACCGCGCGGATCCCGCCCGCAGCCGGGGCGGGACGGGTCTCGGCCTGGCGATCGTCGCCGGCCTGGTCCACGCGCACGGCGGCACCGTGGAGGTGGAGACGGCGCCGGGCAAGGGCGCGACCTTCCTCATCACCCTCCCGCTCGACCCGGACGCGATCGACGCGGACCCCGCCGAGGCCGTGTCCGCGTAGGGCCCGCGCCTCGGTCTCCGTCCGCGGCGGACCGGCGCGCGGGTCCGTCTTCGGCTTTTACCCCGGCCTTATTGTGCGAACTTTCAGGTTGGGCTCAGCGACGTTCAAGGCACGGCGGACATCCTCAAAGTGTCAGACAAAGTACCGACTTTGGGGGACGAAGCAATGGAAACCCACGACCGGTCCGCGGACGAGCGCCCCGAGGAGTCGCAGGCCGGGACGACACCATCCGTGGAGGCACGGACGGGTTCCTCGTCCACATCCGAAGCACAGCCCGAGGACGTCCGCTCCTGGCCGCCGTCCGAACAGTGGCCGGGCGCAGAGCAGTCCGCCCCGGCGGCGGCAGGCGAGACCCCGAGCGAGCCGCAGACCCAGGGCGCCCAGAGCCCGCAGACCCAGAGCCCGCAGACCCAGAGCCCGCAGACCCAGGGCCCGCAGGCGCAGGACACGCAGACGCAGGGCGGCGGCGGCCAGGAGCCGCCGTACGGCGCGCGACCGGAGGCGGCGGCGTACGGGGCGCACGGCGAGCAGCCGCACGGCATGGGAGCCGCGGCGTACGGCACCCCGGGCCGGCCGCCGTACCAGGCCCCGGGCACGCCCGGTCAGCAGCCGCCCCAGGGCCCCGGCGCGTACGGGCAGCCGTACGGCGCGCACCCGGACCCGTACGCCTACCCCGCCCAGACGCAGCAGAGCCCGGTCGGCCGGCTGACCGCGCGCCGCAAGGCGGCCGCCAGCGGCATCGCCCTGGCCCTGGTCCTCGCCGGAGGACTCGCCGGAGGCGCCGTCGCGGCGCTCGTCGACCACGGCCGGACGGTGTACGCCAGCCCCACCGCCGTCCACGGGGCGTCCAACAAGAGCGCCACCGGAATCGCGGCCATCGCCCAGGCGGTGCAGCCGAGCGTCGTTTCGATCACGGTGACCACCCCGACCGAACAGGGTGAGGGCTCCGGGATCATCCTGCGCTCCGACGGCGTCATCCTGACCAACAACCACGTCGTCGCCGATGCCTCGCAGGGTAGCCAGATCTCGGTCAACTTCAGCGACGGCAAGAAGGCCTCGGCCACCGTGCTCGGCACCGACCCGGCGACGGACCTGGCCGTGATCAAGGCGGCCGGGGTGTCCGGGCTCAAGCCGGCGACGCTCGGCAACAGCGACCAACTCCAGGTCGGCGACCCGGTCGTTGCGATCGGCAGCCCGCTCGGCCTGGAGGGATCGGTGACCTCCGGCATCGTCAGCGCGCTGCACCGGACCCTGAACGAGGGCGGCGACCAGCAGCAACAGCAGCCCGGCTTCCCCGGCTGGGGCCAGCAGGGGCAGCAGGGGCAGCAGCAGAGCAGCTCGGGAGCGACGATCGGTGACGCGATCCAGACGGATGCGGCGATCAACCCCGGAAACTCCGGCGGCCCCCTGGTCAACTCCTCCGGCCAGGTGATCGGCATCAACACGGCGATCGCCACGTCCGGCGGCAGCAACGGCAACATCGGCGTCGGGTTCGCGATCCCGATCGACACCGCGAAGCAGGTCGCCGACCAGCTCATCAAGTCCGGCAAGGCGACGCACGCCTACCTCGGCGTCTCGCTGTCCGACGTGGCCGGCGACCAGCAGGGCGCCCTCATCGCGGGCGTGCAGAAGGGCACCCCGGCGGCATCGGCCGGCCTGCAGGAAGGCGACATCGTCACCCAGATCGACGGCAAGGCCATCCAGGACGCTCAGAGCCTGTCCGCGGCGATCCGCGGCCACCAGCCCGGCGACAAGATCTCGCTGACCTTCGTCCGTGGCGGCAGCAAGCACACGGTGAGCGTGACGCTCACCGCCAACGCGGGCAACTGACCCGAGCAGCGCACGACCCGGCGGGGGCACCACCCAGACGGCCCGGCCGGAGCGGTCCCGAATCAGGAACCGCCCCGGCCGGGCCGTCGGCGTATCACCGAGCCGCAGCCTCCAGACGGCAAGGCGCGCCAGGCAGGAGAATCGCCCGACCCCGGCCCGCCCACGCCCGGTGCGCCCGCGCCCGGCCTGCCCGTGCCTGGGCCGCCGGCCCAGGCACGGGCCGCCCAGCCGCAGGTGCGGGCGCGCGGCTCGGGCGCACGCTCGACCCGGACCCGGACCCGGTGTCGGCGCTTCCGGAGAGCGGAGTGCCGAGGGTTCTGGTGGTCGGCGCGACGAAAATCCTCGGCGCAAGGGCGGCGGAGCGGCACATGCCCACTCGCCGTTCGTACCCACGCATGGGCGCGTACGGCTCGGGTCGGGTGTCGGCGTCGCGGTGAGAGTTAAGTGCCGAGGATTCTGAGGGATGGCGCGATGGGAATCCTCGGCGCAGATTCGGTCACCGGGTCCGGCGACGGGCACCGGGGACGGCCCGACTTCCGGGGATCGCCTATGCCGCGGGTACCTCCTGCGTAGGGCCTGGTTGGGTTCGCCCGGCCGGGCTGTCGGCGTGTCGGCGAGCGACCGCTTCAGAGGCGGCGTGCTTCCCCCGGGGGGAGAGAAGCGCCCTCCGCGCACGGGTCCGGCTGTGCTCGGGTCGGGTCGGGTGCCGGCGTCCCGCCCAGAGCGGAGTGCCGAGGGTTTCGGTGGCTGGCGCGACGAGAATCCTCGGCGCAGAGTCGGTCGTCCCCTCAGGCCACCCGTCCGCGGACGCGGTCGTCGGTGGCCTCAGGGGTCCTGTCAGGCGCCGGGGAAGGCTCCGTCCGGGAAACCGTCCGGGCCGTTGCTCGCCGGCAGCACCACCTGGTCACCGGAGGACAGGCCGCCGGTGATCGCGACGTACCGGTCGCTCCGTACTCCAAGCCGCACGGTCCGGGTGATGCTCCGCCCCTCGTGCCGTACGAGCACGGTGGCCGCGCCGCCGGGTGCGGTCCGCACCGCGGCGACGGGGACGTACAGCACGCTCTGGGCCTGCGCGGTCACGACGTCGACGGTCGCGCTCATGCCGACCAGCACGCCGGACGGTGGATCGTCGAGGGAGATGTTCACGCCGACCCGGGCGAGGTTGCCACTGGTGGTGGCCGCCGGGTCGATGCCGGTGACCGTGCCGGTGTACTGCCCGTTCGGTGACATCCCGAGTCCGATCGTCGCCCGCTGGCCGATCTTGAGCCGGTCGACGTCAGCCAGTGAGAACAGGGCCCGTACCTGGAGGTCGTCCAGGTCGCCCAGCGTGAGGAAACCACCCTTGCCCGCGCCGACCTGGTCGCCGACCGCACCCGTGATCGACAGGACGGTGCCGGACATCGGCGCCTTGAGGGTGGTCGCGGACAGCGTACGGTCGGCCTGCCGGACGTTGACCTCCGCCTGGGTGACCTTCGCGGAGGCCTGCTCGGCCGCGTTCGGCTGGCAGCCGCCGCCACCGCCCGCGCCGCCACGGCTCGCCCCACCGCCACGACCCGCACCGCCACCGCCCGCGCCGGGACGGCTTCCGCCGGGGCGGCCGCCGCCCGAGCCGGGCTTGCCGCTCGGCTTCGGGTGGCCGGTGGGTTTCGGGTGGCCGGTCGGCTTGGGATGCCCGGTCGGTGTCGGGTGTCCGGTCGGCCGTGGAGAGTGCGTGGGCGAAGGGCTGGTCGGGGTGGGCCGCGGCGAGGTCGGCGTCGGCGTCGGGGTCGGGGTGGGCTTGTGGGTCGGTTTCGGGGTGGGCGTGGTGCTGGTGGGGGTCGGGGTCGGCCTCCGCGGCGGCCGAGGACGCCGGAAGCCGGCCGTCTGAACCGCCGCTCCGGGCGCGCCTCCCGTTCCCCCGTTCGCGGATCCGCCCGCCGCGCCGCTTCCCGAACCGCCGGAGCCTGAACCGCCGGAGCCCGTGCCGCCGGAGCCCGTGCAGATGCCCTGGAGCGCGTTGGCGTAGGTGTCCTGAGCCGCCGTGAGCACGGCCTTCGCGACCGCGACCTGTTCCCGGGCCGCCGTGTCGTCGAGGCGGGCGAGGACCTGGCCGGCGTGTACCCGTGCGCCCGGCGCGACCTTGATCTCCTTCACCGTTCCGGAGGTGCCGAAGACGAGCTCGCGGGTGTCGGCGCTGCGCACGGATCCTGCGGCCCCCGCGGTCGCCGTCACGGTCCCCCGTCGCACGACGGTGTACGCCGCGCTCGCGGGAGAGTCGCCGAGGGCCACCACCCCGGTCGTGAGCATGACCACCGCACCGGCGGTGAGCCACGGTGGTCTCCGGAGATCGCGCATGGTCGGGCGGTTCACGCGCGGAATCCTGGCGGATGAAGGTCACAGGGACCCGAGCCCAACCTCAGAGTTCCCTGAAGGCGTCCTCTCCGGTCGTGGTCGGTCACTGGTCGCGGCCTCGGAACGAGCTCCGGAACCCGTGTGAGTCCACAGGAATCTCTCAGGATCGGATCAGGTTCGCCCAAGCAGGTTCCGGGACCCTGTGGCGAGTGAAATCCCTCCTCCGACGCCGTGGCGTGCTCATCAACGGCGCTCTGGCCGTTCTGCTCGTGGGCGGGGCCGGGGTCGCGTACTTCTCGTTGAGCGATGACGCGGGCGCGTCGTCCCCGGGCCGGACCGTCCAGGTCAGCCGTGGCACGGTCGTCGCCTCCGTCTCGGCCTCCGGCACGGTCGCCAGCGCCCGTTCCCAGGACCTCTCCTTCGCGACCAGCGGCACGGTCGACAAGATCAACGTTCAGGTCGGCGACAAGGTCAAGAAGGGCCAGGTGCTCGCCACCGTCGACGACGCGGGCGCCCGTGACGACCTCGAGGCCGCACGGGCCGCCCTGGACGCCGCCGAGGCCGGCGACACGTCGACCGCCTCGGGCTACTCCTCCTACATGCAGGCGAAGGCGTCGTACAACAGCGCCAAGCGCGCTCTCGACGGCACCGAGCTCGTCGCCCCCTTCAGCGGAACCGTCATCTCGGTCAACGGCACCGTCGGCGGATCGTCCAGCGGTTCGAGCGGCTCGTCCGGCGGCTCGTCCTCGGGCTCGGCGGGCTCCAGCGGTTCGGGCGGCGGTGGCGGCGGTGGCGGTGGCGGTGGCGGGTCCGCCGGCTCGTCGGGTTCGGCCGGCTCCGCGGGCTCGTCGAGCGGTTCCGGCGGCGGCTTCATGACGATCGCCGAGACCTCCAAGCTCGTGGTCACCGGGAACTTCACCGAGGCCGACGTCGCCAAGCTCAAGAAGGGCCAGCAGGCGACCGTGACCTTCGACGCCGTCCAGAACGCCCAGGCGTCCGGCAAGGTCACCGCCATCGACCAGACCGCGACCACCTCGAACAACGTCGTGCAGTACGGCGTCACCGTCTCGCTCAGCGACCCGCCCGCCGGCCTGCGCATCGGCGCGACCGCCTCGGTGCGGGTGACGACCGCGCGGGCGGAGAATGTGCTGTACGTTCCGACCGCCGCCGTACGGACCGCCGGCGGACGCAGCACCGTGACCGTGCTGGAGAGCGGCAAGCAGGTCCTCCGGGTCGTGCAGACCGGCGTCCAGGGCGACCAGGGGACCGAGATCACCTCGGGGCTCAAGGAGGGGGACCAGGTCCTGATCGCGGTCAGTTCGACCTCGGGCACCGGGGGATTCCCCGCGGGCCGCTTCCCCGGCGGCGGCGGCGGTGTCGGTGGCGGCCTCGGCGGCGGCGCTCGCGGCGGAGGCCGGGGGTGACGACCGTCCTCGACGTCCAGGACGTCACCAAGGTGTACGGGACCGGGGACACGGCGGTGCACGCGCTGCGCGGGGTCCGCCTCACCGTCGACCAGGGCGACTACGTGGCGATCATGGGCGCTTCCGGCTCCGGCAAGTCGACCCTGATGAACATCCTGGGCTGCCTCGACGTCCCCAGCGGTGGCCGCTATCTCCTCGACGGCCTGGACGTCGGCGCGCTCGACGACCGGCGGCTGGCCGTCCTGCGGAACCGGCGCATCGGGTTCGTGTTTCAGTCCTTCAACCTGATCCCCCGGATGAGCGCCCTGGCCAACGTCGAACTGCCGCTGGCGTACGGCGGCGTCAAGGCGGTGGAGCGGAGACGGCGGGCGCTGGCCGCGCTGGCGCAGGTCGGCCTCGCCGACCGCGTCGGCCACGAGCCCAACGAGCTGTCCGGCGGCCAGCAGCAGCGCGTGGCCGTCGCCCGCGCGCTGGTGACCTCACCGGCGCTCCTGCTGGCCGACGAGCCCACCGGCAACCTCGACACCCGCTCCACGGAGGACGTCCTGGGCGTGCTCGACCGGCTCAGCGCCGACGGCCGCACCATCGTGCTGATCACCCACGAGGACGACGTCGCGGCCCGCGCCAAGCGGGTGATCCGGCTGGTCGACGGCCGCATCGTCGAGGACCGGCGCGCGGCGCCCGTGGCCGGCCCGCCGCCCGGGCCGATGGGAACGGGGGTGCGGCACCCATGACGCTGGAAGTCCTCAGGTTCGCCCTGCGCGGCCTGGCCGCCAACAAACTGCGCAGCGGCCTCACCACCCTCGGCATCCTCATCGGCGTCGGAGCGGTGATCATGCTGGTCGCGGTCGGGAACGGCTCGTCCCAGCAGGTGCAGAAGAACATCGAACGCCTCGGCACCAACACCCTGACCGTCATGCCGTCCACGTCGGGCGGTCGCGGCGGCGGCGGGGGTGGCGGCGGGTTCGCCCGTTTGCTGCGCGGGGTCGGGGGAGCCGCCCAGCAGACCGGGCCCCGCGCGCAGGCCAAGAGCCTGACCGTCGACGACGCCCGCGCGCTGGCCGACGCGAAGAGCGCTCCCTCGGTGAAGAGCGTCTCGCCCGTGGTGACCGCGTCGTCGGCGAACGCGACGTACGAGGGGACCGCCCACGCGATCCAGCAGTTCGTCGGCACCTACCCGGCGTACTTCGAGGCGTCCAACGACCCGGTGGCCCGGGGCGCGTACTTCACCGACGACGACGTCCTGAACGACCGCAAGGTCGTGGTGATCGGCAACACGGTCGCCGAGGACCTGTTCGGCACCGTCGACCCGCTCGGTAGGCAGATCACCGTCAGCGGCGTGAACTTCACCGTCGTGGGGGTGCTGAAGACCAAGGGCTCGTCCGGATTCCAGGACGCCGACGACGTCGCGATCGCGCCGCTGCCGGCCGTGCAGCAGAGCCTGACCGGCTACGGCGCGCTCAACCAGATCGTCGTGCAGGCCAAGTCCCCGAAGACGGTGGACGCCGCGCAGTCCGAGGTGACGGGCATCCTGAACCAGCGGCACGACATCACCGGGTCCAACACCGCCGACTTCCAGATCCTCAACCAGGCGAGCCTGCAGTCGGCGATCAGCAGTAGCAGCCGGACGTTCACGGTGCTGCTCGGCGCGGTCGCGGCCATCAGCCTGCTGGTCGGCGGCATCGGCATCACCAACATCATGCTCGTCACCGTCACCGAACGGACCCGCGAGATCGGCATCCGCAAGGCCATCGGCGCGCCGAAGGGCGCGATCCTCGGCCAGTTCCTCGTCGAGGCCACCGTCCTCAGCCTCCTCGGCGGGCTGCTCGGGGTCGCCGCGGGCGTGATCGGCAGCCAGTTCACGGTGGTGGGAGTGCAGCCCGTGATCGTGCCGAGCTCGATCGCGCTGGCGCTCGGCGTGTCCGTCGCCATCGGGCTGTTCTTCGGCAGCTATCCGGCCAACCGCGCGGCCAAGCTCCGGCCGATCGAAGCACTTCGCCACGAATAGCACCCCTAGGGAGAGACTGTGCCTGGAACACGGCGCAAGGGCAGCGACGCACCGGTCGACGAGGTGCCGCCGGAAGAACTGCTGCGCACCTCACCGTTCGAGGGCGACCTCGCGAAGGAGCTGGCGGCCGCCGAACCGCGGAAGGAGCGCCGGCTCCCCTCCGCCACCATGGCCCTGGCCGCGGGCGTGCTGATCGTCGCCGGCTTCGTCGGCGGTGTGCAGGCGGACAAGCACTGGGGGAAGAAGCAGACCGCGGCGGGATTCCCGCAGTTCTCCCGCAGCGGCCAGGGCGGGGCCGGCTTCCCCGGCCTGGGCGGTGCGGGCGGCCGTGCCGGCGCCTTCGGCGGAGGCGCGCAGGGCGGCGCCACCGGCCGGGGCGGAGCGGCGGGTAACGGCTTCGGTACGGGAGCGGCTCCCGGTGGCGGGACCACCGGCACCGTCAAGCTCGTCGACGGCGACATCATCTACGTTCAGACCGCCAATGGGATCGTGCGCGTGAAGACCACCGGTTCCACGAAGGTCTCGGTGACCAAGAACGCCAAGGTCAAGGACCTCAAGACCGGCGCCTCCGTGGTCGTCCAGGGCACGCCGGGCCAGGACGGCGACGTCACGGCCACCACGGTGACGCAAAGCCCCTGAGAACCGCCGCAGGCCCCTGTGCCCGCTCTCTCCCGAGCGGGCACAGGGGCCGACGTGGTTCGTACGGCACGGTGCCGTACGACGCGGGGACCCGGACGGGCCCGTACGACGGGGCCACCAATGCTGGGCCGTGCGACGCGGAGACCCGGAGCGGGTCCGTACGGAGACGGAAGCCGGGCCGTACGGCTCAGCTCGCCGCGGGGCGGGGGGAGAAGCTCGGAAGCAGCGGCTTGCAGGTCTTGAGCGCCGCGGCGACCTTCGGATCGGACGTCTTCAGCCCGCCGAGGTAGCGCATGCCCGGAGACGGACGGGCGCCCGGCGTACGGTTCGCGCCCGGCGAGCGCACGGCACCGGGCGTCGGGGTCGGGAGCGTCACGCCGTGGTCCTTGAGGCAACTGCGGAACGCCTGCAACTCCTGCATGCCCCGACGCTGTCCCTGCGGGGCGAGCGACTGGCAGGCGTCCCGCGCCGCCTGGCTCACGTTGCCGAAGGCGCGGCCGAACCCGCCGCCCCGCTGTCCCGGCGTGCCGGAGGGCCGCCCGCTGGGGCGGGTCGTCGGAATGTCGGCGCCGTGCCGGCGAAGGCAGGCGGCGTACGCCGCGAAACCGCCGGCGCCCGACGCGCCGGCCGATCCGGAGGGTGAGGCGGCCGTCTTGCCACCGGAGGATCCGCAGCCGGCGCAGACGGCGAGCGCGGCCGCCGAGACCAGCATCGCTCCGCCATGGAGGATTCGCATGGCCCGCGATGATGGCCGATCTTCCTGGAACCTGGCTTCGGCGTGGCTGAAAGGTTCCTCCACGATGCGGCCGTCGCGCGGACGGTCACCGTGCCGCCCGGCAGGCGACACCCGCGACGCCCTGCGTCCGGTCCTCGCTATCGTGCGAGCCTGACCCCTGCCGCCGCCTCCCGGGAGCCCGCCGATGCCCCATCCGCCGAAGACCTTCACGGGGGTCGAGGTGATCCCGCTGTGCGACGCGGTCGGCCCGATGGGCTCCGCGCTGCGCCGGCCGCTCGACGAGACGTTCCTCGGCGCGACCGCGGAGGACTGGGCGGCGGTGGGCCGGGAGGAGTGGGTGCTGCACTTCCACTGCCACCTGCTGCGCGACACGACCGGCCGGGCGATCCTCGTCGACACCGGGGTCGGCGGGGTGGACGCGCCCGCGGCTTCGTGGGCGCCCGTGCCCGGCGCGCTCATGGCCGAGGTCGCCGCCGCCGGACTGCGCCCGGAGGACGTCGACGCGGTCGTGCTCACCCACCTGCACAGCGACCACGCCGGCGGCGCGGTGGTCGACGGCGTCCCCGCCTTTCCCAACGCGCGGTACCTCATCCAGCGCGCCGAGCTGGACTGGGTCCGCGGTCCCGTGCTGGAGCAGGTCGTACGCCCGCTCGGCGACGCACTCGAAGTGATCGACGGCGTCCTCGAGATGTCCTCAGGGATCACCGTGGTGCCCACCCCCGGCCACACGCCGGGACACCAGTCGGTGGAGGTCGGCCCGCTGGTGCTGAGCGGCGACGTCCTGCACCACCCGGTGCAGCTGGTGAACCCCGCCATCCGCTACGCGCACGACGAGGATCCCGAACGCGCCGCAGCCACCCGCGCGGCGCTGCTGGAGCGGGTCCGGGAACGTTCCGGCACCCTGGCCACGGCCCACTTCGCCGAGCCCTTCACCAACCTGACCGCATAGCGCCGCGCCCGGCCTCCGGAGCATCGGCTGCGCGGTGGCGCCGGACCGGATCGCTGACCGGCCGCGTACACCGGAACGAGCCGACCGGCCGCAGGCGGGCGGTCAGAAGGTGATGTCGCCGCGGATGTCGCGGGCCTGGACGACGTTTCCGGTGACGGAGCCGTCGATGGTGTTGGTCACCGACCCCTCCGCGGCGAGGGCGTGTTCGGCGCGGGCGACCCAGTGGCGGATCTGCGCCGCCCCCTGCGGGTCGCGCGCGGAGTCGGCGATGAGCGCCTCTGCCAGCGCCCGCGTCGCGTCGAGGTCGCCGGGGCGCTCACCGAGACGCTTGGCGGCCTCGACCGAGGTGCTGCGGCGGCCGAACACCCGCCGTACGACCGAGGTGAGGTCGTCCCACAGCTGCTCACCGACCTTGCCGGTGGCGCCGTCGAAGATCTTCGACAAGAGAGTGACGAGCGCCGAGACCGAGAGTGGATCCACTGTGCACGCTCCGACCGTTGTCCTACCCTGCCGACAGGTTAAGTCCTCTGCGAGATCCGCACCGGCGACCGCGCAAGGCGGCATGGGTACGGTGTGAGGATTCACGGTCGGCTGCCCGGGCAGGTGACGCGTGAGACGGAAGACCACACCCACTGACCGGGCGGGGCGCGGCGAAGCCGTCCCGGACCCGGACGCACGGACGCACCGACCACGGCGGGACCCACGATGAATCGACTCAAGGACGCCACCAGCCCGTACCTGCTGCAGCACGCGGACAATCCCGTCCACTGGTTCCCGTGGGGGGACGAGGCGTTCGCGGAGGCGCGCCGCAGGGACGTGCCGATCCTGCTGAGCGTCGGCTACGCCGCCTGCCACTGGTGCCACGTGATGGCGCACGAGTCCTTCGAGGACGAGGGGACGGCGCGGCTGATGAACGACCTGTTCGTCAGCGTCAAGGTGGACCGCGAGGAGCGTCCCGACGTCGACGCGGTGTACATGGAGGCCACCCAGGCGATGACGGGCCAGGGCGGCTGGCCGATGACCGTCTTCATGACGCCCGGCGGCGAGCCGTTCTACTGCGGCACGTACTTCCCGAAACCACATTTCCAGCAGCTCCTACGGGCGGTGGCGCAGGCGTGGCGGGACAAGCGCGACGACGTGATCGCCCAGGGGCAGAAGGTCGTCGATGCCCTGTCCGGGCAGACCGCGCTCGGCGGCGAGGGCGCCCCGGCGCCGAACGTGCCGGAGGCCGCGGTACGGGACCTGGCGCGGACGTACGACGAGGCGAACGGCGGGTTCGGCACGGCGCCGAAGTTCCCGCCGTCGATGGTGCTGGAGTTCCTGCTGCGCCACGCCGCGCGCGGCGGCGACGGCCTCGCGATGGCCGAGGGCACGCTGGAGGCGATGGCGCGGGGCGGCATGTACGACCAGCTCGGTGGCGGGTTCGCCCGCTACTCGGTCGACGCCCGCTGGGTGGTGCCGCACTTCGAGAAGATGCTGTACGACAACGCCCTGCTGGCCCGCGTGTACGCCCACTGGTGGCGGCTGGCGGGCGCTCCGCTCGCACGCCGGATCGCCCTGGAGACCTGTGACTGGATGCTGCGGGAGCTGCGCACGCCGGAGGGCGGGTTCGCCAGCGCCCTGGACGCCGACAGCGAGAACGCCGAGGGCCGCCCCGAGGAGGGCGCCTACTACGTCTGGACGCCCGGCGAGCTGACCGAGGTGCTCGGCGAGGAGGACGGGGCGTACGCCGCGGAGCTGTTCGGCGTGACCGAGGCGGGCACCTTCGAGCACGGGGCCTCCGTCCTGCAGTTGCGCGCGGACGCCGGCGACGCCGAGCGGTACGCGCGGATCCGTGCCGCGCTGCTGGAGGCGCGGTCCCGGCGGGTTCCGCCGGGCCGCGACGACAAGGTCGTCGCCGCCTGGAACGGCCTGGCGGTCGCGGCGCTGGCCGAGTGCGGCGCGTACTTCGACCGGCCGGACCTCGTGACCGCCGCTGAGGAGGCGGTCCGGCTGCTCCGGGAGACTCACTGGCGGGACGGGCGGCTGCTGCGGACCTCGCGCGCCGGCGGCGCCGGAACCAACGCCGGGGTCCTGGAGGACTACGCCGACCTCGCCGAGGGGCTCATCGCGCTGTACGGCGTGACCGGCGAGGCCGGCCACGCGCGGTTCGCCGGCGAGCTGCTCGACGTCGTCCTGGAGCGCTTCGCCGACGGGCGCGGCGGCTTCTACGACACCGCGGACGACGCCGAGCGCCTGTGGAAGCGCCCGCAGGACCCGACCGACAACGCGACGCCGTCCGGCCGGTTCGCGGCGGCGGGCGCGCTCCTGTCCTACGCCGCGCTCACCGGCTCGGCCCGGCACCGGGAGGCCGCCTTGGCCGCCCTCGGCCCCGTGACGCCGCTGGCGCAGCGCCACTCCCGCTTCGCGGGCTGGGGGCTCGCGGTCGCCGAGGCGGCCCTCGCCGGTCCGCTGGAGATCGCCGTCGCGGGTCCGGTCGAGGACCCGCGCACGCGGGACCTGCACCGCGCCGCGCTGCTCAGCCCGCTGCCCGCGGTCGTCGCCGTCGGCTCCGGGGTGCCGCTGCTGGACGGCCGGGCGCCGGTCGACGGGCGTCCCGCCGCCTACGTCTGCCGCGACTTCACCTGCCGGCTCCCGGTCACCGAGGTCGGCGCCCTCCAGGAACAGATCCGGGCCGCCTCCGGACGGTGAGCGACCCCGAGCGGGCGGGCCGTCCTCGGGACGGGCGGTGACGGCCCCCGGCGGGCGGTATCCGGGCGGTGAGCGGCCTCCCAGCGGGCGCTCATTGGAATTCCTGTCAATAAAGATCCGGCCGCGGGCTTGATCTTTGCTTTACGGACGTGTTACCTCAGAACAGCGCCCGCCTGCCAACGGGCGAACGCGAGTGGCCTATGCGGCATATGAGCGTCTAGACGACCATCGCCGTCGTAGGTCATAGTCGTAACCGCACTGGGGACGAGGGAGGGCGCCGTGCGCTGGGCGAGACGCCGCATGCTTCCGACGGTCGTTGGCGTTTCACTGGCCACGACCATCGCCGCGGACATGGCGATGGTGCTCGCCGGGCCGTTCCCCCACCCGCCGGCCCTGCGGCTCCCCGGCGGGGGTTACGTGGCCGCGGCGGACAGCACGAGCTACCACGTCGCGGCGCTGCAGAAGACCATCACGCCGCACCTGCTGGTCGCCTCCGCGCAGACGCTGCCCGCCGACGCGATCGAGAAGGTCCGCCAGACGAAGGGCGTCAAAGCCGTCGAGGTCGTCGACGCTGCCCGTGCCTTCGTGGGCGGCAAGCGCGTGGGCGTGCTGGGCGTCGAGCCGTCGACCTTCCGCGCCTACACCCCCGAGGCGAGCGCCAAGTCCGACGCCCTGTGGAACAACATCGCGGGCGGCGACGTCGCGATCTCCTTCACGATGGGGCAGGACGGCGGCATCCCGCTGGCGTCCCAGACCCAGATCGGCGGAAAAGACCACCAGACGTCCGTACGCGTCGGCGCGTACGCCACGATGGGCATCGACCAGGTCGACGCCGTGGTCTCGCACTACACCGCGCAGACGATCGGCATGCCGTCCGGCAACGCCCTGCTCATCAGCGCCCCGCACGCGAACCTCGCCAAGCTCCGCAAGCAGCTGGACAAGCTGCTGCCCAAGGGCACGAAGACCGCCACGCTGGAGTCGCGGTTCGACGGCCCGACCGTCCCCGGCGGCACCTCGGGCGCGCCGGGCCGCGTGATGACGGCCGAGCAGGTCACCACGGTCATCCGGGCCGCCGAGTCCAAGATCGGCATGCCGTACGTCTGGGGCGGCGAGTCCGACCGCGAGGGCGGCTACGACTGCTCGGGCCTCGTCCAGTACGCCTTCGCCCAGGCCGGCATCAAGATGCCGCGGACCGCCGACATCCAGGCGTTCACCGGCTGGCGGCTGCCGTACAGCCAGGCCCAGCCGGGTGACCTGCTGACCTGGAAGAACGACCCGACGTTCAACGGCGTCTCGCACATCGCGATCTACCTCGGCAACGGCAAGATGGTCGTCGCGCGGCACACCGGCACCCTGATCCAGATCCAGGACGTCTACCTGACCAACTTCTGGGGCGCCATCCGCGTCAACCCCCAACTCGCCGCCACCAAGGCCTGACTCGAGCCAGGCCGGTGGCGCTACTCCGACCATCGGCCTGCTCGAACGTCTTGCGCAAGCGCTCGATGCCGACCTCGTGGTGTCGATCGTGCCGCATGCGGCCTGACGGACGGTTACGTCAGAGGGGGCAGCCGGCGGTGAGGTAGTCCAGGCCGCGGTCGAGCAGCTCCAGGATGTCGTCCTCGCCGTCGTCCTCCACCCAGGCCAGGATCGCCGTCTCCCACACGGCGATGACCGCGGCCCCGAACGCGCGCAGCTCGAAGTCGCCGGCGGGGCGGCCCAGCCGGTCCGCGAGGGCCTCGACGATCCTGTCCTGGGTCTCCCGGGTCTGCTCCCACTGACGTGCGCGCAGGGCCGGGACGGCCAGCATCAGGCGGCTCCGGTCGAGGATCCGCTGCCGGTCGGAGGCCAGCATGTCGCCGATGAGGTCGTGGAGGACGTTGCGGAGCGCCTCTGCCGGGGACAACTCGGGAGGCTGCGCGCGGAAGGCCTCGAGGATGAACGGGTCGTACTCGTCGGTGAGGACCGTGTCCTCTTTCGTCGGGAAGTAACGGAAGAACGTGCTGGGGGACACCTCCGCGGCCTCGGCGATCTGCTCGACGGTCGTCGCGTCGTACCCCTGGTCCTGGAAGAGCCGGAGCGCGTGCTCCTGGATGGACCGCCGGGTCTTCAGCTTCTTCCGTTCCCGCAGGCCGAGGCGTTGTTCGAGGGATCGTTCAAGCGGAGACGTACTCATGCGTCGATTGTCCGTTACCCGCGGGCTCATCGGCACCTCGACGCGGAAGCAGCATCAGGGCGAGCAGCGCGGCGACCGCCATGATCCCGGCCCCCGCCAGGAGCGTCAGGTCCATACCGTGGGTGAACGCCGCCCGTACCGAGTGCAGGAGCCGCGGCTCGTGCAGCCGCCCGGCGACCACGATGCCGCCCCCGACCCTGTCCCGGACCGTGTGGGCCGCCGTGGGCGGAAGCCCGGTGACGTCCACGCGCCCGCGGTAACCGGACGACAGCAGGCTGCCCAGCACGGCGGCGCCGAACGCCCCTCCCACCAGGCGGACGGTCATGAGGACGGCGGACCCGACGCCCGCCTGTTCGGCCGACAGGGCGCTCATGGCGGCGTTCATCGAGGCGGGCAGCATCAGCCCCATCCCGAGGCCCGCGACCGTCAGCCAGGCGGCCGCGAGGCCGTAGCCCGATCCGGCGGTGGTCGTCGCCCCGAGGAGCATCCCGGCGATGACCAGCAGGGCGCCCGCGACGATGGTGAGGCGGGGGCCGATCCGCTTGACGAGCGGGGCGCCGAGGCGGGAGGACGCGATGAGGCCGCCGATGAGGGGCAGCAGCCGTAGCCCGGATCCCATCGGGGTCGTCTCCAGCACCGCCTGGAAGTACTGCGGGACGACGAAGAGGACGCCGAACATCGCGAATGTCAGCAGCGTGGCGGGCAGGACCCCGCCGGTGAACCGCCGGTCGGCGAAGAGACGCAGGTCGACGAGCGGGTGGGCGACGCGCCGGGTCCACGCGACGAAGGCGACGAGCATGAGCGCGCCGGCGGCCATCACGCCCCACACGCCGGGGCTCGACCAGCCGTACTCGTCCTCCTGGATGGTGCCGTACACGAGGGCGACCAGGCCGCCGGTCGACAGCAGTAGCCCGGTGAAGTCCGGCCGGGGCGCGGACGAGGACCGGGACTCCGGGATCAGGATGAGGCCCAGGACGAGGGCCACCGCCGAGACGGGGATGTTGATCAGGAAGATCGACCCCCACCAGAAGTGGTCGAGCAGGTAACCGCCGATGATCGGCCCGAGCGGAAGGCCGAGGAAGGACGCGGCGGCCCAGGCTCCGAGGGCCTTCGGCCGCTCCTCGGACGGAAATACGACGAGCAGCACCGACATGGCCAGCGTCGTGATGGCCGCCGAGCCGACGCCCATGAGCGTGCGGGCCGTGATCAGCCCGGCGGGGCTGGAGACCAGGGTGGCGAGGAGCGAGCCGGCGAGGAACAACGCCAGGCCGGCCAGCAGCGTCCTCTTGCGGCCGTACCGGTCGCCGATCAGACCCGCGGGGATCAGGAGGGTCGCCGAGACGAGCGTGTACGAGGCGACGATCCACTGCAGTGCGCTCGTTCCCGCGTCGAGCTGCGCGGACAGCGTGGGAAGGGCGACGTTGAGCGCCGTGAGGTCGAGGCCGACGGCGAGCAGGATGACGACGAGGGCACCCAGCACCCACCACCGCCGGCGGCCGAGTGAGGTCATGACAGTGACTCCCTAACGGTTGTGACACTGAAATGAAAGTAACTATCACTATGGCCCTGCTGTCAACCCCCGGAAACCCTTGGCGGGCCGGTGAAGTCGTGTAATCATGATTACATGGCTACGACGGAAAGCGCGGAGGGAAAGCTCCGCGAGTGGTTCGGCGGCAGGTTGCCCGCGGAGTGGTTCGACGGGCCGCCTCGCGTCGTCCTCGACCGTGAGGAGATCAGCGTGATCGGCCGGCTGGCCGAGCCCGACGTCGCCGAGGGCGCCTCCGAGGCGGAGCGGTCCGAGGCGGTCGCCGGGCTGGTCCAGCGCTTCCGTGAGGACACCCGGGAGCAGCGGGTCGACATCGCGCGGGAGGCCGAGCACCGCTTCGCCCGTAAGGTCTCCTGGGGCGTGGAGTGCGGCGGCGAGAAGGTCATGTTCACCACGCTGTCGGTGCCGGTGATGACCAGGCTCCGCCAGCCGGAGCGCAGGGTCCTCGACACGCTGGTCGACGCGGGGGTGGCGCGCAGCCGGAGCGACGCGCTCGCCTGGTGCGTCCGCCTCGTGGGCAAGAACGCCGACGAGTGGCTGGCCGAGTTGCGGGACGCGCTGCTGCACGTCGAGCGCGCGCGGGCCGCCGGCCCGCAGGTCTGACCGTGGCGGGGCGTCCTCGTCCGGTCGCCCGGCGCCCCTGGGAAGGCCCGTCTTCCGGGCGCCTTAATCGAGAAAGTCGAAACATACTCGAAACAAGGGACAAGAATTGCAGACCCGGTCTAGGCCAAAGGTCTAATCCAGTGGTCTAATCCAAAGGTCTAAACCAATGCTCCGATAGCGACCTTCCCTGCGGTTGAGATCACTTTGCCGGGGGATGTTCAAATTGCTGCGTGTGGGTACACTCACGAAATCCCGACATCTACCATCGGGTGTCCCCGTGCGAAGGAGCGATCGTGGCGTATGAGGTCAAGGCCGGGTCGGTCGAGTGGAATCCGACCGCGGCCCGGCTGCGCGAACTCACCGAGAAGATGCCCAACTCCAAGGTGACCGAGTTCGGCAACGTGGTCGTCAAGGCCCGCGTGGACAGCCGGAGCGCCAAGTCCACCTACATCGTGGACGACTCGACCAACACCACCAAGCAGACGATCACTCGGGCGGAGTACGACCGCGTCGCCGCCGCGCAGGACGAGTACCTCGCCGGACGCGACGTCGTCGTCGTGGACGGCTACATCGGCAGCGACCCCGACTTCCGTACGCGGGCGCGCCTGGTCATCGAGGCCGCGAACGCCAACATCGCCGGCATGCAGAAGCAGCTCTACTACCCGGTCGGCGAGGACTACGACCCGGCGACGTGGGAGCCCGACACCACGGTGGTGTACACCCCGAACCTCCCGATGGAGGGATACCCGAACGACCGGCTCATCGCGGTCGACCTCAATGCCGACATCACGCGGGTCTTCAATTCGGACTACTTCGGTGAGTCCAAGAAGGGCGGCCTGCGGATGTGGAACAACATCGTCTATGAGCGCGGCGGCCTTTCCCTGCACGCGGGCTGCAAAGTGATCCCGGTGGACGGTGAGAACAAGACGGTGCTCATCGTGGGCCTGTCCGGCACCGGCAAGACGACGACGACTTTCACGACCCAGCTCGGCAGCAAACCCGTGCAGGACGACTTCATCGCCCTGATGCCGGGGGGCCGCGTCTACACGACCGAGAACGGCTGTTTCGCCAAGACCTTCGGTCTGGATCCGGAATTCGAGCCGACCATTTACCACGCCACGGTGAAGCCCGACGCCTACCTCGAGAACGTCTCGGTCGACGCGGACGGCAAGGTCGACTTCTTCGACACCTCCTACACCAAGAACGGCAGGACCACCTGGCCGTTCAAGTACGTCGACCCGTGGCCGGCCGACAAGGTGGAGCCCGCCGAGTTCCTGCTGATCCTCAACCGCAACGAGAACATCGTCCCGGGCGTGGCCCGGCTCGACCGGGCGCAGGCGGCCGCGTACTTCATGCTCGGCGAGACCACGGGCACGAGCGCCGGCGGCAAGGACGAGGAGGGCAAGTTCCTGCGGGTGCCCGGGACCAACCCGTTCTTCCCGCGGGACATGGCCGACATGGGGAACCGGATGCTCGAGCTCCTCGACAGCCACGAGCTGAAGGTGTTCGTCCTCAACACGGGCCGCGTCGGCGGCGGCGAGGGCGACGACCGCGCGAAGAAGGTCAAGATCCCGCACTCGTCGGCGATCGTGCAGGCCATCGTCGAGGGCACGATCGAGTGGGAGGACGACCCGGACTTCGGGTACGAGATCGCGTCGTCCGTACCGGGTATCGACGACCTCGAGATCCTCCAGCCCCGGCGGCTCTACGAGCGGCAGGGCCGGCTGGAGGAGTACGACGCCATGGTCGAGCGTTTGAAAGCCGAGCGGCGGGAATACCTCTCATCCTTCGCCGGACTGGACGAGGCGATCGTCAAGTCGATCGGCTGAGCCAGCTCGGGGATGGGTACGCCCCGGCGGCGGGACACCCGCCGCCGGGGCGTTTCACGCCCGGCCCGCACGGGTCAGCGTCGGGTCAAGCATCGCGCGACGTCTCGATCTGGAGCAAACGAGCAATCTACGCTTACCCATGTGGGAGAACTACGCTGCGTCGACGGGTCGCGGCTCGAGGTGATCATGGTTCCCGTCCGCGACCGGGCGGGCGCCCCGTACGAGGTCACGCTCGAACTGCGGTGCGACGGCCGCTCGTTCGGCGTGGTGGGGGAGCGCTGCGGGTACTCCCTGGCCACGCTCGCCCGCGAGATCGCCGACGTCCGCGTCGACGGTTCGCCGGTGGCGCGGGCCTGGCCCGATCAGGCGGATCGGTTCCCCGAGCCGCCGGCCGCCACGGCGCCGGGTGCCCGGGAGGACCACGGCCTCGCCGCACGGGAGCCCGAGCTGTTCGCGTTCCGGCGGCGGGACCGCGCGGACACGCCCGGCACCGCCGAACTGCGGTGCACACTGCGCACGTCGTGCACCTGGCTCTCCGCCCCCGACCACCACGGAGGGGAGTGGCGGCGGTCCCGGCGCGCCGTCGTCGAGGCGTGGGGACCGGACGGCCACGGCGTCCGCGCCGTCCTGACCTCGGCGGAGCTCGCCGGCTTCCTGACGGCCCTGGTGGCCGAGGCACGGCTCGTGGGCGCCGATTACCGAGACGTTCTCGCGAGTTCACCGGTAAGCGCCCGGCATGCCCCGTCTGGGGCGATAATTGACTGCTGATCCCCCGGCGTCGTCGACGAAGAAGGTGCGAGCACATGGGCTTGCGGGACCTGGTCTACAAGCTTTACGAACGACGGCTTGAGACGAGGCTCCGCCCGAACACCGCACCGCGCCACATCGGAGTGATCCTCGACGGCAACCGCCGGTGGGCGCGATCGATGGGGCACAGCGACGTCGCCACCGGGCACCAGCGGGGCGCGGACAAGATCTCCGAACTGCTGCAGTGGTCCCAGGAGACGGGCGTCGAGGTGGTCACGCTGTGGCTGCTGTCGACCGACAACCTGTCCCGGCCGGCGCAGGAACTGGATCCGCTGCTGGCGATCATCGAGAAGACCGTGGAGGACCTGGCCACACAGGGCTGGCGCGTCCAGCCGGTCGGAGCGCTCGACCTCCTGCCCGACAAAACCGCACGTGTACTGAAGCAGGCCGCCGAAAGCACATCTGACGCTCCTGGCCTGATTGTGAACGTCGCGGTTGGGTATGGAGGTAGACGTGAGATCGCTGATGCGGTGCGCTCACTCCTGCACGAACACGCGAGCAGGGGCACCAGCATCGAGGAACTGGCCGAGTTCCTCGATGTGGAGCACATCGCGGAGCATCTGTACACCCGCGGCCAACCCGACCCGGACCTGGTCATCCGGACGTCGGGAGAGCAGCGCCTCTCCGGCTTCATGCTCTGGCAGAGCGCCCATTCGGAGTTCTACTTCTGCGAGGCCTTCTGGCCTGACTTCCGCAAGGTCGACTTCCTGCGGGCGATTCGTTCCTACGCCGCGCGGCATCGGCGCTACGGTTCGTGAACCCTCTGTAGAGCGTTCCCGAACGACCGGTTTCGGCCGGTCGACCACTCGGTGCGCGTCTGTTCTCGGGCGGTTCCCCCGGCCTAGCGTCGTATCAGGTCCCCCCGAGGAAAGGGCGCTCTCCCAGGCGACCCGCCTGGGCAGGTGCCCGAAGGAGAACGAGTGGCCACACCTGCCGCCACCCGGCGCACGTACGTCCTCGACACCAGCGTTCTGCTCGCCGACCCCGGGGCGCTGACCCGGTTCGCCGAGCACGAGGTCGTACTGCCGATCGTCGTGATCACCGAACTCGAGGCCAAGCGCCACCACCCGGAGCTCGGCTACTTCGCGCGGAAGGCCCTCCGAACCCTGGACGACCTGCGGGTCGCCCACGGGCGTCTGGACGAGCCGCTGCCGATCGGTGACGAGGGTGGAACGGTCCGAGTCGAGCTCAACCACTCCGACCCGTCGGTCCTGCCGGCCGGCTTCCGGCTCGGCGACAACGACACCCGGATCCTCACGGTGGCGCTGTCGCTGTCCCAGGAGGGGCACGACGTCGTGCTCGTGTCCAAGGACCTGCCGCTGCGGGTGAAGGCCGCCTCGGTCGGCCTGGCGGCGGAGGAGTACCGCGCCCAGTCGGTGATCGAGACGGGTCACACCGGCATGGCGGAGCTCGAGGTCGCCGCGGACCAGCTGGAGGAGCTGTACGACGCCGGTCGGCTGGAGCTCGCGGAGGCGCGCGACCTGCTGTGCCACACCGGTCTGCGCCTGATCTCGACCGGCGGCTCGGCCCTCGGGCGCGTGATGCCCGACAAGTCCGTACAGCTCGTGCGCGGCGACCGGGAGGTGTTCGGCCTGCGCGGGCGGTCGGCGGAGCAGCGCGTCGCGCTCGACCTGCTCATGGACGAGGACATCGGCATCATCTCGCTCGGCGGGCGGGCCGGTACGGGCAAGTCGGCGATGGCGCTGTGCGCCGGCCTGGAGGCCGTCCTCGAACGCCGCAGCCACCGCAAGGTCGTGGTCTTCCGGCCGCTGTACGCGGTCGGCGGGCAGGAACTCGGCTACCTGCCCGGCACCGAGAACGAGAAGATGTCGCCGTGGGGCCAGGCGGTGTACGACACCCTCTCGGCCATGACCACGCCCGAGGTCATCGAGGAGGTCCTCGACCGCGGCATGCTCGAGGTGCTGCCGCTGACCCACATCCGCGGCCGTTCGCTGCACGACTCGTTCGTGATCGTCGACGAGGCGCAGTCGCTGGAGCGCGGGGTGCTCCTGACCGTGCTGTCGCGCATCGGCACCGGCTCGCGTGTGGTGCTCACCCACGACATCGCGCAGCGTGACAACCTGCGCGTCGGCCGCCATGACGGCGTCGTCGCGGTGGTCGAGAAGCTCAAGGGCCACCCGCTGTTCGCCCACGTGACCCTGACCAGGTCCGAGCGCTCGCCGATCGCCGCTCTCGTGACGGAGACGCTCGGCGACGTCGGCGTCTGATCCGGCCGATCGAACGACACCGGGGCTCCCTCGCATTCGTCGGGGGAGCCCCGATTTTCGTCACGGACCGTCACCGTCCAGGTCGGAAACGTCATGGTGTGACCAACGTCACATAACGATCGTGATACCTGACGAACTCGTGATTGACGTGGGTATTCGGGGGCCTGTGTCCACTGTGGCGTGATTGGGCGTGAGATCAGTCACGCCGTTCCGGTTGCGGAGTACCCCCCGTCTTAATGCAGTGTGGTCCGCCGTAAGCACTCCTGCGGGACACCCCCCGGTCCCGGCGCGTCCTCCGCGCCGTAAGCCTGGGAGGGCCTGCCCGCCGCGGGTGCCGCGCCGGAGACCGCGACGGCACCGGGGGTGAAGGCACTCGTACGCGTGCCCATGCGCGTGCGACCGTCGGAAGGACCGCCTTGTACGGAGACCGTTTCGGGTCCCCCGGGCGAGACGATCGACAAGACGGCACGGAGCCTCACGGCCCGTGGGACGACGCTCGTTTCCCCCAGAACCAGCCCCCGTCGTCCGAGGACGTCAAGGTGGCGGGTTCTCCCCTCGCGCCGGAGCCCGAGCGGCCGGATCTCTCGGGCGCCACTTCTGCGATGCCCATCCCGGAGACGGCCGAAACCGCTCCGGTCGATGACCTCGGAGCCACCCGCCACGACCTGGGCGCCGTTCCCCCCGGCGGCCCGACACCGCCGGACGGCCCCGGCGGCCCCGGCGCCGACGGGAACGACGACTTCGAGTCCATGCGCCGCAAGCCTCGCCCCTCCGGCAAGCTGATCAAGGTCGGTGCGGTGGCCGCGGCGGCGGCCGTGGTGATCGGCGGCGGGACCGCCGCCTTCGCGCTCACCGGCGGCGGCTCCGGTGCCTCCAAGAAGCCCGCCGCCGAACCCTCCGCGCAGCAGGTGCAGGCCGAGGCGCAGGCGCCGGCCCCGATGACCGAGAAGCAGCGCAAGAGCCTGGAGACCGCGCGCCGCAAGGAGCTGCAGAAGCGCGCCCTCCGCGCCGCCCGGAGCGAGAAGGACCGGCCCTCGCTGCTGGCCAAGGGCGAGCCGATCCCCACCAAGACGCCGACGCCCACCCCGCCCGGAGGCAGCGCCGGCAACCCCGTGCCGGCGAGCGAGGCCCAGCGGATCGCGAAGTCGCTGCTGCCGAGCTTCGGGTTCGACCCGAGCACGCAGTTCGGCTGCCTGGTGAACCTGTGGAACCGCGAGAGCGGCTGGCGCGTGCACGCGGCCAACCCCTCCGGCGCGTACGGCATCCCGCAGGCGCTGCCCGGCTCGAAGATGGCGAGCGCCGGGCCCGACTGGCAGAACAACGCCACGACCCAGATCAAGTGGGGCCTCGGCTACATCAAGAGCCGCTACAGCACGCCCTGCGGCGCCTGGGGCCACTCTCAGAGCACCGGCTGGTACTGACCGGCACTCCCCGGCCCGGCGGCCACCGGCCGCCGGGCTCCGCTCACGGAATTCCCCTCACCGGATCCCCGGCCGCGCAGCCCCGCTCGCGGGATCCCCGGACGTGGAGCTCCTCGCGGAATCCTCATGCGCGGAGCTCCGTCCGCAGGGCCGTAAGGCGCCTGCGGAGCACCAGCCGCGGGCTCATGAGACGCCCGCGGTGATGACGCGGCGGAACATCCGCCGCACCGCCTCGGAATCCGGCCGTCCCTCACGGCCGGACACGGCGTCCGACAGCGACGCCGCCGGTGGCCCGGTCGCCTTCCTCCCGCTCCATGAAGGCTGCTTCGGCCGAGGTGGACACCGCTCGCCGCGCGACCGGCGCGTCGGCAGACGGAAGGTCATTCTTGTCCTCCAACCGCCCGAACGGGTTCTCCGCGGCCAAGGCCGTCGTTCTCTCCCTCGGCGTCTGCGTCAGCGTCGGTCTCACCGCCGAGGCACCGGCCCAGGCCGCGTCGCCGACCACGGCCGCCGTGCGCGTCGCCGCCGTCGCCACGCAGAAGAAGCCCACCCGCAAGCAGCGGAACGAGCGCATCGCCAAGCCGCTCGTGAAGAAGCGCTGGGCGCACAGCTACAAGAAGCAGTTCCCCTGCCTGGTCAAGCTCTGGAACCGCGAGAGCAACTGGAACCACAAGGCGCACAATCCCTGGTCCGGTGCCTACGGCATCCCCCAGGCGCTGCCCGGCAAGAAGATGCGCAGCGCCGGCAAGGACTGGAAGACCAACCCGGCGACCCAGATCAAATGGGGTCTGAAATACATCAAGGGCCGGTACAAGACGCCCTGTGGCGCATGGTCGCACATGCACCGCACCGGCTGGTACTGAGACCGATCGGCCGCCGCTTCACCCCGACACTCCTGATCGGCGGCAAGAACTCGGTAAAAGAGCGGCACAAACGCAGCCGGGAGCGGTGTCGAGCCGCGCGTGTCACGGAACGTGTCATGGCGTGGTGACGGAACGCTTCCAGTAGGCAACGCTCCGTCACCGTCACTCCGAAGCGCGCGAACGTCGCGTACGGCGCCCCTGCGGGGGCGCCGTCCGATGGCCCGGTCCGCCCACAGGGGCAGCCGACGGCGGAGTGAAGGCCCGCTCGGAGTGCGACCGGCGCTCCGGCTGACGGAAGAGCCGACTTGGACCTCAAACTGACGGGACTCTCCCGGAGCGGCGTCGCCGCGCTCGGCAGCGCCGCCGCTCTGATCGCCGGACTCACGGGAGAGCCGCCCGCACTCGGTGCGGTACCCGCACTCGGCGCGGTGCCCGCACTCGGCGCGGTGCCCGCCCGCGCGTGGCCCGCCATGGTGCCGCCCCGGCGACCGCAGCTGACGATCTCCGAGCGCAACAGGGTGCTCGCGCTCCCGTTCCTCGTCGAACGCGGCTGGTCGTACCGGCAGTACCAGTGCCTCGACCGCCTCTGGATGCGCGAGAGCAGCTGGAACCACCGCGCCCGCAACCCGTGGTCCGGTGCGTACGGCATCCCGCAGGCCCTGCCGGCCGACAAGATGCGCACCGCCGGGTCGGACTGGCGGACGAGCCCGGCGACCCAGATCAAGTGGGGACTGGGCTACATCCAGAGCCGTTACGGCACCCCGTGCGCGGCCCTGGGCCACTCGGCCGCCACCGGCTGGTACTGATCCGGCGTTCCCGCACCGGCCGGCCCTCGGCTGGGGGCCGGCCGGAGGGAACGGGCGGGGAGACGATTCGGCGGGGCGGGTCAGGATTCGGCGGGACGGGTCATCGCGAGGACGTCGAGGGCGGCGTCGAGTTGCTCGATCGTGAGACGACCGGCGTCGACGTGGCCGCGCTCGAGGACGACCTCACGGATGGTCCGGCGCTCCCGAAGGGCCTGCTTGGCGACCGCGGCGGCCTCCTCGTACCCGAGGTAGCGGTTGAGGGGAGTGACGATCGACGGGGACGACTCGGCGTACTCCCGGCAGCGGTCGGCGTCGGCCTCGATGCCGTCGACGCACCGGTCGGCCAGGAGCCGGGAGACGTTCGCCAGCAGGCGGATCGACTCCAGGATGTTCCGGGCGAGCATCGGCAGCATGACGTTGAGCTCGAAATTGCCCGCCGCGCCGCCGAACGTGATGGCGGCGTCATTGCCGATGACCTGCGCGGCGACCTGGCAGACCGCCTCGGGGATCACCGGGTTCACCTTGCCCGGCATGATCGAGGAGCCGGGCTGAAGGTCGGGCAGCCGGATCTCGCCGAGCCCGGCGCGCGGTCCCGAGCCCATCCAGCGCAGGTCGTTGGCGACCTTGGTGAGGCCGACCGCGATCGTCTTCAGCGCGCCGCTCGTCTCCACGAGGGCGTCGCGCGCCCCCTGGGCCTCGAAGTGGTTCCGCGCCTCGGTGAGCGGCAGGCCGGTGGCACGGGCGAGCTCGGCGATGACGCGTTCGGCGAAGCCGGGGGAGGTGTTGATGCCGGTGCCCACGGCGGTGCCGCCCAGCGGCAGCTCGGCGAGGCGGGGCAGCACGGCCTCCAGCCGCTCGGCGCCGTACCGCACCTGGGCCGCATAACCGCCGAACTCCTGACCCAGCGTCACAGGAGTGGCGTCCATCAGGTGCGTCCGCCCCGACTTCACGACGGACGCGAACTCCTCGGACTTGCGTTCCAGCGCGTCCGCCAGGTGCCGGAGCGCGGGGATCAGCTCGGTCACGACCAGCCCGGTCGCCGCGATGTGGATCGACGAGGGGAACACGTCGTTGGACGACTGTGAGGCGTTCACGTGGTCGTTCGGATGGACGGGCCGCCCCAGCCGCTCCTCGGCGAGCGTGGCGACGACCTCGTTGGTGTTCATGTTCGAGGAGGTCCCCGAGCCGGTCTGGAAGACGTCGATCGGGAAGTGCGCGTCATGGTCGCCGTTCGCGACCTCCAGCGCGGCCTCCGCGATCGCGTCGGCCATCCCCTTGTCGATCACGTCGAGCTCGGCGTTGACCTTCGCGGCGGCCGCCTTGATGTGGCCGAGCGCGGCGATGTGCGCGCGGTCCAGCCGCTGTCCCGAGATGGGGAAGTTCTCCACCGCCCGCTGGGTCTGCGCGCGCCACTTCGCCCATGCGGGAACGCGTACCTCCCCCATGGAGTCGTGCTCGACGCGGAACTCCTGCTGTTCGCTCATCTCACTCATGGTCGTCTCCGGTCGCAGTCGTCGTCCCCGTCCTTACCCGACTCAGGGAGCACCAGCCGTATTCCCGTGACGGCCGTGCGCCCCGCGCCCGCAGTGGCGGGAGGGCCGCGGACGGCGCGCGCTCAGCCGGTGAGGGACTCGTACGCTCCGGCGAGCCACTCGACCGGCCCGGCGCCGGCCTCGGGGCCGCGGCGCAGGCGTACCCGGATCCGGGTGCGGGAGACGCCGGAGGGCAGCCGGAGTTCGGGCGGCGCCGCGAACCGGTGGGTGTTCTCCGCGCACGCGCCGTGGACCGTTCGACCGGGGGCGCCGAGCACGGAGGCCGTGAAGGACAGCCGGCGGGCGCCGGACCGGCAGATGAGGAGGACGCCCACGCGGCGACCGTCGCCGGGAACCCCGAACGTCAGTGTGGCCGTGTCCGGCCAGGTTCCGCTCTTCTTCGCGACCCGGCGCGACACCGGCCGGTCCGACGCGTCCAGCAGCGTGGCGGGCAGCGCCTCCGGGGAACGCGCGGCGAGGGTCGGCGACGAGGTGGCGGCAGGAGGGCCGGGCGCGGCGGAGGGGGACGTCTGCGCGGCGGACGTACGGGTGCCGGCCGGAGCGTTCCCAGAACCGGCCCAGCCGTTCAGCCCGGCGAGCACACCGGCCCCGACCGCCAGCGTGAGAACCCCGCCCGTCACCACGGGAAGCGCTCCCGGCCGGTCCAGCCATCGGCGCCCGCCGCGGACCGGCCCGGCTCCGGAGCCTCCAGGGGACTGGGGTCTCGGGACGGGAAGCCAGTCCGCCGTCGGCTGCGCGGGCGCCCCGGCCGGCGCGCCGATCGCCGGCAGGTCCCGGCTGGTCCGGCCCGGCCCCGCGCGTCCCGTACGGGGCGGCGTGGGTCCCGCCCTACGGGACCGGTCGAGACCCGGCGGGGCGGTGTGCCGCGCGTCGTCGGATCGCCCGGGGCCGGGCAGTGCGGACCGTCCGCCGGAGCTCCCGTCACCGGGCGAACCACCGCGCACCCGATCCGGCCCCTCGACGGCGGGCGGAGCGGGCCGCCGACGTTCCGAGCTCCCGGGGGCGGGCGTGCGCCGGCCGTCCGAGTCCCCGGGGGTGGCCGTTCGCCGGCCGTCCGAGGCGCCGGGGGCGGGCGAGGCGGGCGGCCGCCCACCGTCCGAGCCGCCGAGGGCGGGTGGAGTGGGCCGCTGCCGGCCCGAGCCTCCGGACGCGGGCGAACCGGGCCGCACGCGGCCGGGTGTTCCTAAGGCGGGCGGAGTGGGTTGCGCGCGACCGGTACCCCGGCGGCCGGAGAGCTCCCGGCTGGACCACTCATGAGCGGACCGCCGGCTCGACCGCGACCGGGACGCCTCCGCCGGCCGGGGCGGCAGCGGCGGCGCGGTGGCCGCGGCCAGCAGCGCGGCCGCGCGTTCGGCCGTCAGCCGCCGTGCCGGGTCCTTCTGCAGCAGCCCTTCGAGCAGCGGGCGCAACGACCCGGCGCGCACCGGGGGATCGGGCTCGGCGGTGACGAGCGCGCTGAGCGTCGCCATCGCCGTCTCGAAGTCGTACGGGGGGCGTCCCTCGACGGCGGCGTAGAGGGTGGCGCCGAGCGACCACAGGTCCGAGGCGGGCGAGGCGCGCTCGCCACTGGCCACCTCCGGTGCGACATACGCGGGGGAGCCCATGAACGTCCCCGACTGGGTGAGCGTGGTGGCGCCCTCGTACGTCGCGATGCCGAAGTCGGTGAGGACCACGCGGCCGGAGTTCTCCAGCAGGACGTTGCTGGGCTTGACGTCACGGTGGACGATGCCGGCCGCGTGCGCGGCGCGCAGCGCGTCGAGCAACTGCCCGCCGATGTCCGCGACGCGCGCCGGAGAGATCGGGCCGTCGGCGACGAAGACGTCCTCCAGCGACCGAGCGGGGACGTACTCCATGACGAGCCACGGACGGTCGTCCTCGACCACCACGTCGTACATGGCGATGAGACCGGGGTGGTTCAGGCGGCCCGCGGACATCGCCTCGCGGTTCGTGCGCTTGATGAGGTTCAGCCGCTCGCGGGGCCGCAGACTGGGCGGGAGGTGGACCTCCTTGACGGCGACCTCACGGTCCTCGGCCTCGTCGTGCGCCCACCAGACGGTGCCCATGCCGCCCCGGCCGATCTCCTCGATCAGCCGGTAACGACCGGAGAGCAAGCGGTCCTGCGACTCGGCCACGAAGCGCAAGATACCCGCGTGTGCCGGTCGCGGCACGCGGATCCTTACCGTGATCTTGCACTCACGTCGGCGTCACTGCAAGATCGAAGCTGACAGGCACGTTCGGTGTCGACGCCATCGGAAGAGGCGTGGCGATGGAAACCTTTTCGGCTCCGGGGCTCGGTGAACCCACCGTCCTCGCTTCCGGTGTGCTGCCGCTCGAGGTCGACGACCCCGCCGCCATCGGCGGGCACCGCCTGGTCGCCAGGCTGGGCTCGGGCGGGATGGGCGTGGTCTACCTGGGGCGCGACCGGAACGGCCGCCTCGTCGCGGTCAAGACCGCACGTCCCGAAGACGCCGACGACGAGACCCTCCGCCTGCGATTCCAGAGCGAGGCGGACTGCGCCCGGCGCGTGCCCGGAGGATGGACGGCGCGGGTGCTCGCCGACGGCACCGCCGAACGGCCGCCCTACCTGATCACCGAGTACGTCGAGGGTCCGTCGCTCGCGCACATCATCGACACCGGCGGACCGCTGCAGCCGGAGCAGTTGCGCGCCCTCGCGACGGGCGTCGCGCGTGCCCTGGCCGCGATCCACGGAGCGGGCATGGTCCACCGGGATCTCAAGCCCGCGAACGTCCTGCTGACCCCCACCGGCCCGCGCATCATCGACTTCGGCATCGCGCAGCGTCTTCCGGCCTCCGGCGGGCTGACCAAGGACGGCGTCGTCATGGGCAGCCCCGGCTGGATCCCGCCGGAGCGCCTCACCGGACAGCCCGCCACCGCCGCGTCCGACGTCTTCGGCTGGGGCTGCCTCGTCGCGTACGCCGGGATGGGCCGCAATCCGTTCGGCGAGGGGGACGGCGACGAACTGGCCGGGCGGGTGATCCACCAGCCGCCGGACCTGACCGGACTGGACGAGTCGCTCCGCCCGCTGGTCGAGGCGGCGCTGGCCAAGGACCCCGCCGAACGGCCGCGGCCCGCCGAGCTCCTCGCGCGCCTCGGCGTCGGCGTCACGGCTCCCCAGAAGACCTCGCACGCGCGGCGCTCGGTCGTACCGGCTCTGGTCGCCGCGGCGATCGCCGCCACGGCCGCCGCGGTCGTCGCCACGGTGCTCTACGGAACCCACGCGGAGAAGAGCCGGCCGCCCACCGGCGCCACCGTCGAATCGGCCCGGCCCGGCACGCCGTCCCTGCGGCCGCGCGGTCACGTGCCGCCGCATCCGAACTCGGCCGAAACGGCCCCGCCCGCCGGGCACCGTACGGCTCCCGGCCACGCGTCCGCGAGGACGAGCCCGGCCACCGCCCCGTCCACCAAGGCCGCGTCCGGCAACGGCGGCGTGAGCAACGGCCACGACGCCGGCGGCAGCAGCGGCAGCAGTGGCACCAACGGCACCAGTGGCACCAGTGGCACCAATGGCAGCAGTGGCGCCAACGGCAACGGCAACAGCGGCACTGGCAACGGGAAGGCCAACGGCAAGGGCCAAGGCAACGGCAACGGGGGCGGAAGCGGCAGGGGCAGGTAACCGGCCTCTGCGAAGACGCGACGCCGCTGGTCAACGCCTCCTCCGAGCATCCCGACCTCGAGCCCGGGCCCGCGCCACGGCGAGCCCGGGCTTTCACCTCGCCGGACGGGCGAGGTGAAGGAGCCGGCCCGGCGTCAGCGTCGCCCGATGGTCAGCAGCGGCCCGGTGGTGTCCGCGAAGAAGTCCTCTCCCTTGTCGTTCACCACGATGAACGCGGGGAAGTCCTCGACCTCGATCTTCCAGACCGCCTCCATGCCGAGCTCCGGGTACTCCAGGACCTCGACCTTCTTGATGCAGTCCTGGGCCAGCCGGGCGGCCGGGCCGCCGATCGATCCGAGGTAGAAGCCGCCGTGCGCCTTGCACGCCTCGGTCACCTGCTTGCTGCGGTTGCCCTTGGCCAGCATCACCATTGAGCCGCCGGCCGCCTGGAACTGCTCGACGTAGGAGTCCATCCGGCCGGCCGTCGTCGGGCCGAACGAACCGCTCGCGTAGCCCTCGGGGGTCTTGGCCGGACCCGCGTAGTAGACGGCGTGGTCGCGCAGGTACTGCGGCATCGGCTCGCCGGCGTCCAGGCGCTCCTTGATCTTGGCGTGGGCGATGTCGCGGGCCACGACGAGCGGCCCGGTCAGCGACAGGCGCGTCTTGACCGGATACCGGCCGAGCTCGGCGCGGATCTCGTCCATCGGGCGGTTCAGGTCGATGCGGACGACCTCGCCCTCGAGGTCGTCGTCGGTGGTCTCGGGCAGGTAGCGCGCCGGGTCGGTCTCCAGCTGCTCGAGGAACACCCCGTCGCGAGTGATCTTCGCCAGGGCCTGCCGGTCGGCGCTGCAGGACACGGCGATCGCCACCGGGCACGAGGCGCCGTGCCGGGGCAGCCGGATCACGCGGACGTCGTGGCAGAAGTACTTCCCGCCGAACTGCGCTCCGATCCCCAGCTTCTGCGTGAGCTCGAAGACCTGCTGTTCGAGCTCCAGGTCGCGGAAGCCGTGACCGGTCGGGCTCCCCTCGGTCGGCAGCGTGTCGAGGTAGTGCGCCGAGGCGTACTTGGCGGTCTTGAGGGCGTACTCCGCGCTCGTGCCGCCCACCACGATGGCGAGGTGGTACGGCGGGCACGCGGCGGTGCCGAGCGACCGGATCTTCTCCTCCAGGAAGGACATCATCCGGTTCGGGTTCAGGACGGCCTTGGTCTCCTGGTAGAGGAAGGACTTGTTCGCGCTGCCGCCGCCCTTGGCCATGAAGAGGAACTTGTACGCGTCGCCGGGCGCGGCGTACAGCTCGATCTGGGCGGGCAGGTTGCTGCCGGTGTTCTTCTCCTCCCACATGGTCAGCGGCGCCATCTGGGAGTAGCGGAGGTTCAGCTTCGTGTACGCGTCGTAGACGCCCCGCGCGATGTGGCGCTCGTCGTCCCCGTCGGTCAGGACGTGCTGGCCGCGCTTGCCCATCACGATGGCGGTGCCGGTGTCCTGGCACATCGGCAGCACGCCCGCCGCCGCGATGTTGGCGTTCTTCAGCAGGTCGAGGGCGACGAACCGGTCGTTCGGCGACGACTCCGGGTCGTCGAGGATCTTCCGGAGCTGCGCCAGGTGCGCGGGCCGGAGCAGGTGGGAGATGTCGTGGATCGCCGTCTCGGTGAGCAGCCGCAGCGCCTCGGGCTCGACCTGCAGGAACGTACGGCCGCCGGCCTCGAACTCGCTGATCCCGTCGCTCGTGAGCAGGCGGTACTCGGTTTCGTCCGGGCCCTGGGGGAGTAGCTCGGTGAAGGCGAATTCGGGCATCGGCTTCCTCGCTGACGACACGGTGATGTGGTCCCCAAGCCTAGAACCGCGCGCTCGCGGCGCCGAACGCGGCTCGGGAGCCGTCACGGACGCGACGCCTCCGCGACGCCCACGGGCTCCGGAGCCGGCGGTACGGCGACCGCCGGAGCCGGCCGCCCTGCCGAGCCGCCGAGACCGACCGCGACGCCACACCCGACGAGGAGGACACCGGAGAGCTCCGCCGCGCTCGGCGTGCCCAGCCCCATCACCATCGTCGTGATCGCCGCGCTCACCGGGATCAACCCCGCGAACAGCCCGGCCCGGTCCGCGCCGATCCTGCCCAGCGCGTCGTACCACAGCAGGAACGCCCCGACCGTGACGACGACGACCAGGTACGCGAATCCCGCCAGCTCGCCGGCGGTGGGCGTCCGCACCACGGCGGTGCCGTCCACGACCAGGCCGACGACGAGCAGCATCGGAGTCGCGATCGCCGCGGCGTACGCCGACACCCGGATCGCCCCCAGCCTGGGCAGGAGCGGAACGGCCAGCAGGGAGAAGGCCATCTCGCCGCCGAGGGCGCCGAGGGACAGCAGCAGGCCCCGCAGGCTCCCGCCGCCGAGCCCGTTGGCCGCCGCCGCGCCCAGCGCCACGATCACCGCGGCCGCCACGAGGCGCGGCGCCGGGCGGCGACGCTCCAGCAACGGAGCGACGATCGCGAGGAGCACCGGGACCGCGCCCACCACCGTGCCGACCATCGCGGGAGTCGTGTACCGCGTCCCCTCGACGACGCAGACGTTGAAGCCGGCCAGCCCGGTCGCGGCGAGCGCCGTGACCAGGCACCACTCACGGAGGCTCAGCCGGGGACGCGTCCGGGGTCCGGGCGCGCGCCGCTCGCTCACCCGGGCGACGAGCAGGAGGATCACCGCGGCCGCCGCGTACCGGACGGCCTGGCCGCCGTACACCGGGTATCGGGCGATCGCCGCGGAGACGGCGGTCAGCGTTCCGACGATGGTCATCCCGGTCGCGGCCTGAACGACCCCGCGCGGGCTGGTGCTCTGCTTCATGGGCTGAGACGCTATGCACCCATTGGTCCGGGCACGAGGACCAATCGACTGCCGAGAACAAGGACCAATCCGGAGGGCCGCGCGTGGACCTGCATCTGACGCTCGACCGCTCCGCCGGCCGGCTGGCCGCCCAGGTCGCCGACGGGCTGCGTGATCTCGTGCGGCGCGGAGCGCTCGGCCCCGGCCACCGGCTGCCCTCGACCCGCGACCTGGCCGGGGACCTGAAGGTCTCCCGGGGAGTGATCGTGACCGCGTACGAGCAGCTCGTCGCCGAGGGGTTCCTCGTCTCCCGGCAGGGCGACGGCACCCGCGTCGCGCGCACCGTCACGCCGCCGCGACCGGCCGCGCCCGCCGGCGCGGCGCACCGGCGGGCGGTCCGTCTCGCCGCCGCCACCGAGGCCGAACCGATCGATCCACCCGGCATCGCGTACGACCTGCGGCCCGGCAAGCCGGACCTGACGTCGTTCCCCAGGGAGCGGTGGGCGGCGACGATGAGGGAGGTGCTGCGCGACCTCCCGTACGCCGAGCTCAACTACCCCGACCCGGCCGGAACGCGACGGCTGCGGACCGAGCTCGCGGCCTACCTGGCGCGCGTGCGCGCCGCCGTGGCCACGCCGGAGACGGTCGTGGTGACCGCCGGGGTCGCCCACGTCCTGGCGACCGTCCCGCGCATCCTCCGCGAGGAGGGGCACCGGCTGCTCGCCGTCGAGGACCCCCTCGCCCACCAGCAGCTCCCGATGCTCCGGGCGACCGGCGTCCGTACGGTGGGGATCCCCGTGGACGAGGAGGGGATCGACGTCACCGCCCTCGCCCGCACGCGGGCGCGTGCGCTGCTCGTCACCCCGGCGCACCAGTTCCCGACCGGCGTCGTCCTGTCGCCCCGCCGGCGCGCGGCCCTCGTCGAGTGGGCGCGCGCGGTGGACGCCGTGATCATCGAGGACGACTACGACGGGGAGTTCCGATACGACCGGGATCCGGTCGGCTGCCTGCAGGGCCTCGCCCCGGAGCGGGTCGTCCTGGCCGGGTCGGTCAGCAAGGCGCTGTCCCCGGCGCTGCGGCTCGGCTGGGTGGCCGCGCCGCCGTGGCTGGCGGTCCGGATGCGCGCCGCGCGTGCGCTGTACGACCTCGGCTCCTCGGCGCTCGACCAGCAGGTGCTCGCCCGGCTGATCGCCACCGGAGGCTACGACCGGCACCTGCGCGGCATGCGGCGGCGCTACCGGGACCGCCGCGACGCGTTCGCCACCGCCCTGACGCGGCGCCTGCCGCAGGTGCGCGTCCATGGGGTCTCCGCCGGGCTGCACGCGTACGTCGAACTGCCCGCCGGCACGGACGAGACCGACGTCGTCGCCCGGGCCGCCGCCCTCGGCGTCGCCGTCCAGGGCGTCGCCCCGATGCGCGTACGGCACCCCGGCCCGCCCGCGATCGTCATCGGCTACGCCCGCCTGCCGGAACACCGCCTCGCCGAGGCCGTGGACCTCCTGGCCCAGGCCTTGTCGCCCGATCGGCCGAAATGACGGTGTCGGCGGCCGGAACGGGGGTAGGACGTGCGGCGATGAGGAGGATCAAGAATGAGTCTTGACGAAGCCGCCCGCCAGCTCGAACTCGCCGCCCATGACACGCAGGTCGCCTTCGACTGCATCGGTCTCGGCGACATCGAACGTGCTCATACCCACGCCATCACCGCCCGCGCGGCGGCCGACGCCGCCGAGGCCGCACTACGGATCGCCCTCACCGAGATCAAGACTCCCGAGGAGGCCGAACGCGCCGGTGAGGAGGCCATGCGCCGCCTCGCACAGGAGATGGCTCCACACGGCTCCCGCCCGTAGGACCCGCCGCCGACCGCGTTCCCGCCGCGCGGGGACGCGGTCGTCTCGGCTGGCCTCACCCGCGAACGGCCGCCCCCTGAATTCCTTTGCTCTGCTCACCTCGAGTAGGCACCTGGAACGGTTCAATGCCTACTAGGGGTGAGCAGAGCAAAGAATTGCGAGATGGAGGGGCGTGTTCGACGGCTGCGGCCTGGTATCGGGATAACTCACTCGGCAGCGGGGGCATTTCCGCCGAGCGCTAAAGGCCGCCGGGGCCGCGTGGTGGTGTCTGGGGTGTGTGGTCCCACCCGGTCCGGGCCGCGGAGTTGCTTGAGCCGGATCGACCGGCGACTGTGCCGCCGGTAGTGACGTCACAAGGTCGGCGAACCGGTCATCCCCCGGTCACCCCCGACGGCAACGAGGCCCCGACGGTGGCAACGTGACGGCGGTTGCGTGCCGCGAAGGCGTCCCGGAGCGCGATCGCCGTCGGAGCGGCAACGATCTCGTGCCGTTCTCGTACGGCAATCCAGGTGGATCTCCAGGGGGCGAACAGGATGCCCCAGTGAGGGAACTCGGCTGTTGTCCGCGCCGGGCGGCTGGGATCGCTACCTCGAGAACGTGTACGGGGCGGGCGCGGGCGACGGTCACCGCGACCGGCGGAAGCTCAACGAGCTGGGCAGGCCGTACGGCATGCGCTACCACCTCGGGGAGGGCGACCCTGCCGACTGGGGCGACAAGAGCCGGTTCCACCTGCTGCCGCACGGCGTTCCGCACGCGATCCACCCCGGATCCACCCCGCCGCCCAAGGTCGTCCAGATCTCCTCGCCCGGCGGCTGGGAGTGCGTGGTCGAGGCCCTCATCGAGCATCGCACCGAGGTGAGCCGGGACGGCCGCTTCGACCCGGCGGCGCTCAACCGCTACACCCGCCGCCACGTCGTCTACGAGGAGAACGAATGAACCGCCGGGCAGAGCCTGCGCGTGCGCGGCTCAGCCGCCCGTCCCCCCGCCGGCCGGAGCCCCGGTGATGGCCTGCATCTCCTGCCCGATCATCTCCCGCAGCGGCACGTCGCCGCCGTTGCCGAGAATGACACCGACCCAGCCGGTGTACGGGTAGATGTCCCAGTTGGCGCCGACACCGGGGTTGCCGCCGGCACGCTGGTACATCCACTGGCCGTTGACGATGGAGACCGGGATCCCGTACGAGCCGAACGACCCCGGCCCGTGGGGGATCTTGGGGGCGGTGAGCACGTCGGCCCAGGGCCGGTCCAGCAGCGTGCCGTCGCCCAGCGCGCGGGCGAACCGGACCAGGTCCGGCGCGGTGGCGAAGCCACCGTCTCCGGGGGCGTCGATGAAGGCGCGGCCCGGATTCTTGCCGAGGACGTCCTGGTCCGGGCTGCTCTTGTCCAGGTTACGGATGGCGTCCACCACGCTGCCGTCGGCCAGCGTCATGTACGGGTGCGCGATGTGCGCGTCGGTGAGCCACTGCGGCCTGGTGTAGAACGCCGAGCCGGTCATGCCGCAGCGCCGGAAGATGTTCTCCTGCGCGTAGTCCCAGTACGTCGTGCCGGTCACGGCCTCCACGATCAGCGCGGAGATGGTGACCTCCGCCTCCTCGTGGGCGGCGTCGGGGGAGCCCGGGACACCTGCCAGTTTCGCCTGCCGGGCCCGCTGCTCGTAGTACTCGTGCACCTCGTCCCGGCTCTGGAAGACGCGTTGCACGTCCTCGGCCGGGCTGTCCAGCCCGGAGGTGCCGGACAGCAGGTGGTGGACGGTCACCTGCTCGGCGATGTCCTTGGCGAAGCCCTTCAGATGGTCGCCCACCGTGTCCGACAGGCGCAGCCTGCCCTGCTGGGCCAGTTGCAGGATGGCCACCGCGTGGAACGGCTTGCCCGCCGAACTGAGGCTGAACGCGGTGCCCTCGTGGTTGGCGATCCCCTTCTCTCTGTCGGCCATGCCGTAGCTGCGGGACAGCACCGTCCGGCCGTGGTGTGACAACAGCACCACTCCGGAGAACCTGCCCTGGGCGGCCAGCTGCGCCACGTACCGGTCGTAGGCTCCGCCGGGCAGGGTGTCCGGCGGGATCCGGTGGTCGTCGGCCGGGGCCTGGTCGGCGTGGCCGGGCTGGGCGCCCACCAGGGACGTGCCGGCCACCACGCCGGCGGCCGCCAGCCCGCCCCATCCGAGCAGCCGCCGCCGGTCGATCGATGCGTTGTGATCCATGCCTCCACTGAAGACGCGAGGTCGTTGCGGGGGCGTATGCGTTTCCCGATACGTCCGCGATACACGCCACCGGCCCCGCGCCAGGAACGCCGGCGCGCGCCGTCCGCTCAGGCGACGGGGCGTTCGGCGACGGCGGGGTTCGGCGTCGCCCCGTCGACGGGCGCGGGCTCGAATCCCCGTGCGGTGACCAGGACGACGAGGCAGAGTGCGGCGCCCAGCAGGTAGGCGAGCCACAGGTCGGAGGCGACCGCGCCCGCGATGGCCGCGCCGAGCACGAACCCGGCGTAGTTGAAGACGTTCACCCGGGAGACGGCGATGCCGAGCCCGGTCGGGTCGAGCCGGCCGGCCGCCGAGAAGGACGTGGGGACGACGACGGAGAGACCGACCCCGGCGATGGCGAACCCGGCGATGGCGACCAGGGGATTCGGTGAGAGTGCCGCGGTGAGGAGGCCGACGCCGCCGATCAGCCCGCCCGCCCCGACGATCCTCGCGGCGCCGTGGGCGCGTACGAGCAGGTCGGCGCCGGTCCGGCTGAGCATCATGCAGATCTGGTAGGCGACGTAGCCGAGGGGGGCGACGGCGCCGGAGGCGTGCAGGTCGTCCTTGAGGTACTTCGCGCTGTAGCTGGAGGTCGCCGAGTCCGCGATGTACATGCACGTCACCGCGGCGCCGATGATGATGATCGGCTTCCACGGCACTCTCCTGGCGGCGGCCTTCAGCTGTTCGACGCTCGGACCGGTGGCCTCCAGCGCCTTCGGGTACAGGCGGTGGCCGGTCGACAGGGACGCCGCGACGCCGAGGACCGCCGGGAGGGCGAACCCGGTGCCGAGGCCCAGGTCGATCCGGTTGGCGAGGGCGCTCCACAGACCGGCGAGGATGCCCGCCGCGCTCCACACGGCGTGGAAGCCGGTGAGCAGGCTCTTGCCGTAGCGCGTCTCGGCGGTGACCGCCTGGGCGTTCATGGAGGCGTCCACCGCGCCGACGAACAGGCCGAACAGGGCCGCCGCGCCGTACAGCGCGAGATCGCCGGGCGCGACGCCGATCGCGACGATCGACAGGAGGACGAGCGGCTGGGCGCCCCGCAGCACGACTCCGCTGCCGTACCGCGTCATGAGCGAACCGGCGAGCACGCTGCCGATCCCGGCGACCACCGGAACGGCCAGCAGGACGAGGGCGAGCGCGCCGTCGCTGAGGTTGTGGGCCTTCTGCAGTTCCGGGATGCGGGTCACGAGGGCGGCGAAGCTCAGGCCCTGCACCCCGAAGGCCACGTACGCCGCGTAGCGGCCGCGCCGGGTCCGTTCGTCGATGTCCGCCGCCACGCTGCCCTCCGGAACGTGAAATACGTTCGCGTCAGCGTAGATACCAGGTCATCGGGGGTCAATACCTCCGCAACCGCCCGTCGTCGTCAGTCGATGAGGCGGCGCCGCATCCCGCGAACGGCGAGGACCGACATCACCGCGGCGAAGAGCGCGAGGGCGCCCAGGTGGCCGAGGTCCGCCAGCGGGTGGAAGCCGAAGACCGCGTGACGGACCAGCTCGACGCAGTGGTACAGCGGATTGACGTGCGCCGCCGTACGGGCCCAGGCCGGCAGGCCGCTGATCGGGAAGAACGTGCCCGCGACCAGGAACAGCGGGGTGAGGATGCCCGTGATCACGTAGTCGAAGCTGTTGATCGACGGGACGACCGTCGACGCCCAGATACCGAACAGCGCGAACCCGACCGCCGTGAGGGTCGTGAAGAACGGCACGGCGAGCATGCCGGCGGCCGGGTGCAGCCCGAAGAGCATCGCGACCAGCAGCGGCACGCAGGAGAAGACCCCGCTCTTGACCGCGATCCACGACGCCTCGCCGGCCACGAGCTCGTGCACGTCCACGGGCGCCGCCAGCACCGCCTCGTAGGAGTGCTGGTAGACCCGGCGGACGTAGGTGTTGAACATCCCCGGGAATACCGACGTGAACAGCGCGGCCGTGGCCACCACGCCCGTGCCGACGAAGTCGACGTAGCGGTAGCCGGCGACGTGGCCCAGCAGCGCCCCGAAGCCGAAGCCGAAGGCGAGCAGGTAGATGGTGGGCTCGACGGTGGAGGCGAACGACGAGGAGGGCCAGTAGCGCCGGAAGAGCGCCAGCTCGTGCCGCCAGACGCCGCGCACCGGCGCCCACTCGAACCGGCGGAGTCTCGTGTCAGCCAACGTTCTCTCCGGTCAGGACGACGAACACGTCTTCGAGGCTGGCCGCCCGCCGTACGACCCGGTCGCCGTTGCCGAGCGCGTCGGCCAGCGACGGCGGGATGCGCTCGGCCCGCAGTACCGACACGGTCGGGCCGGTACGCCGGGTGGGCAGGCCCGCCCGGCGTACGAGTGCCTCGATCTCCGCGAGCCGGTCGGGCGGGCCGTGGTGCTCCTCGACGCTGTCGCCCGCGTGGTGGGCGATCAGCTCGCCGGGCGTGCCCTGGGCGACGATCCGGCCGCCGGACATCAGCGCGCAGGTGTCGGCGAGCCGCTCGGCCTCCTCGATGTAGTGGGTGGACATCAGCACGGTCGTGCCCTCGTCGCGCAGCCCGGCGATCAGGCCCCACAGGTCGGCGCGGACCTGCGGATCGAGGCCGACCGTCGGCTCGTCGAGCAGCACGAGGCGCGGGGAGTGCACGAGCCCGCGCGCGACGAGGAGCCGCCGGCGCATGCCGCCGGAGAGGTTCACGACGCGGGTCCGGGCGCGCCCGGTGAGCTGGGCGATCTCCAGGGCCCGCTCGACCGCCCGGCGCCGCCCGGCCCGGGGCAGGCGGTACAGGTGCGCGAACACCTCGAGGTTCTGCCGGACGGTGAGCTCCTCGTCGAGGTTGTCGGTCTGCGGGACCACGCCCATGAGCGCCCGCGCCTCTTTGGACTCGGCCGGGACGGGATGGCCCAGGACGGTGATCTCGCCCTCATCCGCGCGGGACTGGGCGGTCAGCATGCGCATGGTGGTGGACTTGCCGGCGCCGTTCGGGCCGAGCAGGCCGAGACAGACGCCGGCCGGCACGTCGAGCGTGAGCCCGTCGACCGCGGTGATCCGGGATCCGTCCTTGTCGCGGTACCGCTTGACGACGTCGCGCAGGGTGATCGCCGGGGAGTCCGCCATGGTCTCCACGCTACGAAGCCATCAGCATGCCGCGCCAGCGAATATCGTCGAGCCGTGGAGTTGCCGTGGAGAGCGAACGACCAGCACGTGCGGGCGCGTGACCTGCGCGCCTCCGACGCCGACCGGGAGCGGGTCGTCGCGCTGCTGCGCGACGCCCACGGCGACGGCCGGCTCACCGCCGACGAGCACGCCGAACGCGTCGAGGGCGCCTACACCGCCCGCACGCTCGGCGAGCTGACCGAGCTGACCGCCGACCTGGCCACGCCGGAGCAGCAGCCGATCCAGGTGGGGGACGGCCCGATGTTCGCGGCCTTCACGACCGTACGGCGCGCCGGGCGCTGGGTCGTCCCGGCGGGCCTGCCGGTGTCCGCGCTCTTCGGGACCGTGGAGATCGACCTGCGGGAGGCCCTGCTCCAGCGCCGCCACGTCGTCGTACGGGCCGCGCTGCTCGCCGGGCGGCTTCGCCTCGTGGTGCCGGAGGGCGTGCGGGTGGAGTTCACCGGCCGGTCCGTCCTCGGCACGCAGGACCTGCGGGTCCGGCCGTCGTACGGGGACGACGCCCCCCTCGTGGAGGTCAGTGGAGTCGTCGTGCTGGGGTCCGTCAACGCCCGTACGCCCAAACGGCGGCGCCGCTGGTCGCTGGGCCGCCGTCACCCGTGACCGGGCCGCAACACAAGAACAGCAGGTCACAGGCGTTTCGGTAACGGTTAAGACTCCTACCTCCCTCTCCTCTTGAACTGGTACGGACCAGCTCCTATCGTTCAGTGCCATGCGCGATTTTGCTCAATGGGCGCGTAAATCGTGCACAACCTTTCATGCTGCGTGAAAGGAGGCTGCGGCGCCAGCCGCAACTGCTGTGCCACGCCAAAACGGCTGCTCGGAGGGTGACGGGCTGAGGGGCCGGGCCGGGGGATTGGCGAACCCATATCAAGACAGTGAGCCGGGGACGTCGCGCCCACCCGCGTGGACCCGGAGCCGAAGCAAGAGCAGAAGGCGGGGACAGGTGAAACGGCATCTCATGGGCGCCATCGCCGCGGGTCTCACGGTGGCCCTCGGTGTGTCCGGCTGCAGCAAGGGCAGTTCGTCCGGCGGCGGCGGTGACGACAAGACGATCAGGTTCGTCGCCGCGATCTACGACGACAAGACGAAGAGCCTCTGGGACAGTCTGATCAAGACGTTCGAGGAGCAGAACAAGGGTTACAAGGTCAACCTGGAAATGGTCGACTGGACCCAGATGGACGCGAAGGTCAAGACCTACGTCCAGACGAAGCAGACCCCCGACATCCTGAACTACAACGCGTTCGCCGACTTCGCGCGGGACGGCCTGCTCTTCCCGGCCTCGGACGTGCTGTCGCCGCAGGTGTCGAGCGACATCCTCCCGTCGTTCATCGACGGCGACAAGTACAAGGGCACGCAGTACGCCGTGCCGCTGCTGTCCAGCGTCCGGCTGTTCTTCTACAACAAGGACGTCTTCAAGAAGGCCGGCATCGACACCCCGCCGAAGACCTGGGACGACGTCAAGGCCGACGCCCAGAAGATCAAGGACAAGGACAAGGGCGTCTTCCCGCTGGGCCTGCCGCTCGGCGCCGAGGAGTCCCAGGCCGAGTTCTTCATGTGGGCCATGAACAACGGCGGCGGCTACGTCGACCAGTCCGGCAACTGGGCGATCGACAGCCAGGCCAACGTCGACACGGTCAACTACCTCAAGGACCTGACCAAGAGCGGCCTCACCCAGCCGAACCCGGAGACGACCGACCGCAAGGACGTCTTCAACGAGTTCGCGCAGGGCAAGATCGGCATGCTCAACGGCGCCGTGTTCATGCCGGCGGGCTTCATCAACAAGGTCAACGCCAAGCTGCCGTACGGCATCGCGCCGCTGCCCAGCAAGTCCGGCTCGACCTCCAACACGCTCGGCGTGCAGGACTTCCTGGTGGCCTTCAAGAACAACGGCGGCAAGAAGAAGGACGCCGTCTCCAAGTTCCTGAACTTCTTCTACCAGGCGAACAACGTGGCCAACTTCCAGAAGGAGGAGGGCTTCCTGCCGGTGACCAAGTCGGCGGGCGACGTCATCGCGAACGCCGTGCCGTACGACAAGCCGTTCATCGACGCCCTCCCGAACGCGAAGTTCTACCCCACCGGCAACGCCGCCTGGGGACCGCTGGCGAACACCATCAAGGAGAAGCTCGGCACCGCCATCACCGGCGACCCGAAGAGCGTCCTGGGTGAGCTCCAGCAGACCGCGCAGAAGAACGGCTGACGGACCGCCCGTGCACGACACCATCGAGGCGCACGGCGCCGGGGCCACGACCCCGGCGCCGGCGCCGCCGCCGAAGACGAGCGCCCTCCGCCGGCTCGGCCGGGCACTCGCCCCCCTTCCGTGGATCGGCCCCGCCGTCATCCTGATCGCGGCCGTGGTCCTGTGGCCCGTGATCGAGATGGTCCGGACGTCAGTGCTGCGGATCAGCTCGTCCGGAGCGACGCTCGGAACCCGCGGGACCGGCAACTACCGTGACCTGTTCGACGAGTCCGACCTCGTCAGCGTCCTGCTGCGCACCGTCGTGTGGGTGGTCGGCGTCGTCCTGGTGACGATCGTGGTGTCGCTGGCGCTCGGGCAGCTGCTCAACGCGCGCTTCCCCGGACGGCGCATCGTGCGCTGGGCGGTCATCGTGCCGTGGGCCGCCTCGGTGCTGATGACCGCGCTGACGTGGAAGTGGATGCTCAACTACTACTACGGCATCGTCAACAAGGTCCTGCAGGGCGTGGGGATCATCGATCACCCGGTGAACTGGCTGTCCCACCCCGCCCAGGCGATGATGTGGATGATGTGGGTGGCGGTCTTCGTCTCCCTGCCGTTCACCTCGTTCGTCATCCTGGCCGGCCTGCAGACGATCCCCGAGGACGTCTACGAGGCCGCACGGGTCGACGGAGCCGGTCGCGCGCGGACGTACTTCAGCATCACGCTGCCGCTGCTGCGGCCGTCCCTGCTCGTCGCGGCGATCATCAACGTGATCAACGTCTTCAACTCGTTCCCGATCATCTACGCGATGACCGGCGGCGGCCCGGGCAGCAAGACCGACACCAGCACGACCTTCATGTACAAGCTCGCCTTCACCGGGAGCGGCGACGTCGGGGAGTCCGCCGCGATGGCGGTCGTGAACTTCGCGCTGATCCTGATCCTGGTGCTCGTCTACCTCCGGGTCGTCGGCTGGCGCGGGGAGGCGCAATCATGAGCGGCCGCAGCACGCCGCGCCCCAAGGACCGGCAGGGCGCGGGCGAGGGCGCGTTCGCCCGCCGGGCCAAGGTCGCGATCCTCGCCGGCGTCGGGTACCTGGTCGCGTTCGTCTTCATCGCGCCCTACCTGGAGATGGCGCTCACCGCGCTCAAACCCGACCGCGAGCTGACCAAGTCGCCGACCACCTTCCTGCCGAAGCACTGGGACTTCGCCAACTTCGTCAACGTGTGGAAGGCAGCGCCGATCTGGAAGAACATGCAGGTGTCGCTCATCGTCGCCGCCGTGGCGACGCTGATCGCACTCGCGGTGGCGCTTCCGGCGGCGTACTACACGGCGCGCCACCGGTTCCGCGGGCGCGGCGCGTTCCTCCTGCTGGTGCTCGTCACCCAGATGTTCGCGCCGACCGCGCTGGTGATCGGCATCTACCGCGAGATGGTGGCGCTGAACCTGACCGACACCCTGCTCGGGCTGATCCTGGTCAACGCCGCCTTCAACCTGCCGTTCTGCGTGTGGATCCTGCACGGGTACTTCTCCAGCATCCCCAAGGCGCTGGAAGAGGCCGCCTACCTGGACGGCGCGGGCAAGATCAAGGCGCTGACCCGGGTGACGCTGCCGCTGTCCCTGCCCGGTCTGGTCACCGCGGTGATCTACACGTTCATCGGCGCGTGGAACGAGTACGTCGTCGCGCTGACGATCACCTCGTCGCCCGACCGTCAGCCGCTGACCGTGGCGGTCCCCGGGTTCGTCACGTCGTACCAGCAGCACTGGCAGTACCTCTTCGCGACCTCGCTGATCGCGATCGTGCCGGTGGTCATCCTGTTCGTCTTCATCGAGCGGTACCTCATCGGCGGCCTCACGGCCGGCTCGGTGAAGTAGGTCACTCTTCCGGGCGGGGGCCACAGCGGCCCCCGCCCGGACCGCTCAGCCGGCCGCGTCGAAGTCGATCGCGGAGTAGGCCCGCAGCTTGGACAGCTTGTGCTCGCTGTGGATCCGGCGGATCGTCCCGCTGCGCGAGCGCATGACGAGCGAGTGCGTGGACGTGATCCCCTTGCCGTACCGGACGCCTTCGGCCAGCTCGCCGTCGGTGATGCCGGTGGCGGCGAAGAACACGTCGTCGGAGGCCACGAGGTCGTCCGTCGTCAGGACGCGCGACAGGTCGTGACCCGCGTCGATCGCCTTCTGCCGCTCCGCGTCGTCCTTCGGCCACAGTTTGCCCTGCAGGACGCCGCCGAGGGACTTGATCGCACAGGCCGCGATGATGCCCTCCGGCGTGCCGCCGATGCCGAGCATCAGGTCGATGCCCGTGCCCTCGCGCGCGGCCATGATCGCACCGGCCACGTCGCCGTCGGTGATGAACTTGATCCGCGCGCCCGCCTCGCGGATCTCCTTCACGATGCCCTCGTGCCGCGGCCGGTCGAGGATCACGACGGTCACGTCGCCGGGCGAGCAGTGCTTCGCCCGCGCCACCGCGCGGATGTTGTCGGCCACGGACGCCTCGATGTTCACGACGTCCGCGGCCTCCGGGCCCGTCGCCAGCTTCTCCATGTAGAAGACCGCGGACGGGTCGTACATCGTGCCGCGGGGACTGACCGCGATCACGGCGATCGCGTTGTTCATCCCCAGCGCCGTCAACCGCGTCCCGTCGATCGGATCGACGGCCACGTCACACTCGGCACCGGTGCCGTCGCCCACCTGCTCGCCGTTGAACAGCATCGGCGCGTGGTCCTTCTCACCTTCGCCGATCACCACCACGCCGTTCATCGACACCGTGTTGATGAGCTGGCGCATGGCGTTCACCGCGGCCCCGTCGGCTCCGTTCTTGTCGCCGCGGCCGACCCATCGGGCCGCGGCCATCGCCGCCGCCTCCGTCACGCGCACCAACTCCAGGGCGAGGTTGCGATCCGGGGCGTGGGCCTCGGTGGTCAGCGGGGACGATACGGTCGTTTCTTCAGTCATGGCGATGTGGGCCTTTCCTGGCGGGCTTTACCTGACGGGTCACCCGGACGGGTCTCCTTCGATCGTATTTCCGAGCAGACAGGGCGTAATCTAGGGCCGTCATGAGCAGCGACATCGAGTGGCAGGCCGCCGAACGGCCGGCCCGGGCCGGAGCGCCGGCCACGGGCCGCGCCCACCGCGCGCCGTCCGTACGGCGCGTGTCCGGCGTGCCTCCCATCCCACGAGGAGCGCGTCAGTGAGCGTCGAACCCGTCTCGCGCATGTCGGATCGTGGCGCGGCCACGCGGAGCGCGCTGCTGGCGGCCGCCCGCGAGGTGTTCTCCGAGGCCGGGTTCGCCCAGGCGGCGGTCACCGACATCGTCGCCAAGGCGGGAGCCAGTGTCGGCAGCCTCTACCACCACTTCAGCGGCAAGGCCGATCTCTACCTGACGCTCTTCGGCGAGTTCCAGTCGCGGCAGCAGGAGCGCACCCGCGAGGCCGTCCACCAGGCCCGCGACCTCGGTGAGTCCGACCCCATGCGGTTGTTCATCGCGGGCGCGCGCGCCTACCTCGACGGCTGCCTCGCCGAGCCCGACCTGTCCCGCCTGTTCGTCTCCGGCGACGGCCCGCCCGGCTTCGACCGGGTGCTGCGCGAGCGGCTGCGCACCTGGGCGCGGCGCAACGCGGCGCTGTTCGAGACGGGCGACGGCGACGTCGACGAGGCCCTCGTGGTCGTGCTGACCGGCGCCGTGTCCGGCGCGGTCTCGGAGGTGGCGCTGTCGGAGGACGAAGAGGCGTCCCGGCGGCTGGCCGACGACGTGCTGGCGATCATCTCGACCATGGAGAGCCGGCGTGAGCGAAGCTCGTGACGCGACCCGGACGCCGGTGAGCGAGGTGTCCCCGGAGCCGGGCGGCGCCGAGCCCGAAGAGGCGCCCGCGGCGGAACACGGCGCCGAGTCCCAGGGAGCCTCCGGGGCGGAGCGCGCGCAGGACCCCTCCTCCGGTACCGGCGAGGACGGTACGGCCGGCGAGGGCCCGATCGTCGTGTCGCCGTCGGTCTACCGGCGGCTGACGTCCGGGTTCCCCGGGTTCCTGATGGCGATACTGTCCTGCATGGTGGTCGTCGGGTTCGTCCTCCTGGTCACCCCCCGGCGCAATCCGAACGCCATCCCGCAGGTCGACTTCCGCTCCGACCTGAACGGCCTGGTCGCGACCGCGCCGTTCACCGTGCAGGCCCCCCAGGGTCTGAGCCCGAAGTGGTATCCCACGAGTTCCAACCTGACCGGCCGGGCGAACGGCCCGGTCGGCTGGCACCTCGGGTACTACACGCCGGGCAAGCAGTACGCCGCGCTCGAGGAGAGCGATGAGCGGCCCGACGGCAGCGACGGGTTCGTCGCCCGCATGACGAGCCAGGGCACGCCGGACGGTTCGCTCCAGGTGGCCGGCGCCACGTGGGACAAGACGTTCCGCAAGGACAAGAACCAGCGGTCGCTGGTGCGGCGGCTACCCGGCGTCACGCTGGTCGTCACCGGCACGGCCTCGTACGAGGAGCTCGCCACGCTCGCGGGCTCGCTGCGGCCGCAGCCGAAGCCGTCTCCAGGGAAGACCGAAATCCACCAATAAGTCGGGCGATTCAGGTAGCTTTGGGGATCATGGGGACCCCGCTGATCGTCGCGCTTGCGGATTCCGGTGCAGGCACGCGCCTCCCTCTGGAGACGTACAACGGTGGACTCCGCCTTCACAGACCGTGACGTCCCGGCGGACTCCGAGGGACCGGCCTCCACGGGAGCGGTCCTCTCCTCCGTGAGTGGACGCGAACGCACGAGCATGGCGGCGGCCGTCGCCCTCGTCGTCGGCCTGGCGCTCGGCGGCGGAGGCTGGCTCGTCTACCGGAACCAGACCGCCTGCCAGAACCGGTCGCTCACCGTGACGGCCGATCCGGCCATCGCGCCGGTGATCATCGAGGTGGCGGCCCGCTACAACAAGGCCCGCTGCGCCGACGTGAACGTCGTGACCGGCGACTCCGCGCAGACGGCGGGGCTGCTCGCGTCCGGCGGCGGGGCCGCCGCCACACGGCCCGACGTCTGGATCGCCGACTCCTCGCTGTGGTTCGACGGCGTCAGGTTCCCGGGGGTGCGGTCCGCGACGTCCGTGGCCTCGTCCCCGGTCGTGTTCGCCATGACCCCGGACGGCGCCCGCCGTGAGGGGGCGCGGCTGGCGCAGCGGGGATGGGGCGCGTTCGAGAACGGCGCCTACAGCCTGCGCCTGCTCGACCCGGTGCCGTCCGCGACCGGGATGACGTCGCTGCTCGCCCTCTCGGCGACCGCGGGCGGCGGATCCGGCGGCCTCGAGACGTTCAGCCGCGTGCTGCAGGGCGTCAAGCCGTCATCGAACGCCACCGACGCCATCGCCGGCCTCGCCGACCAGGGCAGACCCCCCGTACTGCCCCTCTCAGAGCAGACGATCTGGCAGCAGCGGCAGGAAGGACGCCAGGTCACCGCGGTCTACCCGGCGACCGCGCCGGCCCTGGACTTCCCCTACGCCGTCCTCACCGCCGACCGGGGACGCCGGCGCATCGCCGCCGGCCTCCTCGGCGCGCTGCGCTCGGCCGACGGCACGGCCCGGCTGCACACCGCCTGGCTCCGCACCCCGGCCGGCGACGCGGGCGGGCTGGTCTCCTCGGGGCTGCCCGCCGCCGCGCCCCACGCGCTGCCCGTCGTACGCCCGGGAGCGGCGCTCGCCATGCGCGGAACCTGGCAGAAGATGCAGCAGGGCCTGCGGGCCATCGCGCTGATCGACGTCTCGGGCGCCACGCTCGCCCGGATGGGCGCCGGCACCCGTGCGCAGGTGATGACGGGCGCGTTGGGCAACGGCCTGTCGCTGCTGGAGGACGACACCGAGTTCGGGCTGTGGTCCTTCCCCGCCCGCGCCCGCCCGTACCGGCGGCTCGTCGAGATCGGCCCGCTGCGGGAACTCGGCCCCGCCGGAACCCGCAGGGCCCGCCTGCTCCAGCGGATCGGGCGGCTGCGGGCGAAGAAGGGAAGGGACGGCGGCATGTACGACGCCATCCTCGACGCCTACCGCGAACTGTCGCAGAGCTACCGGGCCGGAATGCTCAACGAGATCCTCGTGCTGACCGGCGGCGCCTCCGGCGACCGGGACGGGCTCACGCTCGACCGGCTGGTCGCCGAGCTGAAGAAGGACTTCGACCCCGAACGCCAGGTCAACATCACCCTCATGGCGTTCGGCGACGGCGTCGACATGAGGCCGCTCCGGAAGATCGCCGACGCGACGGCGGGCGCCGCCTACTCGATCCGGAACGACCAGCAGCTCATGACCCTGTTCCGATGCGCCGTCGCCCTGCGCGTCGACGAAGACCTGCCCTGCCCGCACTGACGATGAACGCCACCCTGTCCGCGCGGCTGCACGTCACGGTACGGCTGTTGATGTACGCCCGCCTGCTGCTGCTCGCCATGGCGGTCGTCCTCGTGCCGGACGAGCGGTTCACCACGGCGCTGCTCGTCGCGATGGGCGTCGTGGCGGTCCTCTCGCTCACGGTGGCGCAGCTGCCAGGCCGACTGCTGCCCCTGCTGGCCCGCAGGCCCCTCCTGCTGGCGGCCGACGCCGCCGCGGCCTACCTCGTCCTGGAGTCCGCCGGCGCCTTCGGCCCGTTCTTCCTGTTCAGCGTGGTCACCTCCGCGCTGGCCGGAGTGCTGTACGAGTGGCGGGGCCTGCTGTTCGTCTGCGCGCTGCAGGTCCTGCTGTACGACCTGGCCGCCCGGTCCATCCAGAGCGTCGGCATCCAGGCGGTGGTCGCGCTGCCCGTCTTCTACCCGGTGGCGGGATGCGTCGGCGTCGCCGTCCACCGGCTGCTCCAGCAGTACGCCGAGGCGGAGGAGGCCCGCCGTGAGGCGGAGGTGGTCGCGGCGTCCGCGGAGGAGCGGCTGCGGCTCGCACGGGACATGCACGACTCCCTCGCCAAGACGCTGCACGGGGTCGCCCTGTCCGCGGCCGCGCTGCCGGCCTGGGTGCGCAAGTCCCCGGACCGCGCCGAGCAGGAGGCGGACAACATCGCCGCCGGCCTGAAGATCGCGGTGGCCGAGGCGAGGGAGCTGATCGCCGGCCTGCGGGACGGCGACCAGAGCGTGCCGCTGGCCGAGGCCGTACGACGGATGACGGCGGACTGGGCGGCGAGCACCGGAATCGCCGTCGAGGTGGGCGTGACCGACGACGTGCGCCTCCCGCCCGTCCGGCGCGCGGAGACGCTGGCGATCCTCAAAGAGGCGCTGACCAACGTCGAACGCCACGCCGCCGCCGGGACCGTACGGATCACCCTGACGGCGGACGGCCGCGGCACGGAACTGTCGGTGCGGGACGACGGCAAGGGCTTCACGTGCCCGCGCGACATGGCGGACCTGACGAACGCGCTGGTGCGGGACGGTCACTACGGCGTCGTCGGGATGGCGGAACGGGCCAGGCGGGTCGGCGGCCTGCTGACCCTGACCTCCTCGCCCGGCAACGGAAGCACCCTCACGGTCAGCCTGCCGGAGGTCAACGGAGTACGGGAGGCGGTTCGATGATCAGCGTCATGGTGGTGGACGACAACCCGGTCGTGCAGATGGGGCTCGTCGCGCTCCTGGAGACCGCCGACGACATAAAGATCGTCGCGACGGCCCGTGACGGCCGGCAGGCCATCGACCTGGCCCGGCAGCTCCGCCCCGACCTCGTCCTCCTCGACGTGCGCATGCCCGACGTCGACGGCATCCGGGCCGCCGGGCCGTTGTCCGCGATCAGCCGGGTGCTCATGCTGTCCTACAACGAGGACCCCGCCTCGATCCGCGACTCCATCCAGGCCGGGGCGTGCGGGTACCTCGTCCACGGGTCCTTCTCCCCGGACGAGCTCGTCACGGCCGTCCGCGACGTCGTGGCGGGCCGCGCCAACCCGCTCTCCGCGGTCGCGGCGCGGGTGGTGGTGGAGTCGCTGCAGTCCGCGTCCGGTGTGCCACCGGCCGGATGCGCCGGCCTGGGCCTGTCCACCCGCGAGGTCGAGGTCATGCGCCTGATCACGCAGGGGCGCTCGAACGTGGAGATCGCCGGCGAGCTCGTCCTGTCCGAGAAGACCGTCAAGAACCACGTCAGCCGCATCTACGCCAAACTCGGGGTCCGCACCCGGGCCGCCGCGATCGCCCGCTGGCTCGGCACGGCGAACCCCTGAGGGTGCCCGGCGGCGCGATGGCACTTCGGCGAGACTCCATCGAGGCTCCGGGGAGCCTCGGCGAGGCTGAAGGGTGTTCGGCGGGGTCAGAAGGGCGCGCCCTCGGAGCGCTCCGTCGGCTCGGCGCGCTCGGCCATGGCCGCGGCGAGCCTGGCACGGGCGCCCTCCAGCCATTCCTCGCAGATCGCGGCCAGTCTCTCGCCGCGCTCCCACAGCGCCAGGGACTCCTCGAGAGTCAGGCCGCCCGCCTCCAGTCGTCGTACGACGTCCGTCAGCTCGTCACGGGCCTGCTCGTAGGACAGCTCCGGTTTCTCCTCCGCCACAGTCCAACCTTAGGGCCTGTCTCGACGCAGCCCCTTGAGGACGGGCCGCCGCCGCACGACCCTGGCGAGACGCGCCCGCTCTAGGATCGATCGTCATGTCATTGGTACGGTCGGCCACCGATGCCGACATCCCCGAGCTCGTACGGCTCCGGGCGCTGCTGTTCGACGGTCTGAGCGCGCGCGGATGGGGAGCGCCGCCGCCCGGGGACGGGTGGCGGCGGACGTGCGCCGAAGCGCTGCGCGAGCGGCTCGCCGATGACATGACGAGGATCCTGGTCCTCGATGAGGAGACCGGGCTGGCCGCCTGCGGCATGGGCGTCGTCGACCTGCGGCTGCCCGGCCCGTACAACCCGACGGGCCTGATCGGGCACGTCTACGGGGTCGTCACCGATCCGGCGTTCCGGCGGCGAGGTCACAGCCGTTCGATCATGGAGGGGCTGCTCGCCTGGTTCGCCGAGCGCGGCGTGAGCCGGGTCGACCTGAACGCCACCGCGGACGGCGAGCCGCTCTACCGGTCCCTCGGCTTCACCGAGCATCCCGAACCGATGCTCAGCCGCAAGCGGTAGGGACGCCGGTCAGCCGGACAGGCTTCCGATGATCACGAACATGAAGAACAGGACGAAGACCGCCGGGAAGACGTACGCCGCCGGCCGCTGGAACACCGAAGGCCCCGGATCCGCGGGCCGCCGTGCGCCGGCGACGGCCGGCTGTGGCGCGGGCAGGTTCGCCACCTTGCCGCGGGCGATCAGGTTGAACAGCAGGAAGAACGGCGACAGCACGATCGCCTGGATGCTGCACCAGCCACCGGCCAGCGTCTTGGTCGTCTGCTTCCGGAAGGTCGCCAGGCCGCAGTCCCGGCAGAACGGCCCGTGCGCCGTCCAGATCGTGTGCATGATCACCGCGCCGGTGATTCCACGGAACGTCGCCTGAGCCGCGGGCCCGTTGCCGCAGACGCGGCACGCCGGCCCGCCGAAGGCGGCGGGGTTCCCCACCGGCGCCGGGTGACCCTGCGCCGGCGCCTGCTGGTAGGCGGCCGGCTGTCCCTGGTACCCCTGCGCCGGGTAGGCGGGCTGCTGCCCCTGGTAGGCCTGCTGGTAACCCTGCCCGGCCGGGTACGCCCCGGGCTGCGCCTGCGCGGGCGGGTATCCCTGCGGCGCCTGGTAGGGCTGCTGGTACTGCTGTGGGGCGGCGTACTGCTGCGGGGGCCCGTACTGCGGCGGGGCGGCGTACTGGGCGTTCGGCTGCTGTGGGTGGCCCTGGTACGGCTGCTGCCCGTACGGGCCGGGAACGGGCGGCTGGTACTGCGGAGGCTGGGTCAACGGGGAGTCCTTTGCGAGATCTCGGGCCCGTGCCGCCGTCAGCGGTCAGCGGTCAGCCCGAGAAGAGATGAAGCAGTGGCAAGAGACCATCTTCGCCGCTTATGGGACTGATGTGCATCCGGTTCGGCCGGGAGCGCGGTCAGACGGCGTCGACGCGTACCGTGATCCGGCCGTCCTTGAACCGCACCAGCAGCTCGTCGTCCTTGTGGACGTCCGCCGCCGCCCGTACGACGGACTCGTCGGGGCGCTGCGCGATCGCGTAGCCGCGTTCGAGCGTCGCGGCGGGGGAGAGGGCCACGAGCCGCGCGCGGGTGTGGGACAGGCCGTCCCCCGCCCGGTCGAGGGCCGCGGCCAGGCAGCGCCGGGACCGGTCGCGCAGGGTCGCGACGCCCTCCGCCTGCCGCTCGATCTCCCGCGCCGGGTCGGCGAGCGCGGGCCGGGAGCGCATGCCCGTGAGCCACTGGATCTCGCGTTCGACCCGCCCGGACAGGCAGCGTCGCCCCCGGTCGCGCAGCTGGCCGATGAGCGCCAGCTGCTCGCGGACGTCGGGAACGGTCTTCTTCGCCGCGTCGGTCGGAGTGGAGGCGCGCACGTCGGCGACGTAGTCGAGCAGCGGAGTGTCCTGCTCGTGGCCGATCGCGGAGACGACCGGCGTACGGGCGGCGGCGACCGCGCGGACGAGCGCCTCGTCGGAGAACGGCAGCAGGTCCTCCAGAGACCCGCCGCCACGGGCGATGATGATCACCTCGACGTCGGGCGCGGCGTCCAGCCGGTGCAGCGCGTCGATGATCTCGCCCACCGCGTACGAGCCCTGCACGGCGGTGTTCTCGACCGTGAAGCGGACGGCCGGCCAGCGGCGCCGGGAGTTCTCCAGCACGTCGCGTTCGGCGGCGGAGTCCCGCCCGCAGATCAGCCCGATCGTTCCGGGCAGGAACGGCAGCGGCCGCTTGCGCTCGGCGTTGAAGACCCCTTCGGCGGCGAGGAGCTGCTTGAGGCGTTCGAGCCGGGCGAGCAGCTCGCCCACGCCCACGGGCCGGATCTCGAACGCCGACAGCGCGAACGACCCGCGGTTGATGTAGAAGTCCGGCTTGGCGTGCACGACGACCCGCGCGCCGTCGACGACGGCCGGGCCCGCGTTGTCGCACACGGCGCGGGGGCAGGTCACCCGCACCGAGACGTTCGCCACCGGGTCGCGCAGTGTGAAGTACGCCGTGCCGCCCCGGCGGTTCAGCTCGGTGATCTGGCCTTCGACCCAGATCCTGCCGAGCTTGGCGATCCAGCCGCCCACGAGCTGCAGAACGGTACGGACCGGGGTGGGCTGCTCCGGTGAGGTCTCCAACGCCATGTCGGAAGCCTAGCCAATACTTCGCCACTCGATATATGGTTCGGTCGTATGAGGTCGATGAGCGAGCCCACCTACTTCATCCTGGCGGCGCTCCTCGACGGTCCCCTCCATGGTTACGCGATCATCAAGCGCGCCGAGGAGCAGTCCGGCGGCCGGGTGCGACTTGCGGTCGGCACCCTCTACGGCGCGCTGGACCGGCTCGCCGGTTCCGGCCTGATCGCCGTGGACCGCGAGGAGACCGTCGGCGGGCGGCCCCGCCGCTACTTCCGGATCACCGAGGACGGTGCCGAGGCCGTCACCGAGGAGGCGCAACGCATGGCACGAGCGGCCAAGGTCGTGTTCGGACGGCCCGGAACGGCGCTGTCGTGAGCGAGCGGAGCGAGCACAGCGCATCCGGTCACCCCTCCGACGAAAGAGGACGCATGAACGCGGCAGGGTCACGCCTCGCCGGGCGGATCGTGAGCGGAGGAGAAGCCGGCCGCGCGGAGTCGTGGTACCACCGGTTGTTGCGGGCCTACCCGCCCGCCTACCGGGCCGCGCACGGCGAGGAGATCGTCGGGACGTTGCTGGAGGTCTCGGCGGGCCGGGCGAGGCCGTCGGCCCGGGAGTGCGCGGGCCTGGTCGCGGGCGGCCTCGCGGCCCGCTTCCGCGAACGCACCGCGCGGTCCGCGCCGTGGTGGGCCGACGGCCTGGCCCTGGGCGCCTTCCTGATCGCCCTGACCAACCTCGCCAGCGACCTGACGATGGTCGACCAGGACCTCTGGACGGCCTACGGGCCCTGGGTGATCTGCTCCGTCGTCTTGGTCCTGGCGCTGCTGCGCGGCCGGCTCTGGGTGGCGCTGCCCGTCGCGCTGCTCGAGGCGTACCAGGTGAACCGGTCGCTGATCGGCGGGGACTCGGTCCTTCGCGTGGTGCCGGAGTTCGGCCCCGTCTACGGCGTCGGCGAGACGGTCGTCCAGTACGGCGCCATGGTGGCCGCCCTGGTCGTCCTCGCGGTACTCGCCACGCGCCGGTCGGTCCGGCCGCGGCCTCGTTCGTGGTGGTGGCTCGCCGTCCTGGCCATCGTCTCGGTGGCCTGGCGCGTGCACATCACGATGGGCTCGCAGGTCGTGCCGGTGTGTTCGCCGGAGGGGGCCTGTCACCCGGCCCACGTCCCGAACGAGATCCCGTTGTTCGACCTGACACGCGTCGGACTGACCGTGCTCCTGCTGACGTGCGGAGTCTGGGCGACGGCGGTGACCCGGGACCTGCGCTGGGCGCTCGCCGGCGCGTTCTTCCTGCTGACGAGCACCGGCCCCCACGTCTATTACGCGCTGACCGGGGACGGCGTCCCGGTGACGCTCGTGGCCGTCTTCTGGGGTGTGCAGGCCGTGCTGGTGGGCGCGATGACCGTCACCGCCCGCCGAGGGGCTCGCGCACGGGCCTGAGCCGCCGGGCTCAGCGGGTGCGGAGGGCGCGGCGGGCGAGCGCGGGCAGCGGGACGGCCACGGCCAGGAAGACGGCGGCCACGAGCAGCCAGCCGCCGGCGCCGAACGCGCCCAGCGCCGTGGTGAAGATCGCCGGCGCGGCGATCTGGACGGTCGCGGTGGCCGCCTCGCTCACCCCCTGGTAGGCGCCCTTGGCCTCCTCCCGCATCAGGGACACCGACAGTCCCCAGCCGGCGGCGACGTACCCCAGTTCGCCGGCGAGGTGGAACAGGGCCGCAGTGATCACGGCGGCGGCGGCCAGGAGACCTCCGCCGCCCGAGGTGGCGGCCAGGAGCACGCAGGCGACCGCGAGCGCGACCCCCGCCCATGAGCCGGTGCGGGCGGCGCTCGCGGTCGTCCGCGCCAGGCGGTTGGCGGGCAGCTGGAGGAGCGCGATCCCCACCGAGCTGATCACCACCACCGCGCCGCTCAGCGACAGCGGCAGCCGCGTCGAGTGCGAGATCCACAGTGGCAGTCCGGTCGACAGCATCGCCCAGCACAGTGAGAGGACCGCCGATACGGCCATGACGGTGACGTACGGGCGGTCGGCGAGGGCGGCCCGGGCGTTCGAACCGGATCGCGGCGCACGCTCGGACCGCAGCGGCACGGTGGGCTCCGGAACGGCGGCCGTCATGGCGGCCAGTACCGCGAAGGTGGCCGCGTTGGCGGCGATGGCCAGGACGTACGCGCCGGGGCGGTCCACCGACTGGACGACGGCCCCGAGACCGGCGCCGGCGGCGTAGCCGACGTGCTGGACCACCCGCTGCCGCCCCAGCGCCGCCAGCCGCGCGTCGTTGTCCCGCACCAGCGCCGCGACCAGGGCCGTCCGTACGGCGGTGCCGCCGTTGGAGAGCGCGACGAACACCACGGTGACCAGGACGAAGCCCCAGGCCGCGTGGACCAGCAGGTACGCGGCCATGGCGGCGCCGCGCACGGCGGTGACGACGATGAGGATGACGCGAGGACTGAACCGGTCGGCCAGGGCGCCGAGGGGGACGGCCGCCGCCAGGCCCGCCCCGCCGGCGACGGCCATGCCGACTCCCACGATCGCCGGCGCGAGGTGGAGCACCCGGGTGAAGTACAGCGCCCAGATCGTGAACCACAGGCCGTCTCCCAGCGCGGAGACCCCCCGTCCCCACAGCAGGCGGCGCAGGCCGACGGCGACCGGCGCGGTGACTTCGGGCGATGCGACGGCGACCACGGGGCAACCACCTTTCACGAGATCGTTAATCGTGACCGTAGTGCCCGGAGATCGGGCGGGCAAGCACGATTCACGACTCGGTGTAAGTTGGATGTGGTCGAGAGGAAGGTGTCGCCATGGCCGGATGGCTGGACCCCGAGGACCCCGTCCTCGCCTCGGTGACCTCGCTCGCGCGGGAGCTGGCCGACCCCATCCGCCTCACCGTGCTGCAGGTCCTCGCGACCGAGGGCTCGCACACCATGAGTCAGCTCGCCGACGCGCTCGGCGTGTCGGCGCCCCGGCTCGGCAACCACCTGGCGCGGCTGCGCACCGCCGGGCTCGTCACCGTGGAACACTCCGGCCGGCACGCGACGTACCGCGTGGCCGAGGCCGGGATCGGCGAGGTCCTCGCCGCGCTGTCCCGCTTCGCGGGCGGCGGGGCCGCCGACACCCGCCCGCACCCCCGTGCCGAGGTGCACGGCCTCGCCCGTACCTGCTACGACCACGCGGCGGGTCGGCTCGGCGTCGCGGTGTTCGCCACGCTGGTCGAGCGGGGAGCCCTCGTGCCGCCCGACGGGCGCACCGCCGAGCTCGCCCTGGGGCCGGAGCGGTCCGTGTTCGCCGAGTTCGGCGTCGATCCGGACACGGTACGTCCCGGGCGCCGCAAGCTGGCGACGGCCTGCCTGGACCGGATCCAGCGGCTCCCGCATCTCGGCGGCGCGCTGGGCAGGGAGATCCTCGACGCCTTCGTGGAGCGCGGACTGGTCGAGCCGCGGCCCGGCACCCGCGACCTCCAGGTGACGGAGCGCGGACTCCACGAGCTGCCGGCCCTCCTGCCTGGGTTCGCCGCGGCCGCCGAGTGACCGATCGCGGCCTCCGCGGGCCGCCCGCCTTCATCCTTCGCCCGACCTCCGTACGCCCCTGCCTCGTACGCCGTCCGGCCGTCCTCGGGCCGTCCGGCCGTCCTCGGCCGTCCGGCCGTCCTTGGGTCGTCCGGCCGGCCTGACGGCGCGGCGTCCTCCTCCTGTGGGAATGCCGGAGACGGGGAGGCGTGTTCTAATGCTTAGCCAGGCTAACTTAGACTGGCTAAGTAATGAGGAGGGGCGATGACCGACCCGCGGACGCTCGCCGAGCACATCAACCGTGGGCTTCGTGACCTCGTGCTCATGCTGCGGCGAGCGAGCCTCGGGCAGCCGATCACGACCCAGCAGATGGCCGTCCTGGGCTCGCTGGAGGCCGGACCGCGCCGCATGTCCGACCTCGCGGCCGAGCACGGCGTCCGGCTGCCGACGATGACGCGGCAGATCGGGCGCCTCCTGCGGGACGGCCTGGTCGTCCGCGGCCGGAACGCCGACGACGCGCGGGTGGTCACCGTCGAGCTGACGCCCACCGGCGCGGAGAGGCTGCTCCGGGCACGGGAACGGCGCATCGACCACCTCACCGAACGACTGATGGCGCTGAGCGAGGACGAGCGGGAGGCCATCGAGGCCGCGCTGCCCGCGCTGGCCAAGCTCTTCGCCGACTCCTGAGGAGGAATCTCACCTCGATGGGCGCTACATCCCCCGACTCCCGTAAGACAGGAGGGCTCCTCCGCCAGCCGCTGTCCGTGTGGGCGACCGCCTTCGCCGCCGTCGTGGCGTTCATGGGCATCGGCCTGGTCGATCCCATCCTCCCGGCGATCGCGAAGGGCCTGGACGCGACGCCGAGCCAGGTCTCCCTGCTGTTCACCAGCTACTTCCTGATCACCGCGGTGGCCATGCTCGTCACCGGGTTCGTCTCCAGCCGCATCGGCGGCAAGAAGACCCTGCTCATCGGCCTGGCCCTGGTCGTCGTCTTCGCGGCGCTGTCCGGGACGTCCGGCTCGGTGGGCGAACTCGTCGGCTTCCGGGCCGGCTGGGGTCTCGGCAACGCGATGTTCGTCGCCACGGCCCTCGCCGTCATCGTCGGCGCGGCCAGCGGCGGCGCCGAGTCGGCGATCATCCTGTACGAGGCCGCGCTCGGCCTCGGCATCTCCACCGGCCCCCTGCTCGGAGCGGTGCTCGGCGGCTGGCACTGGAGGTACCCGTTCTTCGGCACCGCGGCGCTGATGGCGATCGGCTTCGTCCTGATCGCCACCCTGCTCCGGAACACCGCCGGGCCCGCGAGGAAGACCCGCCTGTCCGACCCGATCCGGGCGCTCGGCCACGGCGGCCTGTCGACGACGGCGTTCACCGCGCTGTTCTACAACTACGCGTTCTTCACGATCCTCGCCTTCACCCCGTTCGTCCTGCACATGGACGCGCACGGCATCGGCCTGGTCTTCTTCGCCTGGGGCGTGCTCCTGGCCCTGTGCTCGGTCTTCGTCGCCCCGGTGCTGCAGCGCAGGATGGGATCGGTCCGGGTCCTGTACCTCGCGCTCACGGTGCTGCTCGTCCTGCAGGTCGCGATAGCGCTGTCCGGACACACCGGGATCATCGTCTTCGTCATCATCACCGGCGTTCCGATCGGCATCAACAACACGGTCTTCACCGAGGCCGCCATGGAGGTCTCCGACGCGCCGCGCCCGGTCGCCTCCGCCGGGTACAACTTCGTGCGCTGGCTCGGCGGCGCCATCGCGCCGTACATCGCCAGCAAGCTCGGTGAGCAGGTCGACCCGAGCCTGCCGTACTACGCCGGCGCCCTCTGCTGCCTCGCCGGCATGGCGGTGCTCTACACGCGGCGGCGGCACCTCGAGTCACTGGACCGGGTGGACGTCGACCACACCTTCCAGGACGCCCCCACGCTCGCGCGGCACTGACCGCTCGAAGAACCGTACGGACCCCCACGCCTGCGCGCGGGGGTCCGCCGGTGATCGCCCAGGGTCCGGGTCAGGCCTGGCCGCGGAGCTTGGCGATGCGGTTCTCGTACTTCCGTCAGCGGCGGCGCGGGGACCTTGGTGATTGCGCTCATCATGCCTCTGACCTGTGCACGGGCTCTTGTGACGTTTCTCGGCGTTTCGCGCTTGCTCACGTCGTCGTGTGCCCTGGAAGTGCCCCGGCGACCCCTGATGCCCTTGACAGCCAAGCGTTCTCTCGGGTTTGCGTGAAGCCTGTGCGGTAGTATGATGCACGAAACTAAAGTTCGCTCGGCGGTCCCATGATGCTGAGCAAAGTGCACGGAGGGTGTGCATGAGCGTCGAACTTCCACTGCCGCAGTGGGCCCGCGACGCGTTCGGGCATCGGGCTGGACTCATTCGCCGGGGTATCGGTGAGTCGCTGTCGTCCGCGATGGAGAACGCCCAGGACTCTCAGAGCAAGTCCGGGACGCAGAAGCTGCATCCGTTCGGGTTCACGCTCATGTCTCGGAAGTTCGAGGTCCTGCATGACACCTTCAAGGACATGGATGACGTTCAGATCATCAAGCCTGCCGGTACTTCTTACGAGCTCGTCGTTATATCGGGACATCTTCTCTTCCCCTTCAAGTATGCCAAGGACCTTTCGGTCAACGTGATGAACGCTCGCATCAGCGAGAACCCGCCGTCTGGGCTTGTTCGGACGCTCTTCGAACGTTTCGGGCCCGAGCCGACCATGGAGCAGCTTCCTCTGGTGGATCTGAAGCTGGATGGCCAGCACCGAACCTCGGCGTTGCCGATTTACCTTCGTACGCTGGCGCAGCTGCCTGAGGACACGAAGCTGCTTCTGATCGCCTACGCTTGTAACGCCAAGGCCGGCCTTCTGAATGCTTGGTGGGGAGAGGCTGAGCTGTTGGACAAGGATGGCACCCTGCATTGGCATCACTGCGATCCGGTTCCGTTCTCCAAGGGCCTGCCGTCGGATGGTCAGGTACGAGGCTCCGGAACCGGTCCTACCGGGACGCCGGATGCATCGAAGTTCGATCAGGGAGCGATGCCGCGTACATCGCTGACTGCTCGCCCGCCGTTGGAGCGGAAGACCGATCAGGTTCCCCCGGTAAGCGAAGTTCCCGAGTCGCAGCCGGATGCAGATGATGAACGAGAATGACTTTCTGCGTCTCGTCGACGCCGGTGGCTCGGCCGCATCTCCTGGGCCGAGCCCCCAAGCCGTCGCGGACGCCTTCGATGGTGCTCGGCTGACTCAGGCTCGCCATCTAGCTTCACTCACGAAGAAGGAACTGGCGGAGGCGATCGGAGTGTCGCCAGCTGCGGTAGGTCAGTACGAAGCCGGGGTAACTCGGCCAAGACCGGATTTGATTCCGAGAATAGCCGAAGTGCTTTCGGTCCCATTGCCTTTCTTCATCCATGGTCGTCCGCATGGGAAGCTCGATGGCTCCATGGCGCACTTTCGGAGTCTGAGGTCAACGCGTGTCCATCAGCGGGCTAAGGCGGTGGCCTTCGTTGAGCAGGTATGGGAATTGACCTTCGCTCTGGAGAAGCGTATCCAACTTCCGTATGTGGACCTTCCTGGATTTGCTGGAGGAGAGGTTCAGTCAGGGAGTGTTCTGCCTCGAGATCCTGTTGATGCAGCTAAGGCGCTACGTGAGTATTGGGGACTGGGTCTAGGGCCAATAAGTCACCTCGTTCGACATATGGAGTCCAGGGGGATAATCGTCATCTTTTCAAAAGATGATGAGGATTCCGTTACTGTAGATGCGTTTTCAACGTCTAGCCTGCCTCGGCCAATTGTTGTTTTGACCCCCAATCGGTTCGATGATGTATATAGGCATCGATTTACGGCAGCTCACGAGCTTGGGCATCTAGTTCTGCATGGCGATGCGGCCGCAGGAGATATGCGACAGGAACGCGAAGCAGATGCGTTCGCGGCTGAGTTTCTTACGCCTCGTGACAGTATTTTGCCGGACTTGCCAATCAGGGCTGATCTTCGGCGGCTTGCAGAATTGCGGCAGGTCTGGGGAGTGTCGGTTGATTCCCTCTTGTATAGATGTCGCGAGCTTGGACTGCTTTCAGATTCTGCTGCGAGTCGTGCTTACCAGCGACTAGCTGCACTGCGTGGGCAGCCTGGATTCAACAGTGAGCCGATCACGGGGTTCCCAGGAGAGAATCCGGTGCTGCTGTCTGAGGCGTTCGACCTTGCGGTTAACCATACAGACTTGACGCTGCGATCCCTTGCGCGGGAGCTTGCCTGGCCAATATCAAGAGTTCGAGAATTGATTGGTATCGCAGATAATCGGCCTGCACTGCGGCTCGTTCCCTGATTCGTTAAGGATGGACCGTGCCATACGGGTAAGTCGCGTGATACGGAGGGGCGGGCACGATCTTTGGCCGGTGTCCTGCCTTGGGGCGGGAGCCCGGGGGCACTCAAGCTGACTGGCGATCTCGGGCTGGCTTGCCCTGCCCGCGGTTCCCGAGTCGTGCCCCCGGGCTTAGGGACCCGCCCCAAGGGAGGTGGGTAAAGATCGTGACCGCCCCGGCCTCGCGCGGACACCTCGGCCGGAAGCCTTCCTTCGGCGCGCGGGTGCGGTGGCCGGCCTTTTGGTCGCCCAGCTCGTCATCCGGCGCTGTGCTGCTGTACGGATCAGGCGGCCTCGGAAGTCCCCGCTATCCGCGCCAGCCGACCGGCTGCGAAGCTTGCCCGTCCCGGAGCGGAGCCCCAGCGGAGCGGAGGGCGGGCGCCGGGTCGGCGGCGCGTGCGGCCCGTCTTCGGGCCGCCTTGAAGCCGTACAGAAAGTTTGCACAGAGGCTGATGGCGTCTGTGGGCTGAGTCGATGGCCGATCGAGGTCGCGGGTAGGCCGACTGTCCATGCCGCTCTGTACGGTTGGGTTATGTCCTTGATCTCCTGGGCGTTCAGCCTTTCCAAGCAGCACCTCGCCGAGGCGCTGCCCCGTCGCTGGGCTCACGTGCAAGGTGTCGCCCGGCAGGCCAGATCGCTTGCGTCCGTAGCTGGCTCCGATGCGGAGCTGCTAGAGGCTGCCGCGGTTCTCCATGACGTTGGGTATGCGCCCGAACTTGCGCACTCGGGATTTCACCCATTGGACGGCGCGAGGTTTCTAAGCAGCCTTGGCGCTCCAGCTCGCCTCGTGAACCTGGTTGCGCATCACTCCTTCGCGATCCTTGAAGCGCGCATGCGCGGCCTGGAGGAGGAGCTAGCGGAGTATGAAGACGAGGGAGCCTCCGTAGTTCGGGATGCCCTGTGGTGCTGCGACATCACGACGACTCCGGACGGGACGACTACAAGCGCACATAGCCGAATCGCTGAGATTAAGCAGCGCTACGGCGCAGAGCACCTCGTGACCCGTTTCATCAGCGAGGCAGCACCCGAGTTGCTAGCCGCAGTGGAACGAACGGAAGAGCGCCGGCGGGCTGCCGTAGCATCAGCCTAGGTAGGTGCTGGTCCGTGACTCGGCGGCGTGGCTGATGCGTAGCCGCATGGTCGGGTGGATGTCTAGCTCATCCAGTTCGGAGAGTTCAAACCATCGCACTTCACTGGATTCGGAACTGGTACGTGGTGTGCCGCCGGTTGGCCTCGCACGGAAGCACAGGGAGAACTCCTGCCGTACCTCGCCGTCGTCGTAGGCGATGACGTGGTTAGGGTCGGAGTAGATCCCGCTCAGATTGATGACTTCCACGTCCAGCCCTGTCTCTTCGTGCACTTCTCGGGCTGCGGCCTGTGTGACGGTTTCACCGATGTCTTGGGCTCCACCAGGAAGCGCCCAAAGGGCGTTATCGGATCGCTTGATCAGCAGAATCCTGTCCTGTTCGTCCTGAACCGCCACCGCGACCGCAACCACGATGCTGTTTGCTTCGGGTGCTTTGGGATCGTTGTAGTAGTCGGTCTTAGGCATTCGGGTAATCCACCGCCTTCGCGCCCTCCCATACCGCGTTGAAGCTCTCCTCATAGGTGGAGAACAAGTCGCCGGCCGACAGACGCCGCAGGTGCAACGCCGGTGCATGCGGAGCAGTCTTGCCGTAGACGTGCGGGTTCACGATCATCTGGCTGTCGAACCGATAGATCGAGTTGTAGAGCACGGTGTCGTGTTGTCGGATCTCGATGCCGTCCGCTCCATCAAGGGATCGGAAGAACGCGAGAGCGTTCTCGATTTTTGCGGGGATGGCGCGCTCGCCGATGCCCTCGTCTCTGCTCCGCTGGATTACGGCGTTGCTTGTGGGGTCCCCGAAGAGCAGTCGGATGTATGCGCCTTCCTTGCCCTTCGTCTTCAGCGTTGAGATCAGCCCCGGCTTCTCTGTCATGAACATGCCGACGTAGACGAGGATGTCCACCTGTGTGGCCGCTTGCGAGAGCAGCTGGTCCCACAGATCGGCTGGAACCGAGCTGCGATGCGGGTAGACCTTCACGACCTCGGACTCGCTGATCTGCGATGCCTTCGTTTCGTCGACGGCACTGGGCCATAGGTAGCGTTCCGACTCGCGGAGAAGCGCGGCGATCCGGTGCCGGAACTTCGGATACGGTGTCCGGTTTTTAGTGATCCACCGCTCAACCGTCTTCGGATCGACGCCTAGGTGTTCAGCCAACTCGTCCGGGGTTACACCCTTCGACAACATTGCGTCACGAAGCCGGTCGTTAGCCATGAGGCTTTCCCTCCGAGGGACGAGCAGGGACGACTTCATAGTACCTCGGACGTCCCTAGTCGTCCCGCTGTGTGGTGAAGCCGTCCCAGCTTTGCACGGCAATTTGGTGTCCCGTAAGGGCAACGCACCGAGAGGCGGTGTGGCCCTCGATCGGAAGGAGAGCTTGTGAAGCTCTACGTGGACACCAGCGACAAGCAGGTGACGGTGTCGAAGGCTCCGGAGCCGAAGACCGATCAGAACGGTCAGCAGAAGAGCGAGCGTGGAACGGGTCGTCCCATGTGGTCGACGCAGGTGTTCGTCCTGGACGAGGACGGGGGCCAGGTCCTGGCCGTCACTACGGCTGGCGAGAAGCCGGACGTGAAGGTCGGACAGCTGGTCTCCCTGTCGAAGCTGGAGGCCCTGCCGTGGTCGAGCAACGGGAGAAGCGGCGTGGCGTTCCGAGCACTGGAGCTCAAGGCGGCCGGCGTTCAGTCGGGATCGCGGTCCTAGGGGCCTGACGCCTCTACGTCACCAGCGGTGTCCGATCACAGGAGTCCGAGGCAGGCGTAATGCGCCGGTGTCTTCCTCCTGATCACGACGGGTCCGGGGATGGTTCTGGCTCCTACATCCCCGTACCCCGTGACCTTTCACAAGGTCACCACTGCAGTCCCCTTTTTGATCTGAAGGGAGTGCCTGTCATGGCACCTCAGATCATTCCGCCGCCTGAGCGGAACAGCCAGGCCATGTGGCCCGGTGGCGAACCGCAGGAAATCCGCGACGCCTACGACGACAAGGCATCCCAGCGATAACCCCCGGCTGAGGGGGAGCAAGGAGATCGAAATGCTCCACTTCATCATCACCCTGTCCTTCCCCCAGCGGGGAATGACGATGAGCACGTCCAGTGGCAACTTCAACACGAAACCGGGGATGACCCGGGTGGACGTCTTCGAAGCCATCTACAAGATGGCCTGCGAGCAGGCGGGCCTCAGCGGCGGGAACGTCATGTTCTTCAGCCTTGAGCCGAACGAATTGCCGGTGGCCTAGCCACTGACAAGACGAGAGACCGGGGGCGGTACTGGCTCCTACACCTTGCCGACCCCGGCTCTCACTCAACCAATCCGCTCATCTGAGGAGAGCGAATCATGCCCAAGTCTAGTGGCCGCAGGTCCTTTGGACGAGGTAGCGGCACTGTCACCGTCATCGAACAGCAGGTCCACCGGTCCGCGATCCGAACCGCGAAGATCGCCTTCTGGGTGGTCGGGGTCTCCGTCGCCCTGCTCACGGCCACCGTGGCCGCGTCCTACACCCACCCCATCGTCGCCGGGCTGATCGGCGTCGTGGCCGGCCTTTGCGTCGGCTTCCCGGTCGCCGGGTTCATCGTGGCCTGGCCCGTGCTGCGGGTCCTGTGGTGGTGGACCCCCGAGATCACCCTCGCCACCGGCCTGGTCGCCGGATGGGTGGAACTGGCCTCCCACACCAACACGATCGTGCGGCTGATGGCCACCGCCGTCATCGTCGGCGTCCCGGCCGGGCTCAAGCCGATCCGGTCCCGCGTCATGGCGGTCGCGTACTGCTTCGTCACGCGGCATCGCCTGCGGGTCTGCTTCAACGAGTTCATCATCTCCAACCGCACCGGCAGCCTGCCGCTGATCCTGTGGGCTCGCCCCACGCCCGTGGGGGAACGGGTCTGGATCTGGCTGCGTCCCGGCCTGTCGGTCGAGGACCTGCAAGAGCGCATCGAGCGGATCGCCCCGGCCTGCTGGGCGGATGCCGTCACCGTCGAACGCGCCTCGGAGTCCAACGCCGCCCTGGTGCGGCTGGACGTCAAACGCCGCCAGGTCCTGGGCGGCACCGTCGTCTCCCCGCTGGTCGACCTCGTCGACTCCGACGCCCCCGCCACCGAGCGGGACACCGTCCCGGCGCCCACCGACCTGGACCTGACCGATGTCACCGCCGCGTCGGTGACCACCACCCCACTCAAGCGGGAGACCAAGCCCACCAAGAAGCCAGCCGATGAACCGGCTGCCGCCGCTGCCGCTGTCGGCGGTGAGGACGTCTCCGACTGGATCTGATCACCCAGTCCCCACCCCACCAGATCACCCGCAAGGCGCGGGGCCGCTTCGCCACGTGCGCTGTCGCCTCGCGCCTTCGGCATCCCTGCAAGGAGGGAACCCCATGCCCGTCAAGGCTCCGACCATTCCGGTCGGTACGGGCCTGTCGCCGTATGACCCGGTCTTCATCGGGATCGATGAGTTCGGCGAACCGGTCTACGTGACGATCATCTACCGCAACATCCTCGCGGCCGGCGAACCCGGCGGAGGCAAATCCGGCCTGCTCAACACCATCCTCGGGCACTTCGCCCTCTCAGCCGGAACCCGCCTGGTGCTCTTCGACGGCAAGCTCGTCGAACTCGGCCCCTACGCCGACATCGCTGACGAATTCGTCGGCCCCGACCTCGACCACGCCATCATCACCCTGCGCCGCCTGCAGAAGGTGATGGACAACCGCTACGCCTGGCTGCTGGCCCACAACCGCCGCAAGGTCGAACCCGGCGACCCCATGACGGTCATCGCCGCCGTCTTCGACGAGATCGCCCTGTACTCCGCCACCCTGGGCACCGAAGCCCAGCAAAAGGAGTTCATCTCCCTGCTGCGGGATCTGGTCGCCCGCGGCCGTGCCGCCGCGATGCCGGTCATCGCCGCCACCCAGCGCCCGTCCGTGGACATCATCCCCAAGTCCCTGCGGGACCTGTTCGGCTACCGGGCCGCGTTCCGCTGCACCAGCTCGGGCAGCTCCAACATCATCCTCGGCGACGGCTGGAGCGAGGCGGGCTTCTCCGCCACCGACATCACCCCCACCCAGCAGGGCGTGGCTTACCTCATCGCCGAAGGCGGCGTCCCCCGCCGCATCAAGGTCGCCTACCTGGCCGACGCCGACATCCACGCCCTGGTCGACCACGCCGCCTGGACCCGCCGCGCCACCGACGACACCACCCAGCCGATCACCCGGCCCATCCTGCACGCCGTCTGAAAGGAGACATCCACCATGACGACGCTCACCGCACCCGCCCAGATCGCCGAAGGGCTGCGGCTGCTGGCCCACCTTCTGGACACCACCACCATCCCGGCCCCCTACGACATCCGGCATTGCGTACTGGCCGACAACGACGCCGAGGGAACCGCCGCTATCGACCGCGTCGGCCTGGAGCTGGAGCGCGCCGGGATCGCCCACCAGGTCAAGGACGACGACCACAGCCGCGAACTGACCGCCACCTTGGCCACGGGTCTGACCTACCGGGTCTTCTACGTCTACCGGCAGGCCATGGCCGAGGCCGAACGCCGCGACTCCTACCGCGCCAACATCCGCTAGGGGAGCGCCGATGACCACCGACGCCTACCTGTGCTGCCCCGAGTGCGGCAACACCGACTTCGCCGAGATCCCCATCACGACCGAGGTCAGGCGTGAGTACGCCCAGCAATGCGTCAACGACGACTGCGGCTGGGTGATGCACCCATGATCCGCAAAGCCTACAAACCCGACGGCACACCCGACCTACGCCGCTGGCTCGTCGAATGCGACGCCTGCACCGCCACCCACACCCTGCACGACACCACCGACTGGGTCATCCCCGGCAACGAACTGATGCCGGACTTCTGCCCGTTCTGCGTCGGCATCATCGCCGCCCACCACATCAGCACCGCACTGCGCTGCCCCGGCTGCGACGGAGACGACTTGGACTTCTCCGAAACCGTCCCCGCCGTCATCTGCATGACCTGCCGGTCCTTCACCTACGGCGACGACCAACCCGGATTCACCGGCGGCTGGTTCATCACACCGCCGCCCTTCTAGAAGACGTGAGGGCCGGAATCCGCCAAGACACCCGGCCCTCCGCCCATCCACCCAACTCCACGAAGGAAGTGGACACGATGCAGCTTAGCCATGCCCAAACGCCGGGACCACGCGTCCCGGACCTCGACGCCGCCATCTTCAAGCGCGGTATCTACCTGCCGTTCTACGACCCGACCGGCGACCGGCACGGCATCCCCACCTACCCCTACCACTGGGCACCCGCCGGCCTTCTCACCCGCCGCCAACTCCGCGCCCTGGGCCTGCGCCCCGGCGGCCAGCCCATCGCCGCCCAGATCCTGTGGCGTCGTGGCAAACGCGTCGCCTACCTCTACCACCAGCACCAGGCGCTGCCCAAGCGCACCGCTACCCCTGCCCAGCTCGACGCCATCGCCCGCGCTCTACGCGCCCGGCGTACCTGCCCCACCTGCGGGGCCGAGAAGCCTTACTACATCCCGCGCCGCACCGGCGAATGCAACGACTGCACGGACGGGCGGTGACCCCATGACCCCCACCACGCCTACCAACGGTTCACCTGTCAACACCGCGTTGACACCCAAGCGGCCCCGGCGGGTCGTCGAGAACGACGAGTACGCCGCGTTCATCCGACGCGTCATCCGCGCCTACGCGCGCCGGGTCGCTTCCGGGGACATCGAAGCCCTCGCCGACATGACCGCCCTCGCCAGCGACCTCGACACCGCCATCACCCAGGCCGTCACCGGCCTGCGCACCTTCGGCTACTCCTGGGCCGAGATCGCCCGCCCCCTCGGCATCTCCCGCCAGGCCGCGCAACAGCGCTGGGGCGGTGAGCCCGCGTGAAGAGCGAGCGCATCGAATCCGCCGTCCAGATCCTGATCCTGCTGCTGATCGGCGGCATGGCCGGGGCGGCCTCCTTCACCCACGTCCACGACTGGACCATGCACAACTCACCGGCTGGAACCGGTGACTGGTTCGGCTGGGCCAACGCCGTCATCTCCGAACTCACCCCCACCGCCGCCGGGCTGGAGATCCGCCGCCGCAAACGCCGCCACCAGCCCATCACCTACCCCATGGCGGTCCTCATCGCCGCCGCCGCACTGTCCCTGTCGGCCCAAGTCGCCGAGGCCAAAACCAGCCCCACCGGCTGGCTCATCGCGGCCGTTCCCGCGCTGGCCTTCCTGGCCCTGTCCAAGCTCGTTCTGTCCCGGACCACACCCACCACCACGGAGGAGGACACCTCATGTACGCCGATCCCGAATGGCTCCGGCCAACCATCTGAGACCTTGCCGACCCCGACAACCTCTGCCTCTGGGACCGCGACCCCAACGGGGAGTTCTGCCCCGGCTGCGGTCGCCTCTGGCCCGATTGCATCTGCCGCATCTGAACCGGCCGAGGACATCTCACCGCACCTGATCACCGGTGCCCGCATGGCCGTCTTCGCCCACCGCCAAGCCACCGGACAGGCCATCACCGTCCCCGGCCTCGCCGACCACCTCGGCATCACACCTCAACTCGCGGCCGGCCTTCTCAACGTCCTGGGCGAACCCGGCGACCCCGCCGATACTCCCGCGCCCATCACCCACGTCAACGGCACCCAGCACGGGAGCCGCCTGTGACGACCGGCTCGACGCTGGCTCCCACCCCCGGCACGGCACCTGTCGTTCCGGGGGCGGGGGCGAACACCGAACCGGCCACCCGCCTGCCCCTCGCGACCTCGACCGCCCTCGCCCGCGCGGGGGCCGGCTACTTCGACTGGCTCGACCACGTCTGGCCCGCCGCCGGATGCACCCACCCCATCCGCCTCGCCGGAGACCTCCTCACCGTCAACGCCACGACCGGCGAGGTTCTCCGGTCCGTCCCGACCGAGGGCATGCCGGACGGGATCATCTACAAGGCGTGCGGGAACCGCCGCGCCACCGTCTGCCCCTCCTGCGCCGAGACCTACCGCCGCGACGCCTACCAACTGGTGCGCGCGGGCCTGATCGGAGGCAAGACCGTCCCCGCCTCGGTCGCGGGCCACCCGGCGGTGTTCGCGACCTTCACCGCACCCTCGTTCGGGCCGGTCCACACCCGGCATGTCCGCCGCCACACCTGCCGCGACAAGACCCGATGCACCTGCCGCCCCGCCCCCTGCCACGCCCGCCGCGACAGCCCCGTCTGCCCGCACGGCCGCCCTCTGGCCTGCTATGCCCGGCACGAGCGTGAGGACCAGGTCCTGGGGCAACCGCTGTGCCTGGACTGCTACGACCACGACCACCACGTGGTCTGGAACAACCAGGCCGGCGAACTATGGCGCCGCACCAAACAAGCCATCGAACGCCATCTCAACCGCGCCGCCCGCCGCCGCGGCCTGCCTCGTGTCCGCGTTTCGCACGGCAAGGCGGCTGAGTACCAAGCCCGCGGTTCCGTCCACTTCCACGCTCTGCTTCGCCTCGACGGCCTGGACCCCGACGACAAAGCCCGGATCATCCCGCCGCCACCCGGCATCACCGTCGCCGACCTGGACGAGGCCGTCCGCTACGCCGCCGCTGCGATCGGCTTCACCACCGACCCCCACCCCGAGCACCCGGCCGGGTGGCCCATCGCCTGGGGCGAGCAGCTCGACGTGCGGCCCATCACCCTCACCGGAGACGGCACCGTCACCGACGCCATGGTCGCGGGCTACCTGGCCAAATACTCCACCAAAGGCACCGAGGTCACCGGCCACGCCTCCCGCCGCCTCGACGCCTCCACGATCCGGCTGTACGCCGATCCCAAAGGCACCCACACCGAACGCCTCGTCCAAGCCGCCTGGGACCTCGGCCAGCACTGGGAATCCCTGCGCCGCTGGGCACACATGCTCGGCTTCGGCGGCCACTTCCTCACCAAAGCCCGCCGCTACTCCATCACCTTCGCCGCCCTGCGCGACGCACGCGTCCACTACCGCCGCACCCAAGCCCAAGGACCCGACTACGACCAACAGCGCCTCGACCGTCAAGACGACCTTGACACCGAAACCACGCTGATCGTCGGCCGACTCACCTACGCCGGAACCGGCTGGAAAACCACCGGAGACGCCCTCCTCGCCAACACCGCCGCCGACCAAGCCCGCCGATACCGCGAGGCCGGTCGCGAAGAACTCGCCCACCAAAACGCCCTCGGCCAAGCCACCCACGCTGCATGATCACAAGGAGAACCATCTGCATGACCCTCACCGACGACCACGCCTGGACCCCTGAGGAGGTCGCCCACTTCCTCGGCGTCCCCAAAGCCACCCTCTACCAATGGCGCTACCTCGGCATCGGCCCCAAAGCCGCCCGCATCGGCCGCCACCTCCGCTACCTTCCCGAGGACGTCATCGCCTGGTTTCGCCAGCAGCAGGAGAAGGCGACATGAGTGTTTACGACAGGTGGCATACCGCCAAGCCGCGTATCGGTTCAGACGGTGAGCCTGTCGCCAAGTGTCGCGAGCACAAGCAATACCCGAGTTCCGATCATGGGAAGGGCTACCGCTGGCAGGTTCGTTGGCGCGATGAGAACGGCAAGCAGTGCAAGCGGAACTTCCCCAAGAAGTCCGGAAGCAGCCCTGACACCTGTGCGGACGCCTTCGATGCCAAGGTGCAAGCGGAGCTGAATGCAGGAACGTATATCGATCCTGCTGCCGGGAAGATCACGCTGGAGACCTTCGCGAAGCAGTGGCGGGCAAGTCTCGTGTCGGATCCGGCGAGTCTGGAGACGATCGACAAGCATCTGGCTCACATCTACGATGTTGAAGCGGGGCCGCGAAGTCGCCGAGCGCCAGGGAAGTCGGTTATCGCATCGTGGTCGATGAGCCGACTCTCGAAGAGTCCGCATGCGGTTCAGCAATGGATCAAGAGTCTAGAAGTCAAGAAGCTATCGCCGGGCTATATCAAGCAGATCCTCGGCACCCTGTCGCAGATCTTCAATGCGGCGATCGACAACGGCATCGTCACCGCTAATCCCACTCGCGCCCGTTCTATCAAGTCGCCGCCGATACCGAAGAAGAGGATCGTTCCGTGGACAATCGAGATGGTAGATGCTGCGGCTGTCGAACTGGACGCTCGCCAGAAGTCCGGTGCTATCGCTTATCTCGGTGCGGGCGCGGGACTTAGGGAGAGTGAAATCTTCGGAATAGCCGAAGAAGACATCGAATTCCTTGGGGCGTCTCGGAAGATCCGTGTGCAACGGCAAGTCAAACGCATCGACGGCAAGCTCGTGTTCGCGCCTCCTAAGGGAGGTAAAGACCGTGAGGTCCCACTGTCGGATGCGCTCAGTCTTCGCTTGTCGGCTCAGATCGAATCGCGGACGCCGGTTGAGGTCACCTTGCCGTGGCGTGCCGTGGATGGCCCGCCCCACACCGCAAGACTCCTCTTCGTCAAAGCTGATGGGTTGCCCTGGTACCGGCAGAGCTTCGAGTACACCTGGAACAAGGCCAGGCAAGCCGCTGGTGCTCCGGCCACCAAAGAGAACGGCATGCACGTGCTCAGGCACACCGCTGCCTCGGCCTGGCTGGCCGGCGGGGTCGATATCCGCACGTTGGCGGAGTGGCTAGGACATGCCGATCCTGGGTTCACGCTCCGGACGTACACCCATCTGATGCCCAATGCCGCTGAGCGGGGCCGCAAGGCGATGGATGACTTCCTTGCCTCCGCCGGGCACACGCTCGCCTCCCCGAGTGCCCTGAATGTGCCCTCGGGGAGGCTGCGGTGATCGCCTACCCGCTGTAGTGCAGGTCAGGCTTGGCCGCGCAGCTTGGCGATGCGGTTCTCGTACATGCGCAGGAACTCGGCGCGCGCCGCGTGCGCCCGCTCGTAGTCGCGCAGCTCGTTGACCTGGCGGGCGTTCAGGGTACGCAGCCGGGCCCGTACGGAGGCGATGGTCGCGTGGTCATAGTCGGCGATGGGCAGGTCCCGGCCGGCCGTCGTCGCGGATTCCGCCTCCGGCGCGCCGGCGGCGGGCGTCTTCTTCTCCGCGGCCGGAGCCGGCGAAGACGCGGGAGCCTTCGCGGAGGCGGCCCTGCGCCTGGCCGGCGGCTTCCTGGTCGCCGGAGGCGTGGGCTCCGCCGCGGTCGGCCCGGCCGCGGCACCCCCGGAGGCGCCGGCCTTCCGGCTCGGTCCGGCCGGCTTCGCGGGCTTCGTCCCGGCCGTCCCGGCCCGGCGGGTGGCCGTGTCCGACGGGGCGGCGGAGGCTGCGCCCTTCGCGCGGGACGGGGCGGCGGTCCGCCCCGTGGCCGGGGTGGTCGTGGAGCGCGTCGGCGGCTTCGGGCGCGCCGTCGCCGGGCGGGTACGGTCCGCGGTGGCCGCCGGCTTGCCGACGGCGATCTCCGGACCCTCCGTGGCCGTCGAGGCGCCCTCCTCGGCGCCCGTACGCCCGTCGGACGTGACCAGGCCGGTGACCTTGCCCACGACCTTGCCGGTCAGGTCCTCCGCGTCGTCGATCAGCCGGCCGAGCACCGGCGCCAGACCCGACTCCCGTGCCTCCTTGTAATCCTTGCGGACCCGGTCGGTGAGCAGGAGAGCCTGGCCGACGCCCATCACGGCGAGCCGTGCGGCATGGATGGGAAGCTCGCTGACGGTCTCCCGGACTTGGTCCTTAAGGCGGCGCGGCGAAGGTGTCATCGTTTGTTCAGCTCCCTCCAGCCTCGCGGATGCGGACTGGTCGGTATGACGATCTGTCATCCACCACTCTGCCCTACGTCACGGCACCCTTCACGCGCCGTGGCCGGGTTTTTCTCCGCCCGAAACAGGCGCACCCCGATCACACCTACCATGGACACATGACTCGTCGGGTTCTCCTGGCCAAGCCGCGCGGCTACTGCGCGGGTGTGGATCGTGCCGTGCAGACGGTCGAGCTCGCGCTCGAGCGCTACGGCGCGCCCATCTACGTCCGCAAGCAGATCGTGCACAACGTTCACGTGGTGAAGACGCTCGAAGAACGAGGCGCCGTCTTCGTCGAGGAGACCGAGGAGGTGCCACAGGGCGCGATCGTCGTGTTCTCCGCGCACGGGGTGGCCCCGGTCGTGCACGACGAGGCCGCCGGACGGAGCCTCCGTACGATCGACGCGACCTGCCCGCTGGTCACCAAGGTCCACAAGGAGGCCAGGCGCTTCGCGGCCGACGACTACGACATCCTCCTGATCGGCCACGACGGCCACGAGGAGGTCATCGGGACGAGCGGCGAGGCGCCGGAGCACATCCAGCTCGTCGACGGCCCCGACGACGTCGCGAACATCGAGGTGCGCGACCCGGAGAAGGTCGTCTGGCTCTCCCAGACCACCCTGTCGGTCGACGAGACCAAGGCCACCGTCGAGGCCCTCCGCACGCGGTTCCCCAAGCTCGTCGATCCGCCCTCGGACGACATCTGCTACGCCACCCAGAACCGCCAGGTGGCGGTGAAGGAGATCGCCGCGGAGTCGCAGCTGGTGATCGTGGTCGGGTCGCAGAACTCCTCCAACTCCAAGCGTCTCGTGGAGGTGGCCAAGGACCACGGCGCCCGGGCCGCGTACCTCGTCGACTACGCCGAGCACATCGATCCCGCCTGGCTCGATGGCGTCGACACCGTGGGCCTCACCAGCGGCGCGTCCGTGCCGGAAGAGCTGATCCAGGGCGTGCTCGCCCGCCTCGCCGAGTACGGCTTCGACGCCGTCGAGGAGGTCGAGTCGGTGCGCGAGCGGATGGTCTTCGCGCTCCCGCACGAACTCCGCCGCGACCTGCGGTCGGCCTAGTCCGGGTCCCGGTCCTCGGCCGAGTCCGCGGACTCGGCCGCCGGGGCCTTCGCGGCCGGGGGCCGTCCGGGGCTCTCGTCCCAGCGGACCGGGTCCTCGTCCTCGGTCTTCCGGCCGCGCCCGCGGTCGCGCAGCGAGGCGCGCCCGCGGAACGGATTGTCGGCCGCCACCCGGGTGCGCAGCTCCCGCAGGTTGGCGGGCAGGCCCCGCGGCACGGCGATCAGCACGACGAGCACCGCGCCGAGGAACAGCCACGGCACGCTCGACGTGAGCTTCGCCGCCACGGTCACGGCGACGCTCACCAGGAAGGACTTCTCGCCGAGCGAGCCGGTGACCGCCGACAGCAGGCTCACCAGGAAGAACAGCAACGGCGGGGTCACGACGAGCGTCAGCAGGTCCGTGCGCCGGGTCGCCGACACCGCCAGCAGGCACCCCGCGACGAACAGCACGCCCTGCGCGGACCGGATCCCGAACAGCCCGCCGGCGACCGCGCCGAGGAGCGTGCACGCGAACACCACGACCGTGCCGCCCCGGCCCGTCAGCGTCACGGCCGAACGGGCCCGTGAGCGCCCCGTCGGAGACGCGGGCGGACGCCGCTTCTCCCGACCTCGCGGAGCGGGGACCGTCTCGGGGTCCCCGCGCGTGTCCGTTGCCACCAGCCCGCCCCAGAGTCGACAGTGCCTTGCCCCACGGTAGCCCGTTCGGCACGCCGCGTCTCGCGACACGACGCGACACGACGAGAGCGACGCGGCCTCAGGGCAGCAGGCGGATCTGGCGATCCTGCTCGGCGTCGTCGGCGAGTTCGGCGGCGGACGGCGAACGCGCCGGCTCCTCGACCGGCGTCGGGGGGTCGAGTTCGGCGTCGGTCACGCCCAGCTCGTTGAGGCGGCGGGCGGTCACCAGGACCCGGCTCTCCAGCGACCCGATCGTGCGGTTGTAGGCCACGACGGCGTTGGTCAGGGACTTGCCGAGCTGGTCGACGTGGCGGCCGAGCGTCCCGAGCCGGTCGTACAGGTCCCGGCCCAGCTCGAACACCGCCCGGGCGTTCTCCGACAGCGCCTGCTGCTGCCAGGCGTAGTGCGCCGTGCGCAGCATGCTGATGAGCGTCGTGGGCGTGGCGATGTGCACGCGGCGGCGCATCGCGTACTCCAGCAGGCCGGGATCCCGGTCCAGGGCGGGCGCCAGGAACGCCTCGCCCGGAACGAACAGCACCACGAACTCCGGGGCCGGGCTGAAGGACTGCCAGTACGACTTGGCCGCCAGGCGGTCCACGTGCTCGCGCAGATGCCGGGCGTGCGCGTCCAGCCGGGCCTCCCACACCCCCGGCCCGTCCGCGCCGGCGGCGTCGAGATACGCGGCCAGGGAGACCTTGGAGTCCACGACGATGTTCTTGCCGCCCGCCAGCCGTACGACCAGGTCCGGACGGAGCCCGTTGCCCGCGGTGGCCTGCTCGTCGAAGTCGCAGTGCCGGGTCATGCCGGAGATCTCCACGACGCGGCGCAGCTGGAGCTCCCCCCACCGCCCGCGTGCCTCCGGCCGCTGCAGCGCCCGTACGAGCGTCTGGGTCTCCTGACGGAGCTGGTCGGAGCTCTGCCGTACGAACTCCACCTGCTTGGCCAGCATCGCGTGGGACTCCCGCCGCCCGGTCTCGACCTCGCGCAGCTGTTCCTCGACCTTGCTGAGCGTGTCCCGGAGCGGGGCGATGCGCTTGTCCAGCTCCCCGGCGGCCTCGGCGTTGGCGGTGGCCAGGCGACTGCCGGCCAACTCGAGGAAGCGCTGGTTGCTCGCGTCGAGCGCCTGCGCCGACAGGGACTGGAACCGCTCGGCCATCCCCTGCTCGACGTAGGCGAGCTTCTCCTCGGCCGCCTTCGCCCGCGCGGTCACCACGGCGGTACGGCTCTGGGCCCAGGCGATGCCGAGCGCGGCGCCCACGACCAGACCGATCACGAGCCCGAGGAGAACGTCCATGTCCGCATCGTGACAAAGCAGCACGAGAAAGTCGGCCCGACGCGCGGACGAGCCGCCACCCCGGCCCCGGCGCCACCCGAGAGAGGGGCCCGTACGGACCGAGTGGGCGGCCGTGACGGCCAGAGGAAGCGGCCCATACGGACGGGGCGCCGCCGGTACGGACGGGACGAGCGGGCGGCCCCTCCGGGCCGGGACGCGGGCCGTACGGTCCGCTCGCGGGCGCCGTCGCGGGCGCCGTCGGGGGAGTCGTGTGGGGGAGTCGCCGCCAGGGCGCGCGGCGCGGCGAGGAGACGGCGTGTACGGCCCGCTCACGGGGGCGTCCGCACCGCACGGGCGGTCCCGGCGGGCCCGTAGACTCTGCGTCCGTGAGCCTGTCCATCGGAATCGTCGGGCTGCCCAACGTGGGCAAGTCGACGCTGTTCAACGCGCTGACCAAGAACACCGCTCTCGCGGCGAACTACCCGTTCGCGACGATCGAGCCGAACGTCGGTGTCGTGGCCGTGCCCGACCCTCGTCTCGACGAGCTGGCCAGGCTGTACGACTCCGCCAAGATCGTGCACGCGACCATGCAGTTCGTCGATATCGCCGGCATCGTGAAGGGCGCGTCCGAGGGGCAGGGGCTCGGCAACCAGTTCCTGGCGAACATCCGCGAGACCGACGCGATCTGCCAGGTCATCCGGGTGTTCGACGACCCGGACGTCACGCACGTCGACGGCGACGTCGCCCCGCCCCGCGACATCGAGACGATCAACACCGAGCTGATCCTCGCCGACCTCCAGACGCTCGAGAAGGCCCTGCCGCGTCTGGAGAAGGAGGCGCGGACGACCAAGGACCGCGACAAGCTCGCGGTCGTCGAGGCGGCCAAGGCGGCCCAGAAGATCCTCAACGACGGTGTGACGCTCTACGCCTCGGGCGTCGACCCGGCGCCGCTGCGCGAGCTGCATCTGCTGACCGCCAAGCCGTTCCTGTACGTCTTCAACGTGGACGAGGACGAGCTCGGCGACGGGGCGCTCCGCGCCCGCCTGCAGGAGCTGGTCGCCCCGGCCGAGGCCATCTTCCTGGACGCCAAGATCGAGTCCGAGCTGATCGAGCTGCCGGACGAGGAGGCGCTGGAGCTCCTGCAGTCCACCGGACAGGAGGAGCCCGGTCTGCTGCAGCTGGTCCGCGTCGGCTTCGACACGCTGGGCCTGCAGACCTTCCTCACCGCCGGGCCCAAGGAGGCCCGGGCCTGGACGATCCGCAAGGGCGCCACCGCCCCGGAGGCCGCGGGTGTGATCCACACCGACTTCCAGAAGGGCTTCATCAAGGCCGAGATCGTGTCGTACGAGGACCTGGTGGCCGAGGGCTCGGTCGCCGCCGCCCGTTCGGCCGGAAAGGCCAGGATGGAGGGCAAAGAGTACGTCATGCAGGACGGCGACGTGGTGGAGTTCCGCTTCAACGTCTAGCAGGGCAGACGAACCTCGCTGTCCGGTAATGCTCCACCGGCTACCGAGATGTCCACAACCGCGCGGCGGGACTGTGCATCCTCGCTCGAGACTGGAACAATTGACCGCCGTGGTTAAGGTGGTAAACCGAACTCGACCAGACGGATAGACGGCGCGCCGATCCCGGCCGGGAAGGCGCGAGCGGAGGCATGATGGCTCGCAGGTCGTCCGGCGTTGTAGACGCCGGTGCGTCCGGTTACCCGCCGGGCGGATTCTCGTCCGGCGACCCTTGGGACACCCCGGACGAGAAGGGACGCCGCGGCAAGCGCCGTGGAGGTTCCGGCGGTGGTGGCGGTGACCGCCGTGGGTGGGGCGGCTCCGGCGGCCGCTGGTTCATCTATGTCGGACGGGTCATTCTCTGGGCCTTCCTCATCGTCGTGCTGGTCAACGGCATCCGCGCGCCCTTCGAGCGGTTCACCCAGGACCGGTCCAACACGTCCACGACCGGCGAGACGACGGCGCCGAAGTTCCCGGAGACGGCGGCCTCGGCCTACGCGCTGTCATTCGCCGAGGTCTATCTGAATTACGACCAGGCCACGGCCCAGGACCGGCAGAAGCAACTCGCCCAGTTCATCTCCGGTGGGATCGATCCGCAGCTGGGCTGGGACGGCACCGGCAAATCGGTGCTGCAGTCCGCTCACGTCGCGTCGGTGCGCGCGGACGACGCCGAGCACGGCGTCGTGACCCTCCTCGCACGGGCGAACAACCGGCTCTTCCAGTTGGCCGTTCCGGTCTACGCGAAGGACGGGGCGATGGCGATCACCGGCCGCCCCGCCACGCTGCCGCCGCCCGCGACCGCGTCGGTCCCGCCGGCCGCCCAGGACCGCGACTCCTCGCTGGAGAACGACCTCCAGCAACCGCTGACGGACTTCTTCAAGGCGTACGCGGTCAGTGACGCCGGCTCCCTCCAGCGATACTCCGACCCGCCCGTCACCGGGCTGGGCAACAGCGTTGCCTTCGGCCAGCTCAAGGACATCACCGCCCCGCGTGGCGACGCCGCCTCCCGGACCGTCTTCGCGACGGTCGTCTGGCAGATCCCCGCCGGGCAGCCGAAGACGTCGGGTGGGACGCTCGAGCAGACCTACCAGCTCGCAATGGTGAAGAAGGGCGCATATTGGTTCGTCAGGGACATTCAAGGTTCCACACTTCCGGCCGGTTCGTGAGGTCCCGGCCGGGCCGTCCCGAACGCTACGATTCACTCCCCGACCAAGGAAGGCCAGCCCGATGATGCAACACATGCTGGCGATGCTGCCGCATCATGTGGAGGCGGCGCCTGCCAACGGCCTGGACACCGACAATCTCGCCAAATGGCTGCGCGACATCTTCGGGCCGTTGTTCCTGGTCGTCGTCTCCATCGTCGCGATCTTCTTCCTGTTCACGCGGGAGATCACGCGCTTCGTGCAATTCATCCTGCTGGCGATCGGCATTGGAGTCATCTTCTACGTCCCCAACATCATCGAGACGACGGCCAAGGCGATCGCGACGGCCCTTGGCATCAAAACGACCTGAGCATGGCCGTGGTCATCCTGGTCTAGTCATGGCTGGTCTCAATTAGGGGAGTGGGGCCCGGGTGGATCTGCCTACGTACACCAATATCTGGCGCATCGAGAAGCGGCTGTACAAGCTCTACGATCTACGGCTTCCGATGCCGCTGCCGTTGGTGCAGATCGGGGTGTTCGTCGGTGTCTTCCTGCCGTGGATCATCCTGCTCCAGGTGGCGGGCCTGCCGTTCCACGCGCCCTGGCACGTCGTCTATCTGGTCCCGCCCGGCGTGCTCACCTGGTTGGCCACCCGGCCCGTCATCGAGGGCAAACGCCTCACCGAGCTGCTGATCTCCCAGGTCCGCTACCTCACCGAGGCACGCACCTGGGCGCGCCTCACGCCGATCCGGGAGCCCGGCGAGGTCGCCATCGTCGGGCGCGTGTGGCGGCGAGGCCACCTGGCCGGCGACCGGATGCACGTCGCGCGGACCGCGGAGGAACCCGCCGAGCTCGCCCCCGCTCCCGAGCGCGCCGCGACCCCGGCCGCGGCCGCGGCCGCGGCCGCGCCACCGTTCCTCGAGTACGCCGGGAGCGGCGCCGACCAGGCGCCCTCCGGCGCGGCCCGCCGGCCGGTGACCGCACAGCGTCCGCCGGCGCCGAGCCTGCAGCCGACACCCCACGACGGCACCGGCGTGGTGCCGGCACCCGGGTCCGGCGCACGACGTCTCACCGCCCCCCGGGTGGAGCCGACCCGGCCGCAGCAGGTGCGTCCCGAGCCGTCCGCACGGCCTGACGCGCCACGGCCGGCCCGTCCCCAGCCGACGGCCCCCCAGTCCGTCCCGGGTCTCCCCGCGGCCTCCGAGCCACCGGCGAAACCGGGCACGCCCGCCGTGCCCGCCGCCCCGGCCCGGCCCGGCCTGCCCGCGAGACCGGGGATCCCGGCGGTCCCCGCCGTACCCGCCATGCCCGCCGCACGGGCCACCGGCCCGGAGACGCCCGACGGCGAGACCGCGGATCGGCGCGTCGCCGAGCGTGGACGGCCCGCGCAGGACCGGCCCGACATCGCACTCCCCGCGCAGGGCCGCGAGGGTGACGCGTCGCGCCGGCCGGCGCGGCAGCGCAACATCTCGCACGAACCGGAGGCCCCCGCCGCGACCTCCCGGCCGGTCCCACCCACGCTGGGACGGCCATCGGAGGCACCCGCGACCAAGCCCAGCCGACCGGACACCCCAGGCCGTTCGGAGACGCCAGGTGGTCCGGAGATGCCGGGTCGCCCGGAAATGCTGGGTCGTCCGGAGACGCCCGTGACGCCCGTGGGCTCGGAGACGCCCGCCCGCCCGGACGCGCCCGCGACGCCGGCCGTGTCAGGTCCTCCAGGCCCCGTCGGCAGGCACGCGGCTCCGGCTCAGCCCGTCACGCATCCCGACGCCTGGTCCGCCCCCGCCTCCGGACGAGAAGGCACCGAGTGGCCGGACGGCACCATCCCCGCCGAGCGACCGGCCGCCGAGCCACCGGCTGCTCGACCCCCGTCGACGCGTCCCGCGCCGGCCCAGCCCGCGTCGTCTGAGCCACCGGCTGGTCAGCCCGCGGCGGCTCAGCCGCCGGGTGCTCGGCCGGCGGCCACCGGAGGTTCCGCCGATCCGGACGAGAACGGCCGGCCGGACCGGCCGTCCGGTCCGCGGCAGACCGACGAAGGCCCGTTCCCCGCGACGGTGATCCCGCTGCCGCACGGGCGGCACGCCAAACCGGCCGCTCGCTCCGCTGAGCCGCAGACCGAGAACGAGGATTCGGCGGCTGTCGCCGGACGGCCGCCGGCCGAGGCCGCGCCCGAGCGCGAGGCCGCGGCTGCGGATGCGGTGACTCCCGAGACGACGGCTCCTGAGACGGCGGCTTCGAGCGTGGCGGCCGGCCGTCCTCCGGCGGCGGACCGTGCCCCGGCGGCGGACCGGGATTCGGTGGCCGACCGGGATGCGGCAGGGCCGGGCGACGATGGAGAGTCGATCGCCAACGCCCGCACCGACCAGATCGTGTGGCCGTCCCCGTCGCGGCGTGCCCCGGCTCCGCGAGCGGACGCCGGTTCGGCCGCACCGCGCGAGGCGTCCTCCGGCCGCCGGGACCGGCCAGCGCCGCCCGTACGAGGCCGTTCCCACGATGAGGAGTCCGCGCCTTCGCACGAGACGCGGCCGGCCGCCGCCCGTGATTCGGCGCCTCCGGCTCCGAACTGGACCCCGCCGGCGCCCGGTCGTCCGGTCGCGCCGCCGGCCTCCGGCCGTCCGGCGATGCCCCCCGTCCCCGGACGACCGGCGACGCCGTCCGTGCCCCCGCGCGCCCCGGCGGCCGGGCTTCCGTCGTCACGCACCACACCACCGCGGACGGGCTCGCCGCAGGTCCCCGACGAGTCGCCGGCTCAGCCGCCCCGGACGCAGCCGACGAGGCCCGCGCAGGTGCCGGCCGCCCGGCAGTCCCGGCCACCGGCGGTGTCCCGGCCACCGGCAGTGCCCAGGCCGGGGGCGGAGCAGCCCTGGCAGGGCCGGCCGGAGGCCGCCGCCGCGCCGCCGGAGTCGCCGGCGCGCGCCGTTCGCTCCGGTCCGGCCTCACCCGTGCGGCCCGGACCGATGCCCCAGGTGACCCACGAGGACGAAGGGCGCGGCGACGACGCTCGTGGCCGCCGGCGCATCTTCACGGGCGGCGGCGGCAACGGCGACGGCGACTACGAACAGCGCGTACGGACCGCCTTCGCGGGTGCCCGGCGCGTCGTCGTGCTCGGCTGCACCGGCGGTGCCGGGCAGACGGTGACCGCGCTCATGCTCGGGCACACCTTCGCCCAGCACCGCGGTGACCGGATCGTCGCGGTCGACGTGAACCCCGGCCCCGGCGCCATGGCCCGGCGCACCCGGACCGAGACCCGGGAGACGCTCACCTCGCTGATCGCCCATGCCGAGCAGGTCTCCGGCTACCAGATGATGCGCCGGTACACCTCCATCTCCAAGTCCGGGCTGGAGGTCGTGGCGGCCGGCAAGAACCCCGTCCAGGCGCTCGACGACCGGGACTACGCGCTCGCGATGCGGACCCTCGACCGGTTCTACTCGATCACGCTGCTGGACGCCGCGGCCGCCGTGGTCGCCCGGGTCCTGCCGTACGCCGACCAGATCGTGCTGGTCGCGCCGGCCAGTTCGGACGCGCCGCGGGCGGTGGCGATGACCTTCGAGTGGCTGGACGGCCACGGCTACGAGGACCTGCGCTCCCGGGCCGTCACCGTGATCAACGGGGTGAGCCGCCGCAGCATGGACGACGTCGAGCAGGCCGAGTCGGTCGCCAGGGGACGCTGCCGTGCGCTGGTGCGCATCCCCTGGGACGACCACCTCAGCCTCGACCGTGCCCCCCGCAATGAGCTGCGTTCGCTGCGGGCCCCGACCCGCAAGGCGTACATCGCGCTCGGCGGGGTCGTCGCGGGCGGTCTCGTGCAGACGCCGGGGCGCTATCCGCAGCAGGAGGTCTCCCGATGAGCCGGCGCCGCCCGGCGTACGCCCGTCCGGCGTGCGCCCGCCTGGAACGGCGCGCTGATCCGTCCGGCGGGATTCTCCGCACCGGCGTGCCCGGCGTACCGTGCCCGCCGGACGGCGGCTCCGGGACGGCGGCCGTCTCTTCGGCGGGGGCTGGTCGGGCAGTGCGTGATCATGAGTTCAGTAAGAACGAGGAGTAACCGATGAGCAGGGCGTCCAAGGCCCGCAGCCGGCTGGCCGTACGGTATTTCGACGATCGGATCCTCCTCACCGACAACGCGGCGTGGGCGTACTTCCGGCTGCCGACCGTCTCGTACGAGTTCACGACGAACGAAGAGCGTGAGGCGCTCGCCACCAACATCACCATCGCGATGGCCGGCATCCGCATGCAGGACGCCGAGATCCACCTGCGGATCGCCCACCGTACGTATCCGGCCGCGGAGTGGGCGCTCGCCCTCGACGAGACCTCGGACGGGGGGCCGGGCTGGCGTGAGTACCTCGAGGAGATGTACGCGCACGTCTGGTCCAAGGACTTCTGGACCAAGGAGGTCTACCTCGGCGTGCGCCTCGGTCAGCGCGGCGTGGGCGCCCAGCTGTCCGGGGGTGCCTTCAAGCAGCTGTTCGGCCTGTACAAGCGCAGCGAGGAGGTCCTCGGGCTGCACGACGAGGCGATTCCGGAGAAGGAGATCACGCGCTGGACCGAGCAGGCCGAGCGGCTCGGCCGCTCCCTCGGCGGCAGCGCCCTCTACGCCCGGCACGCGTCGTCGACGGAGATCGCCTGGCTGTTCCAGCACGCGGCCAGCGGCGCCCTGACCGACCCGCCGCCGTCGGCCACCCCGCGCCGCACCTGGGGCGCCGGCGAGATCGAGAGCCTCGTCGAGGGCACGATCGTCAACGGCCGGTCCAACCTCCGGATGGAGCAGCCGGACGGCTCGTCGTACGTCGCGTATCTATCGTTCGCCCGATTCCCGGACCTGATGCCGTTTCCGGACGGTGAGCCGTGGATGCACTTCGCCGACGCCCTGCCCTTCCCGGTGGAGGTGTCGGCGCGGATGAAGCTCGTTCCGCCGGCCAAGGCGTCCAAGGACGTCTCCCGCAAGCTCGCCCACGCCCGCGACATGGACCAGCACATCCGTGAGGCGGGCGCCGAGGCGCCCATCGCGCTCGCCGAGCAGATCGACGCCGCCCGCATGCTGGAGCACGGCATCACCAAGGAGCGGCTGCCCTTCGTCTACGGCTGGCACCGGCTCATCGTCTCCGCCCCGACCGAGGAGCTCCTGCAGCAGCGCGTCGACGCGGTCGTCGAGCACTACCGCGACCTCGGCATCGACATCGTCTGCTCGACCGGCGACCAGTTCTCGCTGTTCTGCGAGTCACTGCCCGGCGACCGGATCCGCGTCAACGCGTACGCCCAGCGGCAGCCGCTGCGGACGATCGCCGGCGGCATGCCCACCGCGACCGTCGACCTCGGCGACCGGCGGGACGACACCTCCTCCGGCTGGGTCGGCCCGTACATCGGGGAGACGCTCGGCCGCGCCCGGTCCATCGTGCACTTCGACCCGCTCGTCGCCGCCGCGCGCAACCGCCCCACCGCGGTCGCGATCACCGGTGAGCCCGGTGGTGGCAAGACGACCCTGGCGCTGCTGCTGCTGTACCAGATGGCGCTGCGCGGGGTCACGATCGCCGCCATCGACCCGAAGGGCGACGCCGAGTCCCTCGTCGAACTGCTGCGCCGGCGCGGCCGCCGCGCCCGCGTGCTGCCGCTGGGGTCCGCCGCTCCCGGCCTCCTCGACCCCTTCAGCTTCGGCGACGACCTCGCGGCCAAGAAGACCATGGCCACGGAGACGCTCCGCCTGCTGCTGCCGCGCATGTCCGAGGAGCGCGAGTCCGCCATGATCCAGGCGGTCGGCGCGGTCGCGAACCAGCCGCAGCCCTCACTCGGCAAGGTCGTCGACTACCTCGACGCGTCGGACGACCCGGCGTCGAAGAACCTCGGCGCGGTGCTGCGCTCGATGTCGGAGATGCGCCTCGCCCGCCTGTGCTTCGACCCGTCCGGCGGTGAGCGGATCGACACCGCGGGCTGGACGACGGTCTTCACGCTCGGCGGCCTGACCCTGCCGGACGTCGCCATCAACCGCGAGGACTACTCGTACGAGCAGCGGCTCTCGGTCGCCCTGATGTACCTCGTGTCGCAGTTCGCCCGCCGCCTGATGCACGGCCTCGACCGTCATCTGCCGAAGACGATCTTCCTCGACGAGGCCTGGGCGATCACGCAGACCCCCGAGGGCGCCAAGCTCATACCGGAGGTCTCCCGGATGGGCCGTTCCCGTAACACCGCCCTGATCCTCGTCTCGCAGAACGCCGGCGACCTCCTGAACGAGCAGGTGACGAACTGCCTCTCGTCCGTCTACTCGTTCCGTTCGACCGAGCGCAACGAGGTCGGCAACGTGATGGCCCTCCTCGGGGTCGAGAACTCCGACGAGCACCGCGCCGTGCTGCGCAATCTCGGCAACGGCGAGTGCATCTTCCGTGACCTCGACGGCCGCGCCGGCCGGATCGGCGTGGACCTCGTCTCCGAGGAGCTGCTCCGCTGGCTCGACACCAACCCGACACGCTCCAAGCCCGGCGAAATCAGTGCGGACCAAGCATCGGACCCGCATAGTGGGAACGAGCGACCATCCCGTCCCTCCACCGCCCCCCGCGACCCCGCCACAGAGGTCACCCAGGAGGTCCCCCGATGAGGGTGTCAGGCGTCCGCCACCGCCGACGACGACAACCGGCGAACCGCACTCCACGGGGGAAACGCCGGTCGCTTCTCGTCCTCATGCTCATGGCGGTGTTCATCCTCAGCCCGGTGGGCATCGCGAGCGCGGATCCTCCGATCAACACCAATCCCAATGACGCCTGCGCGCCTGCCGATCACCCGGCTCCGGAACAGTACGGTTCGGGCATCGACGGCATGGTCAAGCCGCCGAACTACCCGAGCGACCAGCTGAAGAAGACGGCGAAGGACGCGCCGGATCAGCTCACGTACTACGACCGGTACGGCACGCGTGGTCAGTCGTGGCACGCGGTGGACATGGGCTGTTCCGACATGCCCGCGATGATCGGCAACAACATCGCGAACACCGTCTTCGTCTTCGCGCAGGCCATCGACCGGACGACGATCACCATCTACCAGGCGGCGGCGTCCGAGTCGCTCCTCGGATGGCTGAAGAAGACGGTCGACGGCGTCATCCGGGGGATGGGGAACACCTTCGGCGCCAAGTACTGGTCGTGGGTGGTCATCCTCGGCGCCCTGTGGCTGGCCTGGTGGGGACTGATCCGTCGGCGGGCCAGCCGGGTCGCCGAAGGCACCATCTGGATGGTGCTGGCGATGGTCGCGCTGATCTGGCTGATCGGCAGACCCGGCGACTTCACGACGCTGGGCACGAAGGTCTCCAACGGGGCCACCGCGGCCTTCAACGCGGCTCTTCCACAGAGCGACGCCGACAGCACGACGTGCATCCCGCGGAAGCAGGACGGGAAGCCGCCGCAACCGGTCACGAACGACGCCGTCACCCGTAACGCCAACGGTCTCTGGGTGACGCTCGTCTGCAAACCCTGGCTGATGGGCGAGTTCGGGACCGACGACCCGAAGGCAAAGATCGTCCAGGACAACGCGGCCACACTCCTGGCCTCCCAAGCGGTCGATCTCTCCGAGAGCACGAGTGGGCAGAAGGTCGACCTCGGGAAGAAGGCCGACACCTACAAGGGTGTGACCAAGAACATCAAGGACAACTATCCCGGCGCGTACTCGCTGTTCCAGGGGAAGGACTGGCAGTCGCGTCTGGCGGTCGGCTTTGGCGCCCTGCTCGCGGCCCTGGTGGCGGGCCTGCTCGTGCTGATCGTCTCGGTGATGCTGATCATTCTGAAGATCTCCTTCCTGCTGCTGCTCGTCGCGGGGCCGATCTTCCTGGGCATCGGCATCCACCCGGGCATCGGCCGCGTCATCGCGGTCCGCTGGTTCGAGCTGCTCCTGTCGACCCTGCTGAAGCAGGCGGCATTGATCGGAGTGCTGGCGCTCCTGCTGTGGTGCTACGGCCTGGTCATGGCCGAGAGCCTGCCCTGGGGCCTGCAGATCCTGCTGATCTCCCTCGTCACGCTGGCGGCCTTCGTCTACCGGAAGCCGTTCCAGCACCTGTTCGCGGCGGTCGGCTACTCCGCCGTCGGCTCCCGCAAGGGCGAGCAGGAGGTCGATATGGCGGTCCGGGAGACGCGGAAGCGGACCACCGCGATCGCGACCGCCGCCATCCCCGGCGCCGCCGGTTACCGGCTCGGCCGCTGGGGCGGCAAGCGCGACTCCGGCGCTCTGGCCGGCGCTCCGACCCTCAGAGGGGACGACGCGGCCGACTTCGAGACGGCGGGCCGCGAAGTGGTCGGCGCCTCCGACCGGCGTGGACGTGCCGCGCAGCTCGCGGCGAAGGCGGCCGGGGCGGCACGGGGCAGCGCCCCTCCGCTGAACCTGTCGCCTCGCGCGCAGGCCGCGGCACCGGCCGCGCGGGCGAACGGCGGTGGCCTGTGGAGCCCGCGTCCGTCCGGATCGGGCGGCACGGCCCGCCCGCCGGCTCCTCGGGTGCCGCTCGACGCACCCTCGCGTGAGGAACACCGGCCGAGCGCCTCCGGAGGCGGCGCGCGACCGCCTTCCGCACCCACCGGACCCAGCTGGGGCGCCGGCGGCAAGACGAGCGAGGGCCAGGGATCCGGCACCCGCACCCCGCCTCGCCGGCCGGCCGGTGGCGGTGAGAGCGGAGGCCGCGGCCGTACGGGTGGTGGCGAGAAGGGCGGCGCTGCCACCGGCGGCGGCAGCGGCGGTGGCTCCGGCGGCGGCCGGAGCTGGTTCGGCGGCGGATCAGGTGGCCGTACGACTCCGCGGCCCGACGCGAGCGGCTCAAAGAAGAGCCCTGCGGCACGCGGAGGGGCCTCGGGAGCGAGGCCCGACCCCGCGTCCCCGGCCAGAAGGCGCGAGGAGACCCGCTCGGAGGGCAAGGCGCCGCCGCCGCTGTGGTCGGACAAGTCGCGCCAGGACGGTCCGGCCATGCCGTTCTGGCTGCGCCCGGCCAAGCGCGAAGAGAGTGACGAGCAATGAGGGGCCGATGGACCTGACCGATCGCCAGCGCAAGTTCCTGTTCGCCGCGCTGGTGGTGCTCCTCGCCGGGGCGGGGGTGCTCCTGACCATCGGCACCGGGAGCGGCAGGCACAAGGGTTCGGGGCAGCGGAGCGGCCCGGTCGCCGCTCCGTCGCCGTCCGCGCCCTCGTTCACCGCTCCCGGGCTGACCGGTCCGCCGCCGAGCGGGGGCACCTACGACATCTACTCGCTGCTGCCGTTCACGCAGAAGGACTTTAGCGCGGCGGCGGACGTCGCCCGTCGCTTCGTCATCGCCTACGGCACCTACCGGTACGACGAGCAGCCGAGCGCCTATCTCGCGCGCATGCAGGGCCTGGTCACCAGCGACCTGGCGGCCCAGCTGCAGCGCGACTCATCGGCGCCGGGCCTGCTCGACCAGCGCAAGCAGGACAAGGAGGTCTCGACCTCCGACGCGCATCTGGACTCTCTCCGCGACATGGAGAAGGACCAGTTCATCTTTCTCGTCACCGGGACCCGGCACGTCAGCAAGGGAGGGAGTGCCCCCGGCGACAGCCCCGAGCAGTACGCCATCACGGTGACGAGGTCCGGTGGAGGCTGGGTCGTCTACGCCTTCGACCAGGCCAACGTGGGTGACAAGTGAAAGGAAAGGGATGAAGCTTCGCCGGCACCTGCGGCTCGGCGTCGACTTGGGGGGACGGAACGACGGCCGTCGCGTTATCTCTCTTCTTCATTTCACACGGTCGGACCGGGGGGCGGTCCGGCTGCCGATCATCATCGCCGGAGGCGCTGCGGCGCTGTTCTTCATGAGCCTGGTGGCCATTCCGCTGTTCTTCGGCGCCAACGACTTCTACCAGCACGCGTCCGGTGGCGGGAACTGCACGGACACCTCCGGGGCGGCGTCACAGCCCCAGCAGTCCGGCGACGCCAGCGGCATCCCGGCCAACTACCTGGCGCTGTACAAGAAGGCCGGCCAGCAGTACGGCATCCCGTGGAACGTCCTCGCGGGCATCGGCTACGTCGAGACCCACCACGGTCAGCTCAAGGCACCCGGCGTCACCAGCGGTGAGAACTACGCCCACGCCGGCGGGCCGATGCAGTTCATCCCCGGCACCTGGGCGACGTACGGGGTGGACGGCGACGGCGACGGGAAGAAGAGCCGTTACGACCCGGCCGACGCCATTCCCGCCGCCGCACGCTACCTGAAGGCCAGCGGCGCGCCGCAGCGGATGCGGGACGCCATCTTCTCGTACAACCACCTGACGTCCTACGTGAACAACGTGCTGTCCTGGGCGCAGAAGTACGCTGCAGGGAACTTCAACGTGGTTCAAGCCAGCGGCCCGATCTGTGCCGACATGAACGGTGCCCCGGTCGCCCCGAGCGCGGTGGCCGCGAAGGTCATCGCCTATGAAAAGGCGCAGCTGGGCAAGCCTTATGTCTATGGTGCGACCGGACCGAACAGCTTCGACTGCTCCGGACTGACGATGTCCGCATACCGGAGCGCCGGCGTCACCATCCCCCGTCTTTCCGACGATCAGTACTGGTGGGGGGCGTCGGTACCCCGTGGGCAGGAGCAGCCGGGAGACCTCGTTTTCTTCGAGTACCTGCCGGGGCATACCGGTCCGGGGCACGTCGGCACGGTCTACAACCCGGAGAAGGGCATCATGATCGTCGCACCCCACACCGGCGACGTCGTCAAGTTCCAGAACTACAAGACCTATCCCGGTGGCGCCGTCGGTTTCACCCGCCCGACCGCGCACAACGGCCACAACGGCCCGACCAAGAGGCTCTGAGTGGAAGCAGCGAGAACGGGGCCCTCTCTGGTGGTGGGAGCGGCGATCATCGACCGGGGACGGCTCCTGGCGGCGCAGCGCGCCGACCCGCCGGAACTCGCCGGCGGGTGGGAGTTCCCCGGCGGCAAGGTCGAACCCGAGGAGACCGAGCAGGACGCCCTCGTGCGCGAATGCCGCGAGGAACTCGGGGTCGACGTGACGGTGGGCGCCCGCGTCGGGCAGGACTGCCCGCTGCACAATGGACTCGTGATGCGGGTCTGGACGGCCGCGATCGTCCGCGGCGAGCCGGAGGCCCGGGAGCATTCCGCACTGCGCTGGCTGACCGCGGCGGAGTTGTTCGACGTCCCGTGGCTGCCGGCGGACCTCCCCGTCGTCGAAGCCGTACGCGAGCACCTCAAGGAGTACTGATGATCGTCGCTTTTTCGATCACACCGCTGGGCGTCGGCGAGTCCGTGGGGGAGTCCGTCGCCGAGGCGGTACGCGTGGTGCGGGAGAGCGGCCTGCCCAACCGTACGGACGCCATGTTCACGAGCGTCGAGGGCGAGTGGGACGAGGTCATGGACGTGGTGAAGCGCGCCGTCGAGGCGGTCGCCGCCCACAGCCCGCGGGTCAGTCTGGTCCTCAAGGCCGACATCCGCGAGGGCGTCACGGACGGACTGACGAGCAAGGTCGAGACGATCGAGCGTCACCTGCGCGCGGACTCATGACGGCGAGGGCGCGGGCGACGCGGCGGAGGCCCGGATGAGCGCGAGGACCTCCGGCCGTACGAGGTCGGAGATCCGGTCGTACGGCACGGTGACGACGGTGTCGGCGCACGCCCAGACATAACCGAGCAGGGGCGGCACGACGTCGAACTCGATCCCGCCCTTCGCCGGCATCAGGTCCAGCGCCCGCTCGTCCTTGTCATCGGTGTCGATCGCCTCCGGGCGGAGGGCGATGGGATCGATCTTCCGCTCCCCGCCGCAGAGCGCCCCGCCGGGGGCCGCCGCGCCGATCCGCCGTTCGAGGTCCGTCAGTCCGGAGCGGGTGAACACCGCGTCGCGCAGCAGGTCCCGCGCTCTTAGCCGGCGTCCCGTGGCCAGGTCGACGGTCACCGCCCGGGAGCCTCCCGAGTCGAAGGGGGTCAGGGGCGCCCCGTGGGCGGTGAAGCGGTACCGGGCCGACAGCAGCCGGGGGCCGCCCAGCCCGAGTTCGATGGTGGTGGTGACCTGAGGGTGCCCCGCCGTCGCGCCGTCCGACTGGCGGGCGCTCTCGTACCGCTTGAGCTGCTGGTCGAGGGGCAGCCGCAGGATCCGGTCGACCGCCTGCTCGACCGTGGGATTCGCCAGCCCGCCGACGCGGACGTACCGGCCCTCCACGATGAGCGCCGGGCGGGTGAACGTCCGCTCCACCGAGCCGTACGAGATGGTGAAGGGGGTCCGCGCGGCCACCGGGGCGGGCCGTTGCTCGTGGGGGCTGCCGTGCGGCAGCAGGGCGACCGTGCCGATGACGCCGACGGCGACCGCTCCGCCGACACCGGCACCGACCTTGACGCCCGTCCTGCCGAGCAGTCTTCCGCCCACCGCGTGACCGGCGGAACCGCCAGCCCCGGCGGCGGCACCCGCGCCGCCACTCGCCGTGCTCCCTGCCCCGGCCCCCGCACCCGCCGAACCGGCTCCGGCTCCCGTGCCGGCGGTGCCCGCGCCGCCGCCCGCTCCGGCCACGCCCACGCCGGTTCCCGTCCCGCCGGCGCCGCCCGTGGCGGTCCCGAGCAGGAGCGCCAGGGGCAGCAACGCGGCGAGACCCGCGACGGCCTCGGCGAGGCGCTTCCAGCCGTTGCGCTCCCAGTCCGGGCCGTACGCCGCGCGGGCGGCCTCCTCGAGTTCGGCCACGAAGGCCGACGCTCCGGGCGGCCGGTCGGCCGGATGCTTGGCCATGCCGCGAGCGACGAGTGGCCGTATCGGCTCGGGGAGCCCGTCCAGCGGAACCGGCTCGGTCACGTGCGCCCGCCGAAGCTCCGCCTGGTCTCCCTCGTACGGCCGGCGACCGGTGACGCATTCGAAGAGGACGCAGGTCGCCGCGTAGACGTCGGTGGCGGGGTCGGCCGGCCCGCCCTCCCACTGCTCCGGCGCCATGTACGACGGCGTACCGGCGGGCGCGCCCGACCGCCCGGAGCGTACGGCGATGCCGAAGTCGGCGACCTTGCTCCGACCGTCCTGCCGGACGAGGACGTTCGCGGGCTTGTAGTCGCGGTGGACGACCGAGGCGGTGTGCGCCGCGGCGAGCCCGAGCAGGGATCCCTTCAGCACGGCCAGGGCCGACTCCGGCGCCGTCGGACCGTGCTCGTCGAGCATGGCACGAAGCGACGCGCCGTCGACGGCCTCCATCACGATCGCCGCGTGGTTGCCCTCCTCGACGTATCCGTACAGCCGGGTGACGTACGGGCTGTCCAGCGTCGCCAGGACGCGGGCCTCGTCCCGGAACGCGGCCAGGAAGGCGTCCCCGCCGAGCCGCCGGGTGAACAGGTACTTGATGGCGACGGTGCCGCCGGACACGTCGTCGCGTGCGAGCACGACCCGTCCGAAACCACCTGAACCGAGCTCACGCAGCTCCGTGTAGCCCGGAAGCGCCCACCGGCTCATGAATGCTCCTCGATGCCGTCGAGGGCACATCATGTGACCCCGTCACAGGAGGCGCAAGATCGTGGGCGGGACGCCTCGTTGAATGCTCCGGCCAGGATCGAGACGTCCCGCCCCATGATTCGACGCCCGACCCCGGCATCCGGTTGCCACGACGACGGCCGCTTCTTCCGGCGGATCTCACCGGGCCGGGCGGCCGCGGGGCTTACGGCGACGCGATCGGCGTCCTCGGCGGGCCAAGTAGAATGGTGGTCGCCGCGTGGATCCCGCGGCGAATCCCACACCACGAAGCGAGACCCGCACGCATGCCCATCGCCACCCGGGAAGATCTCCGTAACGTCGCCATCGTCGCCCATGTCGACCACGGCAAGACCACGCTCGTCGACGCCATGCTCTGGCAGTCCGGCGCGTTCCGTGAGAACCAGGACGTCGACGAGCGGGTCATGGACTCCAACGACCTCGAACGCGAGAAGGGCATCACCATTCTCGCGAAGAACACCGCCGTCCGGCACGGTGGCATGACGATCAACATCATCGACACCCCGGGGCACGCCGACTTCGGCGGCGAGGTCGAGCGCGGCCTGTCGATGGTCGACGGCGTGGTCCTCCTCGTCGACGCCTCCGAGGGGCCGCTGCCGCAGACCCGGTTCGTGCTGCGCAAGGCCCTGGCCGCCAAGCTGCCGGTCATCCTCGTCGTCAACAAGGTCGACCGGCCGGACGCGCGGATCGCCGAGGTGGTCGACGAGACGTACGAGCTGTTCATGGACCTCGACGCCTCCGAGGACCAGATCGACTTCCCGATCGTGTACGCCTCGGCCAAGGCCGGACGGGCGAGCCTCACCAAGCCGGAGGACGGCGGCCTGCCGGACTCCGAGGACCTCGAGCCGCTGTTCCAGGTCATCCGGGAGACGATCCCCGCCCCGGCGTACGACCCGAACACCCCGCTCCAAGCGCACGTCACGAACCTCGACGCCAGCTCCTACCTCGGCCGTATCGCGCTGTGCCGCGTGCACTCCGGGCAGATCAAGAAGGGGCAGCAGGTCGCCTGGTGCAAGCACGACGGCACCATCGATCGCGTCAAGATCACCGAGCTGATGATGACGGAGGCGCTGGAGCGCAAGCCGGCCGATCAGGCGGGCCCGGGTGACATCATCGCCATCGCCGGCATCCCGGACATCATGATCGGTGACACGCTCGCCGACCCGGAGGACCCGCGGCCGCTCCCGTTCATCACCGTCGACGAGCCGGCCATCTCGATGACCCTCGGCGTCAACACCGGGCCGCTGGCGGGCCGGGAGAAGGGCACCAAGGTCACCGCGCGGCTCGTCAAGGACCGGCTGGACCGCGAGCTCATCGGCAACGTGTCCATCCGCGTGCTGCCGACCGAGCGCCCGGACTCCTGGGAGGTTCAGGGCCGCGGCGAGCTGGCGCTCGCCATCCTGGTGGAGACCATGCGCCGGGAGGGGTACGAGCTGACGATCGGCAAGCCCCGCGTCGTGACGCGGGAGATCGACGGGAAGCTGCACGAGCCCGTCGAGCGCCTGACGGTCGACGCTCCGGAGGAGTACCTCGGAGCGATCACCCAGCTGCTCGCCGTCCGTAAGGGCCGCATGGAGCAGATGACCAACCACGGCACGGGCTGGATCCGCATGGAGTTCATCGTGCCGGCCCGCGGCCTGATCGGGTTCCGCACCGAGTTCCTCACCGAGACGCGCGGTACGGGCATCGCCCACCAGGTCTTCGAGGGCTACGAGCCGTGGTTCGGCGAGCTGCGCACCCGGCCGACGGGTTCGCTCGTCTCCGACCGGGCCGGCGCCGCCACCGCGTACGCCATGTTCAACCTGCAGGAGCGCGGCTCGCTGTTCGTCGAGCCCGGCACCGAGGTGTACGAAGGCATGATCGTCGGGGAGAACTCCCGCGCCGACGACATGGACGTCAACATCACCAAGGAGAAGCAGAAGACGAACATCCGGTCCTCGACGGCGGAGACGTTCGAGCGGCTCACGCCGCCGCGCGTGCTGAGCCTGGAGGCCGCACTGGAGTTCGTCGCCGACGACGAGTGCGTCGAGCTGACCCCGAACGCGATCCGGCTGCGCAAGGTCATCCTCGACTCGAAGGAGCGCGAGCGCTCCCGGGCCCGCGCCAAGCGCGGCCAGGCCTAGACGCTCCGAGACGCGTAGTGCGGGTACCGGGCGGACGCCCGGTACCCGCCATCACCTGCCGAGCTCGCGGCGGCGTTCGTTCTGCTGCCGGCCCGGCCGCTGCCGCCCGGTGACCGGCAACCGCTGAGTGCCCGGTTCGACCCGCCACCGTACGTCCGCGTGGACGCCCGCCTCGGCCAGGCGCTCTCTGGCGGCGTCGAAGGAGGCGCACCACTCCTCTTCCCGCTCGACGTCGAGACGGCGCTGCTCGTCGCTCTCTGCCGGTTCGGTGCGCAGCAGCGCCATGCGTACCTGCCGCGTTCCGTCGACGCGGACCTTGACCGCGTGCTGCGGCCAGTCGCCTCGCGTCAGCACCGCCTCCCCGTCCTGGGCGGTCAGCGTCTCGAAGCCCTCGCCGACCTCGTAGCCCAGCGCGCCGAACGCCTCCCGGAGAACCTCCGCCACATAGCGTTGCTCGGCCTGCCGCTGCGCGTCCTCGACGAGACGCGCCGCCTCGGCGCGCAGTCCCTCGTCGAAGAGGCGGGTGCCGTCGGCCACCTCGGCCAGCCGCGGCCGTACGGTCTCCGCGGCCGGCACGCCCTCCAGCTCCCGCAGGAACCGCAGGGCGGCGGCCCGCCCGTCGCGGCGCTCCCGTGCGCGTTCGTTGGCGTGCTGGATGCGGAGGCGGACCTCCGTGAGCCGCCCCTCGGCCTCCGAGGTCGTCGGCGCCCGTACGACCTGTTCGGCGGCCTCCGTGACGGCCTGCCGGTCCGCGTCGGCGGCGTCCGGCGCCAGGCGTTTCAGCACGCGGGTCAGATCGTCGGGGGAGGCCGCCGGGCGGGGCGCGGCGGCCGACCGGCCGTTCTCCGGCGTCGCCCTGAGGGACACCGAAGCGGTCGCGAAGACCCGTCCGGTGGCCGCTTCGGCGATCGCCGCCGCCAGCGACTCCTCGGCGACCGCCAGCCGCGCGTCCGCCTCGGCGATCCAGGAGGCGAGCTCGTCGGCCGACCGGCCGGTGACCTCGACGGGGACCGGCAGCTCGACGGCGACGCCGTGGTCGCGAGCCGACACCGCGAGCGCGGCGATGCGGGCCGTACGGTCCAGCGCCTCACCGATGCTCTCCTCCAGCCGCCGCGCCTCCTGGAGGCGTTCCGCCTGCGCCTCGGCGCGGCCCTCGGCGAGGGCGGCGAGCGCGCCGGCGCCGGCCGCCGCCAGGCCGGCCGCGCCTCCCATCACACGGACGAGTCCGAGAGACGCGATCACCGCCGCGTCCAGCGCGATGTCCGCCTCCACGCCGCTGCTCACAGTCGTCCTCCCACGGCCTGCTGTCGAACCTGCTCATGTCCCTGTCGCCACCGCTGCATGCGTACTCCCGTCATCACGAGGTGCACGAGCGGCACCATGACCAGCGCCGCCAGCCAGAGCAGCCACGACACGGCGACCAGGGCGGGGATGAGGATGAGGAGCATGAGGAGCGGCAGGACGCAGACGAGGACCACGACTCCGCAGCCCCGGCCGCTGGTGCGCCGGCTCCTCCGCGACACGGCCTGCGAAGCTCCGGACAGGGCACGGCCCGTCGATCCGAACATCTTCGCCAGCGGCGCCCACGGCGCGGAGTTCAGGTAGTCGGCGCCGAGCCTGGAGGCCAGGAAGACCTCGGCCCCGGTGTCGACCAGCCAGGCGACGACGCCGATCAGGAGGAACGGCACGGTGAAGCCGGAGGTGTCGACCGCCTGACTTCCGCGTTCGGAGGAGGCCAGCCGGACGATGTCCAGGACCACCAGGCCGCCGCCGATCCACAGGACCGCCAGCGGAAGCGTCCACAGCACGGCGCGGACCATCGCCGACCGGCGCCCGGCCAGCCGGTGCCGCTCACGCTCCTCCCAGTGCCTGCGCCCCTCGGCGGAGCGTTGTTCGGCCTCGAGCCGGCGGCGAGCGGCGGCCTCGACCTCCAGCACGGCGTCCGGGGCCGCCCGGATCACCGCGAGGAGCCGGAGCGGATCGTCCCCCGCCTGGTCCGACAGCCAGGAGAACCACGGGACCGGCTCCCCGACCGAGTCCCGGGCCCGCCCGGCCGCCGCGGCCAGTGACTCGTGGGCCTGGTCGGGACGGCCGGCCAGTGCGAGGAGTGTGGTCAGCACGACGGGAGGCTCGTCCAGACCGGCCGCGCCGGCGGCGGGGAGGCGGTTCGCCGATCGGGGCAACTGGGACCGCAGCCACTCCGCCTGCCGGTTCCACGTCGTCACCAGTCCCTGCCAGCGGTGGTCGACGGCGATGAGCTCTTCGGTCCCGGCGAAGCCCGCCAGGATGGGCAGCAGCCGGTGATCCCAGAGTGCACGGGCCGCGCGTGCGGCGGTGCGATGGTCCGGATGCCGCGCGTCGTCGACGATGGCCGCGAGAACGGGGAGGTCCTCGGGGAGCACCCGGAGCCCGAGGAAGTGGGGCTCGAGGGTGGGATCCAGCCAGCGCAGGAGATGCAGCAGCTTGACGTCGGGTGGACCGTCGCCGGTCAGGTGCTGGTCGATGAGGCGGATGCGGCCTTCCGGGTCGTCGTCGAAGCCGTTCAGCCAGGCGCGCAGCGCCTGCCAGGCCTCGCTCGGCCCCACCGGGGTGAACATCGTCCCGAAGAAGTAGCGGGCGCCGGACTCCCAGTCGGCCACCAGCGCGCGCGCGAACTCACCCCGGGCGGTGTACGTCCGGCCGCCGAAGGCCAGCGCGCCGGCGGCGGCACCGGCGGTGAGCGGCGACGCGTCGGGCGGCGCCGGCGTCGCGACCGCGGGGTTCTCGCCGTCGAGCCACCGCCCGACCTCCGCGCCGCCCCACCTCCGCCGGGGATCGCGGGTCAGCAGCCCCTGACAGAGCAGGCGCATCCGGGGGTCGGCGATGTCGTCACAGTCGATCGTGCGGGTCGCGAGGTGGTCGACCACCGCGGTCTCGCTCATGCCCGCGAACGGGGTACGGCCGGTCAGCAGCTCACGCACGATGATGCCGAGCGACCACCAGTCACGCGCGGGGGAGACCTGCCCGGACAGGGACTCCGGGGCCGCGTACGCGAGCGTGCGCGACGAGGAGGCGAAGACGACGCTCTGCTCGATCACCCGGCTCAGGCCGAAGTCCGTGATGGCGAGGCGGAGCGGGGCCGTGCTCCGGACCAGGATGTTCTCCGGCTTCAGGTCACGGTGCACGATGCCGGCCTCGTGCAGCCGTTCGAGACCGCCCGCGAGCTGCGCCACGACCTCGGCGACCAGCGCCGGCGGCAGGCCGGCCCCGAGAGCCCGGAGGTTGCCCGCCGGGACGTACTCCATGACCTCGTAGTCGCGTCCCTCCGCATGCCCCGTCTCGAGGATGCGCACGACGTGAGGGGAGTCCAGCGTCGGCAGTTTCCGCCAGACCGAGCGGTCCGCGGTGAACCCCCTCCGGAAGATCTTGACGACGAGGTCCGTGCCGGCGGTGTCCTGTACGTGCAGGAGGTCGGACTCGGCACCCTGCGCGGGGAGGTCCCCCAGCACCGTGAACCGGTCGGCGAGGTCGGCGGGCAGCCGGACGAGGGAGGGCGCGGGCGTGCCGCCGTCGCGGCGGGTGACATCCGGTGCGTCACGCTGGGAGGGGACCGTGTCCCGGCGCGTCTCGTACTCCTCGCGCCGCGTCTCGGACGGCCCGTCGATGTCCGCCACTACCCGTCCTTCGCCCCATCAGTAGGTGCCTCCGAGAGCCTAACGCCCTCCCGCCCGCCGACCACAGCGATCAGCGGGTTTCTCCCTGCTCCCGTATGGCCTTGAGATGCTCACTGATCTTGAACTGATTGATCACGAACTCGAGGACGATACGAGTCGTGAGCAACCCGGAGATCCAGAAGATCGGCGCTGCGATCAGAGTGATGAAGCCGAGAGGCTTGTTCCAGTAGAAGAAGCTCCACGCCAGCAGCAACAGGAGTAGCGCGACCAGGCTGTAGACGACGATCGCGAGGGCGTAGGTCACCTTGATCAGCCGGGTGGTGACCATGTAGTCGAAGTTGGCGTCGAACAGGGCACCGAAGAACCCCTTGCCGGTGGGGCGGGGTGCGTAGGTGGGTGGGCCCAGGGGGCCGTGTGGGGGAGGGCCGTAACCCGGAGGCGGGCCCTGCCAGGGGGCGGTCGGAGGCGGTGGCTGGTTGGGAGACGGGGGAGCGTAGCCGCCGCCGTACGGCGGCCCGCCCAGGTGCGGCTGAGGGTCGCCCTGATACGGGTAAGGGTCGCCCTGATACGGCTGGGCGTCACCCTGGTACGGCTGGGCGTCGCCCTGGCGCGGGGGCGGGGGGCGGTGCCCGGGGTCGTCGGGGGCGTTGGACATCTCTGTCTCCTCGGCTTCCACGCGTCAAAGGCTAGAGCGCCGGAGGTCTCGGTTCACATGACCAGGCCGTGCTGATCCCGTTGTCCCGGCATCCGGAACGCGGTTGCGCCCCGGCCGGTGGGCCGGGGCGCAACGGGGACGGACGGGGCGGGTCAGGCCTTCGGGGTTCCCTTGTCGCGCTTCACCACGCCGATCTTGGAGCCGAGCCAGACCAGCGGGTCGTACCGGCGGCCGACGACGCGCTCCTTCATCGGGATCAGCGCGTTGTCGGTGATCTTGATGTGCTCGGGGCAGACCTCGGTGCAGCACTTGGTGATGTTGCAGTAGCCGAGCCCGAAGTCGTCCTGGGCGATCTGCCGGCGGTCGCGGACGTCGGCCGGGTGCATCTCCAGCTCGGCCACCCGCATGAGGAACCGGGGTCCGGAGAAGTGCTCCTTGTTCTCCTCGTGGTCACGGATGACGTGGCAGGTGTTGTTGCAGAGGAAGCATTCGATGCACTTGCGGAACTCCTGCGAGCGCTCGACGTCGACCTGCTGCATCCGGAACTCGCCGGGCTTGACGTCGCCGCCGTCGAAGGCCGGGATCTCGCGGGCCTTCTCGTAGTTGTAGGAGACGTCGGTGACCAGGTCGCGGATGACGGGGAACGTCCGCATCGGCGTGACCGTGACGGTCTCGTCCTCGGTGAACGTCGACATCCGCGTCATGCACATCAGCCGCGGCCTGCCGTTGATCTCCGCGGAACAGGAGCCGCACTTGCCGGCCTTGCAGTTCCACCGGACGGCCAGGTCGGGCGCCTCGGTGGCCTGGAGCCGGTGGATGACGTCGAGGACGACCTCCCCCTCGTTGACCTCGACGGTGTAGTCCTTGAGCTCGCCCTCGCCCGCGTCGCCGCGCCAGACCCGGAACTTCGCCTTGTAGCCCATCTCAGTTCTTCTCCTCAGCGGGGAGCTCGCCCTCGGTCAGGTACTTCTTCAGCTCGTCGAGTTCGAAGAGCGAGAGGAGGTCCCCGCGCATCGGCTCCATCTCCTGGCGCTTGAGCTCCACGACGCCGTCGCGCAGTGAGCAGACCAGGTTGATCTTGCGCCAGTCGGCGGACATCTTCGGGTAGTCGTCGCGGGTGTGGCCGCCGCGGCTCTCCTGGCGCTCGAGGGCGGCGCGCGCGACGCACTCCGAGACGATCATCATGTTGCGCAGGTCGAGCGCGAGGTGCCAGCCGGGGTGGTAGGCGGGGCCCTGCCCCTCCTTGACCGTGGCGCCCGCCGAGGGCGCGACCGCGACGTTCTTCACGCGGTCGCGGAGCTTGCCGAGCGCCTCGATGGCCTGCTCCAGCTCGTCCTCGCGGCGGATGATGCCGACGAGGTCGTTCATCGTCTGCTGGAGCTCCTGGTGGACCCCGTAGGGGTTCTCCCCGGTGTCGCGCTGGTACGGCTCGAGGGCCTCGGCCACCGCGGCCTCGACCTCGGACTCCGGAACGGACACGGTGGTCGCGGAGGCGTACTCGGCGGCGCCCAGCCCGGCCCGGCGGCCGAAGACCAGCAGGTCGGACAAGGAGTTGCCGCCGAGGCGGTTCGATCCGTGCATGCCGCCGGAGACCTCGCCGGCCGCGAACAGGCCGGGCACCAGCGCGGCCCCGGTGTCGGGGTCGACCTCGACACCGCCCATGACGTAGTGGCAGGTCGGGCCGACCTCCATCGGCTCGGCCGTGATGTCGACGTCGGCCAGCTCCTTGAACTGGTGGTGCATCGACGGCAGCCGCTTGATGATCTGCTCCGGCTTGAGCCGCGAGGCGATGTCGAGGAAGACGCCGCCGTGGGGTGATCCGCGGCCGGCCTTGACCTCGGAGTTGATCGCGCGGGCGACCTCGTCACGGGGCAGCAGCTCGGGCGGGCGCCGGTTGTTGTCCGGGTCGTCGTACCAGCCGTCGGCCTCCTCCTCGGACGTGGCGTACTTGTCCTTGAAGACGTCCGGGATGTAGTCGAACATGAAGCGCTTGCCGTCGGAGTTCTTCAGCACGCCGCCGTCGCCGCGTACGGACTCGGTGACGAGGATGCCCTTGACCGACGGGGGCCAGACCATGCCGGTCGGGTGGAACTGCACGAACTCCATGTTGATCAGCGACGCGCCGGCGAGCAGCGCGAGCGCGTGGCCGTCCCCGGTGTACTCCCAGGAGTTGGAGGTGACCTTGAAGGACTTGCCGATGCCGCCGGTGGCCAGCACGACGGCGGGCGCCTCGAAGACGACGAACTTCCCGGTCTCGCGGATGTAGCCGAAGGCGCCGCAGATCCGGCCCTGCTCGTCCTTGAGGAGCCGGGTGATCGTCGTCTCGGCGAAGACCTTCAGCCGGGCCTCGTAGTCGCCGAACTCGGCGTGGTCGTCCTGCTGGAGGGCGACGATCTTCTGCTGGCAGGTACGGATCAGCTCCAGGCCGGTGCGGTCGCCGACGTGCGCGAGGCGCGGGTACTCGTGGCCGCCGAAGTTGCGCTGGCTGATCTTGCCTTCCTTGGTGCGGTCGAACAGCGCGCCCCAGGCCTCCAGCTCCCAGATGCGGTCGGGGGCCTCTTTGGCGTGCAGCTCGGCCATCCGCCAGCTGTTGAGGAACTTCCCGCCGCGCATGGTGTCGCGGAAGTGGACCTGCCAGTTGTCGTTCGGGTTGGCGTTGCCCATGGCGGCCGCCGCACCGCCTTCGGCCATGACCGTGTGGGCCTTGCCGAACAGCGACTTGGAGATGATCGCGGTCTTCTTGCCCTGCAGCCGCGCCTCGATCGCGGCGCGCAGTCCGGCGCCGCCGGCGCCGATGACGACGACGTCGTACTGCAGCCTCTCGATGTCAGTCACTTGTGGTCGTCCTTAGTTGAAGATCCGCAGGTCGGAGAAGGAGCCGTGCGCGACGAGCGCGACGTACGCGTCGGTCAGCGCGAGCGTGCCGAGCGTGATCAGCGCGAACTGCCCGTGCCGGGCGTTCAGCCTGCTGATCTGCGTCCAGAGCCAGTAGCGGACGGGGTGCTTGGAGAAGTTCTTCAGGCGTCCGCCCATGACGTGCCGGCACGAGTGGCAGGACAGGGTGTAGCCCCACAGCAGGATCACGTTGATCCACAGGATGATGGTGCCGAGCCCGATGCCGAAGCCGCCGTCCTTGCCGTGGAAGGCGTTGATGGCGTCCCAGGTGTTGACGATGGAGATGAGCGCCGCGATCGCCCAGAAGTAGCGGTGGACGTTCTGCAGGATCAGCGGGAACCGCGTCTCACCGGAGTAACCGCCGGGCGTCTTGCGAACCGGGCTCTTGTCCGGGACCGCGCACGCCGACGGGGTGAGCCAGAACGACCGGTAGTACGCCTTGCGGTAGTAATAGCAGGTCAGCCGGAACCCGAGCAGGAACGGCAGTGAGATGAGGGCGTACGGGATGAAGAACGGCAGGTGGTCGGGTACGAACCTGCCGAAGTCCGCGGCGTCGGCCGGGCACGCCTTGCTGACGCACGGGGAGTAGAACGGCGTCAGGTAGTGATATTTCTCGACCCAGAAACTGCTGCCCATCATCGAGCGCACGGTCGCGTAGACCACCCAGGCCGTGAACACGATGAACGTGGTCAGCGGGTAGCTCCACCAGCGGTCCGTACGTAGGGTGCGCGCCGGGATCCGGGCCCGATCCTTGGCCGGCGCGTCCACCGTCGTCTGCGTCATCCGGAGTCTCCATCGAAGGCACATCGCCTGGGAGGGCCGCCTATACTCCAGCCTCTCCTCTGCGGGGCGCTCCACGTTATTAGGGAGTTGTCACGAGCAAGATACGAGGCGCGGTCGCCGAATGTGAAACTGCCCACTTACTGGCGAGTAACCACGCTGATTATGCGGCAATTGTGGCAGAAATCGGTATTTGCTAACTATGTTACCTAATGAGCGCTTGGTCCGCCAGTGTCCGATTGCATTCTTCTGAGACCGCCTAAGATGCGACTCCTGGGACCGGCGGGACAGGAGTGAGGAGATGGGACAGCGGTCGCGGTCGAGCTTCGGCCCCGGCGCCTACGTCGTGCGGTACGCCTGGTGGAGCCCGCTCGTGCCGACCGTCGTCGGCGCGGTGCTCGTCGCCGGATTCGTCATCGGAGAGCTGCGGCGCCCGGCGAACGCGCGCTGGCGGCCCGACGCACACCCCGGGATCGACGACTGGGTCAACTTCGGGGCCCGCTGCCTGATGCCGCTCGCCGGTCTCGGCCTGTTCGTCCTCGCGGCCGTCTACCTGCGCCGCGTCGTACGGGGACGGGTCGCTTTCGCGGTCGCGCGCAAGGGCGTCTACTGGTGCCCTTCGGGGGACGGTTCCACGGGGGAGTGGTTCTCCTGGGACGACGTGGCGGCGATCGAGTTCCACGCGGCCGAGGGCGGCTCGACCGGCCACGGGGCCGTGGCCCTGCGCGGGTACGCCCCACCGGACGAGGAGCGGCCGCGCCTGGTCTCCACACGCCTGGGCGGCTGGCGGATCGGCCGGCGCCGCCTGGTCAGGGCGCTGCGCGAGTTCGCCCCGCACGTCGAAGTGATCAGCTGAGGGAAGGGCTCAGTCGAGCCGGGTGACGCCCGGGGGGAGGGCGGCGCCGGTCTCGGCGTCGCGCAGGAAGCCGAGCAGGGTCTCCCGGAACGCCCTGGCGGCGTGCGTCGGGTCGACGTCCTTGCGATGGGCGAGCGCGATCGTGCGCTGCAGGCCGGGCGGGGCCAGGGGTGTGCCGACCAGCCCGGGCCGCCCGGCGAGCACCATCGACGGCACGACGGCCGAGCCCATCCCGGCCTCGACGAACCGCAGCACGGCGTCCATCTCCCCGCCCTCGACCGCGAACCGGGGTTCGAAGCCCGCCTGCCGGCACGCCGCCTGGGTCGCCTCCCGCAGGTCGTATCCCCGGCGGAACATCACCAGGGGCCGTGAGCGCAGGTCCTCGATCCGCAGCGAGGGGCGCTCGGGCGCGTCGGCGTGCGAGGACACGACGACGAGGTCCTCCCGCAGGATCGGCGTCGTCTCCAGCGCGGGGTCGGTGCTCTGCAGCGGCAGGATGATCAGGGCCATGTCCAGCTGGCCACGGGCGAGGTCGCGGACGAGGTCGCGCGAGCCGCCCTCCTCGACGCGCAGCTCGATGCCGGGATAGCGGGTGCGGAAGCGCATCAGCGCGTCGGCGAGCAGCCCGGCGAACAGTGACGGAGTGGCGCCGAGCCGTACGCGCCCGCGCCGCAGGCCCGTCAGGTCCTGGACCTCCCGCCGGGCGGTCTCGACGTCGGCGAGGATCCGCCGCGCGAGGGGCAGCAGCGCCTCGCCGGCGGGCGTCAGGGTGATGTTGCCGCGGGCGCGGCTGAACAGCGGGGCGCCCAGCTCCGCCTCCAGCGTCCTGATCTGCTTGGACAGGGAGGGCTGCGCGACCCGCAGCGTCTCCGCCGCCTGTGTGAAGTGCCTCACCTCGGCCACGGCGACGAAGTACGAAAGCTGCTGCAACTGCACCTTTATAGCCTACGGCTATGGAAACGAGCGTCATCATGTCTTGGACGCAACCATCGAAACGGACATAACTTCCGCGATGTGTCGTCCGTGTCTCGTTCCACGCCGGTGGCCACCCGCCCTCGCCCCAAGACGCCGTCCCCGGCGGCCGGTCCGCTGAAGCGGTACCGCTCCTCCGTCGGCAAGAAGGCCGTCATGGCCGTGACCGGCGCCATCCTCGTCCTGTTCCTCATCGCCCACGCGATCGGGAACCTCAAGGTCTTCCTGGGCCGCCAGGATTTCAACCACTACTCGCACTGGCTGCGGTCGGTCGGTGAGCCCGCGATCCCGCACCGCGTGTTCCTGACCGCCCTCGAGGTGGTCCTCACCGTCGCCGTGCTGCTGCACATCTGGGCCGCGGTCTCCCTCGCGCGCCAGGCGCGGCGGGCCCGCCCGGTCCGGTACGCCGCGCGGCCCAAGACGCACGAGCACCGGTATGCCACGCACGTCATGCGGTACGGCGGGATCGTCATCGTGCTGTTCGTCATCTGGCACCTGCTGGACCTGACGTTCGGCGCGGTCAACCCGAAGGGCGGGAACGCCCAGCCGTACGACAAGGTCATCGCGGACTTCGACCCGTCCCGCTGGTACATCACGCTCTTCTACGTCGTCGCCGTCATCCTCGTGGGCCTGCATCTGCGGCACGGCCTGTTCAGCGCCGTCCAGACGCTCGGCTGGGGACGGCAGCGCCGCTACCCGGCCGTCCGGGTGGTCGCCGACGTCGTCGCGGCGCTGCTGGTGATCGGCTTCGTGTCCGTTCCCGTCATGGTCACGATCGGAGTGCTGAAGTAGCCATGAGCGAACTGTTCACCGAGGGCGCCCCGATCCAGGACACCAAGGCGCCGGACGGCCCGATCAACGAGCGCTGGGACAAGCGGCGCTTCGGCGGCAAGCTGGTCAACCCCGCCAACCGGCGCAAGCTGTCGGTCATCGTGGTCGGCACCGGCCTGGCCGGCGGCTCGGCCGCGGCGACGCTGGGCGAGCTGGGCTACCAGGTCAAGTCCTTCTGCTACCAGGACAGCCCGCGCCGCGCGCACAGCATCGCGGCGCAGGGCGGCATCAACGCCGCCAAGAACTACCGCAACGACGGCGACAGCATCCAGCGCCTGTTCTACGACACGGTCAAGGGCGGCGACTACCGGTCCCGCGAGTCGAACGTCTACCGCCTCGCCCAGGTCAGCGTCGAGATCATCGACCAGTGCGTGGCGCAGGGCGTGCCGTTCGCCCGCGACTACGGCGGCCTGCTCGACACCCGCTCGTTCGGCGGCGTGCAGGTCTCCCGCACCTTCTATGCCCGCGGCCAGACGGGCCAGCAGCTGCTGCTGGGCGCGTACCAGGCCCTGGAGCGGCAGATCGCGGCCGGAACCGTGAAGATGTTCACCCGGCACGAGATGCTCGAGCTGATCGTCGTCGACGGCGTGGCGCGCGGCATCATCGCCCGCGACATGATCACCGGCGAGATCGAGACGCACATCGCCGACGCGGTCGTGCTGGCCTCCGGCGGGTACGGCAACGTCTTCTTCCTGTCGACCAACGCGAAGGGCTGCAACGTCACGGCGACCTGGCGGGCGCACCGCAAGGGCGCGCTGTTCGCCAACCCCTGCTACACGCAGATCCACCCGACCTGCATCCCGCAGAGCGGCGAGCACCAGTCCAAGCTGACCCTGATGTCGGAGTCGCTGCGCAACGACGGCCGGGTCTGGGTGCCGGTGAAGAAGGGCGACACCCGCAAGCCCGGCGACATTCCCGAGGACGAGCGCGACTACTACCTGGAGCGCATCTACCCGTCCTTCGGCAACCTGGTCCCGCGCGACATCGCCTCCCGCGCCGCCAAGAACGTCTGCGACGAGGGCCGCGGCGTCGGCCCCGGCGGCCTGGGCGTCTACCTGGACTTCGCGGACGCGATCGCGCGACTGGGCCGGGACGCCGTCGCCGCCAAGTACGGCAACCTCTTCGAGATGTACGAGCGCATCACCGGCGAGGACCCGTTCGAGGTGCCGATGCGCATCTACCCGGCGGTGCACTACACGATGGGCGGCCTGTGGGTCGACTACGACCTGCAGTCCACGATCCCCGGCCTGTTCGTGATCGGCGAGGCGAACTTCTCCGACCACGGCGCCAACCGCCTCGGCGCCTCCGCGCTGATGCAGGGCCTGGCCGACGGCTACTTCGTGCTGCCGAACACCATCAGCGACTACCTCGCCAAGGGCCCGTTCGAGAAGATCGGCGACGACCACGAGGCCGTCGTCGAGGCCCGCGAGGCGGTGAAGGGCCGCATCGAGAAGCTGCTGTCGATCGACGGCGACCGTACACCGGACTCCTTCCACCGCGAGCTCGGCGCGCTCATGTGGGAGTACTGCGGGATGGAGCGGACCGACGCGGGCCTGCGCAAGGCCATCGACCGGATCCGCGAGCTGCGCGAGGAGTTCTGGGCCCGCGTCAAGGTCCCCGGCGAGAACGAGGAGCTCAACCAGAACCTGGAGAAGGCCGGCCGCATCGCCGACTTCTTCGAGCTGGCCGAGCTGATGTGCATCGACGCCCTGCACCGCGAGGAGTCCTGCGGCGGCCACTTCCGCGCCGAGTCGCAGACCCCCGACGGCGAGGCGCTGCGCGACGACGAGAGGTTCGCCTACGTGGCGGCGTGGGAGTACACGGGCCACGCGCCCGTCCTCCACAAGGAGAACCTCGAGTACGAGTACGTCAAGATGACCCAGAGGTCGTACAAGTAATGAAGCTCACGCTGAAGATCTGGCGGCAGAAGAACGCCGCCGACGAGGGCCGCATGGCCTCGTACGAGGTCGACGACGTCTCGCCGGACATGTCGTTCCTGGAGATGCTCGACGTCCTCAACGAGCGGTTGATCCTCGAGGGCGAGGACCCGGTGGCGTTCGACCACGACTGCCGTGAGGGCATCTGTGGCATGTGCTCGCTGGTCATCGACGGCACGCCGCACGGGCCGGAGAAGGCCACGACCACCTGCCAGCTGCACATGCGCAAGTTCAAGGACGGCGACGTCATCACGATCGAGCCGTGGCGGGCGCGGGCGTTCCCGGTCGTCAAGGACCTCGTGGTGGACCGGTCGGCGTTCGACCGGATCATCCAGGCCGGCGGCTACGTCAGCGCGCCGACCGGCTCGGCGCCCGAGGCGGCGGCCATCCCGGTGCCGAAGGAGGACGCGAACAAGGCGTTCGACGCGGCGACCTGCATCGGCTGCGGCGCCTGCGTGGCGGCCTGCCCGAACGCCTCCGCGATGCTGTTCACCGCCGCGAAGATCACCCACCTGGGCCTGCTGCCGCAGGGTCAGCCCGAGCGGTACGACCGGGTCGTCTCGATGGTGGACCAGATGGACGCCGAGGGCTTCGGCGGCTGCACGAACACCGGTGAGTGCACCGCGGTGTGCCCGAAGGGCATCCCGTTCGAGACCATCTCCCGCCTCAACGCCGACCTGCTCAAGGCGTCACGAGGCTGATCCCCGCCGCGGCGGCGACCGGACTTCACGGCCCGGGCGGAAGGTACGTCCCCCCTTCCGTCCGGGCCGTGATCTGTCACCAGGTGCCCTTCCGGAAAATCCGCTCTGCTTACCTTGAGTAGCATTGGATCGTTCCATTTTCGCGGCATGCGGTCGGTGGGTCATGTCAGAGGGCATGTTGGTAGGTATATTTCAATACCGAAACGGTTGACGTAAACATCTACCAGGACATGGCCGAATTACGCCAAGCTAGGGCCGACCCTCGTATGACCCTGGAGGTGGACGGCCCGATGCCTGTCACGAAGAGCCGATGGCTCGTCTCCCTGACCGCGGTGGCGCTCGCGGCGTCCGCCTGCGGCGGCGGTGGCGGTTCCGGGAACAAGCCGAAGGTCTTCACCTTCGCCAACACCGAGCCCGAGCACCTGATCCCGGGCAACACCAACGACTCGTACGGCCTCAACGTGGACAGCGCCCTGTTCGACACGTTGATGACGCTGGACGCGAACGGCAAGCCGGTCCCGCAGGAGGCCGCGTCGGTCGAGTCGTCCGACCAGAAGGTCTGGACGATCAAGATCAAGCCGGGCCTGACGTTCCACAACGGCGAGCCGGTGACGGCGCAGAGCTACGCCGACGCCTGGAACTACACCGCGAACGGCGCCAACGGCTGGGGGAACAACTACTACTTCTCCGCCGTCGACGGCTACGCCGACCTCAACCCGGACAAGGGCAAGCCGAAGGTCGACACGCTCAAGGGCCTGAAGGTCGTCGACCCGCAGACGCTGCAGGTGACGCTGTCGCAGCCGTTCAGCCAGTTCCCCTACATCCTGTCGTTCCTCGGCACCGCGCCGCTGCCCAAGGTGGCCTTCAAGGACATGAAGGCGTACGAGGAGAAGCCGATCGGCAACGGCCCGTTCATGATGGACGGCTCCTGGGAGCACAACCGGGAGATCAAGACCAAGAAGTACCCCGGCTACAAGGGCCCGCGCCCGGCCAAGTCCGACGGGGTCGTCTTCAAGACCTACGCCAGCCGCGACGCCGCCTACACGGACCTGCGGGCCGGCCGGGTCGACTTCGACACCCAGATCCCCGCGGCGCAGGTCCCCCAGGCGAAGCGCCTGCTGGGCAAGCGGTACCTCAGCGTGCCCAGCGGCACGATGGACTTCCTGGAGTTCCCGCTCTACGACAGCCGGTTCGCCAACCCGGATCTGCGCAAGGCGATCTCGATGGCGATCGACCGGCAGTCGATCGTGAACGCGGTGTTCAACGGCGTCTACAAGCCCATGGGCTCGCTGCTCGCGCCGATCGTGCCCGGCTACCGGGCGAACGCGTGCGGTGAGGCCTGCACCTACAACCCGACGGCGGCCAAGCAGCTGTTCGACAAGGCCGGCGGGTTCAAGGACACGCTGCACCTGATGTTCTCCAACGCCGACCCGACGTACGAGCAGTGGATGACCGACGTGGCCAACCAGCTCAAGCAGAACCTCGGCATCACGAACATCGTCTTCGACAAGGTCCAGGCGTCGGACTACATCTCCAAGCTGACCGACCACAAGGCGACCGGCCCGTACCGCAGCAACTGGACGATGGACTACCCGAGCCCGGAGGACTACCTCACGCCCCGGTGCGCCAAGCCGACCCGGAGCGGCTACGACGGCGCCGCCTGCGAGGCGCTGATCATGAAGGGCAACGGGGCGAGCACGCCCGAGCAGGGGCAGCAGTACTACCAGCAGGCCGAGGACCTCGTGTTGAAGGACCTGCCGGTCACCCCGCTGTGGAACTGGCAGGACCAGGCCGGCTACTCCAGCCACATCGGGAACGTCAACGTCGACCCGTACGTCCAGCCGCTGGTCCACCTTGACCAGGTGACGGTCAAGTAGCGTGTGGCGTTTCGTCCTCCGGCGCGTGCTGCAGATGGTGCCGGTGCTCATCGGCACCACCTTCCTGATCTACGTGGCGGTGTTCGCGCTGCCCGGGGACCCGATTCGGGCCCTGGGCGGCGACAAGCCGATGCCACCGTCGGTCTATGAGGCGCTCCGGCACCACTACCACCTCGACGAGCCGCTGATCACGCAGTACGGCCGGTACCTCCTCGGCCTCGCCCGCGGGGACTTCGGCGAGACCCTGAACGGCCAGTCCGTCGCGAGCCTGATGGCGACGGGCTGGACCGTGACGGTCCAGCTGGCCCTCACCGCCTGGGTCTTCGAGCTCGTCGTGGGCATCGCGCTCGGCGTGCTCGCCGGCCTGCGCAAGGGCGGGATCATCGACTCGCTGGTGCTGAGCGGCACGACCTTCGTCATCGCCATCCCGGCCTTCGTGCTGGCCTACTCGGCCCAGCTGATCTTCGGGCTGAAACTCGGCTGGTTCCCGACGGCGGGGACCGACGACGGCTGGCCGTACAGCTACCTGCTGCCCGGCATCATCCTCGGCTCGCTCAGCCTGGCCTACATCGCCCGGCTGACGCGCACCAGCCTGGTGGAGAACATGCGCGCCGACTACGTGCGCACCGCGCTGGCCAAGGGACTGCCGCGGCGGCGGATCATCCTCCGGCACACGCTGCGCAACTCCTTGATCCCGGTGGTCACCTACCTCGGTGTCGACCTGGGGAACCTGCTCGCCGGCGCGATCGTCATCGAGGGCATCTTCAACCTGCCCGGCATCGGCCAGCAGATCTTCCAGGCCGTCCAGATCAAGGACGGCCCGACGGTGGTGGGCATCTCCACCTTCCTGGTGCTGATCTTCCTGCTGGCCAACCTGGTGGTCGACATCCTGTACGGCGCCCTGGACCCGAGGATCCGGTATGAGTGAGAGGAGGGCGCATGAGTGAGTCGGCGGACACCCTCGCCGTCGCCCAGACCGGATCGGACGTCGTGGGGGCGTCCGCGTCGCTGTGGAGCGACGCGTGGCGCGCCCTGCGCCGCCGGGTCGTCTTCTGGGTGTCGGTGGTCATCCTTCTCGTGATGGCCCTGATGGCGGTGTTCCCGTCGCTGTTCACCGACCGCGGGGTCAACGACCGGTGCGACGTACGCTTCGCCAAGCACACGCCGTCGTCGTGGAACCCGTTCGGCGCCGGCGGCCACCCGTTCGGCTACGACATGCACGGCTGCGACTACTGGGCGCAGATCGTGCACGGCGCCCGCGCCCCGATGATCGTGGGCTTCGTCGTGACCGGGATCGCGCTGACCCTGTCGATCACGCTGGGCTCGCTGTCGGGGTACTTCGGCCGCTGGCTGGACGCGCTCATCTCGCGGATCACCGACATCTTCTTCGGCCTGCCGCTCGTGCTCGGCGCGCTCGTGATCCTCACGGCCTTCCCCGCCCACGGCGTATGGACGATGTCACTGGTGCTCGGCGTGCTGTGGTGGCCGACGATGACCCGGCTGATGCGCGGTCAGGTGCTGTCGGTGCGGGACGCGGACTACGTCCAGGCCGCCCGGATGCTCGGTGCCGGTGACCTGCGGATCATGGCCCGGCACATCCTGCCGAACGCCATCGCGCCCGTCTTCGTCTATGCGATGCTGAACGTCGGCGTGGTGATCGGGTACGAGGCGACGCTCGACTATCTCGGCGTCGGCCTGCAGTACCCCACCGTCTCCTGGGGGCTGCAGCTCAGTCAGGCGCAGGACGTCTTCACCGACTACCCGTACCTCCTGATCTATCCCGCGGTGCTCCTGACGGCGACCGTGCTGAGCTTCCTGCTGCTCGGCGACGCCGTGCGCGACGCCCTCGACCCGAAACTCCGCTGATGAACACACCCGACCCCGCTCCGGGGACACCGCTGCTCCAGGTCGAGGACCTGCGCGTCGAGTTCCGCATGCGCGGCTCGACGGTGAACGCCGTCAACGGGCTGTCCTACACGCTCGCCGAGGGGGAGACCCTCGCGATCCTCGGGGAGTCCGGGTCCGGCAAGAGCGTCAGCGCGCAGGCCGTGATGGGCATCCTCGACACTCCGCCGGCGTACGTCACGGGAGGCGCCGTGCGGTTCCGCGGGACGGAGCTGCTGGGCCTGCCGGAGAAGAAGCGCCGGATCTACCGGGGCGCCCACATCGCGATGATCTTCCAGGACGCCCTGTCGGCGCTGAACCCGGTGCACCGGGTCGGAGACCAGATCGCCGAGATGCTGATCGTGCACAAGGGGATGTCCCGCGGCGACGCGCGCAAGCGGGCGGTCGAGCTGATGGACCGGGTGCGGATCCCCTCGGCCGCCTCGCGGGCGAGCGACTATCCGCACCAGTTCTCCGGCGGCATGCGCCAGCGCGTCATGATCGCGATGGCGCTGGCACTGGAGCCGGACGTGCTGATCGCCGACGAGCCCACGACGGCCCTCGACGTCACCGTCCAGGCGCAGATCATGAAGCTGCTGTCGGACCTGCAGGACGAGATGGCGATGGGGCTGATCCTCATCACTCACGACCTGGGCGTCGTCGCCGACGTCGCCGACCGCATCGTCGTCATGTACGCCGGGCGCGTCGTCGAGCAGGCCGAGGTCAAGGAGCTGTACGCCAGGCCCGCGCACCCGTACACCGAGGGCCTGCTGGCCTCCGTGCCGCGCGTCGACGTACGGGACCGGGCGCTGACCCCCATCAAGGGGTCGCCGCCGAACCTCGCGGCGATCCCCGCCGGCTGCCCGTTCCACCCGCGCTGCCCGCGGGCACGGGAGGAGCGCTGCCCGGACGAGGTGCCCGCGCTGCGCGACGTGACCGGTACCGGGCACGGGAGCGCCTGTCACTACGCGGAGGAGGTGCTCGGTGGCTGACGAGATCCTTCAGGTCGACAACCTGGTCAAGCACTTCCCGCTCACCCAGGGCGTCGTGTTCAAGCACCAGGTGGGCCAGGTCAAGGCGGTCGACGGCGTGTCCTTCGGGCTGCGCAGGGGCGAGACGCTCGGCCTGGTAGGGGAGTCCGGCTGCGGCAAGAGCACGCTCGCCAAGCTGCTCATGGCCCTCGAACGCCCCACCTCCGGGTCGGTGCGCTTCGAGGACCAGGACGTGTTCGCGCTGTCCCGCGCGGAGCTGCGGCGGCTGCGGCGCCGGGTGCAGATGGTCCTGCAGGACCCCTACACCTCGCTGAACCCGCGCATGACGGTCGGCGACATCGTCGGCGAGCCGTTCGCGATCCACGGGGACCCGGAGGGCGGGCGCCGCCGCCGCGTACGCGAACTGCTGGAGGTGGTCGGCCTCGACCCCGACCACGTGAACCGTTACCCGCACCAGTTCTCCGGCGGGCAGCGGCAGCGGATCGGCATCGCCCGGGCCCTCGCGCTGCGGCCCGACGTGATCGTCTGCGACGAGCCCGTCTCCGCGCTGGACGTCTCGGTGCAGGCCCAGGTCATGAACCTCCTGGCCGACCTGCAGAAGGAGTTCGGCCTGTCGTACGTGTTCATCGCGCACGACCTGGCCGTCGTCCGGCACATCTCGGACCGGGTCGCGGTGATGTACCTCGGCAAGATCGTGGAGATCGGCGACGAGGAGCAGATTTACGACCACCCGACGCACCCGTACACGCAGGCGCTGCTGTCGGCCGTCCCGGTGCCTGACCCGACGCGGCGGGGGACCCCGATCGTGCTCGAGGGCGACGTCCCGAGCCCGACGAACCCGCCGTCCGGCTGCCGGTTCCGTACGCGCTGCTGGAAGGCCCAGGACGTCTGCGCCACCGAGGAGCCCCTCCTGCAGGTGAGGGCCGCGCGCGGCCCCGAGGACGGCGCGGACGGCGGCGTCACGGGCTCATCGCACCCGAGCGCCTGCCACTTCGCCGACGAGAAAACCGCTCGCGACTGATCTCGCGCTCTGGGTAGCGTCGAAGGACCTGCCGTCTCTCGAACGGGGTCTTTCATGCGCTCGTTCCCCGTGGCGGATCCCGGCACGCCCGATCACCGGTCGGCCGCGCGCTACCTGCTGTGGGCGGCGCGCGCCCAGGCCGGCACGATGGCCGGCGCCGCCGGGACCGGGGTCCTGTGGATGGTCAGCCAGGCCTTAGTGCCCGCCGTGATCGGACGGGCGATCGACGCCGGCCTGACCGCCCGTGACGCTCGCGCGCTGACGACGTGGTCCGGTGTCCTGCTGGCCCTCGGCGTCGTCCAGGCGGCGACCGGCGTGCTGCGGCACCGCCTGTCCACGGTCAACTGGCTGGGCGCGGCCTTCCGCACCATCCAGGTGACCACACGGCAGGCCGTACGGCTCGGGGCGACGCTGCCCAAACGGCTGGCCGGCGGCGAGGTGGTCAGCGTCGGGATCGCCGACGTGTCGCACATCGGCGGGGCGATGGACATCGTCGGGCGCGGCAGCGGCGCGGTGATCTCGATCGCCGTGGTCGGCGTGATCCTGCTGACGACCTCCTGGCGGCTCGGCCTGATCGTGCTGGCCGGGGTGCCGCTGCTGGCCCTCGTCGTCGGGCCGCTGTTGCGCCCGCTGCACCACCGGCAGCAGCGGCAGCGCGAGCTGAACGGCGGGCTGACCACCCGCGCGGGCGACATCGTGGCCGGGCTGCGCGTCCTGCGCGGGATCGGCGGCGAGCAGTTCGTCGCCGCGCGCTACCGCGCCGAGTCCCAGGCCGTCCGCGCGGCGGGCGTCCGCGTGGCGCGCACCGAGTCGCTGCTGGACGGCGCGCAGGTGCTGCTGCCCGGGTTGCTGGTCGCGCTGGTCACCTGGGCCGGGGCGCGGTACGCGCTGAGCGGGGAGATCACGACGGGCCAGCTGGTCTCCTTCTACGGGTACGCGGTGTTCCTCATCGACCCGTTGCGGACCCTCACCGAGGCCGCCGACAAGATCACCAAGGCGCACGTCGCCGCGCGGCGGGTGGTCCGGATCCTCGGGATGACGCCCGAGCTGTCCGACGAGGGGACCCGGTCCCCGATCCCCGGCGACCTGGTCGATGAGGAGTCCGGCGTCGTCGTACGCCCCGGCCGGCTCACCGCCGTCGCCGCGACCGCGCCGGAGGACGCCCAGGCCATCGCGGACCGGATCGGCCGCTTCGCCGACGGCGCGGTCACGTGGGGCGGCGTCCCGTTGCGGGAGCTGCCACTGCGGTCCGTCCGGGAGGCGGTCATGGTCGCCGACAACGAGGCGCGGCTGTTCTCCGGGCGGCTGCTGGACGAGCTCGGCGGGACCGGCGACGGCGACGCGCACGGCGTCCGGGCGGCCCTGCGCGCCGCCTGCGCCGAGGACGTCGTCGACGAGCTTCCGGACGGGCTGCGGTCCGTGGTCGCCGAGGGCGGCCGGGAGTTCTCCGGCGGGCAGCAGCAGCGGCTGCGCCTCGCCCGCGCCCTCGCCGCCGACCCGGAGGTCCTGGTCCTCGTCGAGCCGACCTCGGCGGTCGACGCGCACGCCGAGGCCCGGATCGCCGCCCGCCTCCGGGAGTTCCGCGGCGGGCGCACCACCCTGGTCTGCACCACCAGCCCGCTCGTGCTCGCCCACGCGGACGACGTCGTCTTCGTCGCCGGCGGCAGGGCGGTGGCGACCGGCCCGCACCGTGAGCTGCTCGGAGCCGAGCCGGCCTACGCCGCCACCGTCAACCGCGAGGAGCTGATCGGCGAGGGACGTACGAAGGAGCGTCGCATGAAGGAGGGCGCATGACCGAGCGGATGACCGAAGCGACGGGGATCCTGCCGGTCGCCTCGGCCGCCCAGGTGCGGGCGTACGCGCGGCGGCTGACGCTGGCCTACCCGCGTGAGCTCGCGACGGCGCTCGCCGTGCACGGCCTCGCCGCCGTCGCGGGGCTGGTCGCCCCGCGTCTCCTCGGCGAGCTGGTCCAGGACGTGCGCGACGGGTCCTCCCACGTGGCGGTCGACCGGATCGCGATCGCCATCCTGGCGTTCGTCGTCGTCCAGGGCGTGCTGCTGCGGTACGCCGTCTACCTGTCCGCGCGGCTCGGTGAGAAGGTGCTGGCCCGGCTGCGGGAGGAGTTCGTCGACCGGGTCCTGGAGCTGCCGCTGTCCACCGTGGAGCGGGCGGGCACCGGCGACCTGGTCACCCGGACGTCCCGCGACGTGGACGCCCTGGCCCGCACCGTACGGCACGCCGTGCCCGAGACCCTGATCGCGATGGTCACCGGCGCGTTCGCGATCGGGGCGCTGATCCTCGTCGGGCCGCTGACGGCGCTGCCGTGCCTGGTCGGGGTTCCCCTGCTGTGGTGCGGCACCCGCTGGTACCTCCGGCGGGCCCGCGACGGCTACCTCCGGGAGAACCAGACATGGGGCGGCGTGACGGCGGGACTCAGCGAGACCGTCCTCGGCGCGCGCACCATCGAGGCGCTGCGGCTGGAGGAGCGCCGTGTCGCGCGGACCGACGCCGACCTCGCCGCCGCGTGGGAGGCCGAGCGGTACACCCTGGGTCTGCGCACGGTGTGGTTCCCGCTGGTGGAGATCGGCTACGTGCTGCCGGTGGCGGCCACGCTGCTGATCGGCGGCCTGCTCTACCTCCACGGCCTGGCGTCGCTGGCCCAGGTCACCGCCGCCACGCTGTACGTCCAGCAGCTCATCGACCCGCTCGACCGGTTCCTGTCGTGGGTCGACGAGCTGCAGGTCGGCGGGGCGTCGCTGGCCCGGCTGCTGGGCGTCGCCGAGGTACCGGCGGACCGTACGCCGGGAGGCCGGCGGCCCGACGGCGATCGGATGGCGGTCGACGGGGTGCGTTACTCCTACCGGGACGGCAAGGACGTCCTGCACGGGATCGACCTGCGCCTGCGCCCGGGCGAGCGGCTGGCGATGGTGGGGCCGAGCGGCGCGGGCAAGTCCACACTCGGCCGCCTGCTCGTCGGCGTGCTGCGGCCGCGCGCCGGAGCGGTCACCGTCGGCGGGGTGCCGCTGGTGGACCTCCCACTGGAGGATCTGCGCCGCAACGTCGCCCTGGTCACCCAGGAGCACCATGTGTTCCGTGGCACGATTCGCGACAACCTGCTGCTGGCCCGGCCGGACGCGACCGACGAGGAGCTGGCGCGGGCGCTCGACGCGGTGGACGCGTCCTGGGCCCACGCGATGCTGGACACCGAGGTCGGCGCCGGGAACGCGGCGCTGTCGCCCGCCCGGGCGCAGCAGCTCGCGCTGGCCCGCCTCGTCCTGGCCGACCCGCACACGCTCGTGCTGGACGAGGCGACGTCACTGCTGGACCCACGGGCCGCCCGGCACCTCGAACGCAGCCTGTCGGCGGTCCTCGACGGCCGTACGGTGGTGGCGATCGCGCACCGGCTGCACACCGCGCACGACGCGGACCGGGTCGCCGTCGTGGAGGACGGCCGGATCACCGAGCTGGGCGACCACCACGAGCTGATCGCCCGCGACGGCTCCTACGCGGCGCTGTGGCGGTCCTGGCACGGTCCAGGCTGACGGGCCGGCCGGCCTGGTCGGGCCGACCGTGGTGGGGCCGACCGTGGTGGGGCCGACCGTGGTGGGGCCGACCGTGGTGGGGCCGTCAGCCGCGGGGGAGCTTGACGACGCTGACGAAGAAGTCGTCGATCTGGCGGACGACCTTGATGAACTGGTCGAAGTCGACCGGCTTGGTGACGTACGCGTTCGCGTGCAGCCGGTAGCTGCGGAGGATGTCCTCCTCGGCCTCGGAGGTGGTGAGGATGACGACCGGGATGGTGCGCAGCGCCTCGTCGTCCTTGATCTCCTCCAGCACCTGCCGGCCGTCCATGCGGGGGAGGTTCAGGTCGAGCAGGACGAGGTCCGGACGCGGGGCGTCGGCGTAGTCGCCCTCGCGCCGCAGGAACCGCATCGCCTCTTCGCCGTCGCTGACGACCGACAGCTTGTTGCTGACCTTGTTGTCATCGAACGCCTCTTTCGTCAGCACGACGTCGCCGGGATCGTCCTCGACGAGCAGGACTTCGATGGGGCGTACGGTCAGGTCGGTCATTATTCGGCTGTCTCCGTGCTGTCGAGGCTGTCGTCGCTGTCGTCGGTTTCCTCAATGGCGGGCAGGGTCCACCGGATCGTCGTGCCCTTCTGCTCCGGCGCGGTGTCCAACCAGATCCGGCCGCCATGGTATTCGACGATCTTCTTGCAGAGAGCCAGCCCGATGCCGGTCCCGGCGTACTCGTCCTTCGGGTGCAGGCGCTGGAAGATGAGGAAGATCCGTTCGGCGTAGGCGGCGTCGATGCCGATGCCGTTGTCGCTGCAGGCGAACTCCCAGAAGTCGCCGTCGCGCTCGGCCGAGATCTTCACCCGCGGCGGCTCCTCGCTGCGGAATTTGATCGCGTTGCCGATGAGGTTCTGGAGGAGCTGGGTGAGCAGCGTCGCGTCGCCCATGACCTTGGGCAGCGGGTCCCAGGTGATGCCGGCGTCCGACTCCGACCGGGCCAGCCCCAGGTTGTCCAGGGCGGCCGCGAGAACGGTCTCGCAGTTGACGACCGTCATGTCGCGGTTCACCCGGCCGACGCGGGAGAAGTTCAGCAGGTCGTTGATGAGCGACTGCATCCGCTTGGCGCCGTCGACCGCGAAGTCGATGTACTGCCGGCCGCGGTCGTCCAGGACGTCGGCGTAGCGCCGTTCGAGCATCTGGCAGAAGCTCGCCACCTTGCGCAGCGGCTCCTGCAGGTCGTGGCTGGCCACGTAGGCGAACTGCTCCAGCTCGGCGTTGGACCGGCGCAGCTCCCTGGTCTGCTCGTCGAGCTTGGCGCGCGCCTCGGACGCCTCCCGCCACTCCTCCAGGATGTGGTTGCGCATGGCGTCGACGTGCGCCGCCAGCTCGGCGAGCTCGGCCGGCCCCGCCACCCGCAGCGGGTGGGTCAGGTCGCCCTGGGACACCCGGCGGACCTGGCCGGTGAGCGCGGCGACCGGGCGCAGCACGGTGCGCCGGATCAGGAGGGTGAGGCCGAGCGCGCCGACGACCAGTACGACCGCCCCGCCCACCAGCATCTCGTAGAGCAGGTCGACCTTGCGGTCCAGCCGGTCGGCGGACCGGTGCTGCAGCTCGGCGAGGCGGGTGCGGGCGGTCGCGACGGCGTCGCGCACCGCGGCGAACCGCTGTTCGCCGAAGGCGGCGGAGGGCTTGCCGGTGCCGTTGGTCAGCGGGTCGGCGTAGTCGTGTCGCCAGGCGGCGGCGCGGGAGCCGACCTCCGCGATCGCGGCCCGGGCGGGGCCGGCGTGGGGGGTGTCCCGGAGCAGCCTGGTGATCGAGGCGAGGGAGGCGGTCGTCTCGCTCTCGGCCTGGCGGTACGTGGCGGGGGCCGTCTTGTCCCCGGTCAGGCTGTACGACCGGATCGCGCCGACCTCCGCGGAGACGGAGGTGCTGAGCCGGCCGGACTCCAGCACGGCGGGGTCGACGTGCCGGAGCAACGCGGTACGGGCCGCGCTGCCGTCCCTGACCACGAGTCCGACGGCGGTGCCCACGACGATGACGGCGAGCATCAGGAGGACGAGACCGAGGCTGTACCAGTGACCGACGCCCAGTCTCGGCACGTCCTCCGCGTCGACGTGGAGCGCCGGCGCCTGGCGCGGGCGGCGTGTCGAAGGAGCGGTCACCGGTCTGCCTTTCCGGAGAGCATGACGACGGCCAGGTCGTCGGTGAGCGCCTCGCCGTTGAGGGACTCGACCTCGGCGACGAGGTGATCGATGAGCAGGTCGCCGGTGAGGCCCCGGGCGCGGGCGCCGGCCGCGAGCTCGACGAGCCCGTCGGTGCCGAGCCGGTCCGCGCCGCCGCCGATGCGGCCCTCGATCAGCCCGTCGGTGTAGAGCATGAACGACCAGGGGCCGGTCAGCTCCATGTCCGAGGCCGGCCATTCGGACCCGGGGAACAGGCCGAGCGCCGGGCCGTACGCGTCGTCGGGCAGCGCTTCGGCCGTGGTCTCGCCGAACAGCAGCGGCGCCGGATGCCCGGCCATGTGGAACCGCGCGCTCCGCCGGTCCGGCGCGATCGTGATCATGGCGAGCGTCGTGAAGATCTCCTCGGACCAGCGCTCGTGGCACAGGACCGTGTCCAGCGTGCCCAGCAGGTCCGTCCCGGTGTGGCCGGCCAGGACGAGGGTGCGCCAGGCCATCCGCAGCCGGACGCCGAGCGAGGCCTCGTCCGGGCCGTGCCCGCAGACGTCGCCGATGACCAGATGGACCGACCCGTCGGAGGTCTGCACGGTGTCGTAGAAGTCACCGCCGAGGAGGGCGCGCTCCCGGCCGGGGCGGTACCGCGTGTGGTGGTGCAGGTCCGGGTCGTTGATCAGCGGGACGGGCAGCAGGCCGAGCTCGATCCGGGCGTTCTCCTCGCTCCGGATCTGCGCCTCCATGAGCTCGCGCTCGGAGTCCTCGGCGCGCTTGCGCTCCAGGGCGTAGCGGATGGCGCGGGCCAGCAGCGGCCCGTCGACCTCGTGCTTGATCAGGTAGTCCTCGGCACCCGCGGCGACGGCGGCGACGCCCACGGCGGCGTCGCTGCGGCCGGTCAGGACCAGGACGGCCGAGCGCGGAGCCATGTCGAGCACCTGGCGCAACAGGTCCAGCCCTTCGGCGTCGGGCAGCGACAGGTCGGCCACGACGCAGTGGACGCCCGGGTGCAGGCGCTCACGCGCCTCCCGGAGCGTGCGGGCCTGGAGAATGTTGGCGTCGGGCAGCTCCTCGTCGAGGAGCTCCTCGAACAGGAAGGCGTCGCCCGGGTCGTCCTCGATGAGGAGGATCTCCAGCTTGCCGTCGCCGGGAACGACCGAGGTCGAGTGCTCGATTATCTCGCTCACGTCTCGTCGGGGGTCGGGGTGCCGGTCGCACCGTCTGAAGAATGGTGCCCTTTACCGGGCGCGGGGGCAACGGTCACGCGAGCGCTTCCTTAAGGAACCTGATCTGGAGGAGCAGGAGGTTCTCGGCGACGACCTCCTGCGGCGTCATGTGGGTCACCCCCGACAGCGGCAGGACGGCGTGCGGCCGGCCGGCGGCCAGCAATGCCGAGGATAGACGCAGCGTGTGAGCGGCGACGACGTTATCGTCGGCCAGTCCGTGAATGAGCAGCAGCGGCCGCGTCACGTCCGCGGGCGCGTCACCGCCGGTAACCGCGCCGAACAGGCTCGACCGCTCGTACGGCTCCGGGTCCTCGCCGGGATGGCCGAGGTAACGCTCCGTGTAGTGCGTGTCGTACAGGGTCCAGTCGGTGACGGGCGCGCCCGCGATCGCGGCGTGGAAGACGTCCGGTCGGCGCAGCACCGCGAGCGCGGCGAGGTACCCGCCGAACGACCAGCCGCGGATGGCCACCCGCGACAGGTCGAGGGGGAACCGCTCGGCCGCCCCGCGCAGCGCCGCGATCTGGTCGTCCAGGACCGGCCCGGCGAGGTCGCGGTGGATCGCGCGCTCCCAGTCGCGCCCCCGGCCGGGGCTGCCGCGCCCGTCGGCGACGACGACCGCGAACCCCTGGTCGGCGAGCCACTGCGGCTCGGCGAAGGCGCGGCGCGCGGCCAGGACGCGCTGGGCGTGCGGCCCGCCGTAGGGGTCCATGAGGACGGGCAGCGGCTCGTCCCCGGTGTACCCGGCCGGCAGCAGCACCGCGGTGCGCAGCTCGCGCTCGCCGGCGCGGATGAGCGTGACGCCGACGTCCAGGGCCGGCTGCTCGGCGTGGGAGAGGATCCGGCCGGCCGGGGCGCCGTCGCGCAGCACGGTGGTCTCGGTGCCGAACCGGTCGAGCCGGCTTCCGGTGAGGACGGTCGTGCCGCCGCGCCGGCGGCCGCCGAACACGCCCGCGCCCTCGGTCAGCCGCTGCAGGCCCTCGGGGCCGTACGCCCAGACGTGGATCTCGGTGGGCTCGTCGGAGGCGGTGAACAGGACCGTGTCGCCGTCCACGTCGACGACGGCGCGCACGTGGAGGTCGTCCGGCGTGACGCGCTCGCCGCCGACGATCAGTCCGCGCGCGTCGTGGCCGTCCTCGGCCACCCAGACGAGGTCGCCCGTCCCGGTACGGGCGGGCGCGCCGGGGACGATGTCCAGCCAGACGGGGTCGGTGTCCTCCCGGACGAGCGTGGTACGCCCGGTCGACGGGTCGGCCTCCAGGATCCGCATCGTCTTCTGGTCGCGGGTCTGGACGACGAGCAGGATGCCGCGGGAGCCCCAGCGGGCGGTGACGAGGTACGGGAACGCCTCCCGGTCCCACTCGACCGCCTGCCGCGTGCCGTCCAGCCCGAGGACGAAGAGGGAGACGTCGGCGTTCGGGGTGCCCGCGGCCGGGTAGGCGACCTCGCGCGGCGGCGTCGCCGGGTTCGCGGGGTCGGCGATGTGCCAGCGGCGCACCGGCGACTCGTCGACGCGCGCGGCGAGGACGGCCGTGCCGTCGGGCGCCCACCAGTACCCGCGCATGCGCTGCATCTCCTCGGCGGCGATGAACTCCGCGAGGCCGTACGAGACCTGCTCGCCCTCCGGCTCGGCCAGCGCGCGGTCCGTTCCGGTCGCGACCTCGATCACGCGCAGGGCGCGGCCGGAGACGTACGCGACGTGGGCGCCGGTCGGGTCCGGGCGCGGGTCGAACGCCGGGACGGCGGCGTCGAGGGGCCGGACGGCGGTGCCGAGGTCGGTGACGAACAGCCGCCCGGACAGGGCGAACGCGGCGAGCGTCAGTCCCTCGTCGGTGGCGTAGGCGACGATCCCGCCCGCCTGCTCGCGGGCACGCTCCCGGCGGGCCTTCTCCTCCGCGGGCAGGTCCTCCTCACCGGGCAGGTCGAGGGCGCGCGGATCGACGATCAGGCGTTCGCGCGCCTCGCCGCCGTCGCCGGGAACGTCGAGCGCCCACAGGCAGGTGACCGGGTCCGTGCCGCCCCGCGTCCGGAGGAACACGACCCGTGAACCGTCGGGGGAGACCTGGAAACCGCGCGGCGCTCCGAGGGTGAACCTCCGTGTACGCGCGCTCTGCCGGGGGAAGCTCGTCGTCATGGTCCGATCCTGCCAGGAGGCCGTGAATGCTCCGTGCAAGCCCGCCGGTCATGCGGAAGACTATTGCCGTCCATGAGCCGTTCCCCCAGGAGTGTTGATGCCCGACGCCCGTCCCCTGCAGCCCGGTGATCCTGACCGGTTGGGGTCATATGAAGTCACGGGCCGCCTCGGGGAGGGCGGCCAGGGCACGGTCTACCTCGGCCGGTCGGCCGCCGGGGATCCGGTGGCCATCAAGCTGCTGCGCGGCGACCTCGCCCAGGACGACACCGCGCGGAGCCGGTTCCTGCGCGAGCTGTCCGCGGTCAAGCGGGTCGCCCGGTTCTGCACGGCGCAGGTCCTGGAGGCCGACGTGGACGGCGACCGGCCGTACATCGTCAGCGAGTACGTCCCAGGCCCGTCGCTGCAGCAGCTGGTCACCGGGGAGTCCCCGCGGTCCGGCGCGGAGCTGGAGCGCCTGGCCATCGGCACCGTCACCGCGCTCGTCGCGATCCATCAGGCGGGCATCGTCCACCGTGATTTCAAGCCGCAGAACGTCCTGATCGGCCCCGACGGGCCGCGGGTCATCGACTTCGGCATCGCCAAGGCCCTGGACGCGGCCGCGACGATGACCAACTCCGCGATCGGGACCCCCGCCTACATGGCGCCCGAGCAGCTCACCGGCAAGGAGATCACGCCGGCGGCGGACATCTTCGCCTGGGGCTCGACCATGGTGTACGCCGCGACCGGCTCCGCGCCGTTCGGGCAGGACACCGTGATGGCGGTGATCAACCGCATCCTGAGCGAGCCGCCGGACCTCGGCGGCGTGCAGGAGCCGCTGCGCGGCATCGTCGCCGACTGCCTCGCCAAGGATCCGGCGGTCCGGCCCAACGCCCAGCAGCTGCTGATGCGGCTGCTCGGCGAGGAGGGCGTCACGCCGGCCGCTCCGATGGCGGGCGCGGGCCCGCAGACCGCGATCCTGGACCAGGGGGCGGCGTTCGCCGAGACCAGGGCCGCCGGCGTCCCGCCGACCGCGCCGGTCACTCCGGCCGCGCCCACGATCGCGGCGGGCGGCCTCGGGGCGATGGCCGGGGCGGCCGCGGCCGCGGGCGCGGGCGCCGGAGGCTCGACGATGCCGCAGTACGCCACGGCGACGCATCCGGGTGGTGTCGCGCGCCGCGGCACGTCGCCGCGGCTGGTCCTGGCGGCGGTGGCCGGTCTCGTCCTGGCGGTGGGGCTCGCCGCCGCGGTCGTCTGGGCGGCCGGGCACCACGGGAACAAACCGGCACCCGGCCCGGCGCCGAGCGCCCAGGTCTCCAGCGAGGCGTCCTCCGACAGCGGGGACTCGCAGCGGCCCGCGCCGGTCGGCTCGCACTCCGAGCCCGCCTACAGCCAGGCGCCGACGACCCACCGGACGCTGCCCACGCATACGGCGACGTCGGCGCCGACCAGCGACCGGCCGACCACGACGCAGCCCACCGATGAGCAGCCGACCGGCGGCCCGAAGCAGCCGACGAGCGGCCCGACGGGCGGCGACGACGGGTCCGGAGGCGACAAGCAGCCGGGCGGTGGCAAGGCGAGCCAGCCCGCCGATTAGCGTTGCGGGCCATGGCCGACTTGCGCATCCTCTTCGTCCACGCCCACCCCGACGACGAGTCCATCGAGACCGGGGCGACCATGGCCAAGTACGCGGCCGAGGGCGCCCACGTCTGCCTGGTCACCTGCACACGCGGTGAGGAGGGCGAGGTCATCCCGGAGGAGCTGCGTCACCTGAGCGGGGACGCGCTGGGGGAGTACCGCGTCGGCGAGCTGGCGAAGGCGTGTGCCGCGCTCGGGGTGACGGACCACCGGTTCCTCGGCGGACCGGGACGCTGGCGCGACTCCGGGATGATGGGCGTGGCGTCCAACGACCACCCGCGGTGCTTCTGGCGCGCGGACGTCGACGAGGCCGCGGCCGAGCTCGTCGCCGTCATGCGCGAGGTCCGCCCGCAGGTCGTCGTCACCTACGACGCCGACGGTTTCTACGGCCACCCGGACCACATCCAGGCGCACCGGGTCGCGTGGCGTGCGTTCGAGCGGTCGGCGGACCCGTCCTTCGGCACCGGCGAGCCCTGGCGGCCGTCGCGGTTCTACGCCACCGCCGTTCCCCTGTCGACCCTGGAGGAGGCGGTGGACCGGGGGCCGTTCGAGCGGGTCGCGTCGGTCGCCGACTTCGGGTTCGGCGTCCCGGACGAGCAGGTGACCACGCGCGTCGACGCCCGCGAGCACCTGCCGGCCAAGATCGACGCGATGCGGGCGCACCGTACGCAGATCACCGTCGAGCCGCCGTACTTCGCGCTGTCCAACGACGTCGGCCAGCCGCTTCCGGGCGTCGAGTACTTCACGCTGCTCGCCGGGGAGCCGGGCCCGCCCGGCGAGGACGGCCGCGAGACCGGTCTCGGGCACGCGGTAGCCTGACCCGCTGTGGAGCAATGGTCGGGCCCGCTCGCCCCTCAGGAGCCCTCGCCCGCGCCGGGCCTGGTGACGGGCGCGGCGTACGGCGTGCTCGTCGTGCTCGGGCTGTTCCTCGGCGCGGTCACGTCGTTCCAGTTCTCCTGGACGGCCGGGAGCGTCCCGGTGGCCGCCATCCTCCTGTCCCTCGTCGAGTTCGCCGCGTTCCGGCTCGCCGGGTGGGCCATGGAGAGCAAGCTCGGCGTGGCCGCCCTGGCCGTGCCGTGGCTGATCGTCGTCGTGCTGCTGTCGAGCCGGCGTCCGGAGGGCGATCTCATCGTCACCGGCACCACCGCCGGGTACGTCTTCATCTTCGGCGGGGCGATCGCCGCCGTCGTCGCGGTCGCGATCACCCGCTCCGCCCGCCCCTGGATGCTGCGCGGCACGACGTCCGTGCCCGCGTCGCGGGACTGAGTCGCGGCGCGCGGTTCGCGGCAACGGTCCGCAGAACGCGCAGAGCGCGCACGCCCGGTCGGACGTGCGCGCTCGACGCTTCGCAGGATCGCCGTGTTCCACGCCGCGCTCGCCGTGGGTGTCAGCCGGTGGTCGCCTCGACGCGCGCGGGGGAGCCGGCGGCCGGGCTGCGCCGGTAGCCCCGCACCGCGAAGCAGGCGGCGGCTCCGACGAAGACGAGGGCGATCGGCAGGAGCATCGTCGGCTTCATCGCGTCGACGAAGCCGTGCCCGAACACGCTCGCGGCCGCCCTGGTGAGCTGGTCGACGACCTGCTGGGACAGGCCCTTCGGCACGTGCTGGGCCGCCCCGGTCTGGCCGGCGCCCACCTCGAGGCCGCCCTTGGCGGCGTCCTTGAACCCCTGGACGAACGGGCCGCGTGCCTCGGCGGGGAGCGCGCCCGCGCGCTTCTCGGCCTCGGTCCGGAGGTGGGAGGCGAGCTGGTTCTGCAGGATGGCGCCCGCAGCCGCACTGCCCACGACCGAGCCGATCTGGCGGGTCGTGTTGTTGACGCCGGAGGCCGCGCCGGCCATGCGGGGGTCGACGCCGCGCATCGCCTCGGTGGCCATCGGCGCGAAGACGCCGCCGATACCGATCCCGGACACGATCAGGCCGGGCAGGAAGGTGGGCCAGCTGGAGTCGACGCCGGCGATGAGCACGATCCAGCCCATGCCGATCGCGTACAGCGTGAGCCCGGCCATGAGGATGTACTTGCCGCCGATCCTGTCGGCCATCCGGCCGGCGACCGGGGCGAGGAACATCGAGATGACGGAGGACGGGGCCATGACGAGGCCCGCCTTGAGGGCGCTGAAGCCGAGCACCGACTGCAGGTAGATGGTCAGTGGCAGGAACACGCCGATCATCCCGATGGACAGGACCGCGCCGACGAAGTTCAGGACCGTGAAGTTACGGTCCTTGAACAGGACGAACGGGACCAGCGGGTCGCGGCTCTGCCGGCTTCGCTGCTGCACGAGGAAGACGGCGAAGATGACGGCCGCCGCCGCGAACAGCGCCCAGATGACGCCGTTCCAGTCGTACCGCTGGCCCTCGGTCAGGGCGAAGACGAGGCAGAACAGCGCGGCCGTGGCGATCAGCACGCCGACGAGGTCGAGGCGGTGGGAGCGCTCGATCCGGACGCTGGGGATGACCGTGAACGCCAGCACGAGGACGATCACGCCGATCGGCAGGTTGACGAAGAAGATCCATCGCCAGTCGAAGGCGGTGACCAGGAGCCCGCCGAGTGTGGGCCCGGCGATCGTCGCGACCCCCGCCACGGCGCCCCAGATGCCGAGTGCCGCCCCCCGGCGTTCGGCCGGGAAGGTGGCGATGATGATCGCCATCGTCTGCGGCATCAGCAGGGCGGAGCCCAGGCCCTGCACCGCGCGGGCGGCGATCAGCTCGGCCGGGTTCTGCGAGATGCCGCAGAGCAGGCTGGCGACGGTGAAGACGGCCACGCCCGTGATGAACAGGTTGCGCTGGCCGCGCAGGTCGCCCAGGCGACCGGCGGTGATCAGCAGGACCGCGAGGACGAGGACGTAGGCGTTGACCACCCAGAGGACCTCGTCCAGTGACGCGTGCAGCTTGTCGATCATGCTGGGCATCGCGATGTTCACGATCGTCAGGTCCAGCAGTGTCATGAAGAACCCGAGACTGAGCGTCAACAAGATCGCCCAGGGGTTGCCATGCCATTTCCTCATCGGTCGTTGTTCTCCCCGTTCGGGCGGCCGGGAGGCCGCCAGGTCAGCCGGCCGCTCTTGATGTCCTCGCTGAGGGCCCGTACGTACTCGAGCTCGGACCGCAGTTGGGCGTTGAAGTACTCGACCTCGACCAGGTGAATCCGCGGCAGGCCCTGCTTGATCAGACCGTCCACGACGATGTCGTGGGCGGCGAGATCGGCCTCCAGGGCGACCGTGCGGCGGTCGAGCAGCTGGGCGGCGTCGTCCGGCGGCAGCATCGCCAGGAAGGACAGCGCCATGCCGAGCACCGGGTACTCCCGCGTGGGACGGCGAATGAATTCCCGGAGCCGGGAATTCGCCTCGTCGCGCCCGTGTTCAGTGATCGCGTAGACCGTCCGCTCGGGGCGCCGTCCCTCCCGCGTGGTCTCCACCGGCTCGATCAGTCCCAGGCCGGCGAGCCGTTCGACCGTGTGGTACAGCGATCCGTGCGCCACCTTGACCACCCGGTCGATGGCCTGGTCCCGGATGCGCTGCTGCATCTCGTACGGATGCATGGGCTCGTCGTGGAGCAGTCTCAGCACCGCCAACCCGAGAGGCGTGAGCGGTCGCGCCATGATCGTCTTTTCTCGTCGATACTGAATAATCCACTTGGACTATAGAGCTCCGGGTTCGACGGCCGCAAACCTATTTACGGGGATATGGACCGATATATGCGGAGGTCCGAGCCCTCAGGGCCCGGACCTCCGCAGACGGTGGACGACGCCGCTCACATCTCGGTGAGCACGGCCTCCAGCCGGTCGAGCGCCCAGTCCAGGTCCTCCTGGCTCACCATCAGCGGCGGGGCCAGCCGGAGCGTGGTCTCGTGCGTCTCCTTCGCCAGCACGCCGCGCTCCATCAGCCGCTCGCTGACCGGCCGCGCCTTGCCGTTCAGCTCCACGCCGGCCCACAGGCCGCGGCCGCGCACCTCGCGGACCTGCTCCGGCGGCAGCGCGCCGAGCCGGGCGTGCAGGTGCGCCCCCAGCGTCCGCGACCGCTCCTGGAACTCCCCGGTCCGCAGCATCGCGATGACCTCGCGGCCCACCGCGCAGGCGAGCGGGTTGCCGCCGAACGTCGAGCCGTGCTGGCCCGGCTTGAACACGCCCAGGACGTCGCGGTCGGCGACGACGGCGGAGACCGGCAGGATGCCGCCGCCGAGCGCCTTGCCGAGAATGTAGACGTCCGGGACGACGTTCTCGTGCTCGACCGCGAACGTCGTGCCGGTACGGCCCAGGCCCGACTGGATCTCGTCGGCGATCATCAGCGCGCCGCGGGCGGTGCAGATCTCGCGCACCGCCGTCAGGAACCCGCTCGGCGGGACGTTGACACCGGCCTCGCCCTGGATCGGCTCGATCAGCACGCCGACCGTGTTCTCGTCGACGGCGGCGCGCAGCGCATCGACGTCGCCGTACGGCACGGTACGGAAGCCGGGCGTGAACGGGCCGTAGGAGTTGCGGGCGTCCGGGTCCGTGGAGAAGCTGACGATCGTCGTCGTACGGCCGTGGAAGTTGCCCTCGAAGGTGACGATGTTCGCCTGGTCGGCGGGCACGCCCTTGACCTCGTACCCCCACTTGCGGGCGGTCTTCAGCGCGGTCTCGACGGCCTCGGCGCCGCTGTTCATCGGCAGGACCATCTCCTTGCCGGCCAGCTCGGCCAGCTCGGCGACGAACGGCCCGAACTGGTCGTGGTCGAACGCCCGGCTGACCAGCGTGACGCGTTCGAGCTGCCGCCGCGCGGCCTCGACCAGCCGCGGGTGGCGATGCCCGAAGTTGACCGCGGAGTACGCCGACAGCATATCGAGGTACCGCTTGCCGTCGACGTCCGTCACCCAGGCGCCCTCGGCCTCGGCGATCACGACCGGCAGCGGATGGTAGTTGTGTGCGCTGTGCTCGTCCGACAGCGCCCGCAGCTCCTGCGTGTTCAACGGTGCTCCTTCTCGGACCCGCGGGGTCTCCCGGGTCCTATTGTCCCAGCTACGGGCGGAGTTCGAGGGTGCAGCACTTCGGGCCGCCCCCCGCCTTGCGCAGCTCCGTCATCTCGATCGGAACGACGTGGAAGCCGCGCTCGGTGAGCCGTGCGATCAGCGTGACGGCGTCATCCGGAACGATCACGTGCCGGCCGTCGCTGACCGCGTTCAGTCCGAACGCCAGGGCGTCCTCCTCGGTCGCCTCGATCAGCTCGGGGAACAGCGCCTGCAGCTTGATCAGGCCGTCCTCGTCGAAGGCGCCGGGGTAGTACGCCGCGGTGAACGGGTCGATCACGCACAGCGCGGTGTCGAGGTGGTAGAACCGCGGGTCGACCAGCCGGACGCTGACGACCGGCAGCCCGAACGCGTCGTGCAGTTCGTTGTGCGCGGCCGGGTCCGTACGGAAGCCGTGGCCCGCGACGATCGCGCGGTAGGCGAAGGCGTAGTCCCCCTCGCCCTCGTTGACGTGCTCGGCCGCCCGGATGCGCCGGTAGCCGTGCTCCTCGAACCACATCCGGTGCGCGTCGGCCTCGGCGGCGCGCTGGGGGTGGCGGAACTTCGCGCCCAGCACCATGCCGCCGACGACGGTCGCGCCGTTCGCGGCGAAGACCATGTCCGGCAGGCCCGGGACGGGCGGCAGGACGTGAACGGTGTGCCCGAGTGAGACGTAGGTCGCCCGGAGGCGTTCCCACTCGTGGCGGGCCCGGTCACGGTCGACCGGGGTGGTCGGGTCCATCCACGCGTTGATCGCGTATTGGACGTCGAAGTGGGTCGGCGGGCACATCAGGTAGGTCCGTGCCGGCTGCCCCGCCGAGATGCCCGCGCCATCGCGGGCAAGGGTCTGCATCGTCATCGATGTCGTACTCCTGGCAATGCGGGCCCGAGGTCGCGCCCAGTGGGTTGGTGAGGCACCACCCGCAGCGTAAGGTCGGTGTGTCCGCAACACCAATAACGGATATGCGCGTCGGAGGGTCTCATCATTGCGTCTTGACGACATCGACCGGCGGATCGTTGCGTGTCTGCTGGAGAACGCCCGCGCGTCCTTCGCGCAGATCGGTGACGAGGTCGGCCTGTCGGCCCCGGCGGTCAAGCGCCGGGTCGACCGGCTGCGGCACGACGGCGTGATCACGGGGTACGCCGCGGTCGTCGATCCATCGGCGCTGGGCTGGACGACGGAGGCGTTCGTGGAGTTGTTCTGCGCGGGCCGTACGTCCCCGGACGAGATCTCCGCCAGCATCCGCCGGCATCCCGAGGTGGTGGCGGCCTACACGATCACCGGAGAGGCGAACGCGCTGGTCCACCTGCGCGCCCACGACATCCAGGCCCTCGAACAGGCCCTGGAGCGGCTGCGCAACGAACCGAACATCGTGCAGACCAAGACTTCCATCGTCCTGTCCCGGCTGCTCGGCCGCCCGAACGGAGGCCCGGACGCCTGACCCGTTCGTTGTTACCATCCGGTAGATGACCTTCGCGACGGCTGATCTCTTCGACGAGTACGGGTCCGAGCTGGCGAGCTGCGAGACGCAGTTCGCCTCGTACGGGGCGCGGGAACGCTTCGCGGGACCGGTGGCGACCGTCCGCTGCTGGGAGGACAACGCGCTGCTCAAGAAGGTGCTCGCCACACCGGGGGAGGGCCGCGTGCTCGTCATCGACGGCGGCGGCTCGCTGCGGACCGCGCTGATGGGCGACCTGATCGCCGGGTCGGCGGTCGCGAACGGCTGGGCCGGAGTGGTGATCAACGGGGCCGTCCGCGACGTCGTGGCGCTGCGCGGACTCGACCTGGGGATCCGAGCGCTGGGCTCCAACCCCCGCAAGAGCGCCAAGGAGGGCACCGGCGAGGCCGACGTCCCGGTGACGTTCGGCGGCGTCGAGTTCCGGCCGGGGGCCTGGCTCTACGCCGATGAGGACGGCATCGTCGTGGCGGACCGCCGCCTGACGTGACCCCCGCCCGAGGCCGCCGCGACCGGCGGCCCGGTCAGGGCAGCCGGGCGAGCTGCTTCGTCAGCAGTGACGTCGCCTTCCGCGCGACCTTGTCGGCGGACGCCTTCGGCGCCACACGCTCCCAGTACATCGAGACGAGGACGACGTTGCCGCGGCTGACGTAGTCGTAGATGCGGTAGAAGACGTTGATCACGCTGCTGGACGGGGAGATGGTCGTCCTCTCGGTCCCGCGCACGTGAGCCCACCCGGGGGTCGTCTCCTCCGAGGGGTGCCAGGTGTCGTCGTGGGCGAGGGCGATGCTGCCGCCGGAGAGGGTCTTCTGCGGGACGTGCCTGCTGCTCGGGCAGGCCGTGACCTTCGCCCGGATCGTCGCGAACATCGCGGCCGCCGCGGCCGCGTCCGGGTAGGTCAGCGCGATCTGGCCGAAGTTGGCGCCGGAGTACCTGCTCGCGCGGAACTGGCGCACCACCGCGTCGGGGCTGCCCGACGGCTTGATCGCCGACAGGGAGCACGACGGGACGGCGCGCCGTTGCAGCGCCGGAGTGCTCGGCGGCACCGGGGCGACGTGCGAGTCGATGTCCTCGGCCGACAGGAGGGCGGCCTTGACACGACCCGACGTGTAGCTCGGCGTCGGGGACGGGCTCGCCGACGGCCTCGGGGCCGAGGGCGACGCGGATCCGGCCGTCTTGTGGCCGCCTCCGCCGCAGCCGGCGAGGAGAACGCCGGCGGCGACCACGGCCGGGGCGAACGCACGGGGTCGGAACACCGATCGCTCCTCCTTGGGTGCGTCGATCAGCCGGGGTTGGACTCGGTCTGCACCTCGCCGACCGCGAGGAGGAGGTTGCCGGGCGGGCCGGTCATCTGCCCGAACACGCCGCCGGCCGTATCGCACTCGGGGCCGTCACAGGCCCAGGTGACGTTGTAGCCGATGGTCGCGGTGACGGTGTACTTGCCGCCCGGCCGGCTCGCCGAGGATCTGTCGTAGACGTGGGCGCAGTCCGTGTCGCCGGGCGTGCCCGCCGTCGCCGCGTCGCACGTCAGGGTCTGCCCGTCACCGGTGTCCCAGGTCACGACCGGCTGGGCCGCGGTGACGACCACGTGCTGGCCCGGGACCGCGGCCTCCGCCGTCTTGGTCCCCACGTCGTCCACCCACAGGCCGGTCTTGATCCGGACGTACGACCGCCCGCTGGGCGCCGTGCCGATGCGCGGCACGGGAAGCTCCAGATTGTCCCGCGCGTCGTAGGCGACGTCGATGGTGGGGATGTGAGGAGCGGCCGCGGGCGCGGCGCCGCCGGGCGGGCAGACCACCTGGTCGTTCACGGTCGGGCAGCCCAGGCCCGGCCCTCCGCCGCTGTCGCCCCCGCCGTCGCCTCCGCCGCCCTCGCCCTCGGAACCGCCTCCGCCGCCGGGGATGGTGATGTGGCTGTGGGCGCAGGCGTTCGGCAGGCACAGCGGGGCCGCCGCGGCCGCGCCGGACGCCAGGCCGACGGCGGTGCCGGGAAGGAGGGTCAGCAGGACGGCGATGGAGGATCGTCTGGTCAGCATTTCCTGCCCTCCGTCGCATCGGAGATCTTGTAGGTGCCGTCGGAGTAGCGCATGATCGCTTGGTAGAGGTTGCTGCCGTCACGCCAGGCGGCGAGCCGTCTTCCCGTCTTGGCGGAGAAGCGGTACGAGCCGAGGGTGCGTACGCAGTCGAGGATCACGACGGTCGAATCGTCTTTGGAACTGCCCTGAACGCGCGGATTCAGGACATTGTGGAATCGCCAGAAGACGCCCTGTCGCCGGATCTTCTCGACGTCCTTCTCGATGATCGACAAAAGCGGATCCATGGCCACCGCGTCGAGCCGGCTGGTGTCATTGGTCTCGTAAGCCTGTTCGTACATCCGCTGGTACTCGCGGTAGGCGGTGAGGGCGGACTGCGGCGTACGGGGGAGCGGGCCGCCGCCCGTCGGATCGCCCGCCGGATTGCTCACGGGGCCGGCCGAGGCGCTCGGTCGTGACGCCGTGTCGGGGGCCGAGGATGTCATGGGGGAGCCGTCCCCCTGGGCCTGCCCGCTGGGGTGAAAGCCGCCGGCCGCGCGGCCGCCACAGGCTGTGAGCAGGCCCGCCAGGATCAGCGGACCGACGCACATGCGGAATCGCATCGTCAATTCCCGGGCATCGGGGCAAATTACCTCATGAGCTTACTGAGGCGGTAGGGGCAAGAAAAGAGGTTCCCAAGAACGGGTCGATCGGTCGCGGCCTTATCCCGGATTAGAGGCGACCGATCAGCCGGACCAGGTCGAGGCCCAGAATCATGTCCAGCTCGACCGCCGTCTCGAACTTGGCGCCGGGCGGTACGGAATCGTCCTCCGCCAGCCGGGCCAGGCAGGACAGCGCCGCGGGGGTGTCGAGGTCGGCGTCCAGGTGCGCGACCGCCTCCGCGACGTACGAGCGCTCGGGCGGCCGCCCCGGGGACTCGGCCCAGCCGGCGACGCGGCGCCGCCACGCGGTGAGCGAGGCGTCCGCCGCGGCCAGGTCCGTACGGGTGTGGGGGAGGTCCGCCCGGTAGTGGGCCTCCAGCAGCGCCAGGCGCGCGGCGAGCGGGTCGAGGCCGTCCCAGGACGCCGGGACCCAGCGGCCGACCGTCGCGCCCACGTGCACGTCGGCGGGGCCGGAGGTCAGCTCGGCCGGGCGTACGCCCAGGTCCGACGCTCCCGGCACGGTGTTCCAGATCCCCAGCGCGCGCAGCCGGTGGCGCGTGGCGAGCCGGCGGATCAGGTCGCCGACGACCTGGGCGCGCAGCTCCTCGACACAGGCGATCCGTATCACGCCGGGACGAGCCGGGGCGATCTCCGTGACGCGCCCGGTTCCGGGATCGTACAGGCGCAGCATGCGGACGACCTTACCCACAAGCCGGGCGCTCGCACCGTACGAGCCGGCCCCGCGTCCGGGACGCTCAGGCCTGCGGCGCCGAATGTGTGTGCGGCGCCGGGGGAGTCTGGGAGGTCGACGCCGCGTGCGGAGGCTGGGACGGGTGAGCCCCCGGCGGGGTGTGCGGGGGCGGCGGCGCCTGCGGGGCCTGCGACTGGACGAGTTCGTCACCGCCGGGCTTGCGCACGGCGGCGAACCTGAGCCGTACGTAGTCGGCCATCCAGCCGGACTCACGGCGGAGAGCGGGGGCGGCCAGTTCGTTCACCCGGTCGAGGAGCGGGCCGGCGAGCTCCGGGGGGACCTCGGCGATCAGCTCCGGCGCGAACAGCCGGACCCAGTCGGCGGCGCCGTCCGGGCACTCGGCGAGGCGCGTCGGCCGGTCGAAGTACTCCATGAGCCGTACGACGAAGCCGCCCTCCTCCAGCCGGGTCGCGTACTCGGCCGGGGTGGGGAAGTACCAGGGCAACTCGGGTTCCGGCAGCCCGAAGACGCGCCAGGCCGTCTGCACGGCGGCGATCAGCTCCGCGCAGTTGCCCGCGCCGCCCATCTCCGCCACGAACCGGCCTCCCGGACGCAGCGCGGCGTGGACCCGCGAGATGACCGCGGAGGGGTCACGGGACATCCAGTGCAACGCCGAGTTCGAGAAGACGGCGTCGTACGGCTCACTGATCGTGAAGTCGTGCGCGTCGCCGACGGCGAACGACAGGTGCGGGTGTTCCGAGCGCGCCGCGTTGACCATCTCGAGGGACTCGTCGATCCCGATGACGTCCGCGCCGCGCGCGGCGATCTCGGCGGTGCTCACACCCGTTCCGCAGCCCAGGTCGATGACGCGCTCGTCGGGCTGAGGATCGAGCAGGTCGAGCAGCGGCGCCCCGTGCGCGGAGACGTACCCGAACGCGGTGTCGTACGTCGCCACGGCCCATTGCATGTGCGCAACATATAGGACATAGCCGCCAACTGCCGTAACGTCTCGCATCCTGGATCGTTCGGGGTGATCAGCGTCACGGCGGGTCAGAGACGGTGTCGACGCTCGTGTGGTGGTTATCCACAGAACGGAACGCGGGGCTTATGGCGGCGGAGCACGCCGCGCGAGGCTCTCCGGGAGACCGATTCCCGGAGGCACACGATGATCGACCTGACCGTTCCCGCGTCCGTCGCCGCCCCGTTCGTGGTGGCCACCGCGCACCCGCTCGACGATCCGGTGCGGGCGGCACGCGGCCGGGTGGGCCTTCCCCTGGCGGCGGAGCTGCTCGGCTCGTCCCTGCTGCGCGTTCGCGGGCGGCCCGTCGCCGAGTCCGGATACGCCGACCTCATCCGCACGGCCGCCCGTGCGCGGCCGGAGGAGGCCCATCTCCTCGACGGGGCGCGGCACCACATCGTGATCACAGGCCACGCACCGCCCGTCTCCCAGCCCGCGCACGCGCAGGCGGTCCGCGAGATCGCCCGGGCCGTCGCCGAGGCCTGCGACGGGGTCGTGTACGACGCGTGGTCGCACCAGGTGCTGCCGCACGCCTTCCGGCGGGGCCCCGAGCATCCGGAGTTCTGCCTGGCGGACGACTGGCTCGCGACGTTCGTCACCGGCGAGGAAGGCCGCGAGGAGGGTGCCGGGGAGGGCCGCGGGCAGAACGACGAGCTGCACCTGGTGACCGCCGGGCTGCACCGCTTCGGGTTCCCGGAGCTGGAGGCCGCCGCCGTCCCGGGCGGCAACCTGTTCGCCGCGGTCACGCTGCTGCGCTGCCTGGCCGTCGGCCTTCTCGACGAGCACTGGGCCTGGCTGGCCTGCAATCCCGGCGCGCCGCTCCGCCGCGTCCCGGCCGAGGCGCGCGTGGACGGCGCGGACGTCTGGCGCTACTGGGCGGCCGAGCCGACCGGCGCGGCGGGCGCGCCCGTGCGCGTGCGCCTGAGACCAGCCCCGCCCGAGGGCGCGGACGGCCTGCCCTACCTCATGGTGGGGCCGCCCGCCGGCTTCGACGCCCCCGCCGCCCTGTGGTGGAACGACGTCGTCGACCTGGCCATGCCCTACGTCCCCGAGGCGCCACGCCGCACGGCCGCCTGAGCCGGCGCGCGCCCATCCATCACGAACGTCAAGGAGCCGGTCATGTCCCCTTTCGTGCTTTCCGTGCCTGAGGTCGTCACGTCGCATTACGTGATCGCCACCAGCGAGCCGCCGGTCGACCCCTACGCGGTCGTCCCGTGGCGCGTGCCCGAGCCCTTCCGGAAACCGGCCATCGAGGCGCTCAAGACGCCGCGGCTCGGCATCTTCACCGTCGACGCCGGTGAGGCGACCTGGCGGCTCGACGACGTGCTGGCCTGCGACGAAGATCGGCGGCGCGTCCGCGAGTCGTCCCATCAGATCCTGCTCGTGCACCAGGCGCTGACCGTCGAGCAGCCGCACCGCGAGCAGGTCGCGCGGGCCGTGGCCCGCGCCCTCGCCGACGCGACGAACGGCGTCCTCATCGACCCGCAGGCCCGGCAGGTCCTCCTGCGCGACGGCCTGGCGCGCGCCGAGCGCGGCTGGTTCCGCATGGGCGACCAGTGGTTCGGCACCAGGTACGAGGTCGACGAGGCGGCGCGCCGTCCCGGCCCGGCCGGCGCGGCGGGATGCGCCTGCCTGCGCGTCACGCTGCTCGGGCTGCGCCGGTTCGGCCTGCCGAACCTCGTGATCGACGGGGTCGCCTGCACGCAGGACCTGCCCGCGCTCAACCTGCTGCGCGCGATCGCGTCCCGGTTGCTCACCGACCAGTGGCGGTGGTGCCGGGAGCATCCGGCGCGGCCCACGCGCAGCCTCGACGACCATCCACGGATCGAGCCGGACGACTTCTGGGCCTTCTGGGGCGCCACCCCGTTCCTGGACGGCGGCCCGGTCGTCACCCGCCTGGCGGCCACCTCGACCGGGACCCTGGAGGTGACGCCGCCCGACGGCTACGCCGGCACGGTGGCCGACTGGAGCCGGGAGGTGCTGGCCCCGGCCCTGCCGCCGCTCGTCGGCTGCCCCGCCGACGAGGACACCGCGCACGCGCGGTCCGCCGGGGGCGGGGCGTGACCCGCCTCTAGAATCCCGTTCTGTATCCGTCTGTAACCGTTCGCGGGCGCGAGGAGCAGCAGTGACGTACACCGAGATCGACTACGCCGTCGCCGACGGGATCGCGACCATCACGCTCGACCGCCCCGACCGGCTCAACGCCTTCACCCTCGTGATGCGCGGCGAGCTGATCGACGCCTTCGACCGCGCGGACGCGGACGACGACGTCCGGGTGGTCGTCGTCACCGGCCGGGGGCGGGCCTTCTGCGCCGGGGCCGACCTGGAGCGCGGCGGCTCGACGTTCGACTACAAGGCCGCGCGGGACATGTTCGGCGGTGAGGACACCTTCGAGGACGGCTCACCACGCGACGGGGGCGGCACCGTCGCCCTCCGGATCGCCCGCTCCCTCAAGCCGGTGATCGGGGCGATCAACGGGCCGGCGGTCGGCGTGGGCGTCACGATGACCCTGCCGATGGACATCAGGCTCGCGGCCGAGGGCGCGCGGTTCGGCTTCGTCTTCACCCGGCGCGGCATCGTCACGGAGGCGGCGTCGAGCTGGTTCCTGCCCCGCCTGGTCGGCATCGCCCAGGCCATGGAGTGGGCCGCCACGGGCCGGGTCTTCGACGCGGAGGAGGCGCTGCGCGGCCGCCTGGTGTCCTACGTCCACCCCGCCGGTGAGCTTCTCGACGCGGCGTACGCGCTGGCCGGGGAGATCGCGGCGAACACGTCGGCGGTGTCCGTCGCGGCCGTGCGGCGGCTGATGTGGTCGGGGCTGGGCGCGTCCTCGCCGTGGGACGCGCACCGGGCCGACTCGCGCCTGATGTACGCGCTGGGATCCGCCCCGGACGCGGCCGAGGGGGTCACGTCCTTCCTGGAGAAGCGCCCGGCCGAGTTCCCGATGAGGGTCAGCCGGGACCTGCCCGAGGAGGTCCCCGACTGGCCGCTGCCCTGACCCCGGCCTGAGCGCCCGCGGCCGGTGGCGCCGCTCTCGGCGACCCGTGGCCGGTCGTCCGCGTGGGATCGATCCGCGGGGGTGTTCGTTCGGCCGGGGGTGGTTGCTCGGCCGGGGGGCGTCTTTCGGGCCGCGGCCGGCGGCGGGTGTCAGGAGCGGGGCGCGCGGCGTGGGGGCGGCGGAGGGACCACCTTGCCCGCCACGAGGTCCGCCTCGGCGACCTCGACGTCGGAGCCGTCGCGGCGGCGCACGGTGAGGCGGCCGTCCGCCCACCCTCTCAGCTCGCCGACGACGTCGCTGTACGCTCCGCTGGAGACACGGCGTCGAAGCGAGACGCGACGTCCGATATCGGACGGAGCTATCGAAACGACATACCGGGCGGAGAAACGCGGGCCGATGTGACGCCCCCCATGGTGAAAGCGTTGGCTGACAGCAGCAATACTAGGCAATGACACCGCTGCGAGCGTGGCGATGGCCACAGACGTTGAGGAGTACACGTGACCTACGTCATCGCGCAGCCTTGCGTGGACGTGCTCGACAAGGCATGCATCGAGGAGTGCCCCGTCGACTGCATCTACGAGGGCAAGCGCATGCTCTACATTCACCCGGACGAGTGCGTCGACTGCGGCGCCTGCGAGCCGGTGTGCCCCGTCGAGGCGATCTTCTATGAAGACGACACGCCGGATCAGTGGAAGGACTTCTACAAGGCCAACGTGGAATTCTTCGACGATCTGGGCTCGCCGGGAGGTGCCTCCAAGGTCGGCAAGATCGACAAGGATCACCCGATCGTGGCGGCGCTGCCGCCGCAGGGCGAAGAGGCCTGAGCCCACGCCGCCCGGCGTTCCCGGACGCGAGAGTTCAGCTGAGGCCGAGGCGCGCCGTCTGCCGGTGAGCGGCAGGCGGCGCGCGGACGTTGGGGGACTGATTTGATCAAGACGCTGCCCGACTTTCCCTGGGACCTGCTCACCCCGTACAAGGAGCAGGCCCGGCAGCACGCCGGCGGCATCGTCGACCTGTCGGTCGGCACGCCCGTCGACCCGACGCCGGAGATCGTCCGGCGGGCGCTGGTGGACGCCGCCGACGCTCCCGGTTACCCCGCCACGTACGGCACGCCCGAACTGCGCGAGTCCGTCGCCGGCTGGCTGACCCGCAGGCTCGGCGTCGCGGCCGACCCGGCCGCCGTCCTGCCCGTGATCGGCACCAAGGAGGCCGTCGCCTGGCTGCCGACGCTGCTGGGCGCGGGACCGGGCGACACCGTGGTCTTCCCCGAGCTGGCGTACCCGACCTACGACGTCGGCGCCCGGCTCGCCGGCGCGACGCCGCGGGCCGTCGACGGGCTGTTCTCCCTCGGGCCGGAGACACCGAAGATCGTCTGGATCAACTCGCCGTCCAACCCCACCGGCAAGGTGCTGCCGGCCGAGCACCTGCGCAAGGTCGTCGCGTGGGCGCGCGAGCGCGGCGCCACCGTGATCAGTGACGAGTGCTACATCGAGCTGGGCTGGGACGCCGAGCCGGTCTCGGTCCTGCGCCCGGACGTATGCGACGGAGACCACCGCGGCCTGATCGCGCTGCACTCGCTGTCCAAGCGCTCCAACCTCGCGGGATACCGCGCCGGCTTCCTCACCGGGGACCCCGCCCTGATCACCGCGCTGCTCGAGGTTCGCAAGCACGCCGGCATGATCGTTCCCGCGCCGGTCCAGGCCGCGATGACGGCCGCCTACCGCGACGACGCGCACGTCCAGGAGCAGTGCGAGCGGTACGCCCGCAGACGCGCCGTCCTCCGCACGGCCCTGGAGGCGTACGGCTTCCGCATCGACCACTCCGAGGCCGGGCTCTACCTCTGGGCGAGCCGCGACGAGCCGTGCTGGGACACCGTCAAGGCACTGGCGGAGCTGGGCATCCTCGTCGCGCCCGGCGACTTCTACGGCGCGGCGGGCACCCGGCACGTCCGCGTCGCCCTCACCGCCACCGACGAGCGCATCGACGCCGCCGTCGCCCGCCTGACCGCCTGACCGCCCCGCGTACACCGCGCCGCCCCGCGTACGCCGCGCCGTGCCGCGTACCCGCGTCGCGTCGCGCGGCGTATCCGCGTCGCGTCGCGCGGCGTTATCAGCGCCGCCGTTCTGAACGGCGGACCTGAACCGCGGGCTTGAACCGTGGGCTTGAACCGTGGGCTTGGATCGTGGCCGGTGTCGCGGGCCTGATGCACGGGCCGAACCGGCCGGTCCGCCGGTCCGGCCTGTGGGTGAGGTCAGCGGCCGGTCTCGGCGGCGGGTTCGGGGACCGGTTCCGGTACGGCGTGCGGCTTCGGGCGCAGCACCGAGAACGCGAGGACGGCGGCGGCGATCCCGCCTACGACGCCGACGACCGAGGTGATCGACATGGCGTGCACGAAGGCGTCCTTGGCCGTGCGGGCCAGCGTCGCGTCGCCGCGGGCCGCGGCGATGGCCAGCGCCTCGCCGATCGAGTGCCGCGCCGCCCCGACCGTGTCATCCGGCATCTTCGCGGTGTAGGCCGCCGTGAGCACGCTGCCCAGCACGGCGACGCTCAGCGCCTGGCCGACCTGCTGGACGGTGTCGTTGACGGCGGAGCCGACACCCGCGCGTTCGGGCGGCAGGGCGGCCAGCAGGGTCCCGTACGCGGCGGGCCCCGCCGTTCCGCTGCCCGCGCCAAGGATCACGAGGGCGACGGCCAGCTTCACGTAGCCGTCACCGGGCGCGACCGAGGCGAGCACCGCGAACCCCGCCGTGACCAGGAGGAGCCCGGCGGCCAGTGCCACCCGCGCGCCGAACCTCTTGTCCACGACCACGCCGATGCCGTTGAAGGCCATCGCGGCCGCGACCATGGGGATGAGCGCGGTGCCGGCCTTCATCGGTCCGTAGCCCAGGACGAACTGCAGGTACTGGGTGAGTGCCAGCAGGCAGCCGCCCGCGGAGAAGGACAGCAGGACGATCGACAGGCTGGCGCCGCTGAAGTTGCGGTCGCGGAACAGGGCCAGCGGCAGCATCGGCTCCGGGCACCGCCGCTCCCAGAGCGCGAAGGCGGTGAGCGCGACCACGGCCAGCGCGAATCCGCCGAGCGTCGGCGGCGCCGACCAGCCGTCCTTGGCGGAGGAGATCACACCCCAGACGAGGGCGGTCACCCCGGCCATGGACAGGAGGGCGCCGGCCAGGTCGGGACGGCCGGCCGGACCGCGTGACTCGGGAATGATGAGCAGCGCCGCCAGGATGCCGAGCGCGGCGACCGGCACGTTCAGCAGGAACACCGAGCCCCACCAGAAGTGCTGCAGCAGGAGGCCGCCGAGCGTGGGGCCGCCGACCGCGCCGAGCATGAGCACCGAACTCCAGATGGCGATGGCCTTCTTGCGCTCCGTGTCGTCGAAGACCGTCGTCAGGATCGACAGGGTGCCGGGCATCAGGAATGCGCCGCCGACACCCATCGCGGCGCGGGTCGCGATCAGCCGGCCGGGGCTGTCGGCGAAGGACGCGGCGAGCGAGGCGCCGCCGAACAGGACCAGGCCGATGATCAGTCCGCGACGCCGGCCGTGCCGGTCGGACAGGCTGCCGGCGGTCAGCAGCAGCCCGGCGAAGACCAGGATGTAGGCGTCGAGGATCCACTGGATGTCGGAGTTGCTCGCGTGGAGGTCGCGGATCAGCGACGGGATGGCGACGTTGAGCACCGTGTTGTCGATGACCAGGACCAGCAGGCTCAGGCACAGGACGCTGAGGATCCACCAGCGGCGCGGATGAGAGGTCGACATGACCGTCCGTTCGTACGGTGTGCGGTTTCTCGCACACCGTACCACCGTGTTCGTACGCCGTACTAGGAATATCGAACACCGTACGAGCGCCGGTAGGCTGGCGGGGTAGGTCACCCTGGTGAAGGACGTTGAATGCCGTCGAACGCTGACCCTCTCGGGCAATCCGTGTGGACGCGGCCGCCGCGCTCCCGTGGCGCCCAGCCGACGCTGAGCCGCGCGCAGATCGTGCGAACCGCCATCGAGCTGCTCGACGAGAAGGGGCTAGAGGGCCTGAGCATGCGCCGTCTCGGCGAGCGGCTGGCCGCCGGGGCGACCTCCGCGTACTGGTACGTCGCGACCAAGGACGAGCTCCTCGAGCTGGTCCTGGACGAGGTCATGGGGGAGATCGAGGTTCCCGAGGTGGGCGCGACCGACTGGCGGACCGCGGCCACCGCCCTGGCGCACGGGCTTCGCTCGATGATCCTGCGCCACCCGTGGGTCGCCGGGCTGTTCGGCGTCCGTCCCATGATGGGCCCCAACGCCATGCGCATGAGTGATCGCATGGTGGGGGTCCTGACGGCCGCCGGCTTCTCCGGGTTGGATGTCGCGTACGCGAGTTCGCTCCTGATGTCCCACGTGATCGGCTCGGCGACGATGGAGGCGGCGTGGAAGCGGTCGATCGCCCCCGGCACGAGCGTGGGTGAGTCGGTCGAGAAGCTGCGGCCGTACATCGACGAGGTCTCCTCCCACTACCCGCACTATGGCGCCTGGTGGCGGGAGAACCGGGCGCTGGATCCGGACGGTCTGCAGGACGAGGGGTTCGCCTTCGCGGTCGAACGCCTCCTCGACGGCCTCCAGCTCTGGCTCGACCGCGGGGAGAAGGCCGGCCCGGCCTGAGCGGCAGTGGACCGAATCACATTCTGTCCGTCCTGGCGTAAGTGATAAATTACTTACGGTCGATCGATTCGAGCCGAGGGAGGCCGCCAGTGCGGCGCGAGATCTTCACCGACGAGCACGAGGCCTTCCGCGAGATGGTGCGGTCGTTCATCGCCAAGGAGATCGAGCCGTTCCACGAGCAGTGGGAGAAGGACGGCGTCGTCTCCCGCGACGTGTGGCTGGCCGCAGGACGGCAGGGGCTGCTCGGCATCGACATGGAGGAGCGGTACGGCGGCGGGGGCGACCCGGACTACCGCTACTACGTCGTCCTCAACGAGGAGCTGTCCCGCGCCGGGATCCACGGCCCCGGCTTCTCGGTGCACAACGACATCAACGGCGCGTACCTCAGGCGGCTGGCCACCGAGGAGCAGAAGCAGCGGTGGCTCCCCGGCTACTGCTCCGGTGAGATCATCACCGCGATCGCCATGACCGAGCCGGCCGCGGGCTCCGACCTGCAGGGCATCCGCACCACCGCCGTACGGGACGGCGACGACTACGTCCTGAACGGACAGAAGACCTTCATCTCCAACGGCATCCTGTCCGACCTGGTCATCGTCGTCGCGCGGACCGACCCGGACGCCGGGCACCAGGGCATCAGCCTCATCGTGGTCGAGCGCGGCATGAAGGGGTTCGAGCGCGGCCGCAACCTCGACAAGATCGGCATGCACGCGCAGGACACGGCCGAGCTGTACTTCGAGGACGTCCGGGTGCCCCGGACGAACCTTCTCGGGGAGGAGGGCCAGGGCTTCATCTACCTCATGCAGAACCTCCCGAGGGAGCGGGTGTCGATCGGCGTCGGCGCGCTGGCGGGCGCGGAGCGCGCCTTCGAGCAGACCCTGGAGTACTGCAAGACCCGTGAGGCGTTCGGCCGGCCGATCGGGCGGTTCCAGCACAACCGCTTCACCCTGGCCGAGATGAAGACCGAGCTCACGGTGGCCCGATCCTTCACCGACCGGTGCATCGTCGAGCACGCCGCCGACCGCCTGGGGGCCGAGGAGGCCTCGATGCTCAAGTGGTGGAACACCGAGCTGTGCAACCGGGTCATCGACCGCTGCCTGCAGCTGCACGGCGGCTACGGGTACATGAGCGAGTACCCGATCGCCAAGGCATACCTCGACGCGCGCATCCAGACGATCTTCGGCGGCACCACCGAGATCATGAAGGAGATCATCGGCCGCGGCCTCGGGGTCTGACGCGGCCGAGCGGCCCAGGAGACCGGCCTGAGGCCGACGCTCATCAGCGCCGAGGATCCTCGCTGTCACGGGCACCGAAAGTCTCGGCACAGCGGCCTGGACCGGCTTTCGCTGACGCGGTGGCGGGCTCGGTACCTCCGCGCGGACCTGGGTAGGGCAAGTCCCTGCAGGGACGAACCCGAGCACGGGAGGAACGCCGAGATGCTCGACCGGCGCGATGACGTCACGACCTCGCATTCCGTTGACACCCCGCCATCCCGATCGCCGTCGCTCGGCGGCCTCCTCAAGAGGACCGCCGCGCGCATGCCGGTGCCGGTCATGCTGGCCGGCGCCGTCTGCGTCGCCCTGTCCTCGGTCTTCGTGCCGCTCACGCACGTCTCGACCGGAACGGTCACCTTATTCCGCAGCCTCCTCTCGATGCCGTTCCTCATCCCGATGGCGCTCTCCGAGGCACGGACCGCGCAGGCCCGCCCGCCGCACTCCCGGTGGAGGGCCTACGCGGCGGGCGTGCTCCTCGCGGGCGACATCCTGCTGTGGAACCAGGCGATCGCCGACAGCGGCGCCGGGATCGCGACCGTCATCGTCAACGCCCAGGTCGTCCTGGTTCCTCTCCTCGGATGGATCTTCCTACGGGAGCGCCCGACCGCCGCGTTCGCCGCGGTGGTGCCCGTCATGCTCGCCGGGGTCGCCCTGGCCGGCGGGGTCGTCGGCGGCGGCTCCGGGAAGAACCCGGCGCAGGGCGCGGTCTTCGCCGCGGCCGCGGCGCTCTGTTACGCGGGCTTCCTCTTCCTCCTGCGCCAGGCGAGCGACGACGACCACATCGTGGTGCCCGTCACCGAGTCGGCGGCCGCCTCGGGCGTCGTCGCGCTGGTCGTCGGCCCGTTCTGGCACGGGCTGGACCTGCTGCCGGGCTGGGCCGCGTTCGGCTGGCTGGCCGCCATCGCCCTGACCGGGCAGGTGGCGAGCTACCTGCTCATCGCCAGCGCCCTGCCCCGCCTGGCCGCCTCGGTCGGCGCGGCACTCCTGCTGCTGCAGCCGGTGGGTTCGGTCCTCCTCGGGGCCGTCATCCTCGGCGAGCGTCCGACGCCGGTACAGCTCGGCGGCTGCGCGGTCGTCCTGCTCGCCCTCTACCTCGCCACCCTCGCCGCCCGCCGGGGCGACTCCGGCGCCGGCTCCCCAGGGGAGACCTGAGCCGTCGCGTCACGGCCGGTTCGCGGAGGCGCCGGCTCGGCCGCCGCCGCTGTCACTGTGCCACCGGTGTGGCTGGCCGACGCCCCCCAATTCCGGATCTGACCGGTCACCAGCGACGACAAGGTCTCTGTGCCGCCGACGAGCGGTCCGTCGACCTCCTGTGGGGTCCTCAGGACGTCGTCGCGGCCCGGCGTGGATGAGGCCGGTCCGTGCCGCCGGGTCAGCTGATCAGGACGCGGTCCGAAGGGGCCTGGTCGTCCTTGGTCCAGCCGTCGTGACCCTGCGCCGACCGCCAGCGCCGGCCGGCGTAGCGGACCTCGTGGATGCCGTACGGCTGGGCGTGCGCGACCATCCAGGTGGCGATCGTCCACCCGCTGCGCGCGTTGGGCGCGGTGATGCCGTCGCCGGTGTCCTTGCGCTTGAGCGTCTTGCGCAGGTCGGCGAGGGCCTGCCGGGCCTGGTCCTGCTTCTTGCGCTTGTTCGGCGGGTACCAGCAGCGTACGGCGCCGGGCACGCGCCCGGTGTAGGCCGCGGCCATGATCCGGGCGTCGTCCTCGTGCCGGGCGTACGCCTTGCCGTCCGCGCTGCGCTGGACCTTCTGCGCCGCGTCGTGGACGGGCAGCCCGGTGTAGTCCTTGACCTTGACGAGTGCGCTGAAGAACCGGTTCGCGGCGTAGACCGGGTCCTTGAGCTCGGTGGACGTCCCCCAGCCCTGCGACGGGCGCTGCTGGAAGAGGCCGACGGAGTCGCGGTCGCCGCTCTCCAGGTTCCGCAGGTGCGACTCCTGCAGCGCCGTCGCGTACGCGATGACGACGGCCTGTTCGGGGAGTTTCTTGCGCAGGGCGACGGCGGCGATCGTGGCGGCGTTGGCGGCCTGGTCGAGGTCGAGCGGCATGACCCCGGTGCTCGTACGGGCCTCACAGTTGGTGCCGTGGAGATAGGGGCGGAAGTGGACGTACAGCGCCACACCGCCACCGACGATGACCATCGTGGTGACCAACGCGATGACGGCGAGCCGCAGCCGCCTCCCACTCGTCCGACTCACGGGCACGAAGGTACCCGTTCCTTACGCCCTGCCGGACATCCGCCGACGGTGCCGCCGCTATTGCCGCAGCAGCGGGGGTCACCGACCATTAAGGTTCCGATCCGCCGCGTAACGGCCCACTCGATGACCTGTTTGGCGGCCTCGTGCTGGGCCTGTTTGATCCGGCGCTTTATCTGATCCGCTGCCTCAAGGAACCCGTTTCCGGTAGTGATCACGCACCGTCGAGCCGGACGGCACCTGCCCGGTGCCGGATGGTCCCGGCGTGACCCAAGACGACGCCCCCATCACGGCACCGCCCACGGGTCCCCTGGCCGGCCGAGGCCCGCCCCACCACCGGTGGGGAGTCGCTCGCCCACAGCGAGGATCAACCAACACGGTCACCACACGACCAACGTTGATTGAAACGGCACTATCCTCACCGGCATGACCGACACGTTCACCAGCCCGATCTCAAGCGCCATCGATGAGCTGTGGGAGCGCCGGGCCGACCTGAGCCCCGAGGACACCGACGCCCGATCCGCCATCGTCGGCGCGGTCGACCTGATCGACGCCGGGCAGGCGCGCGTGGCGTTCGTCGACGAGTCCACCGACGAGGTGATCGTCGACGAGCGCGCCAAGCGGGCGATCCTGCTGAGCTTCAAGGTGCTGGGCATGAGCCGCGCGCAGGTGGGCGACTTCCACTACCACGACCGGATTCCGCTGAAGACCCGTCTGGACGGGGTGCGCGTGGTGCCCGGCGCCATCGCCCGCTGGGGGTCCTACCTCGCGCCGGGCGTGGTCCTGATGCCGTCGTTCACGAACATCGGCGCGTACGTCGACTCCGGCACGATGGTCGACACGTGGGCGACGGTCGGCTCCTGCGCGCAGATCGGCAAGAACGTCCACCTGTCGGGTGGCGTGGGCATCGGGGGCGTGCTGGAGCCGCCGAACGCCAAGCCCGTCATCATCGAGGACGAGGCCATGATCGGCAGCCGCTCGATGATCGTCGAGGGGGCCCGGGTGGGCAAGGGGGCGGTCGTCGGCTCCGGGACCAACCTCTCCGCCTCGATGCCGGTCATCGACGTGGAGACCGGTGAGCAGCTCAGCCGGGGCCGCATCCCCGACTGGTGCGTCGCCGTCGGCGGCACGCGGCTGAAGGAGTTCCCCGGCGGCACGTTCGGGATGCCCGCCGTCCTGGTCATCAAGCGCCTGGAGCCGGGCGTGCGGCACGACAAGAGCCAGCTCAACGACGTCCTGCGCGACCACGGCCTGAGCGCCTGACGCCTCCGTACGCGCGAGGTGCCGGGGCGGGCCGCCCCGGCACCTCGACTCATCGGTGATCAGGTGTTGTTGGCGAGGGCGAGCAGGCGCGTCGAGTCGCCGTTGAAGGTGTCCTGGTCACCCGGGAACGTGCCGCTGTCGGCGTACTGCCAGAAGGTGTAGAAGCTCCAGCCGTACGGCAGGGTGCCCGCCGAGCTGGAGTACCGCGCGATCCACAGCGGGCTGTTCGTCGCGAAGGTCGCGTCGTTGTTGCCGGTGCACTGGGTCCACCAGTCGAGGGTCGTGTAGATGACCGCCCACCGGCCGGTCTTGGTGTGGTACTCGTTGATGAAGGAGTGGATCCAGCTCTTCATCGAGGACTGGCTCAGGCCGTAGCAGGTCGCGCCGTACGGGTTGTACTCGATGTCGAGCGCGCCGGGCAGCGTCTGGTTGTCGCGGGACCAGCCGCCGCCGTGGGCGGCGAAGTAGTCGGCCTGCGCCGCGCCGCTCGAGGTGTCCGGCGTGGCGAAGTGGTACGCGCCGCGGATCAGGCCGACGTTGTAGGACCCGGTGTACTGCTGGGAGAAGTAGGGGTTCTGGTAGGACGTGCCCTCGGTCGCCTTGACGTAGGCGAACTTGGCGCCGTTGCTCTTCACCGTGCTCCAGCCGACGTTGCCCTGGTGGCTGGAGACGTCGAGGCCGGGAAGGCCGGCCACCATCGGGCTGACGGTGCCGTCGGAGGTGCTCCGGGCGGCCAGGCCCGAGCCGGCGTGGTCCTTGTCGGGGTGGGTGATCGGGTTCGGCGACGCGCCGGCCGCGGGAGCGGCGGCGAGGACTCCTCCGGCGACGGCGAGCGCGGCGAACGCCGTCGTCAGCCTGCGGGCGATGCGGTTACGGGGGGACGGGGCCACGGTTTCCTCCTGGGGATCGGGAGTGGCGGGGGCGGAACTACCGTGCGGGCGGGTGGACTCGGGAGGCCGGGGACGGAGGGCCCGGCCGTCGGGGGTGGTCGATGGTGCCCCTCGGAGGGGCACGGGCCCGGCCGTCAGGGACGGCGTTCGGCGGCGCCCACGGCGGGGCCGTGGTCGCCGAGGGTCCGCGGTGCGGGCAGGCCGGACCGCCGAACGGGCGCCTCGGCGCGCGCGGCGGACGCCAGGCCGAGGGTGCCGGCGACCTCCGAACGGAGCCGGGGCAGCTGGGCGTAGAGGGCGTCGCCGGGGCACTGCGTGGTGGAGTTGTAGTCGCGGTGGCCGACGATGGCGGTGGACGGTGAGAGCCCGTAGATGTCGCACAGCCACGCGAGGGTCTGGACGAGCGAGTTCCAGAGGGCGGCCGGCGGGAGTTCGGTGATGTAGGTGCCCTCGTTCTCGATGCCGAGGGTGTGGCCGTTCTCGTTCGCGCACTGGGCGCCCAGGACGTTCGCGCCCTTGCCGATGGCCTCGATGGAGCGGTTGCGGCCCTCCATCACGTAGCCGCCGCGGCTGATGGTGAGCTGCTGCCCGGTGTCGCTCCAGCCGTTGGTGTCCATGTGGAGGTCCTGGCAGTCGCGGGAGAGCTGGAAGGCGTGGGCGAGCGAGTAGTCGGTGGAGTTCGGGAAGGCCATGTGGTGCACGATCAGGTGATCGGGCGCCTTGATGATCGTGGCGGGTGAGGTCGGCGGCCGTGCGCCCCACTCGGCGCGCGTGTAGATGTGCGGCGCGGTGACGGCGCGCGCGGAGTGCGGGCGGGTGAGGTCGACGGCGCCGAGGAGGACGGCGCCGCCCGCGACGGCGGCGGCGCGCCGGAGCACCTCCCGGCGGCCGGGGCCGGAGCGGCGGGTGAGGTCGGCACGGCGGTCGGAGTCGGGGGCGGGCGGGGATGGGACGGGACTGCGGGGGTGGGCGGGGACGTGGGTCATGGCGGGGAGGTCCTTCCGGCGGGGGTGAAGGGGTGATCCGCTCCCTCACAGGTAAATAACCAACGCGCCAGGCCGGAAGTAAGTGGAAAATTCCCCTAATACTCGGCGTCTTCGTTGGCAGGTCAGCGCATCCGCGCAGTTCAAGACGATTGAGGCCGTGGCCCCGGCCACCGGGCGGCTGGCCGGATCCGGGCATCACTGGCGTAGGCTCAGGCTCCATGCGGCTTGATCTGACTCAGGACGTCGCGTCCCTGACCGCGGCGATCGTCGACATCGAATCGGTGAGCGGCAGCGAGAAGACCCTCGCCGACGCGGTCGAGGAGGCGCTGCGCGCCCTGCCCCACCTGTCCGTCGAGCGGGACGGCGACACCGTCATCGCGCGGACGTCGCAGGGCCGGAGCGAGCGGGTCGTGATCGCCGGGCACCTCGACACCGTCCCGATCAACCAGAACCTCCCCTCCCGCGTCGAGGGCGACCGCCTGTACGGCTGCGGGACCGGTGACATGAAGGCGGGCGTCGCCGTACAGCTCAAGCTGGCCACCATCCCGGAGACCACCCGGGACGTCACGTACTTCTTCTACGAATGCGAGGAGATCGAGGAGGAGCGCAACGGCCTCAAGCGCATCGGCCAGACCTGCCCCGAGCTCCTGCAGGCCGACTTCGCCGTCCTGATGGAGCCGTCGGGCGGCATCGTCGAAGGCGGCTGCCAGGGCACGATCCGCATCGAGGTCAAGGTCCCCGGAGAACGCGCGCACAGCGCGCGGTCCTGGATGGGGACGAACGCCATCCACCAGGCCGGCGCGGTGCTCGACCTCCTGCGGTCGTACGAGCCGGCGCGGCCCGTGGTGGACGGCCTGGAGTACCACGAGGGGCTCAACGCGGTGTTCGTCCGGGGCGGCGTCGCGGGCAACGTGATCCCCGACGAGTGCGTCGTCACGATCAACTACCGCTTCGCGCCCGACAAGTCCCTCGCGGAGGCCGAGCGCTACCTCCGGAAGCTGTTCGACGGCTACGAGGTCACCGTCGTCGACGGCGCGCCCGGCGCGCGCCCGGGCCTGACGCATCCGGTCGCGGCGGCGTTCACCGAGGCCACCGGCGGAGAGGCGCGCGCCAAGTTCGGCTGGACGGACGTGGCGAGGTTCTCCGAGCTGGGCATCCCCGCCGTCAACTACGGTCCCGGCGAGCCGAGCCTGTCGCACACCCGGGACGAGTACGTCGAGATCCCGCGTATCTTCGCCAGTGAGGAACGCATGCGGACCTGGCTCACGACCTGACGGACGCCGCCCGCACCCGGGCGGCGGCGGGGTGACGTGGTCCGCACCGACGACACGGACGAATTCCCCCGACTCCTGCAGCGGCATCGACCTGGGAAGGTGGCCTCATGGGCCAGGTTCTGGCCGACGGACTGACGATCGCGGAGGCGGCCGAGCGCACCGGCGTCTCCACGCACACCCTGCGCTACTACGAGCGGATCGGCGCGTTCCGGGAGCCCCCGGAGCGCGACGCCAGCGGCCACCGCCGCTACACCGAACGCGACCTGTCCTGGATCACCCTGCTGACGCGGCTGCGCGCGACCGGGATGCCCATCGCGACCCTCCTGCGCTACGCCGAGCTGGCCCGGGAGGGCAACGGCACGGCGGCCGACCGCAAGGCGCTCCTCGTGGCGCACCGCGCGGAGGTGGCCGCGCGCATCGACGAGCTGCAGCGGGACCTCGAGCTCATCGACCACAAGATCAACGTGTACGAGGAGATCGAGCGGACCCGCCTCGGCCGGTGACGGAGGCCGTCAGACGCCGACCCGGGACGGCAGGGGGTCTCCCTCCGCGAACGTCCCGGTCCGGCGGATGACGTGCCAGCGCAGCCGGGCGCCCAGCACGGCCGTGACCAGCGACTGGATGACGACCAGGTACATCAGCTGCCGGTAGACGATCTGCTGGAGCGGCATCACCCAGAGAGTCCTCAGGCGTTCGCCGTCGAGACGCAGCGCGTACATCGCGGCCGCCGCCTGCGCCACGGTGAACGCCACCCAGGACCCCACGACGGTCAGCGGGTTCATGACGAACACGCCGTACACCGCGAAGAGGTCGACCACGGGCGCGAGGCACGGCAGCGCGACCTGGAAGAGGGTCAGGTACGGCAGGCAACGGCGGCCGAACCGGCCCGACCGGCCTCGCTGGACCAGCGCCCGCTTGTGCTTCCACATCGCCTGCAGGGTCCCGTAACACCACCGGTACCGCTGCCGCCAGAGCTGCCGCAGCGAGGACGGCGCCTCGGTCCACGCGAGGGCGGTCTCCTCGTACACGACCCGCCAGCCCGCGCGGCAGATCGCCATGGTCAGGTCGGTGTCCTCGGCAAGAGTCTCGGTGCTGAGGCCGCCGACCGAGGCCAGGGCCGCCCGCCGGAAGGCGCCGATCGCGCCGGGCACGGTGGGCATGCACTCGAGAACGTCGAACATCCGCCGGTCGAGGTTGAACCCGATGACGTACTCAAGGTGCTGCCAGCGGCCGATGAGACCCTTGCGGTTGGCCACCTTGGTGTTGCCGCTGACCGCTCCGACACGCGGGTCGTCCAGCGGACGGACGAGGTTGCCGATCGTGTCGCGCTGGAAGACCGTGTCGCCGTCGACCAGGACCAGCACCTCATGGGAGGCGTGCGCGATGCCGGTGTTCAGCGCGGCCGGTTTGCCGCCGTTCGGCCGCCGGACGAACCGGACGTTCGCGAACTCCCGCTCCAGGCGCGCGCCGATGACCGGGGTGTCGTCGGTGGACCCGTCGTCGACGATCAGCACCTCGATGGGGGCCGGGTAGTCGGTGGCGACGAGGGAGCGCACCGTCGCCGCCAGGCCGACCTCCTCGTTGTACGCCGGGACGATCACCGACACCGGCGGCGGAACGTTCCCGGTGGCGTGGTGCGACCTGGCGCGGCGGCGGCGCTCGCGTCGCACCCGCCGTACGTGGACGTGCGCGAATAGCGGGAGGGCGAACAGCCGGAGAGTGGTCAGCACGCCGGCGATCCCGAACAGGATGCCGAGCCAGCCGGTCAGCCGGTCGGACCAGCGCTGGCCGTCGATCAGCGCGGTTCCGGTCACCCTGTCGAGGGTCGGGGCGGGCACGTCGGCGGCCGGCAGCCGCATCGCCTGGCTGAGCGTGGTGAACCGGTATCCCTCGGCGGACAGGCGGGTCAGCAGCACGTCGAGGGCCCGCACCGTCTGGCTCCGGTCGCCGCCCGAGTCGTGCATCATCAGGACCGCGCCGGCGCCCTTCCGGGGCGTCGCGGCCTGCACGATCTTGTCCACGCCCGGGCGCTTCCAGTCCTCGGTGTCCTGGTCGGTGAGCGCCACGACGTAGCCCTGCCGGCCGGCCTCCTGCGCCGCGCGGTACTCGGGTGCCGACAGGCCGTCCGGCACGGAGGAGTACGGCATCCGGATGAGCCGGGTGTGGATCCCGGCCGCGCCGGCGAGCGCCCGCTGGGTCAGGTCCAGCTCGAAGCGGATGCGCCAGGGGGACGAGCTCGCCATGTCGATGTGGGTGTAGGTGTGCGAGCCGATCTCGTTGCCCTCGCGGATGGCCCGGTCGACGATGTCGGGGTGGTCGGCGACGTGCGCGCCGATGACGAAGAAGGTCGCGTGCGCCCCGTGGCGGCGCAGCACGTCGAGGATCTGCGGGGTCCAGCGGGGGTCCGGGCCGTCGTCGAAGGTCAGCGCGATCGTACGGCGGGGGGCGCGGACGCTCTTGGGGGTGCCGTCCGACAGGTTGACGACGGGGCCGCCGTCGGCGACGGCGGCCGGCGCCGAACCGTCCTTGGAGTACTCGTGCTGCGTCGATTCTCCGACGACGCCGTGCGCGTATCCCGCCAGCAGGAGACCGCCGACCAGCGTGAGGGCGCCGAGGAGCAGCAGGAGCCAGTGGCCGCGTGGGTCGCGCCGCCTCTTCTCGCGTGCCATCAGGTGTGCCTCGGGTGCGGGCTCCTCGTCAGCCCGACGCCCTTGCCCTTGCCCTTGCCGTGGGTCGTCGGCGTGGCGGTCGGGACCGCCGGGGCGGAGGTGGTCGTCCCGGTGGTCGGCGTCGCGGATCCCCCCGGGGTGGGGCTCGTGCCGGTGGTGGGGGCGGCACCGGCCTTCGGGGAGCCGGACGCGCGGCCGGTCTGTGCCGGGTCGCTCGGCGACCGGTGGCCGGTCGGGCCTCCGCTGGGGAAGGAGCCGTCGGCCCCGCCGCGGGGCATGAGCAGCTGTCCGGCGTGACCGTGGCCGGACGCCGAGTGATGCGTCTGGGGCCACGGAGTCAGCGGCACACGCGCACCGGTGGCCATCCCGACCGCGACGAGTACGAGGTAGCCCGCGATGAGGCACCCGAGCGCGATCCCCGTACGGCGCATGATCCGAGCCCGGCGCCCCGTCGGATCGACGAAAACGGGGTCCGGTTCCAGGACCTCAGTCGCTTGGTTCACGGGAGGAGTCTAGAACCAGACAAATCGACATACGGCACTAAAGCATTCTTCGTTCGGCAACGGGTATGTCTCAACGTCGGTCTGAGGAGGTTGCGCGGCTGGTTACGGTAAGGGCCATGCGACCTGAAGAGACGCCGCGCAGGAGACGACAGGGTCCCGTGACGCTCCGCGGCAAGGCGATCCCCGCCACCACCACCGACCAGCGCCTCCTCGACTCCCGCGGCCCCTCGGACTGGCTGCACACCGACCCCTGGCGGGTGCTCCGCATCCAGGCGGAGTTCGTCGAGGGATTCGGCCTGCTGGCGGAGCTGCCGCGCGCGGTGAGCGTCTTCGGCTCCGCGCGGACGAAGCCGGGCTCGGAGGAGTACGAGCTGGCCGAACGCATCGGCACGCTCCTCGTCGACGCCGGCTACGCCGTCATCACCGGCGGCGGCCCCGGCATCATGGAGGCCGCGAACAAGGGAGCCGACGAGGCCGGCGGCCTCTCGGTCGGGCTCGGCATCGAGCTGCCGTTCGAGCAGAAGCTGAACGACCACATCGACGTCGGCGTGGAGTTCCGTTACTTCTTCGTCCGCAAGACGATGTTCGTGAAGTACTCCCAGGCATTCGTCGTGCTCCCCGGCGGATTCGGGACGCTGGACGAGCTGTTCGAGGCCGTGACACTCGTGCAGACCAAAAAGATCACGCGCTTCCCGATCGTGCTCGTCGGCACGGACTACTGGGGCGGCCTGGTCCAGTGGATCAAGGACCAGATGCTCCCCGCGGGCAAGATCTCTCCTGAGGACCTGGAGCTGATCTCCGTCACCGACGACCCCGCCGAGGTCGTCGACCGCATCAGGCGCGCCCACGAGACCCAGGAGCGCCAACTGGAGGAGCGCGCGGCCCAGGAGGCCCAGGTGCGCGACGGAGGGAACGGAAGCTGATGCGCGTCTGCGTTTTCTGCTCGTCCAGCGGCCGCATCGACCGGCGCTACGTCGAACTGGCCGCCGAGGCCGGCGCCGAGCTCGCCCGGCGGGGCCACACCCTGGTCAGCGGCGGCGCCACCGTCTCCTGCATGGGGGCCGTCGCCCAGGCCGCACGCGAGGGCGGCGCCCAGACCGTCGGCGTCATCCCCAAGGCCCTCGTCGACGTGGAGATCGCCGACGACGACTCGGCGGAGCTGATCGTCACCGAGGACATGCGCTCGCGTAAGGGCGAGATGGACCGCCGGTCCGACGCGTTCCTCGTCCTGCCGGGCGGGCTGGGCACCCTTGAGGAGCTCTTCGAGATCTGGACCGCGCGGGTCCTCGGCATGCACGAGAAGCCGATCGCGATCCTCGACCCGTACGGCCTGTACGAGCCGCTGCGCGACCTGATGAAGCACCTGCTCGACGAGGGGTTCGCCCGGCCACGCATCTTCGACGCGGTCGGCTGGGCCACGACCGTCGAGGAGGCGTTCGACCACCTGGAGCGCTCGCCCGTGCGCATGCAGCCGACCGCGGAGGACTACATCGAGTCCGAGCCCTGATCCGCCGGGCCCCGGCGCCCGGTCGGGCCGTGGCCGCGCCGGCGGCCGGGCCGCGAGCCGGCGGCCGCCGTCAGGCGAGGCCGCGGCGTGAGACGGCCGGCGGGCGTGTCCCGATGATCGAGGCGACCATGTCGAGCACCTGGCGCGTCGCGTCGGCGTCGGCCGTACGGAAGACCCGGGCGCCGGCCCAGGCGAACACCGACGCGACGGCGGGCTCGGCCGCGTCCACGGCCACGGCCCGTCCGGCCGCCGCGAGGCGTTCGGCCGCGTACGGGTCGGTGGCGCGGACGAGCACCCCGTCCGGGCGGACCCCGGCGGCCCGCTCCGGCGCCGAGCACAGCAGCGCCGCCCCGGTCGCCGCGGCCACGCCGGCGAACGCGTCACCGATCAGGAGGTCGGCCCCGGCCCGTGCACAGGCGACCGCCTGCTCGGGGGATGACGGGGCCACCGCGATCACCGGGGCCCGCGGGTCCGCCCGGGCCGCGCGGATGGCCTCTGGGTCGGCGGCGATCTCGGCGATGTCGGCGCCCTCGGCGAGACCCTTCGTCATCACCATGAAAGCGCCGGGAAAGACGACCCGGGTCCCGAGACGCAGCTCCATGCTCTGATCGTGGCATATGCGCCGGGAACGACGTCCGTGAGAGCGGGTTGACGCACCGTACCGCATGGATGTGGCACGATCGGTACATGCTCGTCACCATCACCGTGGCCCTCGCCGCGCTGGGCGTCCTGGCGGCGATCGTCGTCGTGGCCACCGGTGGCGGCGGGGAGCTTTCCGCCGAGCACCCCGACCATCCGCGGCTGGCGCTGCCGGGCCGGCGCCCGGCCGGTGGCACGGACGCCGTGCTGCTCCGCCTGCCGATGGGGCTCTGGGGCTACCACAAGCAGATCACCGACGAGGCGCTGGAGCGCTTCGCGCACGAGCTGACCGAGCGCGACACGCGCATCGCCGTGCTGGAGCAGGAGCTGGCGGAGGCACGACGGCGCCTGAACGAGGAGCCGGAACGCTCGACCTGGCGGCCGGCCGTCCCGCCGGCGTCCCCCGCGCCCGACGCGATGGACCTGCGCGACCCGTTCGAGCCGGTGGATCCGCGGCCCTCCGGTGAGGGCGACCCGCCTTCGCCGCCTCACCACGTCCAGGAGGCGGCGCCCTGGGAACGACCGGCGGAGCGGCCGGCCGATCCGCCGCAGACCCGGTGGGAGCGGCCCGCCGACCCGCCGCCGCAGACCCGGTGGGAGCGGCCCGCCGACCCGCCGCCGCAGACGATCGTCGACAAGGTCGTCTTCGACCCGCGGACCGGCGGGGACGCCGAGGAGGGCGCGGACGAGACGCGCCGGCCGGGTGACCTGCATGAGGCGGGCGAGAGCGACCGACGGGGGGAGGACGGATGAGCAGAGTCGCGGTGCACGCGTCGGCCGACGTTCCGGCGCCCGCGGAGCGGGTGTGGGAGGTGCTCGTCGACTGGCCGCGGCACTCGGAGTGGGTGCCGCTGACCCGCGCGGAGGGCGGCGCGGGCGACGGAGCGAGCGTCGAGGCGTGGACGGGCGTCGGCCCCGTCGGCTTCCTCGACACCATGGTGGTCAGCGAGTGGCGGCCGCCGCACCGGGTCCGCGTGCGGCATACCGGCGGTCTGGTGCGCGGTGAGGGACGGTTCGACCTGCTGGACCTGCCCGAGGGCCGGTGCCGTGTCACCTGGGCCGAGCTGCTCGACCTGCCGCTGGGGCCTCTCGGCCGGGTCGGCTGGCTCGCGATCGGGCCGGCGGCCCGCCTCATGCTGCAGACGTCGCTGCATCGTCTCGCTAGTATGTTCGAATGATTGTCATCGGCCCGGACGGGTTGGCGCGGTGCCCGTGGGGCGTCTCCGCGCCCGACTACATCGCCTACCACGACGACGAGTGGGGCCGCCCGGTCCGCGACGACCGCGGGCTGTACGAGCGGTTGTGCCTGGAGGCGTTCCAGTCCGGGCTGTCGTGGCTGACGATCCTGCGCAAGCGCGAGGGCTTCCGGCGGGCGTTCGACGACTTCGACCTGGAGAAGGTCGCGGCGTACGGCCCGGCCGACGTCGAACGGCTGCTGGCCGACGCCTCGATCGTCCGGAACCGCCGCAAGATCGACGCGACGATCGCGAACGCCCGGGCGGCGCTCGACCTGCCCGACGGCCTGGCCGCGCTGGTCTGGGCGTACGCCGACCCGGATGCCCCGGCGCCCAAGACCGGCGCTGACGTGCCCGCCACGACGCCCGGCTCCACGGCGCTCGCCAAGCAGCTCAAGAAGCACGGCTTCCGGCACGTCGGCCCGACCACCGTCTACGCCCTCATGCAGGCCTGCGGCCTGGTCGACGACCACCTCGCCGACTGCCACCGCCGCGGCGCCTACCGGTAGGGGCCGCCTCGCCGGGGCGGTGGGTCCCCCGGCCGCGGTCACTCCGCCTTGGCGGCCTCGAGCACCGGCACTCCGGCGGCGCGGCGGGCGGGCAGCGCGGACGTCGCCCAGGTGACGGCGGCCGCGCCCAGGACCACGGTGGCGAGCAGCCACCACGGCAGGTGCACCCGGATGTAGGAGCTGCCGGTGGCCACGTGCAGCAGCGCCACCGTGCCGACGGCCACGCCCATGCCGAGCAGCACGCCCAGCAGGACGACCGTCGCCGCCTCCCAGCGCACGATCGACCGGATCTGCCGGACGGTCGTCCCGACCGCCCCGAGCATCCCGAACTCCCTCGTCCGCTCCGACACGCTCAGCGACACGGTCGTGGCCATGCCGAACAGCGCGATCAGCAGGGACATCGCGATGAACCCGTAGATCACCCGCACGCCCTGCTCCATCGCGGCCGCCGCCACGCGTACGTAGGCCGCCCGGTCGTAGACCCGGGCCACCGGGACGTCGGAGACGGCCGCCGCCAGGGCCGCCGCCGGCGCGGTGCCCCGGACGAGCACGGCCGAGGTGTTCGCGCCCGGGTCCAGCGTCGCCATCGTGGCCGGGGCGACCAGCGCCTGGTCGGCGAACAGGTGCGACGGGTCGTGGTACCGGCCGGCCACGGTGAGCGTCACGTCGCCGCGCGCGCCGTGGACGACGATCCGGCGGCCGGGGCGCAGGCCGTACGCCTTGACCAGCGGCGACGTGACGCCGATCTCGCCGGGCCGCAACAGGGGGAGATGCCCGCCGAAGCGCAGCACCGGCCGTACGTCGGACGCGCCGGTGACGGTCAGCATGATCGGCATGCCGGGGTCGCTGTCGAACGCCTTGATCTTCGGTGACACGAGCCGTACCTCCGTCTGCGTCAGCGCGACCGCCGCCGTCACACCGGGGACCCGCGCGGCGCGGGCCGCGAGGTCGGCGGGCAGGGGAGCGGCCCCGCCGGACGTACGGCCGTTCCCGGCGATGACGTGGTCGGCGGCGAGGGTCTGCGCGCCCGCGGCACGGGACCGGTCGTGCACGGAGGTGATCAGCAGTCCGGTCGCGGCGACCAGCGCGACGCCGAGCATGAGGGACGCGGCCGCCGAGGAGACACGGCGCGGGCTGCGGGTGATCGTCGCGCGGGCGAGCCGGCCCGCCTCGCCGCTGACCAGCATGCCGAGCCGGCCGACCAGGCCGCCGAGCGGGCCGACGAAGAACGGCGCGAGCACGGCCAGCCCGGACACGCACACCATCGACCCGAGCAGGATGAGCACCGTGATGCCCACGGTCCGGTCGGTGCCGACGGACGTCGGGTCGTTCGCCACCGCGAACACCGGGCCGAAGAACATCCAGGACGCCCCGAAGACGGCGAGGGCGCCCACGATCCGGGGCCACGTGCGGCCCTTCTTCTCCGCCGTGGCCGACCGCAGCGCCTCGATCGGCGCGACCTTCGACGCCCGGCGGGCGGGCCGCCAGGCCGCGAGCTGCGTGGTCACGACGCCCGCCGCGAACGGGAAGGCCAGCGCGATCCAGCCGACGCTGACCTCACCGGCGGAGATGTCGAAGCCGTCCTGGGCGAACAGCCGCGTGAGGACCTCCGCCACGCCGTACCCGACGAGCAGGCCGCCCGCCGACGCGATCACGGCCAGCACGAGCGCCTCCAGACGGACGAGCCGCCTGATCTGCCGGGGCCGGGCGCCGATCGCCGCGAGGAGGGCCAGCCGCCGGGTCCGCTGGCGGACCATCGTGCCGAAGGCGTTCGCGACGACGAACAGGCCGGTGAACACCGCGACGGAGGCGAGCATGCCGATCGCCCCGCCCACCGACGCGCCCGTGTCCTGCAGCTCGGCGGCCTGGTGGCGCCGCAGGTCGGAGGCCGTACGAACGACGGCGGGGCGCATCGGCGCGGCGAGCCGGTTCCGCAGGTCGCCGGCCGGAACCCCCGGCGCGGCCTTCACCCACAGGCTCTGCCAGGCGCCCGCGGCCAGGCCGGCCGCCCGGTGCACGGCGGCGGGCGTGCCCAGGACCAGGTCGCCGGACGCCACGGCGCCACGGCCCTGGACGGTGACGACGCCGACGATCCGGACTTTGCTCGACGTCTTCGGCAGGAGCAGCGTCGTGGTGGCCCCGGTTCCGAGCCGCCCGGCCGTCGCGACGTGCCGCACGACGGCCACCTCGTCGTCGGCGGCCGGGGCCCGCCCGGCCACCAGGTGGTAGGCGCTCAGGCGCGCGTCGGAGATCCAGGGGCGGAACATCGTCGCCGCGCCCGCCGGAGGCAGCACCGGTCTGCCGTGCGCCCCGATGACCGTGACCGGTACGGCGGCGTCCCCCGCGACCGCCGCCACGCCGGGCACGGACGCGATCGCGCCGGGCCGTACCTCGCCCCGGGGAACGGCGAACGACTCCTCCGGGTCGATCCCGGGCGGCTGCACGAGCACGTCCGCCTTGGCGTACTCGCTGGCGTCCGACCCGGACACCGCCGACTCAGCGCGCAGCGCGAACTGCAGCGACCCCGACATCAGCCCCACCGAGAACAGCACGGCGAGCACGGTCGCGGTCAGCCGAGCCCAGTCCTGGGCGAACGACCGGCGTGCGATCAGCCACATGCTCATGCCTCCATCCGGCGCATGACGCCGTGGACGGCGTCGATCGTCGGGCCGGCCAGCTCGTGGACGATCCGGCCGTCCGCCAGGAACAGCACCCGGTCGGCGTACGACGCGGCGAGCGGGTCGTGGGTCACCATCACGACGGTCTGGCCGTACGTGTCGACCGCCGCGCGCAGGAACCGCAGCACCTCACCGCCCGCGGCGGAGTCGAGCTTGCCGGTCGGTTCGTCGGCGAACACCACCTCCGGACGGGTCAGCAGCGCCCGCGCGACCGCCACCCGCTGCTGCTGCCCGCCGGACAGCTCGGCGGGCCGGTGACCGAGCCGGTCTCGCAGCCCGAGCGCGTCGACGAGGACGCGGAACCACTCCCGGTCGACCCTCCGGCCGGCCATCCGCGCGGTGAGCCGGATGTTCTCCTCGGCGGTCAGCATCGGCAGCAGGTTGAACGACTGGAAGACGAAGCCGAGCTTCTCCCCGCGCAGCCGGGTCAGCCGGGTCCGCGACAGCTTCGTGATGTCGACGCCGTCGATGACGACCGCGCCCGAGGAGACGGTGTCCAGCCCGGCGAGGCAGTGCAGGAACGTCGACTTGCCCGACCCGGACGGGCCCATGATCGCGGTGAACTGCCCGCGCGCGAACGCGGCCGAGACGCCGCGCAGCGCTGCCACCGCGTTCTCCCCGGAGCCGTACGTCTTCACGAGTGAGTCCGCCTGGGCGACGGGTGCCAGGGCAGTCGTCTGAGTCATGCCTCAAGCCAACGGGAAACGGGCCCCGGCCACACTGGCGCGCTCTGGAGTTCCTCGGTAGGGCTGCCCCCATCCGGCAGGGTCTACTCTCCTCGACCGACCGTCGGCGGGCCGGTCGCGTACGGTCGTGGCGTGAGCGGGACCGGGGACCAGGGCGTGCGCGGGCGCACGACGGTCTGGCGGGCGATGGCCCGGAGCCCGCTGCGGTTCGTCCTCTCGTCGTGGCCCTGGCGGGCGCTCGCGTACCTCGTCACGGGCGCGCCGATCGGCCTGTTCTGGCTCGCGCTCATCCTCGCGCTGCTGCTCCTGGGGCTGCTCCTGACGCCGGTGGTCGCCGGGGTCGCCCTGCTGGCCTTCGTCCCGATCCTCGCCGTGGCGCTGGCCGCGATCGAACGCCGGCGGCTGCGCTGGCTGGACCCGCGCCCGGCCCCCTCGCCGCACCGTGCCGTCACCCGGCAGGGGTTCCGGCCGTGGCTCCGGTTCCGGCTGCGGGAGGCCGCGTCGTGGCGGGAACTCGGCTACGCGCTCCTGCACGGGGTGCTGTCGGTGTTCGACGCCGCCGTGGTCTTCAACGTGGCCGCCTTCGCGGGCACGCCGATCGCCGCGCCGGCACTGGTGCGCGGCGGCGAACGGATCCAGTACGGCTCGCTGGCGACGATCGACACGCCGGGCGAGGCGTGGGCGGTGGTCCCCATCGGGTTCGCGGTGGCCGTGGCCGGCCTGTACGTCGTGACGCTGCTGGCGGCGGCACGCGCGGCGCTGGCCCGTGCGCTCCTCGTGCCGTCCGGTGAGGCGGAGCTGGGGGAGCGGCTGGTCGCGGTGACCGCCTCGCGCGCCCGGATGGCGGGCGCGTTCGAGACCGAGCGGCGGCGCATCGAACGCGACCTGCACGACGGCGCGCAGCAACGGCTCACCGGACTGATCATGCTGCTGGGCCTGGCCCGGCTCGACGGAGACAGCGAGCTGATCGGCAAGGCGCAGGACGAGGCGCGCGCGGCGCTGGCCGAGCTCCGCGACCTCGTCCGGGGCATCCATCCCTCGATCCTGACCGACCGGGGCCTGGAGGCGGCCGTACGGGCCCTGGCCGAGCGTTCCCCGGTGCCCGTCGAGGTGGACGTCGACCTGCCCGTACGCCCGCCCGAGCAGATCGAGTCGGCCGCGTACTTCGTCGTCGCCGAGGCCCTCACCAACGCGGCGAAGCACGGCGGCGCCCGGCGGGCTCGCGTGTTCGCGCGGGTGCTCGGCCGGCTGCTCATCGTCGAGATCCGCGACGACGGCACGGGCGGAGCGGACCCGGGGCGGGGCACGGGGCTGCAGGGCCTCGCCGACCGGGTGGCCGTCCACGACGGAACCCTCCGGCTGTCCAGCCCGCCCGGCGGCCCTACGATCATCCGGGTGGAGATGCCGTGCGAGTAGTGCTCGCCGAGGACTCGGTGCTGCTGCGCGAGGGCCTCATCCAGATCCTCGGCCGGTTCGGCCACGAGACGACGGCGGTCGGCGACGCGCCGGCACTGGTCGCCGCCGTCGCCGCCGACCGGCCGGACATCGTCGTCACCGACGTGCGAATGCCGCCCGGCCACCGGGACGAGGGGCTGCGGGCCGCGCTGGAGCTGCGGCGCGACCATCCCGGGCTGCCCGTTCTGGTGCTGTCGCAGTACGTCGAGCGGTCCTACGCCGCCGACCTGCTGCAGACCGGCGGCGGTGTCGGCTACCTGCTGAAGGACCGGGTCGGTGACGTCGCCGAGTTCATCGACGGACTGACCCGCGTCGCCGAGGGCGGCACCGTGATCGATCCGGAGGTCGTCCGGCGGCTCCTGTCCGAGCGGCACGACGGCTCACCGCTGCGGCGGCTGACCGACCGGGAGCGCCAGGTGCTCGAGCTGATGGCCGAAGGCCGTTCCAACGGCGCCATCGCCCGCCGGCTGGTCGTCACCGAGGCGGCCGTCGTCAAGCACGTCGGCTCGATCTTCATGAAGCTCGATCTGCCGCCCGCCCCGGACGATCATCGCCGCGTGCTCGCCGTCCTCGCCCACCTGCGCGGCTGACGGGCTTCGTCCTCCGCCGACGCGCGGTTGAACATGGTCGCTCTCGAGCCTCCGTCCCTGTATTCATGGATCCGGAGTGTTCGGACGTCCGAAGGGAGCCGGCCGTGATCCTCGTGACCGGAGCGACCGGGAACGTCGGCCGCCAGGTGGTCGAGCAACTGCTGCGAGAGGGCGCCGAGGTGCGGGCGATGACCCGCCGGCCGGACCAGGCCGGCCTGCCGGACGGCGTCGAGGTCGTGCGGGGCGACCTGACCGAGCCCGAGACGCTGCCCGCCGCGCTGCGCGGCGTCGAGCGGGTGTTCCTCTTCCCGCTGTCCGGCGCCATGGAGGGGTTCCTCGCCGCGGGCAAGCGGGCCGGGCTCCGGCACGTCGTGCTGATGTCCGCGTCGGCGGTGACGTACGAGCGGCCGAACGCGATCGGACGCCGCCACGAGGCCATCGAGCGGGCCGTGCGGGACTCCGGGCTGCCGTGGACGATCCTGCGGCCCAGCGCCTTCATGAGCAACGACCGGAACTGGGCCCCGCAGATCCGCGCCACCGGCGTCGTCCGCTGGCTCGGGGACGACGCGGCCTCCACGCCGATCGACGAGCGCGACATCGCCGCCGTCGCCGTACGCGCGCTGCTCGACGACGGTCACGCGGGCCGGACGTACCTCCTGACCGGGCCCGAGGCGCTCACCGATCCGCAGCGGGTCGCGGTGCTCGGTGCGGCGCTCGGCCGTGAGCTGCGGTTCGACGGGCTGTCGCCGGAGGAGTTCCGTGCCGCCATGTCCCCGCACATGCCCGCCGAGATCGCCGACGCCCTGATCGCGATGCGCGCGGAGTCGAAGGAGATGGCCGGGGTGTCGCCCGCCCCGGCCGACCTCATCGGGCGGGAGCCTCACACGTACGCCGAGTGGGCCGCCTGCCACGCCGACGACTTCCGCTGATCAGTACCGCGTGTCGAGCGACACCCGCTCCCAGGCGTCCAGGTCGGCGAGCTGGCGGCGCAGCTTCTGCCGGATCCGCTCCACCGCCTCGGGGCCGAGCGGCAGGCGCAGCGGCGAGTCCTCGTCGTCGACCGCCTTGATGATCGCCTCGGCGGCCTTGGCCGGGTCGTTCGGCTGCACGCCGTCCTGGGCGGAGAAGCGCTGCCGCAGCGCACCGGCCGGGGTGTCGCGGTAGTCGTCGATCGGGTCGGCGAACCGCATGGACCGGCCGGCGAAGTCCGTACGGAACGGGCCCGGCTCGACGATGGTCACCCGGATGCCCAGCGGCCCGACCTCACCGGCCAGCGCCTCGGACATCCCCTCCAGCGCGAACTTGGAGGTCGCGTAGATGGCGTGGCCGGGGTTGCCGACCGCGCCGCCGACCGAGGACATCTGCACGATGTGACCCCGCCGCCGCGCCCGCATGTGCGGCAGCACGGCGCGGGTCACGGCGATGACGCCGAGCACGTTCGTGGCGAGCACCGCGTCGATCTGCTCGTCGGACAGCTCCTCCAGCGCGCCGATCAGCCCGTGACCGGCGTTGTTGACCAGCACGTCGATCCGGCCGAACTCCTCGATCGCGGTACCGACGGCGGCCGCGACCTGGCCCGGGTCGGTGACGTCGAGCGCGACCGTGCGGACGAGCTCCGGTGCCCGCTCGACGAGGTCCTTGACGGTCTGCGGATCCCGCGCCGTGGCGACGACGCGCTCACCACGGGCCAGCGCGGTGTCGGCGATCGCACGCCCGAGACCGGTGCTGGTGCCGGTGATGAACCACACGCGGGGGTCGTTGTCGATATCAGGCATGCTCGATCCCTCGATTGGATACCTTGAAACTCAAGGCAAAATATCTTGAGACTCAAGGAAGTGTCCAGTGGCCGCAGAACACGGAGATGCGCACCCCGACTCGGTCGGCGCCGGCCTGCCCCGGTGGATCGGGCAGATGCCCTCCGGCGTCGACCCCGGCGTGGAGGCCGCCCGCCAGCGGATCGGCCGGATCGCCCGCCTCTTCGAGCGGATCCTCGAGCGGGCGGCCGGCCGCGAGTCGATCACCGTGGGCGACTGGGCGGCCCTGTCCGTCCTGCGGCGTTCCGGCCCGCCGTACGAGCGCACGCCCAAGCAGCTGGCCGACGCGCTGGGCCTGACCTCCGGCACGATCAGCGTCCGCGTCGACCGCCTCACCCGCGCCGGCCTCGTCGCACCCGCCCCGGCCACGGACGGCCGCAGCCGCCCGATCCGGCTGACCGAGGAGGGCCAGCGTCTCTGGAGCGCCGCCACGGCCCGGCGCACGATGGAGGAGCACCGCCTGTTCGGAAGCGCCCTCGACGAGGACGAGCTCGACCGGCTGAACTCCCTGCTCGGCGCCCTGCTGTCCCGCCTGGAGGAGGAGTTCGGCCCCGCCCCCCGCCACGACCGCCCCCGCCCCGGCTCCTGATCCGTACTTGGCCGGAGTCCCGGGTGGTGACGCGGATCACAGGAACCGGGGGGCGGCGGCGGACAGATACGAGCATGGAACGAACAGAGCGTGCCCGGCTCAGAGCCGGCGATCCGGCCGCTTTCAGCGAGCTGTTCGACGCGCACGCCCAAGCGATCTACCGGTATGCCGCCCGGTCGACCGGAGATCTGAACGCCGCCGAGGACGTGGTGTCCCTGACCTTCCTGGAGGCCTGGCGGCTGCGCGGACGGCTGGAGCCCGGCGACGCCGGCGTCCTGCCCTGGCTCTTCGGCCTCGCCACCAACGTCCTGCGCAACCAGGCCCGGGCCGCGCGCCGGCACCGGGCGGCGATGTCCCGGATGCCCCGGCGCGAGCAGCCTCCCGACTTCACCGACAAGGTGATCGGCCGCATGGCGGACGCCGAACGGGTGGCGGCCGCCCGCGCCGCGCTGGAGGAGCTGAGCGACGCCGACCGCGAGGTCATCGCCCTCTGCGTCTGGGCGGGTCTGGACTACACGGCCGCCGCCGAGGCGCTCGGGGTCCCCGTGGGCACGGTCCGGTCCCGGCTGTCGAGGGCGAGGGCCAAGCTGCGCACGCTCACCACGACGACGATGCAAAGAGGGAAACGATGAACGTCGAGTACGACGAGATCGCGCGGATGCTTCCCGAGCCCGGCGACCCGGAACTGTCGCCGCTCCGGCACCGGCAGCTCAAGGAGCACCTGATGCGCGAGACCAGCGCCCGGCCGCGGCGCCGCCGGCGGATCCGCCTGGTCGCGCTGCTGGCCCCCGTCGCCGCCGGGACGGCCGCGCTGGCCCTGACCCTCCCGTCACTGCTGGGGTCGGGCTCCCGCCAGGAGAACGTGTCGTACGTGCCGGCGCCGATCATCCGCGTGCCGGCCGTCTCCAAGGCGAAGGTCGCCCCGACGCTGGCCAGGATCGCGGACGCGGCCGCCCGCGGACCCGCGGCCGACGCCGGTCCGCACCGATACACCTACACCAAGAGCATGGTGGAGAGCACCCGCCCGACGGATCAGCGCACCTTCGGCGGCCCGGTCGAGATGATCGCGCTGCACGAACGGCAGACCTGGATCCCGCTGGACCTTTCCAAGGAGACGGGTCTCAGCAGGGAGAGCGGGCAGGAGACGACCCTGCACTCGGCCATCGACGCCCTGGGCTACCGGCAACTGGCCGCACTACCGTCCGACCCGGCCGCGCTGCTCGACCGGCTCTACACCCGTCAGGGCGACCGGGACCCGGGCCGGGCGTTCGACCAGATCCAGACCCTGATGTCCGAGGTCGTCGTGCCGCCGGCCACCCGCGCCGCGCTGTACCGCGCGACGGCGCTCATCCCCGGAGTGCGCGTGGTCTCCGACTCCCAGGACGCCCTCGGCCGCAAGGGGATCGCCGTGGCGTTCGACAAGGACGGCGAGCGCACCGAGTGGGTGTTCGACAAGACGTCGTTCGCCTACCTCGGCGACCGCGACTACCTGATCGCCGACTCCGACCGGGGCAAGGCCGGCACCCTGATGAGCGCCAGTGCCGTCCAGACCCAGACGGTCGTCGACGGCAAGGGCCACCGCCCCTGAACGGTCCCGACGGAGGCCCCGAACGCGGCGACCTTCAACGGGGTGAGGCCCCGGGCTCCGCCGGCTCAGCGGCTATGCCGTCGCCTCTCCGCGAAGCACGGCGATGAGCCTGTCGATGTCACTACGTGCCTGGACGGTACGGATCGGGTCGATGTGCTCGCGTGATGCGACGGTCTGACCGTCCCGGACCCGCATGAGCGTCATCCGAGCACCTCGCCCGCTCGCCGGGTGACCCATCGCGTTCCGGGCCGTCTACTCAGGGGAGACGATTTCTCCCCTGAGTAGACGGCCCGGGAAGGCAGGGTCCCCGCGGGTAGGTGTTTTGTCGGAGCCGCCCGTTCCGTCCCCACGTCATCCTTCGGGACCGTACCGATCGCTCGCACTGATCCCGAGTGCCTGCGACGCTCAGTGATGTACGGGCCTCGGTTCCGCGGTGTCACCCGGCAGGGACTTAGGAGGTGTCGTCGTACGGATCAGGCGCGGGGTCAGCCGAAGAGCGCGTCGATGAGTGCGCCCTGTCCCGATTGGAGGACGTGCGCGGCCTCCAGCGGGATCAGTGGAAGTGAGTCAAATCGGGCGATCGTACGCGCGCAGCGTGATCACTGCGGCAACCGCGATGGCGGCTGCGGTGATCGTGGTCGTTGCCGGCCAGCCGAACCGTTCGACGGCCGCCGCCCCGAAAGCGGTGCCGAGGCTTCCGCCGACGAAGTAGACGAGCATGTAGGCGCTGTTGAACCGTGCGGGTGCCCCGGGATCGATCGCGAGGATGGTGCTTTGATTCGCGACTTGTGCAGCGAACAGACCCGCGTCGAAGAGCGCCAGACAGGCCAGGGTCGCGGCAGCGCTCGGGAGTACGAACCCGATGGTTGCCGCCGCGGCTCCGGCGATCACGAGACCTACGAGGATCACGCGGCGCGCGCCCACGCGATCGGTGTAGATGCCCGAAACCCGAGTGGCGAGAATCCCGAGGAGTCCAGCAAGTGCGTACATACCAATACGCTCGGCCGAGTACGAGTACGGGGGCTTCGAGAGTGCGACCGCCAGCCCAGCCCACATCGCGCAGAACGCGAAGAACCACAGGGCGCCACGGGTGGCGGCCAACCGCAACGCCCGGTACCGGACGAGCAGGCCCGGGATCGACCTCAGTGTGGCGAGATAACCACGCTCGGCCTTTCCCCGAGTTCCTGGCACTACCAGCAGCAAGCCCACCGCGACGGCCGCACAGGCTGCGGCGAACACCATGAGCATGCCACGCCAGCCGATGACCTCGGCAAGCCAGCCGCCGACGATCCGGCCGGCGAGGATTCCCGCCGATATCCCGGCGGTCACGATCCCCAGCATCGTTGCTCGCCGATGCGGGGACGCGAGCCGGGCGACCACCGAACTGAGGCCTGCACCAACGGACGAGCAGGCCCCGATCACGCCGATCGCCGCCCCCAACGCCCATACGCTGTCGACGACAGCACTCAAGAACAGGGCGGCCGCCAGAACGCCGACCTGCGCCGAAAGCACCCGTCCCGGAGGAAATCGGTCGACCAGCGAGACAAGGAGACCGAGTCCGACCATGTACCCCATTGGCCCGCACGCGAGAGTGACCCCGACAGCGGCGAGCGAGGCGTCCAACGAGTTCGCCACATCGGCGATCGCCGGCTGCAACGGGTAGGTCGTCGCTGTCCCGAGCGCGGCCGCGAACGACATGAACCAAATGACAGGACTACGCAATCGGCGGTGCTGATCGACCCCGGAGAGATCAGTTCTCACCCGCCAACCGTAGGAAGCATCGGCGCAACGATGCTGGCGGGAAACAGACATCAACGTCACTGCGGAGAGTGGATGGCACGTCTGCCGCTCCGCCGTTGGTCGTCTTGTCCGGGCGGGCTTCGTCGGCTGGCCGGGATGGTGATTTGCGAGTATCCCTGAGATGGGTCAGGGTGACGAGATGTCGTGTCTGGTTCCGGAATTGATCGTCTCCGACATCGAGGCCAGCCTGGCTTTCTACCGCCTGCTGGGGTTCCAGGTGCGTTACGCGCGTCCGGAGGAGCGTTTCGCCTACCTGGAGCGAGGCGGGGCAGAGCTCATGCTGGAGCAGCCATTCAGTCGCGACCGGCTCTATCCCCGTGCGGAGCTCGACCACCCCTATGGACGGGGCGTCAATCTCACCATCGAGGTGGAGGATGTCGAGCAGATCTATGCCGCTGTGCTGGCCGCCGGCTGCGGATTGTTCTTGCCGCTGGAAGAGCGTTGGTACGAGCGAGCCGTGGATGCAGTGGGTGTGCGGCAGTTCGCCGTGCAGGATCCAGACGGCTATCTGTTGCGCCTGTCCCAGCATCTGGGGACGCGCCTGCGGTAAGCAGCCCCAGTCACGGGAGCAGTGTAGGTGGGGCGGTGGGTGACCAGGATGTCTAGGAGGCCTTCTCTCGCACCGCGACAATCGCCAACTCGACGCAGTTGTCGCCCGATTGGCCACTGCGGCTGCTCTTGCGCCAGATCATTGGAAGTCGAGGGGTGTTCACAGTGCCTCCCGGATCAGCCTGATGCTTTCGTTGGCGCTAACGGCGTGTGAGCGGATCAGCTCGAAACGCGTGACGGCGCGTGCTACATCTTTCTGCTGTTCGATCATGTGTCCGCCGCCTGAAGCACCTGCGAACGCCATGTCAGCTCCCTCGTCGAAACTCAGGATCGAGAACCCACCTTCTAGACCAGGGTACGCGCCTACGGACATCGGGACGAGCTGGATTATGACGTTATGGCACTCGGCCATTTGCAGTAGGTGAGCTAGTTGCTTCCGCATCACCTCGGGTCCGCCTACCTCTCGCCTGATGACGGTCTCGTCCAAGACGGCCCATAGGCGCGGAGGGGCGGGAGCCTTGCGGTGGAGGATGCGTTGCCGGTCGAGTCGTGCGGCGACTGTCTGCTCGATGTCTGCGGGGTCGCGTTCGGTAGCCAACAGCGCTCGGATGTATTCCTCGATCTGTAGCAGCCCGGGAACCAGCGATGGCTCGAAGGCGCGGATGTGCGTCGCGTCGGGCTCTCTGCGGGCGAAGGGGCGGAAGAAGTCGGGGAGCTCCTCGCGGACGATCAGGCCGTGAAGCCAGCCGAAGCGGTCGGTGGTGAAGAAGCGGTCGAGGTCCTTGGCGTGGTCGACGGTGGGGGAGCGGAACGCCGTCTCCAGGTTGCCGACCGTGGACTTGGCCCAGTGCAGCTGGTCGGCGAGCTCGGCCTGGGACAGGCTCGCGCCCTCGCGGTGCTTGCGCACCTCGAAGCCGAAGTAGGCGGTGAGGCTTTGATCTGGCGTTAGGGCCCTTTACCGCTGCGGAGAGCGCCGTCCCCGCCATTCGCCGGTGGGTGTCGATCGTCATCGCGCACCATGGCCGGCGGGAGACGTGTCCCGACGCCGAGCTGATCATTTCCGAACTCGCGACCAATGCCGTCAAGGCCGCGCCCGGAAAGCTGATCAAAGTGATGATCACATTGGACGGCGCGGAGAGCGTGCTGTCCGTCTGGGACCCGGCACCCGAGCTCCCGCAGGTCAGCGCGGAGCCGCTCGCCGACCTGGACGACGACGACTTCGACCACAACGGTGGCCGCGGACTCCTCCTCGTCCGTAGCGCCGCTCTCGCGTGGGGCTGTACGCCGACGCCGGATCGGGGCGGCAAATGGGTGTGGGCACGAATCTAGAAAGAGCCCCGGCTACCACCTCACCGGCTCCCGGCAATGGCGCAGGTGGCCGGCCGGTCGGACTCATGGCGGAACCAGCGGCTCGGAATGACCCGGCCGTCCGGGAGTTCATGGTGTTCCGGCCCCGCCATCGGGACGAAACCAGCCGACAGCAGGGCACCGATCGACGCGGAGTTCGAGACCTCCGCGCCTGCGTGGACCACCGCCAAGCCGAGGTGTTCGTGGGCGAACGCCGCGGCTCCGGCGAAAAGCTCGGTGCCCAGACCCTGATGCCGGAAACGCGGAGCCAGGTATCCGCCGACCTCCCATTCCCCGCCTTCGGCGCCGCGCACGCCGATGGAGCCGGCGAGGAGACCGCTCTGCCGGTCGATGGCGACCAATTCGACGTCATCGTCCGGTCCCCGGAACGGGCGGCCCTGGCCCGGCCGTCTCGCGAGTAGCCGATCCCGGTGATCCTCCAGGATCACGCCACCGGGCGGCCAGCCCAGCCAACGCTGTGCCTCCGGGTCGCTGGCGGCGGCCGCGGCGATGTTCAGGTCGAGGAGCGTGGCCGTCTGCAGGAACAGCCGCGGCGTGCTCAGCACGTGGCGTCTGCCTCGGCATTTCTCGACGCGCCGCACCCTGGTGGGCAGGCGAAGCATCCATCCTCCGGGTTCTGCGGGTCGCCTCAGTCGTCCTCGCGCTGCGGTGGGTCGTCGGCCGGCGTGTCCGCCGGAGCCGCGTCCGGGTCCTCGCGCGCGGCGGGTGATGCCTCCCCGTCGCTCCGCGTCCGCGTCTCGGGAGCGCCCTCCGGATCCGCCGGCGGCTCCGCCTCCGGCTCCGGCTTTGGATCGGCCGGGCTCGTCGTGGGGGCGGGCGAAGGGGGTGGTCCGTCGGGCGGCGGCGCGTACCCCGGTGGGGGCGGGTATCCGGGAGGAGGCCCGTACGAGGGCGGTGGGCCGTAACCGGGCGGGGGAGGCAACGGGAACGACGGCCCGGTGGGCGGCGGGAGGCCGGGGCCCGGGACCGGGACGGGTGGTCCTGCGGCCTGGAACGGCGGCGTGACTCCGAGGGCCTCCTCATCGGGGCCGGTCGTGATGACGAGCCGGTCGAGATAGAGGATCTGCAGCGCGGCGAGCGCGATGAGCGCCAGGACGACCACGACGATCGGCGTCGTCAGCCCGGTCCCGGTGTCGGTGCCGAAGGTCTGCTCGACGCGGATGATCAGCTCGAGCGGCGCCGTCTGGTTTCCGGGGCCGTCGCCGGCGATGGACGGCCACAGCAGGCCCTGTGCTCCGATCAGGGTGATCGCGCCGACGAGCAGACCCGCCAGGGGCAGCGCCGGGACGACGACCGTGGCGAAGAACGACGGACCGGCCGGGGCGCCGGCGGCGCGCTGCGCCCGCCACCGCGCGGCGTGTCTCCGGCAGAACAGCGTCAGGACGAACAGGGCGGGGACGCTCACGAGGATCGGCGAGATCAGCGCCGGGAACTTGCCGAGGAGGTCGAGGTCGCGCTCGTTCTGGTAGTCGGCGACGGCGAGCGGGCCGACGCCGACGAACAGCCACGGGGCGAACGGCAGGAGGAGCCACTCGCTGCGGCGGCCGAGCGGGCGCAGGCCGCCGATGCCCAGCGCCGCCAGGAACGCCGCGCCGACGGAGACGATGGCGCCCAGCAGCGGCGGGATCCACGTGTTCAGGTAGAGCCGGGCCGTGGAGTCGTGGGCCGAGCCGCCGGACCCGTGGGGGAACAGCGCGGAGAGCCAGGGCCAGGAGGCCAGGACGGTGAGGATCAGGACGACGACCACGGCCAGCAGCCCGATCGCCGACCGGCCGGCGTCCGGGCGCGGGCCGGGCTCCGGAGTTCCGCGCGGGGGTGCGGGGGCGAGCTTGACGCCGAGGCCCGTTCTGATCGCGATGAGGGCCACGGCCACGCCGAGGACCGCCAGGATCAGGCCGACCATGGTGGCCTGGGCCGAACCGAGGCCCAATTCGGCCAGACGGAAGGCCCTGCCGTATCCCAGGCCGACGGGGGTGACCGAGCGTCGCGAGTCGCCGAGCACCGCCGGGAAGGTGAACGCCTGAAGGCTCGTCGCGATTACCGCGAGCGCGACGATCGACGCGACCGCGAGCATGGCCGGGGTGACCCGCCGGCCTTCACGGCGGCCGCGCAGGACCGGCAGGAAGACCAGCAGCGCCAGGCCGCACACCACGCCGAACGTGGCCGCCGCCGTGATCAGCGGGATGACGGCGAACGCCTTGTCGGGGCTGTCGATCCGGCCGAAGATCCTCGCGACTCCGTTCCCTCCGACGCCGGCCTGCCCCAGGTGCCAGGCGACGGCGGTCGCCACCGGGGAGAAGACCACGAGCGGCAGGGACAGCAGGACGCGGCCGATGCGCCGCGGCCACGTTCCCGCCCCGTCCAGGGCCGCGGCGAGCGCCGGGCCGATCAGCACGGCGACGATGACCGGGGCGATGGCGAGCAGGACCGAGAAGCCGAACGCGCGCCAGACGTCGCCCTGCTTGAGGACGTTGAAGTAGTTGTCGAGGCCGACGAAATCGTGGGAACGGCCGAAGAGTTGGGACCTCTGGAAACTCTTCACGATCGTCTGGCCGGTCGGCACGATCAGGGTGATGAGCGCCAGGAGGGCGGCGGGGAGGGTGAGCAGCAGACCGGCGCCGCGATACCGGTCGGCAGGGGGCCGGCCGGTGACGGGTCGGCCTGTGACGGGTGGCGCCGGGGGGTGAGGGGCCATCGTCCGCTCCGCGTTCTTCCGCTCTGACTCATGTCATTGATCGCCAGTGCAGACCGTAACGCGTGAGAACGTTCTTGTCTCCCACCATTGGCCATGAACTATGACCATCATGGTGAATGTCCGCAAGAGCGTATGATCACCGGTATGGCGGACAAAAGCCACGAACCGGCAGAGAGTGTCTCCGCTACACCGCCTGAGCTCCGGGCCGGCACGGGCTATCTGCTGACCCGGCTCGGTGCCGAGTCGCGGCGGCGATGGGCGCGCATGCTGACCGAGCACGGCATGACGCCGCATCACTATGGGGCACTGATGACCTTGGAGGCCGTGAAGGTCACGCACCAGCAGCACCTCGCCGAGCTGATCGGCGTGGACCCGCGGAACGCCGTCTCGGTGGTCGACTTCCTGGAACGCCGCGGGCTGATCGAACGGACCCGGGACCCCGCCGACCGGCGCCGTCACACGATCAGGCTCACCGCGGAGGGCCGCGCCACGGCCGGGACCCTGCGCCGCGCGGGCGAGGTCATCGAGCGGGACATGCTCGCCGGGCTGACCGGCGACGAGCGGACCTCTCTGCACGCCCTGCTGCAACGGTTGTTCGAGGTGACCGTCGACCGCTGACCGGTCCTCGCCTTACCGCTCGATCATGCATCGGTCGGTAAGGATCTTGCCGTCGAGTCGTCGTCTCCCGTAAATATCTTTCTGGTGAGGTTCAGAGGTTTCGCTTCGTCTCATCACCGGGAGGCGCCGTGCGAACGGCGAACCGTCTCATCAGAATCGGCCTGACCGCCGTGGTCACCGCGACCATGGCGGCCGGGCTCACCCCACGTGCCGACGCGGCGGCCGCGCCCTGGCTTCCCAAGACTCCTGACTTCTGGCCCCTCGTCGTCGACCAGAGCCGGACGGACTCGACCCCGATCACCCACGGGGTCGCCGAGTACTCCGAGACCTACGACGCCGTGGGCGGCCGCCAGCACACGCAGGTGCTCGACGTCGACCTGTCCGACCCGAACGTACGAATCGGCGCCGTCGAGGCGGGAGACCAGATCACCGACCCCTCGGACGAGACCCTCACCTCCATGGGGACGCGTACGGGCGCGGTGGCCGGCATCAACGGCGACTACTTCGACATCAACGCCACCGGCCGGCCGATCGGCGGGATCATGGCGAACGGCCGCCTGCTCAAGAGCCCGCAGCCGAACTTCAACGCGATCCTCGGCGTCAAGCCGGACGGCTCGATGGTCATCGGCCCGCAGACCTACAGCGGCACCGTCACCGACGGCGGGGCGAGCCACGCCATCACCTCCGTGAACACCGTCACCGACGTCGCGGCGGGCGGGATCAGCAGGCTGACCCCCGACCTCGGCGGTCCGACGGCGGTGGCCGCGGCGACGGTCGTCACCGGCCACGCCACCGGAGGCGGTCTCACCGTCGACGGCGTCACGGCCGGCGTCACCTCGATACCCCGCCTGACCGCCGGGCGGGAGAGCCTGGCCGGGGCCGGCGCGGGCGGGCAGTGGCTCGCCGCGAACGTCCACGTGGGCGACACCCTGACCATCGAGGAGAAGACGCCCACCCTGACCACGATGGTCAGCGGCGCCACCGTCCTGGTGAAGGACGGCGCGGCGTACAAGGACCCGGTGGGCACTCCGCCCGGCGGCAAGAACCCCAGCCGCAACCCGGAGACCGCCGTCGGCCTGAGCAAGGACGGTCGGCACGCGACGTTCGTCGTCCTCGACGGGCGTACCGGCCCGACCGGGGCGTCCGGCGTCACGCCCGACGAGGCCACCGGCTACCTGCTCGACCACGGCGCGTACGACGCCATCCTGTTCGACGGCGGCGGCTCGAGCGAACTCGTCGCGCGCAAGCCCGGCGACGGCCGGCTCTCCGTCATGAACACGCCCTCGGACGGCCACGAGCGCGCGGTCGCGAACGGCATCTTCGTCTACTCCACGGCCGACGCCGCCGGTTCGGCGCGCACGGTCGTCATCAACGGCGGAACGCCGGTCACCACCGTGCCCGGCGCGACCGTCGACGTCCCGGTGTACGCCACCGACGCCGACCAGAACCCCGCCGCCGGCGACACCCGGGTCACGGTCGTGCCGTCGTCCCTCGGCTCGTGGCAGAACGGCCGGCTCACCGTGAACCGCGCGGGCACCGGAGAGATCATCGCCAGGAACGGCCGTGCGACCGCGACCGAGCCCCTGCGCGTCCTCGACCGCCTGCACTCGCTGACGATCAGCCCGGACCAGCCGGACCTCATCAACGGATCGGTCCAGCAGTTCACCCTCACCGGCGACGGCTCCATACCCGTCCCCGCGGAGGTGGCCCGGTGGACGGTCAGCCCGTCCGACCTGGGCACCATCGACGCGCACGGGACGTTCACCGCGTCGGCCGCCAAGGGCGGCCTCGCCACGGTGACCGCCGAGTCGGGCGGAGTGTCCGCGAGCACGACCGTCGCGGTGGGCAGCGTCTCCAAGGTCATCGACGACATGAGCGACGTGGGCGACTGGAACCTGCGCAACACCACCGGACAGCCGGCGCAGACGAGCCTGGCCTCCGGCGTCGTGCCGCCCGGATCCACCGCATCCGGCTCGCTCCAGCTCACGTACACCGTGCCCGCCGGGCAGGGGGTCAAGCAGCTCGTCCTGTCCTCGAAGACGACGCTGCAGGCCGGGGCCGACGCCGAGGGCAAGAACCCGACCGGCATCGGCCTGTGGATCAAGGGTGACGGCAGCGGCATCAATCTGGCGGAGTCCTACATCGGCGCCGACGGCCTCACGACGACCCTCTACCCGACGACGGTCACCTGGAAGGACTGGCGGCTCGTCGTCGCCGCGCTGCCGTCGACGATGAAGTTCCCGCTGAAGATCAGCTTCATCGACTTCCTCGGCATCAACGCGGCGACCACGATGAGCGGCACGCTGAACGTCAGCGGACTGCAGGCGCTGTACTCCCCGCGCCCGGTCGTCGCGCCGCCGTACACGGCCATTCCGAAGAACCCGTCCTGGCTGACGTACGAGGAGAGCGCGGACGACTTCCACAAGAAGGGCACGACGCTCCTCACCGGGGACGACGCCCACCTCGTCGCGTCGGACCCGGGCTCGGCGAGCGCCGGCGTCATGGACGCCATCGCGAAGCGGGTCCCCGCGCTCAGGCCCGACCGGGCGCAGTTCCTCGGCGACATGCCCGATGACGGGGAGCTGCCCGACCTGCAGTTCGCCCAGCAGAAGATGGCCGCGCTCGGCGTCCCGTACCGGGACATCGTCGGCAACCACGAGATCAGCCAGGGCGCGGTGCCGGAGAACGGGAACTTCGCGAAGGTCTTCGGCGAGACCCACTACGCGTACACCTCCGGACCCGCGAACGTCATCGTGACCGACAACGCGCACGGCAGTCTGCAGTCGTCCGACGCCTACCAGAGCCCCGCCGAGGCGCAGTTCCCCTGGCTGGTCCGGCAGCTCACCGGCAACCGCTCCCCGGCGGTCCTCGTGGTGACGCACATGCCGGCGTACGACCCGCATCCGGCCGCGAACAGCCAGTTCGGCGACCGGTGGGAGGCGCGGATGTACGTGCGGCTGATCCAGCGGTACCAGCAGACGCACCGCGGCACCCACGTGATCATGCTGTACGGCCACGCCCGCGGCTTCGCCGAGCAGATCCTCGACCCGCTCGGGCAGCCCTCGGCCGACGGTGTTCCGCAGTTCACCTTCGCCGACCTCGGCATGCCCGCGTACGCGCCGGCGGATCAGGGCGGCTTCTACAACTTCGGTCTGATCCACGTCGGCCCGTCCGGCCGCATCGGGTTCACCGTCGAGCCGGTGCTGGCGTCCATCGCGGTCACCGGCCCGGCCGCCCTGCGGAAGGGGGACTCGGGGCGGCTCACGGCGACCGGCACGGCCGTCGGCGGCGACAATCAGCCCACGCTGACGCTCCCGATCGCCGACCCGGCCTCGCACGTCTGGTCGTCCAGCGACACGCGGGTGGTCGAGGTCGATCCGGCGACGGGGAGCATCACCGCCCGGCGCGCGGGCACCGCGACCGTCTCGGTCACCAGCGGCGGCGTGTCCGGGAGGATCGAGGTCACGGTCACCGGCTGACCTGCCGCACGGACCCCTCGGAGCGGCCGGTCGCCGTCTCCGAGGGGTCTTCCGTACGTGCCGCGGTCGACCAGGGGAACGGGCCCGAGCGTCGGCGGACCGCGATTCTCGGGGGAATTCGTCCGGATGTAGGCCCCTGGCGGATCTTGGACGCGTAGTCTCGCGCACACCACCCGTGACGCCTCGCCGGCGTGTGCCGTCGGCGGATTCCGACCGCTTCGTGGAAGAAGGCCATGACCGAGCCCGTGCCCGCCGCCCCCGCCGACGACTCACCGGGCGGCTGTCCCGCCCACGCCGCCGTCCTGCCGCTGTACGGGCCGAGGTTCCTGCGGAATCCGTCGGAGCTTTACCGCGAGATGCGCCAGGAGCACGGCTCGGTCGTCCCCGTCGTGCTCGAGGGGGACATCCCCGCCTGGTTCGTCATCGGCTACCGGGAGGTCCATCACGTCCTGAGCCACCCGGAGATCTACGCCCGCGACTCCCGCCGCTGGAACCAGTGGGACGACATCCCGCCCGACTGGCCGCTGCGGCCCTTCGTCGGCTACCAGCCCTCCACGCTGTTCGCCGAAGGCGACGAGCACCGGCGCCGCGCCGGTGCGATCAGCAACGGCCTGTTCGACGTCGACCAGTTCGACCTGCGGATCCGGGCCGAGAGGATCGCGGACGACCTGATCGACTCGTTCGCCGGGCGGGGCGAGGCCGAGCTGATGGCCGAGTACGCGCATCCGCTGCCGCTGCTCGTCCTCGCGCAGATCTTCGGCCTGCCCGAGGAGGAGACCCCGGGCCTGCTGCGGGACATGATGACCACGGTCAACGGCGACGAGGGCGCGCTCGACGCCTACCAGGGCATCTGCGCGACCATGGAGCGGCTGGTGGCGCACAAGCGCGAGCAGCCGGGCCCGGACTTCGTGACGCGCATGCTGAACGACTCCGCGAACCTGACGGAAGAGGAGCTCATCGCGGACCTGGTCCTGGTGATGACCGCCGCCCAGCAGCCGATGGCGTACTGGATCGGCAACACCGTCCGGCTGATGCTGACCGACGACCGGTTCTCCCTGAACCTCGCGGGTGGCCGCCGCAGCGTCGGCCATGCGCTGAACGAGGTGCTGTGGGAGGACACGCCCACGCAGAACTACCTGGGCCGGTGGGCCGCCCGGCCGGTCCTCCTCGGCGGGCAGCAGATCGACACCGGCGACCTGCTCGTCCTGGGCCTGGCGGCGGCCAACAGCGACCCGCGGGTACGGCCCACCTCCGACGCCCCCGCGGTCGGCAACCAGGCCATGATGTCGTTCAGCTACGGCGAGCACCGGTGCCCGTACCCGGCACCGGAGCTCGCCGAGGTGATCTGCCATGCCGCCGTCGAGGTGCTCCTCGACCGGCTGCCGGACCTGCTGCTGGCGGTGGAGCCCGAGGACCTGGGGTGGTCGCCGTCCGTCTGGATGCGCGGCCTGGTCGACCTGCCGGTGGGGTTCACCCCGTCGTACGTCTCCGGTTGATCAGCCGGTGACGGCCGGCGCCGCCATGGCGGAGGAGGAGCCGGCGGCCACCGGCCGGAACCTCAGCGGGAGCGTCATGAGGCCGCGGGTGAACACTCCCCGCTCGGGCGGCGCGGCGCCGTCACGGAACGCGAGGTCGTCCATGGCGTCGAGCAGGTGGTTCGCCGCCACCTCGACCTCCGTCTTGGCCAGCAGGGCGCCCACGCAGAAGTGACGTCCGAGCGCGAAGGCCAGGTGGTCGGCGGCCGCGGAGAACGCGGTCGAGGCGGCCAGGTCGTCGCGGAAGACGTCGAACTCGTCCGGACGGGAGTAGCGCCGGGGGTCGCGATTGGCGGCGCCGACCGCGCAGACGACGGTGCCGCCGGCGGGCACGGTGCCGCCGCTGAGGGTGACGTCCTCGGCCACCTGACGGATGACCATGTGGACCGGCGGGGTGTGGCGAAGCGTCTCGGCGAACGCCTTCGGGATGAGCGTGCGGTCGCGGCGTACGGCGGCGAACTGGTCGGGGTGTTCGAGGAGGTTGCGGAACAGCGCGGAGATGGCCCGGTCGGTGGTCTCGCCGCCGGCGGCGAGCAGCAGGCTGCAGAAGGCCCGGATGTCGTCGTCGGTCATCCTGGTGCCGTCGATCTCGGCGGCGCAGAGCGTCGACAGCAGGTCGTCCCCGGGGTTCGCCCGGCGTTCCCGGATGATCGGGATGAGGTACTCGCCCAGCTCGCGGCGGGTCCGCTCGCCGTCCGCCGCGACCTCCGGGTCGCCGGCCAGGTTGCCGAAGACCGCGATGATCGAGGTGTACCAGCGGTGGAACCGGTCGTGATCCCCCTTGTCCAGGCCCAGCATGTCGGCGATGACGTTGATGGGGAACCGCGTCGTGAATTCCGCCACCAGATCGACGGTTCCGCGGGTGGCGAAACGCTCGATGAGTTCGCGGGAGTTGCGCTCGATGACCGGCAGGAATTTCTCCTGCAGCTCATTTCCGCGGAACGCCGGCGCCACCAGCGCGCGGTGCACGGCGTGCTCTCGGCCGCTCATCTGCAGGATGGTCCGCCCGTGCACGGGCTCGAGCTGCCACTGGTAGTTGTCGGTGGTGAAGACCGGGTCCCGGAAGGCGCGCTGCACGTCCTCGTAGCGTGAGATGACGTAGCCGCCGCTCGCCTCCTGCCTGATCAGCGGAAATTCGTCGAGCATCGTCCGGTAGTACGGATACGGGTCCGCGGCGAATTCGGGCGACAGGATGTCGGGGACCGCTGACGGCGTGGCCAATGAACACTCCCTCGATCGGCAGGCGTGCCGGTCAAGGCTATGTAAAAGAGAGTGTCAGGTCCATGCCCCGTCCATTCTCCGGCGTTATCGCGTGAGGTCCGCGTCGATGGGCTTGGACGCGGCGAGGTACTGCGTCGTGCCGGTCGCGCGGGCCTGCAGGGCGGCGGGAAGGCGGGCGGCCGAGGCGGAGGAGAGCATGCCGACGCCCTCCTCGACCGTCACGAACGCGTGGTCCACGAGCTCTTCCTCCTGCAGCCGGATCGGCGCGTCCGCGTAGTACGTGCCGCAGTCGAACAGGAAGTACACGTTCGCGCGCGGGCGCTCGTCGTCCGCCGGTACCCAGTCGCAGACCAGCAGGCGTCCCGCGGTCAGGGACAGCCCGACCTCCTCCAGGACCTCGCGTTCGCAGCCGAGGTGCGGAGCCTCGCCGGCCTCGACGATGCCGCCGGGGAACAGCCAGTAGGGGCGGTAGCTCGGCTTGACGAGCAGGATCCGTCCGGAGGTGTCGGTGATCAGTCCGCCCGCCGCGAGATAGACGCTCGGCAGGGAGGCGTACCAATCCTCGGTGGACAGCCATTCGCGTTCGGTCACGGTGCCGAGGCTAAGGGGTCACCCGGCGGCCCGGGCGCCCGGCACTCCGGCGTTCCCCCTGATCATCCGGGGGCCGCGGGCGGCCGAGGCCGCCGGAGGTCGCGGGCGGCTCAGCGGCCTTCGAAGACGGGCTCCTCCTTCTTCAGGAAGGCCTTGGTGGCGGCCGTGTGGTCGGCGGTCGCGGCGCAGGCGTCCTGCAGCTCCGCCTCCCTGGCCAGCGCGCCGGCCAGGTCGGCGGTGGCCGCGTGGTCGAGGGCGGCCTTCACCGCGCCGTACGCGACCGTGGGCCCGGCGGCGAGCCGCCGCGCGAGCTCGCGCGCCTCCGCGTCGAGCCGGTCGGCGGGCACGACGCGGTTGACGAGGCCGAGTTCGAGCGCCTCCGGCGCGCGGAGCGGCTCGGCGAGCAACAGGAGTTCGGTGGCCTTGGCCCGGCCGACGAGGCGCTGCAGCGTCCAGGACAGGCCGCTGTCGGGGGCCAGCCCGATCCTCGTGAACGCCGTCGCGAACGACGCCTTCTCCGACGCGATCCGGAGGTCGCAGGCCAGCGCGAAGGAGAACCCGGCGCCCGCCGCGACGCCGTTGACCGCGGCGATCACCGGCTTGGGCATGCCGGCGAGGGCGAGGACGATGGGGTTGTAGTGGTCCGCGATCGTGCCGTCGAGGCCGCGGCCCGCGTCCAGGTTGGCGGCGTGCTCCCGCAGGTCCTGCCCGGCGCTGAAGGCGCGGCCGCTACCGGTCAGGATCACCGCGCGTACGGCGGAGTCGTCGCGTGCCCGTTCCACCGCCGCGCGCAACGCGCTCTTGGTCTTCGCGGTCAGCGAGTTCATCGCGTCCGGGCGGTTCAGGCTGATCGTCGCGACCCCGTCCGCGAGGTCGTACCGCACGCTCTCCGACACGTTCAGGCTCCTTTGCCCTGGTTCGGTCCGTCCGATCCTCCACGGCAACCTTCCGTGACGCCGGAGGCCGGGGGCAAGAGCCGCGCCGTCGCCGGTGCGAGAAAATGAAGAGAGGAAGGGCGCCACGGGCCCCGCGACGGGGGTGCCGCCCACCGCCGGAACGGCCGGTCGCCAGGTCTCAGCATGATCTCGAAGCTGATCGTTACCACTTAGCGCCCGGAAAACGGGATAATGGACCACCACCAGTTGACTTGATGCGGCAGACGGGTCAGCGGCCAAAGAAGCCCGGCGGCCCCGCGCGGCCCTAGGCAGGAAGGGGATTCACGCATGGCGGCGATGAAGCCGCGGACAGGCGATGGTCCGCTCGAAGTTACCAAGGAGGGGCGCGGAATCGTCATGCGTGTCCCGCTCGAAGGCGGCGGGCGGCTCGTTGTCGAACTGTCGGCGGAGGAGGCAGGCGAGCTCGGGGACGCGCTGAAGGGCGTCGTGGGCTGACCCGACGTCACCCCGATCATTGAGGTTTCCGCGAGGGCCCCGGCGTTCGTCCGCCGGGGCCTCGCTGTCCGTACGGGACCGTCCAGTCCCCCTGAGGCCCGTACGGGACCGTCCCGAAGGAGAGGTCTTGCCGGTTTCCACCCAGCTGCGCACCGTCCACGGCACGATCCGGGACATCGCCACGACCGCCGAGGTCGTCGCGGTGCCCGTGCGGTCCGGTCCCGAGCTCGACCCCCTGTACGCCGACGAGGTGGCCGGCGTGTTCCCCCTGGGCGCGACCGACCTGCTCGCTCACGAGGAGGCGAAGGGCGGCCCCGGAGAGCTCGTCGGCGCCCCGTGCCGGCTGGGTGACGGCATCACCGACCTGCTGCTGTACGGCGTCGGGGACGGCTCCCCGGCGGCGCTGCGCCGGGCGGGCGCGGCCGTCGCGCGACGCGGGCGGGGCCGCGCAGGCGTCGCCGTCGCCGTGCCGTCCGGCGCCGGCGACGAGGCGCTCGCGGCGTTCGCCGAGGGCCTGCTGCTGGCCTCCTACGACTTCCGCGTCGGCGGCTCGCCGACACGACCGGCGGCCGAGACGATCACCCTGCTCGTCGAGGCCGGGCGCGCGGCCGACAGCGCCGTCGAACGCGGCGTCGTCGTCGCCCGCGCCGTGGCGGCCGCCCGCGACCTGGTGAACACCCCGTCGTTGGAGAAGACCCCGCGGTGGCTGGCCGAGCAGGCCGAGCGGTTCGCCGCCGAGTCCGGGCTGACCGTACGGGTCCGCGACGAGGAGGAGCTGCGCGCCGGGGGCTTCGGCGGGATCGTCGCCGTCGGCTCCGGATCGGCCCGCCCGCCGCGCCTGATCGAGCTGGCGTACGAGCCGGAGACCGGCCCGGCCGCCCGGCACGTCGTGCTCGTCGGTAAGGGCATCACGTTCGACTCCGGCGGCCTGTCGCTGAAGTCGAACGGGAGCATGCAGACCATGAAGACCGACATGGCGGGCGGCGCGGCGGTCATCGGCGCGATGACCGCGCTGCGGGCGCTGCGCGTGCCGGTCCGGGTCACCGGGCTGATCGCGGCGGCCGAGAACCTCCCGTCCGGCTCCGCGATGCGCCCCGGCGACGTCATCCGGCACTACGGCGGCATCACGTCGGAGGTGCTCAACACCGACGCGGAGGGACGCCTGGTCCTGGCCGACGCCCTCGCCTACGCGGACGCCGAGCTCGACCCCGACGCGCTCGTGGACCTCGCGACGCTCACCGGGGCGGCCAAGGTCGCGCTCGGCCAGCGGCTCGGCGCGCTGTACGCGACCGAGGACGCCCTCGCCGCCGGGCTGCTCGGCGCCGGAGCCGACAGCGGCGAGCCGCTGTGGCGGATGCCGCTCACCGACGACTACCGCCAGGCCCTCGACTCCGACGTCGCCGACCTCGCGAACGCCGGGCGCGGCGGCTTCCGCGCGGGCTCGATCGTCGCGGCGCTGTTCCTGCGGGAGTTCACCGGGCGGCGCGCGTGGGCGCACCTCGACATCGCCGGGCCGGCCCGCGCCGGTTCCGACGACGCCGAGGTCACGCGCGGTGGAACCGGGTTCGGCGTCCGCCTGCTGCTGCGCTGGCTCAGCGGGCCGGACGCCGGGGACTGACCGCCCCGTCAGAGCGCCTGGAGGGCACGCCCACGGGACGGCGTCAGATCCGGGTGACGCGGAAGGCGGTGAACTCGAAATCGCAGTTGTCCCCGCGCAGCCCGACCGCGCCGGGGTCCAGGATCGCCGCCCTCTCACTGCCGTCGTCGGTCGCCGACAGAACCTCGCGGCCGTCCCGCGCGACCGTGATCGTCACCAGGCCGCCGCCGGACGTCGTGATCCGGACCCGGAACGCCTGCCAGCGGCCGTACGGGACGGCGTAGCGGGCCTGGCCCAGCGTGTAGTACGTGCCGCCGTTGGCGTCGCCGCCGGGCAGCTTCTTCTTGACCACGATGAGGTCGTCCCGGCGGTTCAGCGAGACGACGTAGAGCTTCTCCGGGCTCTGCCAGCGCAGGAAGACGTGCACGCCGTCGATCTCCGACGCCGCCGCCCGCCCGGTGGCCGTCAGGCCCAGGTTCCGCAGCCGGAGGGACACCGCCACGTCCTCGAAGTCCCGGCGGCGCGTGGTCATCCGGAACACGCTCGATCCCGTGCCCCGGGTCGATCCCGCGTCCGGGACCGACGCGTCCGGCGTCCCCGACCAGGCGACGCCCCGGTGGATGAACAGCGACCCGCTGCTGACGTCCCAGTCCCGCGAGACACGGGTGCCCGGCGTCTGGGGGTTCCAGTGCGCGAACTCGTTGGTGACGAGGCGGTCCGGCCCGGACAGCCGCGGCGCGAACAGCGCCGGGCGCGGCCGGGCGCGTACCGCCCAGCCGCCCGCCGCGAGCACCGCGACCACGGTGAGGACCAACGCGGTCCGGACGCCGGCCCGCCGCCGGATCCCGCCCGAGACCGCCGTGCGGGGCCCGTCGTCCGTGCGGGGTCCGTCGTCCGTGCGGGGTCCGCCCGCCCTGCGGAGGGCGTCGCCCGTACGCCCATTGTGCCGATGCATCGACATGTCCTTCCCGGTCAGTCGGTGGCGAGGGCGGTGCAGAACCCGCGGGCGCGCAGCCCGCGGATCACCGTGGGCAGCGCCTGCACCGTGGCGGCGGACTGGCGGACGCCGTCGTGCATGAGCACCACCGAGCCCGGGACCACCTGGTCGAGGACGGACGCGGCGATGTCGCCCGGCTCGCGGCCCCGCCAGTCGTCGGTGTCGATCGACCAGCGGATCACCCGCATCCCGGCCAGCCTCGCCTCCCCGTCCACCGTGGTGTTCGTGTTGCCGAACGGCGGCCGGAACAGCGTCGGCGCCGGCGCGCCCGCCGCCGTGATGGCCCGCTGGGTCGCGTTGAGCTGCCAGTCGATCTGTGCCTGGTCGAGGTCGGCCATGTGCGGGTGGTTCCAGCTGTGGTTCTCGACCAGGTGACCGTCCGCGACCTCCGCCCTGATCAGGGCGGGCCGCGCGGCCGCCTTCTGGCCCATGGCGAAGAAGGTCGCCCGCACCCCGTACGCGCGCAGGACCTTCAGGATCTGCGGCGTGTAGATGTCCGGGCCGTCGTCGAAGGTCAGCGCGACCCGGCCGCGCGTGCAGCGGTTGTCCGTCCGCGCGGCCTGCAGCATCGCGTTGGTCACGACCGTACGGGCCTTCTCGGTGTCGGCCCTGCTCGCCGGGGACAGCACGTCGACCGCGAGGCCGGCGGCGAGGCCCAGCAGCCCGACTCCGAGCCCGAACTCCGCGAGGACTCTTCCTCTGGTCGTCATGGGTTGGCCGGGTCCGTGATGTCGTAATCGTCGGTGTAGATCGTGCCGACGCCCGCGAGCGAGAGGCCGACGGACAGGCCGGTGGCGTCGGCGGGAGCGGCCGGGCTCGTGAAGGCGGGGGTCTGCGTCCAGGTGTTCGTCGCGGGCAGCGCGGGGCCGCTCGTCCAGTACGCCCAGGTGCCGGCGCTGGTCCGGTAGTACAGCGTCAGCTTGACCTGCACGTCGGACGCCCAGCTGCCCTTGTACCAGACCGACGCGTTGTAGACGTGGCCCGGAGTCGCGACGGGCGCGCAGGTGTTCGCGTCCTGTTTGGAAACGAGCTTGCGGTCCCCGCTGGTCAGCGCGGTCACGTCGAGCTGCTGGGAGTACGAGCCGGTGTGCGCGTCGGTGGACCGGGTCCAGGTGTAGGTGTTCGTGCCGTACCCGCCGTACTGGAAGCAGGACGGCAGCCCGTTCGAGGCCGACTCCAGCGAGGGGTTCTGGACGAGGTTGCCGTGGGTCGGCGGGTTCAGCGGCGGGCCGTTCACGGGCGGCTGCTGCGCGCCGCCGATCACCTGGTCGACCGTCTTGACCGTCGTGCCGATCAGGGCGCGCGGGGTGAGCCAGTCGAGGAAGTCCGAGAGCGTGCTGGGGCTGACCGAGTAGGTGTCGGTGCAGCCGTCGCAGACGTGGTGGAACACCAGCTGCACCCAGCCTCCGCCGTGCCGTTCGGCGTTCGTGACCAGGCTCTTCAGCGTCGCGAGGCTCGTGTCGGACTTGATCGAGTCGGGCGTCTGCATGTTGTACGCGTCGGCCGGTGGGATGCTCTCGGAGTAGCCGCAGCCGTCGCAGGAGCCGGGCGACACGACGCCGCCGACGGCGCGGGCGCTGTTGTAGCCGCAGTCGCGGACGATCTGCTCGGTGGCGGCGTTCTCCGAGCCGTACGGGTAGGCGAAGTTCTTGACCGCGAAGCCCCAGCCGAGCAGTGTCACCCGGTCGTTGCAGACCTCCCGCTTGGCGTCGTCGGAGGACAGGGTCGTCAGGTCGGCGTGGTCGACGGTGTGGCCGGCGATCTCGTCCCCGTCCGAGGCGAGGGCCGCGATGTCGGCCTGCGTCATGTAGTTGGTGAGGTTCGTCTGCCCGCTGTTGATGTAGAACGTGCCGTGCAGGTGGTGGGACTGCAGGATCGGGCGGGCGTTGGTGAATTGGTCCTTGACGCCGTCGTCGAAGCCGAGGGTGACGACGGTGCCGATCGCGGCGTGGGCGGTGCCGCCGCTCACGCCGGGCACGGCCAGCGCCGCGCACAGCAGGGCGAACAGCGCAGCGAGCCGCGCCGCCGCCGGGGCAGGTGTGTGGTGCATCGGTCCTTCTCTCAACGGTTCCGCTGGGTGTCCGGGGTCAGGGTCGGGCGGTGGTAGACGACGGTGCGGCGGCCGCCGTCCGCGGCGATGCCGAACTTGATCCCGCCTTCGTGGAGGCGGGGGTCGAAGGCCGCCCGCAGCCGGCGCCCGTCGACGGTGACGTCCGCGGTGTTCCGGTGGACCCGGATCAGCACGGTCCGCCCGGCGCGGCTCGCCGGGAGGGCGGCTCTGGCGAGCACGACCCGCGCGTCGTCGCCGATCTGCTCGCGGACGACGAGCGAGCCCTCCCCGACGACGACCTCGACCCGGCCGCGGTGGCCCGCGCCCGCGCCGTCCCGTACGGCGATCACGGCGGCGGCGTGGCGGTTCACGCCGGTCACGCGGGTCCGGACCGTGTAGTTCACCCACTGGCTGGTGTTGACCTCGCCGAGCAGGCAGGTGCCGTAGCCGTCGCTGCGCACGGAGAGGAGACCGGGCCGGTGGGCGCAGTCGGCCAGGTCCCCGAGCCACGGCAGGGCGGCCAGGTCGTGCGGCGGCGCGACCGGAACCGCCCCGCGGACCATCTCCAGCAGGTCCGAGACCGACGTCGTGGCCCGGACGCCGATGCGGTCCAGCGTCCAGCGGGGCGACTGCGCGCTGACGGCGTTGACGTGCTCGGTCGGGACGTTCTCGCCGATGAAGGCGACGCCGAACCCGGCGTCGCGCAGCAGGCCGGGCAGCTCCCGCGCCAGCGCCGGGGCGTTGCCCGTGCTGCCGGTGTCGCCGAACGGATAGGAGAACGCGCTCGCCGGCCGTCCGAAGACATGCCGGAAGAACCTCTGGCTCCGGGCCAGGTCGGCGCGCACGCGGGACCGCCACGCCGCCGGCGACTCCTGTTTCCCGTGGACGAGGATCCGGTTGACGAGCGCCGGGGCCAGGTCGCCCGGCACCGGCACCTGGTCGTGCATCGCGTCCGAGTGCGAGCCGAACTCCCAGCGGCCGGTCGCGCGCAGCGCCCGCAGCTGCCGCGTCGACAGGTAGTACGACGGCGTTCCCGCGGCCACCATCTTCGACGTCGTGAGGAACGCCGTCGCGGTGAAGTGGTAGCGCGCGAGCACCGGGTCGACCGTCGTCCAGTCGGTGAGCGTGCCGTCGTCGAACGTCAGCAGCAGCGCCTTCGGCGGCAGCCGTACGGGCTGGTGCGCGATGAGCCGCTCGACGTCGGCGAGCCGGACGGTGCGGTAGCCCGCGGCGGCCAGCGCCGCCAGGTGCTCGCCGAACAATCGCCGGGTCAGCGTGCTGCCCGCGTGGTCGGCGTCGGACACCGCGTGGTACGTCAGCACCACCACCGACCCGGGGTAACCGGGCAGGCCGGCGGCGGCCCGCGCGGTCGCCGCGTCGAGGTGGACCGGCGGCGGCGTCTGCCGCGGCGGGTCGAACGGACGGCTCACCGCGACCCACACGACGAGCACGAGGGCCAGGGCGCCGATGAAGAGCGTGCCGTTGGCGGCCGCGCTCACCCGCCCCATCCGGGTCGGCTCAGCCATCCTGCACCGCCTGCGGAGACGGCTTGATCCGGTACGCCGGGGGCCGCCGCCGGTCGACCGAGCGGGTGCCCCATTTCCCGTCGCGAATTCGGGCGATCGCCCACAACAACTGCGGCGAGAAGGTGATGTAGAAGAACGTTCCGAGGAAGGCGTAGAGCCACAGGCCGTCTTTGCGCAACAGCCGGTAGACGAACGCGTACGCCATCGAGACGAGATACAGCCCGAGGAAATAGATCAGCGGCGAGTGCCCCTCCACGACGGCGCGGACGACGGTGAGGAAGATGACGATCGGGCTGAGCAGCCCGGCGCACGTCTGCACGGCGACCGACGGCAGCGCGCGGGTGCGGCTCCGCCAGACGTGCGACAGCAGGAGCGGCCCCTCCCGGCTCCACGACTTCTTCCAGCGCAGCTGCTGGCGGAAGAACTTCCGGTAGGCGTCCGGGACGTCGGTCCACGCCTCGGCGCGCGCGTCGTACCGCGTGATCCAGCCGGTCTTGATGACCCGGTTGGTCAGCGCCCGGTCGTCGCCGTACGTGCACTCGACGCCGAGGAACCGCTGGTGCTCCCAGGCGTCCAGCAGCGGCTCCACGGCCGCGCGGCGGTAGGCGGCGAAGCAGCCGGAGCAGCAGGTGACCGCGCCCAGGACCGACTCCGCGCTCTTGAGGAGCTGGAACGAGACGTAGTACCGCGCCGCCTGCATGCGCGTGAGCGTGTTCGTCTCGGCGTTGCGCGCGTAGGTGAGGCCGGAGATCGCGCCGACCTTCGGGTCGGCGAAGCCCTGGACGAGCCTGCGGACGGCGTTCGGCGCGGGCATGGAGTCGGAGTCGACGAAGACGAGGATCTCCGCCTTCGTCGCGCGGATCCCGGCCGCCATGGCCGCACGCTTGCCCTGGTTGCTCCCCAGGTCGACGCACCGCACCGACCCGGGAGGATGGGCGGCGGCCGCCCGCAGCATGTGCTCCCATGTGTCGTCGCTGGACCCGTCGTTGACGACGACCAGCTCCAGCCGGTCGCGCGGGTAGTCCAGCGCCATGCAGGAGTCGATCGTGCGGACCACCGCCTCGCCCTCGTTGAAGGCGGGAACGATGATCGCGACCGTGGGCGTGATCCCCGCGTCGCGCGGCGGCCGGTAGAACGCCGCCAGCAGGAACCGGCTCAGCACATAGCCGCTGACCGCGATGGTGTACGCCGGGGTGAACGGGTCGCCGCGCAGGAAGGCGACCTTGATCCCGACGTGCCAGGCGATGACCAGGCAGATGACCGTGACGCCGGCGAACGCCCCGAAGGACGCGAGCCGCCCGGGCCGGGCTCGGTCCCCCGGAAGGGGTGGCGTGCTCACGAAGAGTCTCCTCGTGTTCGGTGGGCATGACGGGGCGGGGACGGCGCCGTGCTCGGGCTCGGCGCCGCCTCCGCCCTTCGACGCGGCGGGGGGTCGGGTCTCAGAGGGGGACGCGGCGGCCGGCGCCGGTGAGGCGGTAGGTCGCGTCCAGGACGAGCTGGTCCTCGGGCAGCCAGGACAGGTCCAGGGCCCGGTGCGTGGTGTGCGCGACGACGAGGTCGGCCTCGCCGCCGGGCGGGTCGACGCTGCCGAGCACGCGGCCCTCCGGCAGCCGGATCTCCGGGACGAGGGGGTCGTGGTAGGCGACCTCGGCGCCCGCGGCCAGCAGCCCGTCGATGATCTCCAGGGCGGGGGACTCGCGTACGTCCTCCACGTCCGGCTTGTAGCTCACGCCCAGCAGCAGGATCCGCGCGCCGGCCAGGCCGACCCCGGCCTCGGACAGGACCTCGCGGACGCGGTCGACGACCCGCCGGGGACGCTCCGCGATCGCGGCCATGGCCTGGCTGACGACGGGGGTCGGGAGCCGCGTCTTGCGCAGCTGCCAGAGCAGGTAGTGGGGGTCGCAGGGAATGCAGTGCCCGCCGGCCCCCGGTCCCGGGAAGAAGGGCATGAACCCGTACGGCTTGGTCGCCGCCGCGTTGATGACCTCCATGACGTTCAGGCCGAGGGTCCGGCTGATCTCCGCGATCTCGTTGGCCAGAGCGATGTTGACGGCCCGGAAGGTGTTCTCGAACAGCTTGGTCATCTCGGCGGCGCCCGCCGAGGACACCTCGTGCAGGTTGCCGGTGCAGTGGGCGAGGACCTTGACCGCCTCGGCCGTGCACTGCGGGGTGGCCCCGCCGACGACCCGGGGGACGACCTCATGGGCGTACCGGTCGTTGCCGGGGTCGATCCGCTCGGGGCTGAACGCGACGAAGACGTCCCGGCCCACCTGCAGCCCGCGGCGCCGTAACGGACCGGCGAGCAGGTCCTCCGTGCAGCCGACGTAGCTGGTCGAGGTGAGGATGACGACCTGGCCGGGCACCGCGTGCAGGACCGCGGACGCGCAGGCCCGGTCCAGGGCGGACAGGTCCGGGGTCAGGTGCGCGGTGACCGGGGTCGGCACGCAGATCACCACGGCGCGGGCCCACGACGCGTACGAGGGGTCGGTGACGAGCGAGAAGGCCTCGTCGTCCAGCGCCGTCGCCAGGCGGGCGTGGTCGGAGGCCAGCAGGTCGACGCGGCGCTCCCGGATCCGGGCGAGGCGTTCCGGGCTCGCGTCGATGCCCAGCACCCGGGCGCCGGCGGCGTGGAAGGCCAGCGCGGTCGGCAGGCCGACGTAGCCGAGGCCGACGATGGCGACGTCGTAGGCGCCCGACGCCGGAGCGTGGGCGTCGAGGTCGGCGGCGGTGGCGGTGGCGGTCATGAGCCGGCCTCCGCGGGAACCTCGAACGACGGCCTCGGGAGAAAAGCCGCAAAATGCAACGTTCTTCTGATGTCCATCTTCGGCCTTACTGTCGGGGGGAGTGCCGAAAGGGCAGCAGAAAGCATGCTGTCGCGCTCTTTCGCCGTAGGAACCCCGCAAAAGGGTGAGTTGCCTACGTCGCGCGCGGGGGTGGTATGTCGGCGCTTGTTAGCCAAAGCACCTTAATTAATGGAAAAGCAGGAAAAACTGTTCCGAAGTGTCAGCGCGACCGGGCGTCCACCACGGGGACGCCGCCGAGCCGGCGCACCTCCTCCAGGACCGCCTCCAGCGAGACCGTCGCGCGCGGCGGCAGTGCCGCCGACCAGTGCAGCGTCGCGGTTCCGGGCACGTCCTCCAGGCGCAGCGCCAGCAGCTCGACGCCCGGCTCGGCCCCCGCCTCCGCCGCGCGCTCCCCGACGGGGAGGAAGGCGACGCGCGGGAGCGAGCGCAGCCGCCCGCGCGGGAGCGTCTCGTTCCAGACCACCACGGAGGCCACCTCCGGCCAGGACAGCCGACGGTCCCGTGCGCGCGACCAGGGCCACGCCGCCGGAACGCACACCCCGTGCTCGCCGACCTCCAGCACCGGCCGCCCGCTCACCGCCCGCCCGGCCGTGGCGACGAGGCGGGCGCCGAACAGCGCGATCCCCGGCACTCCGACGACGAGGGCCACGACGCCGCCCACGGCCGGCAGGCTCAGCGCGCCGCTGACGGCGAACGCCACGGACACCAGGAGGAGGACGAGCGTCCCGGCCGCCGAGGTCAGGTCCTGCGGCGAGGTCCGCGCCCGTACCGCGATCATTACGTCGAGAGGCTCACCGGCACTTGACCGCGGTGAGGAGCCCGTCCCCGATCGGCAGCAGCAGCGGGACGAGACGGTCGTCGTCGCGGACCATGCGGCCGAGGCTGCGGATCGCCACCGTGTCGGGGTCCCGGTCGGCCGGGTCGGCGACGCGGTCATGCCACAGGGCGTTGTCGAACGCGACGACGCCGCCGGGTCGCAGCAGCCGCAGCGCCTCGCCGAGATAGTCGGGGTACTCCTGCTTCACCGCGTCGCAGAACACCATGTCGTACGCGCCGTCGGTCAGCCGCGGCAGCACGTCCAGGGCACGGCCCGCGATCAGGCGGGCACGGGAGGTCGGGAAGCCTGCGGCGGCGTACGCCTCGCGGGCCAGCCGCTGGTTCTCCGGCTCGACGTCCACGCTCGTGAGCACTCCGTCGGGACGCATCCCGCGCAGCAGCCAGATGCCGGACACGCCACAGCCGGAGCCGATCTCCACGACCGTGCGGGCGCTGATGGCGGCGGCGAGGAACCGCAGGGCCGCGCCGCCCGCCGCGCCGATCGGGGTGGCCCCGACGTCGATGCCGCGCTGCCGGGCCTCGCGCAGCGGCTCGTCCTCCGGGAGGTATTGGTCCACGTAGGCCAGGGTGGCCTTCACCGCGTCGATGACTTCCTCCTTGGGATGCATGAGCCTGCAGGGCAAACACTAGTACGGAGGGGGAACTCCGCCGCGTACCGTCACGTTCTTCAGAGGGCGTGGCTACCGCTAGGCGGAGAGGAAGAAACGGGGCAGTATGTCGGTGGCAGAACTCGTACGTGAAAGGGGAGTGTCGGTGCACGACCCCGGCATCGCCTGGACTCCTCCGACGTGGGACGAGATCGTGCGGGAGCACTCCGCGCGCGTCTACCGACTGGCCTTCCGGCTCACCGGCAACCCCCACGACGCCGAGGACCTCACGCAGGAGGTCTTCGTCCGGGTCTTTCGTTCCCTGGCCAACTACCAGCCCGGCACGTTCGAGGGCTGGCTGCACCGGATCACCACGAACCTCTTCCTGGACCAGGCGCGGCGGCGTCAGCGCATCCGGTTCGAGGGGCTGTCCGAGGACGCCGCCGAGCGCCTGCACGGACCCGAGCCCAGCCCCGCCCAGGCCTACTTCGACAAGAAGCTCGACGCCGACGTCCAGGCGGCGCTCGACGCGCTCGCGCCCGACTACCGCGCCGCCGTGGTGCTGTGCGACATCGAGGGCCTGTCGTACGAGGAGATCGCCGCGACCCTCGGCGTGAAGATCGGCACCGTTCGCAGCCGGATCCACCGCGGCCGCGCCCAGTTGCGCGCGGCGCTGGAGCACCGCGGCCCGCGCCGGGCCGCAGCCTCCACCGGCACGGAGCCGCCCGCCGAGGAGGCCTCATGAGCGAGCGGATCCCGAGCACGGCCCCGCTGGTGACCTCCCCGCCGGAGGAGACCCCATGAGCGAGCGAGTCGCAAGCACGGCGCGTCTGGTCGCTCCTCCGGCGGAGGAGGCCCCCATGAGCGAGCGGAGCGAGCGAATCGCAAGCACAGCGCGTCTGGTCGCTCCTCCGCCGAAGGAGGCCCCATGAGCGGCCATCTGGGGGAGCGGCTCACCGCGCTGGTCGACGGCGAGCTCGGCCACCACGAACGCGAGAAGGCCCATCGCCACCTCGCCGCCTGCGCGGAGTGCCGCGCCGAGGCGGAGGCGTTGCGCTGCCTCAAGAAGCGCCTGCGGGCGCTGAACGACACGATGCCCTCCGAGGGCCTCCTGCGCCGTCTGGAGGCCATGGGCGAGCCGGGGGACCCCCTTCCGCCACCCGTCCCCCGGCTGCCCGGTCAGGCCCGTTCCCCGGCCGTCGCGCGACCCGGCGACGTCCCGGCCCGTACGCGGCCGTCCGACAACCGTCCCCGCCGCGCGGCCGCCGCGCGGCGCCGGCTGCCGCGTGGGCGCTACCTCATCGCGGGCGCGGCCACGCTGGCGGTGCTCGGCGTCGGCTCGGCGGCGTTCGCCGCGGGTTCCGACCCGGGCTCCCTGCCCCGCGTCACGCCGTCCGTCGAGCAGTTCGCCGTCGAGCACGCCCTGACCTCCGGGGACGTCCCGCTGACCGACCCACGGCCCGAGGTCACGGCCGGCGATCACCCGTGAGCGGCCGGGCCTCGCACCACTCGTGGCTGGCGGGCGGCCTCGCCACCGCGCTGTTGCTGATGTGGTTCGTGACCACCGGTGACACCGCCAGCGGCGCACGGCTGCGCTCCGACCCGGAGGCCCTGCGGCTGCTGCGCGGCGCCGAGGGGGCCGCGCGCGACACCGCGTACGAGGGCGTGCAGTACATCACGTCCTGGAGCCGCAGTGGCATGTCGACCACGTCGCTGGTCAACGTCGCCCACGTGCCCGGGCAGGGCACCCGGATGCGGGTGCAGAGCACCACCGCGGAGCAGGGCGGGCAGATGTTCGAGGCGGACTATCCGCAGCAGGCCCAGGGCGGCCTCACCGGGTACACGCCGAAGATGCTCGACCTGCTCGCCCGCAACTACGCCGTCGTCCAGGCCGGCGACGGACAGGTCTGCGGCCGGCCCACCACGATCATCGAGGCGCGCCGCGCCGACGGGACCCCCGCCGGCCGGTTCTACATCGACCGCGCCACCGGCCTCATGCTCCGCCGCGAGCTGCTCGACCAGCAGGGCCGTGCGGTGAACCTCACCTTCTTCACCGAGATGCGGCCCTCGGTGCCGAAGACGATGTTCGTGGCGGCCTCCGCGCCGCAGACGGTCGAGGCGCCCTGGACGCACCAGCTGGCCGGCGCCGACCTGGGCGCGCTGCGCTACCGCGGCTGGCCGGTGCAGTCCGCCCTGCCGGGGCACCTCAGCCTGTACGACGCGCGGCAGCAGGACCTGGGCGGCCCGGTCGTGCACCTCAGCTACTCCGACGGGCTCTCGGTCGTCTCGGTGTTCGTCCAGCGCGGCGTGCTCGACCCGAGCAGCGTGCAGAGCTGGCACAAGACCACGCGCGGCGGCCGGACCGTCTACCTCCGCGACACCGTCCAGCAGCGCGCCGTGTGGGCCAGCCGCGGTTACGTCTACACGATCCTGGCGGACGCGCCACCGCCCGTCGTCGACCAGGCCGTGGCCGCGCTGCCGCACGGTGACACCGGATTCTGGGGCCGCATCGGCCGGGGGCTGGACCGGCTGACATCGTGGGCCAACCCGTTTGACTGATCCGTGAAGATCGCGTTTTGTATGGCGTTCAGGTGGATGTGACCACGGGCGGGGTAACGCGATGACCCGAATGGTTCAGTGGCACGGGTCGCTTATGCTCGCCACATGCCCTGCCCGGCAGTGTGGAGCGTTGAAGCAAAGTCCATGCGCGGTACGCGAGGAGCTTGGTGATGACGGATGACAGCCGCGCGCCCGGGGGATCTGCGCCGGACGACGGTCGTGTGCGCGGTCCGAACACCGGGGACGAGGACGGCACCCTGAGCCTGACCGACCAGCTGCTGGTGTCCGGTCCGCCCCGCTACGAGGGCATGGCGCCGCCGGATCCGGGAGCGTCCTCGGCGTACGGCGAGGACGGTCGTCCGTACGGCCCGGCCGGAGGATCCGGTCAGGGCGGGCCGACGACGCCGCCCGAGCAGAACGGCCGTCCGGGTCTCGGTCAGGGCGGTCCGGGATACGCCGGTCAGGGGGGCTCGGCGGGCTTCGAGCAAGGCGGTCCGGGATACACCGGTCAGAACGGCTCCGCGGGCTTCGAGCAGGGCCGTCCCGGATACGCCGGTCAGGGGGGCTCGGCGGGCTTCGAGCAAGGCGGTCCGGGATACACCGGTCAGAACGGCTCCCCGAGCGCCGAGGAGGGCCGTCAGGCGTACGGCCAGGGGACCCCGGCCTACGGGTACGCCGGTCGGCCGGGTGAGCAGGGCACGCCCCGGCCGATCTTCACGCCGCACGACCAGCCGCCGCCGTCCTCCGTCCCGTACGCCTGGGGGACGCCGCCCGGCGGGCCCGGCGGGACCGCGCCGAACTGGGCGCCCGTGCCCCCGGTCCGGCCGAACGAACGCTCCGGGCCGGTCATGGGGGTGTTCGTCGCCGTCGCGGTGGCGGTCGCGCTCATCGCCGGCGCCCTGGGGGCGGGCATCGGCGTGGTCGCCACCCGTGACAGCGGTCCCAAGGCCGTCGACCTGGGCGGTGGGTCGACCACCGGTGCCAAGAACCGCGCTCCGGGGTCCGTCGCCGGGATCGCCAGGCGCGTCGTGCCCAGCGTCGTGATGATCAAGGTGGCGAACGCCACCGAGGGCGGCGCGGGCACCGGCTTCATCGTCAACGGCGGGTACATCGTCACCAACAACCACGTGGTCGCGCCGGCCGCCCAGGGCGGCACGATGCAGGTGGTGTACAACGACGGCAAGACCACCTCGGCGAGCATCGTCGGCCGCGACCCGAACTCCGACATCGCCGTGATCAAGCCGGCCACGCTCGACGGCCGTCCGGCGCTCCTCCTCGGCGACTCCGACGGGATCGCCGTCGGCGACCCGGTCATCGCGATCGGCTCGCCGCTCGGCCTGGCCGGGACGGTCACCACCGGCATCGTCAGCGCGCTGAACCGCCCGGTCACCACGAGCGGCGAGAGCGGCGAGTCCGCCTACATCAGCGCCGTGCAGACCGACGCGGCCATCAACCCCGGCAACTCCGGCGGCCCGCTGGTCGACTCGCAGGGCCGCGTGATCGGGGTCAACTCCGCGATCGCCACGCTCGGCGGCCAGACCCTCGGCGGCGACAAGCAGCAGAGCGGCAGCATCGGCCTGGGCTTCGCGATCCCGAGCAACCAGGTCAAGCGGGTCGCCGAGCAGCTGATCAAGGGCGGCAAGGTCACCCACCCGATCATCGGCGCCTGCATGGACATGTCCTACCAGGGCAACGGCGCGCGGATCTCGACCAGCGGCTCGGCCACGCAGTGCAAGGGCGGCGCGATCACGCCGGGTGGCCCGGCGGAGAAGGCCGGACTGAAGGCGGGCGACGTCATCACGTCCTTCGCCGGCAAGGCGATCGGCGGCGCCGACGAGCTGATCGTCGCCATCCGCAGCAAGTCGCCCGGCGACACGGTGCCGGTCGTCTTCACCCGTGGCGGGCAGAGCAGGACCGTCCAGCTGACCCTCGCCGCCGGGAACTAGCAACCGGGGATCATCGGCCCGGAACCAGAGGAGACGCCGGTTCCCGGCCCGGTTAAGCTGGGATCGGCGGCTCCGGTCAGAGTCGTGGCCACCGTATGGAGGACTCGTGTTCGGCGTAGGGTTCGGTGAGGGCGCGGTCCTCGTGGTCCTGGCCATCATCATCTTCGGACCGGACCAGCTGCCCAAGGTCGCGGCCCAGGCGGGGCGGGCCCTGCGGCAGTTGCGCACGATGGCCAACAGCGCCAAGCAGGACCTGCAGGAGGGGCTGGGCCCGGAGTTCGCCGACTTCGACCTCGCCGATCTGAACCCCCGCCGGTTCGTGACCAAACACCTGCTGGACGACCTCGACGACCTCGACGTACGCGAGCCGGTGCGCGACGAGCCGTTCCTGCCGTACGGCGAGCGCCCGCCGTACGACCCCGAGGCCACCTGACCGACGGCGGCCGCCGCTCCCATCCGGGACCAGCCCGGCCGTCACCGGCCGCCCCGCGACGTCAGCGGGTGACTCCCGGCGCGCGGAAGACCCGGACCCAGTCGACCTCCATGGTCACCCGCTGCGGCGTGTTCGCCATCCGGTGGAACCCGTCCGCCGTCTCGTTGCGCAGGTTCAGGTGCATGTCCGCCCGCTTCGGGACGTACGGCCCCTCGTAGCTCCAGACCACCTCGCCGTCCACCCGGAACGTCAGCTTCGCGGGCAGCCAGTCCACGGCCACGGTGTGCCAGCGCGTGAAGTCGACGTGCGCGATCTTGCTCAGCTGCCGGTCGTCCGCGCCGTGGTGGATGAACAGCCCGCCCGTACGCCGGGTGCCGTCGATGATCTCGGCGAAGTCGATCTCCGCCCATTCCGGCGCCCCGAGCCGCGTCGGCCACAGGAAGGCGGTCGCGGAGTACCCGCTGCCGCGGTCGGCCCGGATGCGGGCCTCCCAGCGGCCGTACGTCTGGGCCAGGCGTGAGACGACCCCCGCGGACTCGTCACGACCGTCGTACAGCCCGCCGACGAGCCGCAGGCGCCCGTTCGCGACGTGGACGCCGGCGGGCGAGCCGGGATGTGAGGGGGCGTTCGGCGCGTCGTAGACCTGCCACTTGCGCGGATCCAGCCGGTCGCCGCCGAAGTCGTCGTACAGGACGGGGCGGCCCCACCGGCCGTACGCGCGGGCCGACGGGACGACGCTCGGCCGCGTCGGCCGCAGCTCGTCGGACGAACCCGGCGTCGGGGTGGCGGAGGCCGTGCCGTCGCCGGCCGCCGGACCGGACGGTGTCACGGCGGGCGGCGCGGCGACCGGCCCGCGCCCGCCGCCGGTCGAGCACCCGGCGGCCGCGACCGCTAAGGCCAGGACGGCCGCACGAGCGGAACGAAGTGCCATGGGCACACGAAACCACGCTCGTACGGCCGGTCAAGCGAAGACGCGGACTAAGAATCGGTCACGCGCGGTTCGGGCTCAGCCCAAGCTGCCGGCCGCGCAGGCTCTTCGCCCGTCCCGAGAGCCGGTCGGCGATGGCCCGCAGCTCCTTGGCCGCCGGGGCGTCCGGGTCGTCGAGCACGATCGGCACGCCGGCGTCGCCGCCCTCCCGCAGGCGAACGTCGATCGGGACCTGCCCGAGCAGCGGCACGGACGTGCCGAGCGTCCGGGTCAGCGCGTCGGCGACGGTCTGCCCGCCGCCGGAGCCGAACACGTCGACCGCCTCGCCGCAGTGCGGGCAGGGCAGGTAGGACATGTTCTCGATCACGCCCGCGACGGTCTGGTGGGTCTGCGCGGAGATCGCGCCCGCGCGCTCGGCGACCTCGGCGGCGGCCTGCTGCGGCGTCGTCACGACGAGGATCTCCGCCGAGGGCAGCAGCTGGGCCACCGAGATGGCGATGTCACCGGTGCCGGGCGGCAGGTCCATCAGCAGGACGTCCAGGTCGCCCCAGTAGACGTCGGCGAGGAACTGCTGCAGCGCGCGGTGCAGCATCGGGCCGCGCCAGACGACCGGCGCGTTGCCCTCGGTGAACATGCCGATCGAGATGACCTTCACGCCATGGGAGTTCGGCGGCATGATCATCTGCTCGACCTGGGTGGGCCGGCCGGTCACCCCGAGCATGCGCGGCACGGAGTGCCCGTAGATGTCGGCGTCGACGACGCCCACCTTGCGGCCCTGCGCGGCCATGGCGGCCGCGAGGTTCACCGTCACGGAGGACTTGCCGACACCGCCCTTGCCGCTCGCCACGGCGTACACGCGGGTCAGGGAGTTGGGCTTGGCGAAGGGGATCTCCTTCGGAGCCTGCCCACCGCGCAGCTTCGTCTGGAGGGCGGAGCGCTGTTCCTCGCTCATCACGTCGAGGTCGACCCGTACGCCGGTGACGCCGGGAATCTTGGAGACGGCGGCGGTGACGTCGCGCGTGATCGTGTCGCGGAGCGGGCAGCCGGCGACCGTGAGGTAAACGCCGACCGTCACGGAGCCGTCGGCGGCCACGTCGACGCCCTTGATCATGTCGAGCTCGGTGATGGGACGGCGGATCTCCGGGTCGTTCACCGTCGCGAGCGCCGCGGTCACCTGCTCGATCGTGGGGGAGGCCATGCCCCCATGTTATTTACCGGTCAGTCGGCGGGCGAACCCAGCTCGCCGGGACCGGACGACCGGTGGTCGCGCCAGCCCGGCTCGGGGTGGCGCCCGTCGAGCTCCTTGAGCAGGTGCGCCAGCTCGTCGCGGATCCAGTCGCGGGTGGCGACCTCGTTCATCGCCATGCGCAGGCTCGCGATCTCCCGGGTGAGGTACTCGGTGTCGGAGACGCTCCGCTCGTTGCGGGCGCGGTCCTGCTCGTACTGCACGCGGTCGCGGTCGTCCTGCCGGTTCTGGGCGAGCAGGATCAGCGGCGCGGCGTACGACGCCTGCAGCGACAGGATCAGGGTCAGGAAGATGAACGGGTACGGGTCCCAGCGCAGGAACGCCGGGGCGAAGGTGTTCCAGCCGAGCCAGACCGTGATGAACGCCGTCATGTAGACGAGGAACCGCGCCGTTCCGAGGAACCGCGCGATCCGCTCGGAGAACTGGCCGAACGCCTCCGGGTCGTAGTACAGCCGCGGCGAGATCGTACGGCGGTACTCCCGCGGCTGGTCGAGCCGCCCGAACCGCTGCTCGTCACGGCTCCGGCCGAGGGCGGTGCTCATGACCGCCTCCCGTCACCCGATACCTCGCGCAGGGCCCGTTCGTCTCCGCCGGCGCGGCGCAGGGACTCCTCCTCTTCGTCGGCCTCCTCCACCGGCGGGTCCATGACGCTCTCCCGCCAGTCGTCGGGCAGCAGGTGGTCGAGGACGTCGTCGACGGTGACCGTGCCGAGCAGGTGCCCGCCCTCGTCGACGATCGGTACGGAGACGAGGTTGTACGTCGCCAGGTAGCTCGCGACCGCCTCCAGCGAGCGCGACGGCCGCAGCGGGTCCAGCTCCGTGTCGCAGATGGCGCTGACCAGCGTCGGCGGAGGCTCACGGAGCAGCCGCTGGAAGTGGACGGTGCCGAGGTAGCGGCCGGTGGGCGTGGCGGTCGGCGGGCGGCAGACGTACACCTGCGCGGCCAGCGCCGGGTTCAGGTCGGCGTTGCGGATCAGGGCGAGGGCCTCCGCGACGGTCGCGTCGGGGGAGACGATCACCGGGTCGGTGGTCATCATGCCGCCCGCGCTGTTGTCGGCGTAGGTCAGCAGCCGCCGCACCGGCGCGGCCTCCTCCGGCTGCATCAGCGCGAGCAGCTGCTCGCGCTGCTCCGCCGGCAGCTCGCCGAGCAGGTCGGCCGCGTCGTCGGGGCCCATCTCCTCCAGCACGTCGGCGGCCCGGTCCACGCCCAGCTCGCCGAGGATCTCCACCTGGTCGTCCTCGGGCAGCTCCTCCAGGACGTCGGCGAGCCGCCGGTCGTCGAGCGCGGCGGCGACCTCGGCGCGCCGCTTCGCGGACAGCTCGTGCACGACGTTCGCCAGGTCGGGGGCGCGCATCTGCTCGAACGCGGCGATGAGGTTCGCGGCGCCCTGCTTCTCCTCGATCATCGTCAGGCCGCTGACCTGGTCCCAGTCGGTGACGAACGTCTCGCCGCGCCGCCGTCGCAGGCCCAGCCGCGGGCCCCGGCCGGCCGGCTGGTCGACGCGGCGTACGGCCACCTTCATGATCAGCCAGTCCCGGGTCCGGGTCTGCTCCATGCCCAGGTCCAGGACGATCGCCTTCTCGCCGGTCTCCGTGAGCTCGACGGTCCGGTCGAGCAGCTCGCCGATCGCCAGGGTCTCGGACTCGCGTTTCTCGAACCGGCGCATGTTGATGCGGCCGTCGAAGATCACCGCACCGGCGTCGATGTTGGTCACCCGCGTGATCGGCAGGAAGACGAGACGATGCGGCGGAACCTCGACCACGAGGCCGAGCACGCGCGGTGGCCGTGGCGGCGGGCGGAGCGCGACGACGACGTCCCGCGCCCGGCCGATCTGGTCCCCGGCGGGGTCGAACACCGCGATTCCCGCCAGGCGCGCGATGAAGACGCGCGACGGCGTTCCGGTCATGGTTGGAAGGCTATCTATACGCGCCCTGTCTCCAGGTAAAGGCCGATCTATTCCCGGGGAGCCGGGAGATGAAGCGCGCAGGTCGGAGGGTTCCGGTCCCCGTCAGACCAGGCCTCCGGCGGCCCGGATGTTCTGGCCGGTCACCCAGCGGCCGTCCGGGCCGGCGAGGAACGCGACGACGTCGGCCACGTCCGACGGCTGCCCGAGCCGGCCGAGAGGGGTCATCGCGGCGACCCGCCGCAGGGCCTCGGCCGAATTCGTCCCGCGCAGCAGATCGGTGTCCGTCGCACCGGGCGACACCGTGTTGACGGTGATGCCGCGCCCCCCGAACTCCAGGGCCGCCACGGCGGTCAGCTGCTCCAGCGCGCCCTTGCTGACGATGTAGGGGGCGATGCCGGGCACCGGGCGAACGGTGTTGAGGCTGGAGATGTTGATGATCCGCCCGCCGTCGCGCATGTTCGTGGCGGCGTACCGGATGGTCGAGAAGGCCGACTTGACGTTGACGGTCATCACGCGGTCGAAGAGCTCCTCATCGATCTCCGCGATGGGCGTCGGCGTGAAGCTGAGCGCGGCGTTGTTCACGACGATGTCCAGGCCGCCCAGGTTCTGTTCGGCGATCATCATCAACCGCTCGGCCGCGCCCTCCTCGGCGAGGTCGAGCCGCACGCCGTGGGCGCTGCCGCCCGTCTCCTGGACCGCGCGCACCACCTCGTCCGCGGCGTCGCCGTTCCGCGCGTAGTTGAACACGACCACCGCTCCGTCGCGGGCCAGACGTTCCACGATCGCGCGGCCGATGCCTCGCGACCCTCCGGTGACGACGGCGGTCTTCCCCTTGAGCACGGCCACGAAATCCTCCCCGACAGTCGACTCCTGCGGCTCAATCTAGGAGCGATGGCGATCGATCGCCGTGGAATATGCGGGCTGCGAACGCGGCGGAAGGCTCTGGGCCGCCGTGAGCCGTGGGCGAGATGAAGAGGATCACGGCAGCGGGCGAGTACCGGATGACCGCACCCTCCGAAGGAAGCCGATGCCTGTTGAAACAGCAGACCGTTGCTCTCGATCGGGACGATCCCGAGTGGTTCACCGTCCTGTACGACCGGTACGCCGAGGACGTCCACCGGTACATCGCCGGACGCCTGGGGCGGGAGCACGCCGATGACCTGACCGCCGACGTGTTCCTGGTCGCGTTCCGCAAGAGGTCGTCGTTCGACCCGGCACGCGGTTCCCTCAAGCCCTGGCTGTTCGGGATCGCGACCAAGATCGTGTATCGGCATCGGCGGAGTGAGGGCCGCCGGCTGAAGGCGCTGGCCCGGATGAACGCCGAGCAGGCGACCGACGGCCATGAGGACCGTGTCACCGCCCGGGTGGCGGCCCAGCGGGCCGGGCCGCGACTGGTGAACGCCATCAGGGAACTGTCCCCGGCCGACCGGGACGTGCTGTTCCTGACCGCGCTGGGCGGACTCGGCTACCAGGAGGTCGCCGAGGCCCTCGGCATCCCCACCGGGACCGTCGGCTCCCGCCTCAACCGGGCCAGGCGAGAACTGCGCCGGGTCCTCGGCGATGTGAACCCCGCGAAGGAGAACTGATGGAGGAACTCGAGATCGTGAAGCAGATGTTCGCCGAGCCCCGGCCCGAGCCGTCGGTGATCGCCGCCGGCCGCGAACGGGTCGCCCGCGGTACGCGCCGCCGTACGCGGCGGGCCGCGCCGTTCTGGGCCGCCGGCGTCGCCCTGGGCGCGGCGGCGGCCACCGTCGCCGTGGTGGCCGTGGGGAGCGGCGGATCGGGCGACCCGGCCCCACGACCGTCGATCCGCCTGAGCGCCGCGCAGGAGGTGCTCTCCAGGGCCGCGAGCAGCGCGCAGCGAGAGCCGGCGCTGACCCCCCGGCCGGGCCAGTGGGTCTACTACCGGTTCGCCGGTTACGACCCCAAGCGGAAGGACCCGGTCTATCGCGGCGAGGGCTGGCAACGGCTCGACGGCCGGCAGGACGCGAGCCGGATCGGAGGGCGGATCGTCATCAGCGGCCCGACCGGCTCCGAGCCAGAGGTCTCCACGCCGCTGGGCGCGTGGCGCCGACTCGCCGGGCTGCCGACCGAGCCCCGGAAGATGCTGGCCGCACTGCGCGATCAGCCGGACCTGTCCCCGGACGGCGCCGCCTCGGCCGACGAGCGGGCGTTCGCGGGCGCCGCCGAACTGCTGTGGAACTCTCCGCTGGGAGCGCCCCCGAAGGTGCAGTCCGCTCTGTACCGGGCGCTGGCCACACTGCCTGGCGTCCGCGTCGACAGGGCTCCGGACGCCGTCGGGGAGCCCGCGGTCGGGCTGTCCCTGCCCCACACGGAGGAGATCCTCTTCGATCCGCAGACCTATCGGTACCTGGGCGGGCGGACGGTGAGCGACGGCGTCCAGAAGAAGCGCCCGCAGTCGCCGGCGGGACTGTCCCCGGCCAAGCGCAGGGCCTGGGACGCGTGGGCCGGTGATCCGGCCAACTACCGCGTTCCGCCGGCCGGAGCCCTGGTGAGTTCACGGCTCCGCCCTGTCGTGAAGCTCGTCGACCGGCCGGGAAGCCGGTAGCGGGTCGCGAGAGCGCACCGACCACCTACGAGAGAGGAATCCGCATGTCCATTCGACGGAACGCCGTGGGCGTCATGGCGATCGTGGCGGCCGCGCTGACGGCGGTCGTACCGGTCGCGTCGGGCGACCCGCTGAGAGACGCCGCGGCGGCCGGAGCGGCGTCCCCGGCGGCCGCGGCGACGACCGCACCGCAATGGCGGCTCGACGACGTACCGGTCCAGGGCCGGGCCAACCTGGTCGGTGTCACGGCGGTGAACCGTGACGACGCGTGGGCCGTCGGTTTCACCGTCACCGGCAAGGCGGCTCCCGCCGAGGCGACGAAGCCGTCCGCCGTCACCGGCCGGACGCGGGCCGTCCTCCAGGCGGACCAGTGCGATGACCACGGTCTTCCGTCGCTGGCCCTGCACTGGGACGGCGCGGCATGGAGTCAGGCGCCGGTCCCCGACCTGGGACGCCTCACCTCGGTCAGCGCGTCGGGACCGGCGAACGTGTGGGCGACGGGGGACTGCGGCGTGCTGCACTGGGACGGCCGGACCTGGGCGCGGACATCGCCTGTCGCGATCCCGGGCACGGACGGCTCCTCCTTCACCGGGATCAAGGCCGTCGGCGCGGACGACGTCTGGCTGTCCGGATCGGCGTGGGACGGCACGACGGGGAACACTCACGGCTTCGTCCAGCACTGGGACGGCTCACGGTGGCGGCTCGTCCCGCTTCCCCCGCTCGGCGACGAGTACGACATCGGTGGCCTCGACGCGCGTGGATCCCAGGACGTCTGGGTCGCGGGCACGGACTCCACCGGCTATGAGACCCACGCCGAGCGGCTCCTGCTCCTGCACTGGAACGGCCACGGCTGGAGACGTTTCTCCGAGCCCGCGAACACCATGTGGCGCAAACACGTGGTCCGTGTCCGTGTGGTCGCCGGCGACGACGTGTGGCTCGCCGTCGTAGGCCAGCGCGTCCCGGACGGGAACGACATCCGCCGTCCGCTGGTCCTGCACTGGAATGGCGCCGCGTGGGCCGACACCCACGCACCGGAGGAACGCGGCGACCTGTTCGACGTCGCGGCCGACGGTCGTACGGTCCTGGCGGCCGGCGACACCTGGTCGCCGCTGGACACCGAGTACGAGGCCTACGCGCGGCGCTGGACCGGCGACGGCTGGACACCCGCGCCGCTCCCCGTGCCGGGCCGGGCGTCCATCACGGCGCTGTCGCCCATTCCGGGCGGCGGGATGTGGGCGGTGGGCGCGACCGGCGATGAGGACACCATGCGGCCGTTCATCGCCCGCTCCGGGTACTGACGTTCCACCCGCCCGGCCCCGCGAATCGCCGGACCCGCCCTGGAGACGCCGTCAGCGGTCGGAGGGGCGGCGGCGGCCGCCGACCATGAACGGCGGCCTGCCCACGGAGGTCGCGGGGCTGGGCACCGGGCGTACGGCGGCGTAGTCGGCGGGCATCTCCCCGGGCGCCTCGGTGACCTCGCCGGTCGGCGTCAGCCGCATGACGTACGCCTCGTTCGCCCAGCGCTCGGTCTGCGCCTCGCCGTCCGGGGCGTTCAGGCGCTCCTTGGCCAGCAGCGGGACCACCGCCTCCCACTCCTCCGAGTACGGCTTGGCCTCGCTGACCGCGGCGACCCAGGAGACGACGCGGCCGCCCTTGTCCTTGCTGCGGACGGTGACGGTGACGCGCTCGGCCTCCGGCAGCCCCGGCAGCGGCTGCTCGATGCCGCCGGTCACGACGTACGCCGCCCCGTCGTGCCAGAGGTGCCAGGCGGCGCGCGGCTGGGGGAGGTCGGGCAGGGTCAGCCAGATCAGCCCCGACCGCCGGGTGGCCTCTTCGACGAGCGCGTTCGCGGAATCGCTCATGAATCCCACCTTTTCACGGCGGACGCGCGGCGCGGGACCCGCCGCCGGCGGGCCCCGCGCACTGGGACCGTCGCGGATCAGTCCTGAGTGATCTCCCAGGTGGTGTTGTCGCCGTGCTGCTGGGTCCAGAAGATCCGCCAGTCGCCGTGGAACGGCCGGGGCCTGTTCTCCCCGAGGAGCCCGGCGACGGTCGGGTCGCCGTCGGAGACGTGGATCCCGGTGATCTCGTTGTCGCCGTCGTTCTGGAAGCCGTTGCCCAGGGCCGACCAGGCCGAGTCGATCGTCGCCGACGGGTCGCGGCCCTCCGCCAGGAACCGTACGGGCTGCCGGCCCTTCGCGTAGTCGGCGTTCAGGTCGAAGAGGTACGCCGAGTCGAACGCCCCGCGCTGGGAGTGCAACGTGTCACCGGCGTCCTCGACCGCGGCCACGTGGTCCCGGTCGACGAACGCGATGTTGTCCAGGCCGGTGTGCTCCTGGTCGCCGTTGTAGAAGATCGTCAGCTTGCCCTGGTCGGCGGCCGGGTCGGTCTGGGTGAGCCGATAGATCCCGCCCCAGCCGCCGTACGCGCCGTTGGCCTTGCTCGTCGCGTTCGTGTCACCGGTCTCGGTGAAGAAGAACTCGCGGAAGTCGGCGCCCGGGCGGAACACGCCGTTCTCCGGCCGCTTGAACGGTGTCGCCTTCGCCGCCTTGGCCAGGGCGTTCGCGTCGAACGGGGTGCTCGAGGCGTCACCGTGGTGGAGCGCCACCCAGCGGGTCTCGAAGACGGTCCCGTAGGTGTGCAGGTCCTTGGTGTCGTCGGAGAACACCGCGCCGGTCGGGTGCGTCGCGTCGACGGGCGTGAAGCCGATCGGCTGCCCGGTGCGCCGGGAGATCACCTGGAGGACCTGCAGCGTGCCGCCCTTGGTCAGGTCGCTCTTGTCCGTGGGCACGAAACGGTAGACGAAGCTGTTGGGCAGCTTGGCGGAGGTTCCCGAGGGGGTCGCGCCACCGGCGTCCTCGACGATCCACAGGTTCCCGGCCGGGTCGGTCTGGATGCCCTCGTACCCGCCGCGCCCGAGGAGGTTCGAGATGTCCTGCACCTTGGCGCCGACGTCGGGGTCGCTCTGCCAGACGCCGCCGTTCGTGCCCTCCTCGGAGGTCAGCAGCAACTTCTTGGCGAACGGGTTCCACGTCGACCCGTCGAAGGCGGGCAACTCCGCGCCGTCGGTGGTCTTCGTGGCCAGCAGCGTCACCCGGTGCGCGGCGTCCGCGTCCAGGTTGATCCGGGTGATGTAGCCGGGGCCGTGCTCATGCCCCTGGAACAGGAAGTGCGTGCCGTAGTCGTACTTCGGGTCGGCGCCGTGCAGGCCGCGGAGCCGCAGGTAGGTGTTCTTGTCCGGCTCGGACTTGGTGGCCTCGACGTTGTGGCCGGAGGACTGCGTGGCGCCGGGCTGCGGCAGTAGCGGGCCGTCCGCGTGGTAGCCGTAGTACGCCGCGTCCCCGGCCGGGTTCTCCAGCCGGTTCGAGCCCTGCGCCACGGCGCGCTCCGCCAGTCCCGGCGAGAGCGCGTTCGGCGCGGTCACCCCGGTCGCCTTGGCGGTCGCGGGCACCGACGCCCAGCGGTCGACGCCCCCCGAGGCGTCCGCCGCGCCCGCGCCGAGCGCCACGAGGACGCTGAGGACCGCCCCGGTCGTGACCACGCGCCTTGCGTTGTGCTTCATCGTCCTTCTCCATCCCGCTCCCCGGAAGGTGGGGGCGGGATGGAGAAAACCCGTGACCGGCGTCAACGCCGTGGCGGCAGGGTGTCCTACCGGTGAAACCGGTGGGCCCCCCGCCTTTCTGACGGCCCGCGAGAGGTCTGGTAAGGCGCTCTCCCGGCGCGGTGGTGGAGCGCGCCGCCGCGGAGCCGGGCCGGGCGAGCGGGAACGGGGTGAGCCCGCCGGCCGGCGAGCGGCGGGCCGATACCATCCGGGAGCATGCCGATGCGCGCCCGACGGAGCACCCTCGCCGTACCCGCCAGCAATCCGCGGTTCATCGAGAAGGCACGGGGGCTGCCGGTCGACGAGTTCTTCCTCGACCTGGAGGACGCCGTCGCGCCGTCGGCCAAGGCGGAGGCCCGCGCGAACGCCGTGGCCGCGCTCCGCGACGGCGGCTGGGAGGACAAGGTCCGCGTCGTCCGGATCAACGACGCGACGACCGGGTTCGCCTACCGCGACGTGGTCGAGGTGGTGGAGGGCGCGGGGGCCGACCTCGACTGCCTGATGCTGCCGAAGGTCACCGCGCCCGGCGACGTCGTCTGGCTGGACGTGCTGCTGACCCAGATCGAGCGGGCGACCGGCCTGCCGGCCGGCCGGATCGGGATCGAGGCGCAGATCGAGGACGCGCGGGGGCTCACCCGCATCGACGAGATCGCCGCCGCGTCGCCCCGCCTGGAGGCGCTGATCTTCGGACCGGGCGACCTCATGGCCTCGCTCAACATGAAGACGCTGGTCGTGGGCGAGCAGCCGCCCGGCTACACCGAGGGCGACGCGTACCACCACATCCTGATGCGCATCCTCATCGCCGCCCGGGCACGTGACCTGCAGGCCATCGACGGGCCGTACTTCAACGTCCGTGACGTGGAGGCCTTCACGCGGGCCGCGCGGCGCAGCGCCGCGCTCGGCTTCGACGGCAAGTGGGTGCTGCACCCCGCCCAGGTGGAGGCCTGCAACGAGGTGTTCTCCCCGTCCCAGGACGACTACGACCACGCCGAACTGATCCTCGACGCGTACGACCACGCGACCCGGGTCCAGGGGCGGGGCGCGGCGATGCTCGGCGACGAGATGATCGACGAGGCGTCCCGGAAGATGGCCCTGGTGATCGCCGCGAAGGGCCGTGCCGCCGGCCTGCGGCGCACGAAGGAGTTCACGCCCCCCGAGTAGTCTTTTTAGGACATCCGGAAACCGTGACCGGCCCCTCTCGGAGCGGGAGCGTGAGGGAACATGAGGGCCGCGCCCATCTGCCCGCGGTGCCGCGGGCCGGTGACCCCGCCGAACGCCTGGTCCAGCGCCTGGACCTGCGCGGTGCACGGTGAGGTGTGCCCCATGCGGCCGCCCCGGCGGCCCTGCCCGGAGGGACTCCAGGTCGTCCGCGACCAGGCCCGGGTCCCGGTCTGGGTCCTGTGGCCCCTGCCGCTCGGCTGGCTCGTCACCGGCTTCGCCGACGTCGGCGACGACCGCAGCGGAGGCCGGGCCGTCGCGGTCGCGCTGTCCGGCCCGTCGCCGGTCGGCGGCCCCGCCGACCTCGTCCTCGTCGCCGAGGAGCCCGGCATCGGCCTCGGCGCGTCGTACGCCGGCCTGCCCGGCCCCGACCCCGGACACGGGTTCGGGACCTCGACGCCCGCCGCCAAGGTGCACATCGACGGGCATCCGCTGCCGCTGTGGGCCGTGCCCGGCGCCGACACGGCGGCGTTCGCCGGCGAGGCGCTCGGCAACTGGCTGTGGGCCGTGCTCTGGCCCGCCCCGGCCGGCGCGCTGATGCTGGAGGATCTGCGCCTCAGCGACCTGCGCGAGGTCGACCTCGACCTGCCGTACGGGGCGGCGTCCCCCCGGCTGGGTGCATGATCGGACCGTGCGCATCGACCTGCACTCCCACAGCTCCGTCTCGGACGGCACCCAGCCGCCCGCGGACGTCGTCCGCCGCGCCCACGCCGCGGGCGTCGACGTCCTGGCCCTCACCGACCACGACACCGTCGCCGGCCACCCCGAGGCCGTACGCGCGCTGCCGCCCGGAATGACCATCATCCGCGGCATGGAACTGTCCTGCCGCCTCGGCGGGCGCAGCCTCCACCTGCTGGCCTACCTGTTCGACCCGGACGAGCCCCGGCTGGCGGCCGAGCGCAGGCGCATCCGCGACGACCGCGCCCACCGGGCGCGCGGCATGGTCGAGCGCCTCGGCCGGCTCGGCACGCCCGTCACCTGGGAGCTGGTCCAGCGGATCACCGGGGACTCGGTCCCCGGCCGGCCGCACATCGCCCGTGCCATGGTCGAGGCCGGAGTGGTGCCGAGCGTGCAGGAGGCGTTCACGCGGGAGTGGATCGGCACGGGCGGCCGCGCGTACGTCGACCGGTACGCCCTGGACGCCGTCGTCGCGGTGGGGCTGGTCCGCGCGGCCGGCGGCGTGCCCGTGCTGGCGCACCCCCGCGCGGCCCGGGGCGGCTATGTGTTCACCGACGAGGAGATCGCGCTGCTCGCCCGCGCCGGTCTCGCCGGCGTCGAGGCCGACCACCCGGACCACGCCGCGGCGGACCGCGCCCGCCTGTGGGGGCTGGCGGCGGACCTGGGCCTGTTCACGACCGGCGCGAGCGACGACCACGGCGCCCTCACCGGTCACCGCCTCGGCGCCGAGACCACGGCCCCGGAGGCCTACGAGGCGCTTCTGTCCCAGGCCACCGGCGCAGACCGGCCCGCGTCGTAGAACGCTGACCGGGGCCCCGTTGAGGGCCGCGCGGCGCGGCCCCTTCGGGACCCTGATAAGCGGCCCCTTGGGGACCCCTGATGACTGGCGGTCACTGCGGATAGGGGGCAGTGGATGCCAGGGATCAGCCTGTGGAACGGGTCAGCATCAGCCCCGCCAGGGCCACGAAGACGACTCCGGACAGGGCGGTGAAGGCGCCCTGTCCGCGGTGGCCGATGCGGCGGCCCGAGCGGGCCACCGCCAGGGCGATGACCGCCTCCAGTCCGGACGCCACCACGAACCAGGTCACGGTGAAGGCCACCAGGCCGGCGGAGCCGGCGAGGTGCTCGGCGCGGAGCATGGCGGGCGTGCCGGTGGCCAGCCAGAACGTCCACGTCAGCGGGTTGGCGAGGTTCCCGACCACGCCCTTCCAGAACGCCCATCCCTCGGCGCGCGGGGCCGTCTCCGCGCGCCACAGGCGTACGGCGTCCCGTACGGCGCCGACGGCCAGCCAGAGGAAGAACGCCGCGCCGGCCAGTCCCACCCAGAACGCCGCCCGGGCGACGGCCGCGATGACCCAGGCGAAGGCCAGCGCCGGCAGGAGAAGGACGACGTCGGCGGTCGCGGAGCCGAGGATCACGCGGAACGCGGCGCCGAAGCCGCGCGTCGCGGCCTCGTTCAGGATGGTGACGAAGATGGGGCCCACGGACAGGGCCGCGCCGACGCCGAGCAGCACACCGAGCCAGATCACCTCGCCCATCGGCGGTCCTCGCCTGATTCGTGCACTGATCGGCTCCTTCGCGACGGATGTTCGATGCGGAGGTTAGAGGGGCCCTGTTTCACGCGTGTTTCGCCGGGCCGATCCCGTCGGGCGTGGTCCGGCGGCGGCCTCGCGTACGGATCGGGCCGCGCGCTGCGCGTCAGGGGTGGGAAGTCGGTAAGGTTCCGGTGTGGACGCGCGTATCGACAAAGTGGTGACGTCGGGCAAGGTCACGGTCGACGACACCGAATACGACATCGAGAGCAACACCTACATCGTCGGGGACGACGACGCGGTGATCGTGATCGACCCCGCCAACGACCCCGAGGCGATCCTCAAGGAGATCGGCGAGCGCGAGGTGATGGCCGTCATCTGCACCGACGGCCGCGATCACCATCTCGGCGCGGTCCTGGAGATCGCCGAGGCCGACGAGGACGACCCGGCGCCGATCGGGCTGCACTCGCGGGACCGTCTCCTGTGGCGTCAGTACTTCCGCGCCCTCGCCAAGCGGGACGAGGACTCGGAGTTCATGAAGGACCTCACGCCGGACATCGACATCGAGGACGGCGGCGTCTTCGAGATCGGCGGCGCGCAGCTGGAGGTCATGCACACGCCCGGGCACACGCCCGGCAGCATCTGCCTCTACAGCGAGCAGCTCGGTGTGCTGTTCTCCGGCGACACCCTGCACAAGGGGCGGCCGGGCCTGGTCGGGGAGGAGTACCACGACCTGCAGGACCAGCTGAACTCCATCGGGTCGCTGCTCGGCCCGCTGCCCAAGGACACGCGGGTGCTGCCCGGCCAGGGCGAGGAGACCACGGTCGGCGACGAGGACGCCCAGTGGGAGAGCTGGTTCGCGCTCGCGCAGGAGCCGAGCACCGAGGACTGACGCGATGGCGGCCGAGCAGCTCGGATTCGAGGGGATGCCGAGGCGGCTCTACCCGTGCACGCCCTCACGGCTGAACACCTGGCTGGACTGTCCGCGCCGCTACCGGATGACCTACCTCGACCGGCCGAAGCCGGAGAAGGGTCCGCCGTGGGCGCACAACAGCGTCGGGGCCAGCGTCCACAACGCCCTGGCCGGCTGGTGGCGGCTGCCCATCGAGGAGCGCACCACGGAGGCCGCCGGTCGGCTGCTCGACGCGGGCTGGCTGACCGACGGCTTCCGTGACGACGCTCAGTCCGCCGAGTGGCGCCACCGTGCCCGGGAGATGGTCCTGCGCTACACCGCCGGGCTCGACCCGGAGGACGAGCCGGTCGGCGTCGAGCGCACGGTCTCGATGAAGACCCACCTGATCACCGTCCAGGGGCGGGTCGACCGGCTGGACCGGCGCGGCGACGAGCTCGTGGTCGTCGACTACAAGACCGGCCGCCGGCCGCTCACCTCCGACGACGCCCGCGCGTCCCTGGCCCTCGCGCTGTACGCCGCCGCAGCCCATCGGATGATGCGGACCCGGTGCCGCCTCGTCGAGCTCCATCACCTGCCGACCGGGGAGGTCGCGGTCTGGGAGCACACCGACGACTCCCTCGACCGTCACCTTCGCCGCGCCGAGCAGATCGCCGAGGAGTGCGGCGAGGCGGACGAGTGGTACCGCGCCCACGCGCGTCCGGTGGACGCCCAGGTCCTGCCGCCGGAGCGCCGCCACGCGCTCTTCGACGAGCGGTTCCCTCCGCGGCCCGGCGTGCTCTGCGCCTGGTGCGACTACGCGCGCCACTGCCCGGAGGGCCGCGCCGCCGCCCCCGCCCGCGATCCCTGGTCCGCTCTCGCGGACTGAGGATCGGCCGCTGGCCGCGATCCGCCCGGTAAAGAAGTGGTGGGCGCGGCGCCGACCCGGAATGCTCGGGCCCATGACGAACTCCGCGGAACGACCTGTCGACGACACGGGCGACCGGCCTGTCCGTCGTTTCGGATGGTCGGACATGTTCCTTCACCCGGACGAGGATCCCCGGACGGACGGTTCGTTCGACGGGGAGCGTGCCACACTCATCGGCTACCTGCGTGACCAGCGCCTCACACTCCAGCTGAAGTGCGCCGATCTCGACGCCGCCGCCCTGGCCCGCCGCGCGGTGCCGCCCTCGAACCTGTCACTGCTCGGCCTGGTGCGCCACCTGGCGGACGTCGAGCGAGGGTGGTTCCGGCGGGTGATGGCCGGGCAGGACGCGCCGCCGCACTATCGCTCCGAGGCGGACCGCGACGGCGCCTTCAACGGCGCGGTCGCGGACCCGGAGGTCGTCGCGGAGGCGTGGCGTACCTGGCGGGACGAGGTGGCGTTCGCCGAGCGGTTCGTGGAGGAGGCGCCCGACCTCGGCGTCACCGGCATCACGGGCAACGGGACGATCGCCCTGCGCGAGCTGCTGGTGCACATGATCGAGGAGTACGCCCGGCACAACGGCCACGCCGACCTCCTGCGCGAGCGCGTCGACGGCCGAGTCGGCCAGTAGCCGCTCGGCGGTGGCAGGCCGCCGCTGCCGGGCCGGCGGCCAGGCCCGGCGGCTCACTCCGGCTCCGGAAGGTCCATCGACGCGAGCCGGGCCGGGTCGGTCACGATCCTGATGCCGGCGATCCGGCCGCCGACGACGGTGAAGGCGATGGCCGCCAGCGGGACGCCGTCCTCGCGCCATGCCACGACCCCGGGCAGGCCGCCCACGAGCACCGCCTGCCCTCCCGCGGCCGCGCCGGCGGACCGCCGCGCGCCGGCGGCGACCTCGGTGGCGCCGAGGACGACGACCTCGCCGTCGGGGGTCTCGGCGGTCAGCCTCACCCCGGGGTCGAGGAGGCGCAGCAACCCCTCGAAGTCGCCGTCGCGGGCCGCTGCCAGGAACGCCTGGACCACCTCTCGCTGCTCACGCCCGACGACCGCCGGCCGTTCGGTGGCCCGTACCTTCCGCCGGGCGCGGCTGGCGAGCATCTTGGCGGCGTCGCCGGACCTGCCGAGGATCCGGCCGATCTCGTCGAACGGCACCGCGAACAGGTCGTGCAGGGCGAACGCCAGCCGCTCGCTGGGCCCCAGCGAGTCGAGGACGACGAGGAGGGCGAGCCCGACCGAGTCGGTGAGCGCCACGTCGTCCTCCGGCACGGGGCCGCCGTCGACCGTCCTCGCGAGTTCGGGCAGCCGGTCGTCGTAGGAGGCCTCGGGACGCGCCTGACGCGTTCGCAGAACGTCGAGGCTGATCCGGCCGACCACGGTGGTCAGCCAGCCGGTGAGGTTGTGGATGGTCGCCGTGTCCTGGCGAGAGAGCCGCAGCCAGGCCTCCTGAACCGCGTCCTCGGCGTCGGCGTGCGACCCGAGCATGCGGTACGCGACCGCGCGCAGCCGGTCGCGCTGGGCCTCGAACGCCTCGGCGACCGGATCCGTCGGGCTGGTGTCGGGCATGTCGTTACCTTCCTCGGATCTGCTCCGTCATTGGAATGACGGGCCCGAACGGGCCCAGGTAACCGATGAAGGAGCAGGACCGATGGAAGCACGCATGAAGAGCCGGTCGAACCCCGACGTGAACACCGCGATCCAGCACCTCTACAAGGCCATCCACGCCGGTGGCGTCGACCCGCTCCTGCTGTCCCTGGTCCACCTGCGGGCCAGCCAGATCAACGGCTGCAGCCCGTGCGTGTTCGGCGCGGTCGAGACGGCGAAGAAGCAGGGGGAGAGCGAGGAGCGGCTGCACGGCGTGGCGGCGTGGCGCGAGACGCCCTTCTTCACCGAGGAGGAGCGGGCGGCGCTCGCGCTGGCCGAGGCCGCCACCCGGCTCCAGGACGGCGCGCCGGGAGTGACCGACGAGATCTGGGACGCCGCCGCCGCCCACTTCGATGAGCGGCAGCTGTCCGCGATCATCATGGAGGTCGCGCTGACCAACTTCTTCAACCGGATCAACCGGACGATCCGGGAGCAGGCCGGCAAGACCTGGTAGTGGTCGGCGGCGCGGAGGCTCAGGCGGCGGCCTGCGGCCAGCGGCGGGGGTCGCGCAGGCCCTGCAGGCCCCTGCCGAGGTCGTAGCCCTCGGCCGCGAGCCGCTGCCGGGCCCCCTCGAGCATGTCCTTGGTCGCCTGCTGGAACGTCAGGTCGTGGACCTTCTCCGGAAGAGCGTTCGCCGCCAGACGGAACGACCTGAGCGCCGCCGTCACGACCGGCCCCGGCATCTCGGGCAGGATCCCGTACATCCGCCGGGCCCATCGGGGCAGGGAGTAGTAGCACAGCGCGCCGAACGGCACGTACATCGGCTTGCCGGCCGACAGCCACCGCATCTCCTCGGGCAGCCTCGGCCACAGCAGGAACCGCACGGTCGAGCGGGCCTCCGGCGTGACCTTCAGCCGCGGGCGCATCTCCGCGAAGAAGGCGTCCATCTCCGCCAGGCTGCCCGGGACGTCCTCCTCGTGCAGGCCGACGTAGGTGGCGCTGCGGCGCTGCTCGGCGAGGTAACGGTCGGCCTGCCGGTCGGTGAGCCGCAGCCCGGAGCGGCGCGCGACCTCCAGGTAGGAGGAGACCTCCGCGCAGTGCACCCACAGCAGCAGTTCGGGGTCGTCGACGCGGTGGACGCGCCCGGTGTCCGGGTCCTTGATCCGCAACGCCCGGTGGATGTCCCTGACCCGGCGGCCGATGCGGTCGGCCTCTTCGGGCGTCCCCCAGGTCACCACGCCGACGAAGTCGGCCGTGCGCTGCAGCCGGCCGATCGGGTCCTCCTGGAAGTTGGAGTTCTGCCAGACGCCGCGCATGGCGAGCGGGTGCAGCGCCTGCAACATGAGACCGCGGACCCCGCCGACCCACATCGACCGGTCGATGTGGACCTGCCAGGTCACGCTCTGGGGAGGCTGGACGGTCGCTTCCATGCCGTCATGGTAAGTGTTCGATTACATGAGACGCCAGGTGTTTCCTGTCTCACGCCGGAGGCGGGTAGGGGTCAGGCGCGCTCGGCGTCGTTCCAGAAGGAGGTCAGCGCGCTCGCGGTCGTCTCCGGAGCCTCGACGGCGGGGGAGTGGGCCGCGCCGGGGATGACGACCTTGCGGGCGCCCAGACGCTCGGCCATGGCGGCCTGCTCGCGGGGCTCCCAGCCGTCGTCGTTCTCGCCGTACAGGACGAGCACCGGCAGACCGGCGTCCTCGGTCACCTTGGCCAGGTCGTCGACCCGGTCGGGGCTGGAGAGGACCTCGTGGGCCATGGCCATCAGGCCGGCGGGGGAGTTCATGAACATCCGCCGGCGCAGGAACGACACGATCTCCGGAGCGACCCCCTTGGTGATCACCTCGGGCTCGATCCGGGTCGACCACAGGTGCTCCAGGCCCACCTTGGGCAGTGCCGCGAGCAGGACGCGGCCCTCGACCTCGCGCGACCCGCCGATCGCCGCCGGCCCCGAGCTCATCAGCGTGTACGACGCCAGCAGTGCGGGATCGCTCATCACCGCCTCGCGCGTCACGAGCCCGCCGAAGGAGTGCCCGACGAGGTGCACCTGGTCGTCGAAGTACTCCAGGACGGCGGCGATGTCCGCGCCGAGCGCGGCGCAGCTGTAGGCCGCCGGATCGTCCGGGCCGGGAGTCTCGTGCTGACCGCGCATGTCGAGCGCGACGACGCGGCGTCCGCCGCCCGCGAGCGTCTGCAGGACCGCGATGAAGTCCTCTTTGCTGCCCGTGAAGCCGGGCACCAGCAGCGCCGGTCCGCGCTCGCAGACGCCGGAGCCCGGAAGCGCCTCGAGAACGGCGAACGTGCCGCGCGAGGTGTGGATCTCCGTGCGGCGAACGCCGGGAGGCAGGCTGAGGAACCGGGGCGTACTCACTGGCAGGAGCTTACTTGCACATGCCAATATCGACACCATCGTAGCGAGTTGGCCGGTGATCCGCCGGGGATCGCGAAGGTACTCTCGAGGCATGACGGCTGCCGTCTCCGCCCACAAGGGCGGATCCGAGGTCGCCCGGGCCGCCACCTGGGAGGCGTACGAAAGCGCGTTGACGACGGGCGCGGAGTACGTCGAGTTCGACATCCGTCGCACCCGCGACGGAGAGTTCGTCGTCTTCCACGATCCACGCGTCCGGAACCACCCCGTGGCGGGGCTGACGTATGACGAGCTGTGCGCCGGGGCCGGTTTCCGCGTTCCGTGCGTCCGCGACGTCATGTCGCTGATCGCGGGCCGCATGAAGGGACACCTGGACCTCAAGGAGATCGGCGACGAGGCTGAGATCATCACCCTCGCCCTCGACACCCTCGGTCCGGACGGTTTCGTCGCGACCACGCTGGAGGACTCCTCGATCGCCCGGATCAAGCGGGAGTTCCCCCAGGTCACCGCGGCCCTTTCGCTGGGCCGCAGCCTTCGCGAGGTCTCCTGGCTGATGAAGGCGCCGACCCGGATCCAGGAGCTGTATCCGCTGCGCCGCATGCGCGAGTGCGGCGCCGACTGGCTCGCCGTCCACCGCAGGCTGGCGCGGGCCACCGTGCTGCGCATGTGCGGCCGGCTGGGGATCCCCGCCATGGTCTGGACCGTCAACGACGAGCCGAGGATGCGACGGTTCCTCGGCGACGAGCGGGTGACCGTCCTGATCACCGACCGGCCGCGCTACGCCCTGCGCCTGCGCCAGGCGGGCCTGTCCACCGCCGGATGAGAGCCCGCCGCAGGGCATGAATAAGGGGCGTGACCGTGACCACGCCCCTTCTCCTCGCCGTCCGTCAGACGGACTCGCGCGCTCCGCCGGTCCGCGTGCGGCGCTTCTTCCGCGCCGTCGGACGCACCGGCTCGACGTACTCCGGCGTCTCGTCCGTCACGTCGATCGGCGGCGGCAGGAACTGCACCATCGGGATGCCCGCCGGGCTGATCACCACGGGAGCCGTGACCGGCTCGGGCCGCGGCTCCGACCGTGGCGCGGGCGCCTCGGGCACCGAGTCGTCCGCGTCGAACGCCGCCGGAACCTCGTCGACCCTGCCGGCCTCCACCGTCTCCACGGCGTCGGCGCTCGTGTCGGCCGCCGTCGTCTCCTGCGGCTCGGTGGCGCGCCGGCGCGTACGGCGTGCGGGCCTGGTGGTCTCCTGCGTGGCCGCGGGGACCTCCTGCGGCTGCGCGGGGACCTCCTGCGGCTCCGCGGGGACCTCGGGCGCCTCGGCCGTCACGTCGGCGGGGACCGGCTCCGGCTCGGCCGGATGCGTCACCGGCTCCACCGGACGGCGGGTGTGCCGCCGGGCCGTCTCCTCCGCCGCGGCCGCGTCACCGTCGTGGCCCAACGGCTGGCCGCCGCGCGTGCGCTGCCGCGAGCGGCTGCGCTGCCGTGCCGGTGGGCGGCGCGGCTCCTCCTGGCGGCCGTGCGACCGGGTGCGCCCGGTCTCACCGATGTCCTCGACCTCTTCGGCCTCCAGGCCGGCCCGGTCCCGCTGGGCCTTCGGCAGGATGCCGGAGACGTCGGACGGGATGTCCAGCATCTCGTAGAGGTGCTCGGAGGTGGAGTAGGTCTCGGCCGGCTCGGCGAAGTCCAGGCCGAGCGCGCTGTTGATCAGCTTCCAGCGCTGCAGGTCCGACCAGTCGACGAGCGTGACCGCGATGCCCTCCTTGCCCGCGCGGCCGGTACGGCCGATGCGGTGCACGTAGGTCTCGGCGGCGTCCGGGCACTCGTAGTTGACGACGTGCGTGACGTCGTCGACGTCGAGACCGCGCGCCGCCACGTCCGTGGCGACGAGCACATCGATCTTGCCGGACCGGAAGGCGCGCAGGGCGCGCTCGCGCTGCCCCTGCCCGAGGTCCCCGTGCACGGCGGCGGCGGCGAAGCCGCGCCGGGTGAGGTCCTCGGCGACGCGGTCACAGGCGCGCTTGGTCTGGCAGAACACCATCGTCAGGCCGCGGCCGCGCGCCTGCAGGACCCGGGAGAGCAGCTCCGGCTTGTCCATCTGGTGCGCCTGGAAGACGTGCTGCGTGACCTGCGGGGTGGTCTCGGACTCCTCGTGCGACTCGGCGCGTACGTTCGTCGGCCGGGTGAGGTACTTGCGCGACAGCGCGACGATCTCGCCGGGCATGGTGGCCGAGAACAGCATCGTCTGGCGCCGCTCGGGCACCTTGGCGACGAGACGCTCGATGTCGGGCAGGAAGCCGAGGTCGAGCATGCGGTCGGCCTCGTCCAGGACGAGCACCGAGACCTGGGACAGGTCGAGGTACTTCTGCTTGACCAGGTCGAGCAGCCGGCCGGGCGTGCCGACGACCACCTCGACGCCGTTCTTCAGGGCGTCGATCTGCGGCTCGTACGCGCGGCCGCCGTACACCGACAGGACCCGGCTGCCGAGCTTGCCGCCGGCCGTGGTCAGGTCGTCGGTGACCTGGACGGCCAGCTCGCGCGTCGGAACGATGACCAGGGCCTGCGGCTTCTTCCCGCCGTGCTCGATGCGCTGCAGCAGCGGGATGCCGAAGGCCAGGGTCTTGCCGGTGCCCGTGCGCGCCTGGCCGATGATGTCGTGCCCGCCGAGTCCGATGGGGATCGCGAGCAGTTGGATCGGGAACGGTTCGATGATGCCCTCGGTTTGGAGGGCGTCTGCTATTTCGGGGACAACCCCGAGCTCATGGAACGTCGTCAGGGCCTTCAGCCTCCAGTGTGCGGGTCCGCTCAACGCCGCGTGCGCACCGTGACCGGTGGCGCGGCGAGCCGTCTCGCGGTTGCGCCTCATGCGCCGTCTCCGGCAGGGCTTCACGGCACCCGCCGGTCGTCGCATTCGGTCGCGCTTTCGCGCGGGAGGGACCAGCCGACAAATTCTTCCTAGGGTGTGACCGGGTTGGGGTCGCGCTCTGCAGCGACCGGTCACAGTTCGCCACGCAGTGTAGCGGTCGGGAGCGGAATTCGAAAGCCCCCGCTGTTCTCGTCAACGCCTCAGCGTACGATTTCATTTCATGTCTTCGGCCGTATCCCCCTCTCCCGCCCGGCCGCGTGCCCTCTACGGGCTGCTGGCGTGCGTGCGGCTGACCGCGTTCGAGGAGCGTGCGGCGGACGCGCGCCGGGCGGCCTCCTACGAGGACAAGGTCGTGCTCGCCGGCCTGGCGACCGGGGCGTTCAGTCAGTTCGAGCGGCTGCGTGACCGGCTGATCGAGGCCGGTGCGGACCCGTACGAGGCGATGCGGCCGTACCAGGACGCGATCAGCGCGTTCCACGAGCGCGCGCGGCCCGCCGACGCCATGGAGGCGCTGACCAAGGTGTACGTCGCCGACTCCATCCTGGCCGACCTCTACCGCGAGGCCGTGGAGAAGGCCGACCCCGACACGCGTGCGGTGGTCCACGAGTCGTTGGCCGATTCCGGCCACGCGGAGATCCTCACCGAACGGCTGCGCGCGGCCGCGGAGAACGACACCCGCCTGGCGTCCCGGCTGGGACTGTGGGCCCGGCGTCTGGTGGGCGAGGCGCTCAGCCAGGCCCACGGGATCGCCGAGGAGAACCCCGAGGTGGGGGCGCTGTTCGGCGACGAGGGCGTGGCGGCGATGTTCGGCCGGATCGTCGACCGGCACCAGGCGCGGATGCGGGCCGTCGTCCTGCGCGACTGACGTTGATCGCAGATGGCGCGTGGCGTTCCTTCCGGTGACCGTACGTATCCAGTACCTTCCCCCTCCTGACGGAGGAGGACGAACTTGGGCGATTGGGCGCTTCCCGGCTACTCGGAAGTGCGTGAGCTTGGCAAGGGCGGATTCGGACGGGTCGTGCTCGCCCGGCACGATGCCTCCGGCGCGCATGTGGCGATCAAGTACCTGACCGCCGACCTCCTCGCCGACCAGCGGTTCGTCAGCGGCTTCCGGGCCGAGGCGCGGATACTGCGGCAGCTCGACAGCCCGCACATCGCGCGCCTGTACGACTTCGTCGAGTCCGGCCAGGGCGCGGCGATCGTGATGGAGGCGGTCGACGGCATCGCGCTGCGCGAACTGCTGGAGCGGGACGCCCCGCTCGAACCGCAGGCCGCCCTGGCGGTGCTCAAGGGCTCCCTCCTCGGCCTGGGAACGGCGCATGAGCGCGGCGTCGTGCACCGCGACTACAAGCCCCCGAACGTCCTGGTGCAGGCCGACGGTCAGAGCAAACTGATCGACTTCGGCATCGCGCTGCGATCCGGGCAGAGCGGGGAGATCCTGGGCACGCCGCCCTACATGGCGCCGGAGCAGTGGCAGGGCGCGCCCGCGGCCGCCGCCACCGACGTTTACGCGGCGACCTGCGTCTTCTTCGAGTGTGTTACCGGTCACACTCCCTTCCAGGGTGACACCGCCCAGGCCTACCGCAGCCAGCACACCAACGCGCGGGTTCCCCTCCACGAACTCCCGGAGGCGGTACGCGGGCTGGTCGCCCGGGGCATGGCCAAGCACCCCGCCGAACGGCCGGCCGGGGCGGCGGCGTTCGTGACCGAGCTGGATCGGGTGGCCGCGGACGCGTACGGACCGGACTGGGAGTCCGACGGATGGCGGCGGCTGGCCGAGGCGGCCGCCGGGCTGGCGGCCCTGTTCCCCCTCGCGGCGATCCTCGCGAGCGGCTCGGGTGCGCCGGTGGGCGGCTTCGCCGCGGCCGGCGCCGCTGGCAGCGGCGCGGCGGCCGGTGGCAGCGCCGTAGGCAGCGGTGCGGCCGGAAGCGCTGTGGCCGGAAGCGGTGCCGCCGGGAGCGGTGCCGCCGGGAGCGGTGCCGCCGGGAGCGGTGCGGCCGGTGGTGCCGGTTCCGGTGTCGGAGGCACGGGCACCACGGCCGGTGGCGGAGCCACCGGAGCCGGTGGCGGGGCGCACGCGGTCGGCGGTGGGGCGCACGCGGTCGGCGGTGGGGCGCACGCGGCGGGTGGCGGGGCGCACGCGGCCGGGGGCGCGGGGCAGGCCGGGAGTGTCGCTCAGGGGGCGGGGAAGGGCCTCCTGGCGAGCGTCGGGGCCAAGGCGGCGGTCGCGATCGCCGGTGCCGTCGTCGTCGGATCGGCCGGAACCGCCGTCGTCGTCGCGTCACGGGGAGGGGACGAGCACCCGGCGGTCAGGCCGACGCGCCCGGCGGCCGCCGCCCAGCCCCTCACCGTGAACGTCGCGTCCTCCAGCAGGACGCTCCGCCGCGGACGCATCATGATCACACGGTACGTCCAGGTGAGCGGCCTGAAGGACCCCGCCGTGCAGGCGAAGGTCAACAAGGCGCTGCGCGCGCCGGTCGACCAGACTCTCGCCCAGTTCAAGACCGCGTTCGTCACGTCGTCGGGCGACGGGTTCAGCGCGCCGACCGGAACGCTGGAGTCGGCCGCGACGGTGGGACTGGGCGGCCCGAAACTGCTCTCGGTGACGTACACGTTCGCGGACAGCAGCGATGCGAACCGGGAGATCCCCGCCAGTTCCCTGGTCACCGTCGTGCTGGACCTGGCAACGGGCCGGGCGCTGGGGGTCACGGATCTGCTCCTCCCCACCGCGCGGACGGTGACGGGGGCGCGCGGTCTCGCGCGGATCCTCGATCCGCAGGGCAACGGCGGCGTCTGCGCGCCCGGCCGTCCCCTGACCGGGCACGACCTGGGCCGCAACCTCGGGATCGCCCCGACCGTGACCGGCATCACGTTCACGATCCGCAACTGGATCGACCTCGGGTGCCCGCACTCCGACGTCGCACGGGCGTTCGACGTGCCGTACGCACGGCTGGGCGCGTACGTCCGCCCGGAGCTCGCGGCGACGGCCAGGGCGTCACGGGCGGGGACGGCGACGAAGACCGTCACCCCCACGCCGTCGCACTCCTGAACGCACGGCGAGGGTTCTCCGTCTCCTCGGGGCCTTCCCGGTCTTCTACGGGCTTTCCGGGCCCTTTGGGGGCCTCCCCGAGCTCCCCGGGCCTACCCCGAGCCTTCTGGGGACCGCGGACGCGCGGAGGCCCCCGCCCGGTGGGCGGGGGCCTCGCTGGGGGTCAGGTCAGGTTCGGCGTGGACGGGCCCGTGGCGGACCGATCAGTACACGCCGCGACGCGAGCCCCACCGGCCGCGACCGCTGATCAGCGCGACACCGGCGGCGGCCACAAGGACCGAGATGATGAAGGCGATGATGCTGCCCGCACCGAGTGCGTTGGCGATGACGCCGCCGATCACCGCGCCGACGATTCCGATCAGAATCGTCAGAGCGATGCCCATCGGGTTCGGGCCGGGCACGACCAGACGCGCGAGAGCCCCGATGATGGCGCCGATAATGATGAACCAGATTATTGTCATCAGCATTTCTCAGACCACCTCCTGCCGGATCGAGTCCGGCGCTTCGGATTCGCGCGGTCTGTATGCCCCTCTCCGGAGGACTCATTCCAATCTCGGGAAAAAGTCGGAACGAATCTTCGCCAGAGGATCAGTAGGAGCCGAAACCGACGCTCCTCTGCTCCGACTCGGCGATCTCCACGTAGGCGAGCTTGTCCGCCGGCACGACGACCCGGGCGCCGTCCCTGCCGCGGAGCAGGAAGACGCCGCCTTCCTCGGCCACCGCGTCGTGCACCGCCCGCTCCACCTCGTCGGCGGACAGCGAGGTCTCCACGACCAGTTCCTTGGGCACCGACTGCACACCGATCCGTACCTGCACGTTCTTCCCTCCGTCGCGGGGCGATGCCGAACCGCCCCCTGGTGTACCTCAGGCCGGTTGGATCCGACTCACCGGCACTATCGCACGGACCGGTGCCCGGCAGGGCGGGGCGGGAGGGGATGCGGAGGTCAGGTGGTGCGCGGGAAGCCGCTGATGCCGCGCCACTGCAGCCGCGCGATGAGGTGCTCGGCCTGGTCCTTGGTGATCTTGCCGCGCTGCGACAGCCAGTAGCGCGCGCTGACCTCGGCCATGCCGACCAGCCCCATGCCGAGGAGGTGCGCCTCGTCGCTGGAGACGCCGGTGTCCTCCTGGATGACCTGCGCGATCATCTCGGCGCACTGCTGGTTGGCGCGATCCACCCGTGCGCGTACGGCGGCGACGTTGCGCAGGTCGGACTCGAACACCAGGCGGTACGCCTCGCCCTCCCCGGCCACGAAGTCGTAGAACGCCTCGATGGTGCGCTGCACGCGCAGCTTGTTGTCCGGAGTGGAGGCCAGCGCGTCGCGCAGGCGCTGGACGAGTCCTTCGGCGTGCTCGTCCAGCAGCGCGAGGTACAGCTCGAGCTTGCCCGGGAAGTGCTGGTACAGCACGGGCTTGCTGACGCCCGCGCGTTCGGCGATCTCGTCCATCGCGGCGGCGTGGTAGCCCTGCGCGACGAACACCTCCTGGGCGGCGCCCAGCAGCTGGCGGCGGCGGGCCAGCCGCGGGAGCCTCGTGCCCCGGGGGCGGGCGTCCGGGGTTGCGGTCACGTGAGTTCTCCGATCACCTGTCCGGGCGACGCCGTGGCGCCGCGCGCGCTGAGGGCTACCATCCTACGACCGGGTAACCCCGGGCCGGGGGAACCCGACGACGCCGGCGCCGTCCGGGCGGCGCGTCTGCGCGCCGTCCGTACGGCGCCTGCGCGCGGTCGTCCCGGTCGTCACCGGTAGTCGTCCTCGTCGAGGTCGATCTCGTACCTCTGCTCCGCGGCGTCGGCCTCGTTGACCTCGACCGGGAACGCGGTCGGCCACGGGCTCTCCGTGTCCCGCACCGCCACGAGCTGCTCGGCGGCGTCGGCCTCGGGAGCCTCGAGGCTCAGTTCGATCTCGTCATCGGGCATGGTGTCTCCCCCAGAGACTCTCAGAGCTGCTCGGCCAGTTCGCGCAGGGCCGGTTCGAAGGCCTCGCCGTACGTCGGAAAAGCGTGGACCACGTCGGTCAGGATGCGCAGCGGCGTCTCGGCCCGGATGGCCAACGTGATCTCGCTCATCCATTCCTCAGCGTAGAGCCCCACCGCGGCGGCGCCCACGAGAACGCCACGGGCCCGGTCGGCGTACAGCTCCACCCGGCCGCGGTCGTCGTCCTCCACGGCGGCGCGCGCGGTCCCGGACAGGTCGTACCCCGCCGCGATCAGTTCCAGCCCGCTCGCGGCCAGCGGGGACACGCCCACCGCGTACACCGATGGCGTCGTGTAGACGGCGCGCGGGATCGCGCGATAGTCCGCCTCCCGGCGCTTGCCCAGGACGTTGGAGACCACCACGGCGGCCTGGTAGTTCGCGGTGTGGGTGTACGGCGCGACCCCCGTCACGTCCCCGGCCGCCCACACGTTGGTGCCGTCGGTGGCCTCGGACGTCATCTCGGCGTGACAGGTGGCGTCGACGGGGATGCCGCGCTCCGGGTCGAGGCGGACGCCGATCGCCTCCAGTCCCAGGTCCGCGACGCGCGGGCGCCGGCCCGTCGCGATGAGGATCCGGTCCGCGTCGATGTGGTTGCCGTCGGACAGCCGCACGCGCAGGCCCGTCTCGGTGCGCTCGGCGTTCGTGGCCCCCACGCCGAGTCGCAGGTCGGCGCCCATCCTGCGCAGCGCGTCGGCGAGCGTCTCGCCCACGAAGGGCGCCTCGGACGCCAGCAGGCGCTCGGCCGGCTCGACCAGCGTGACCTGCGAGCCGAACGCCGCGTAGATCTGGGTCAGCTCGCAGCCGACCGCGCCGCCCCCGAGCACGACCAGCCGGCGCGGCAGGTCGGGCCGCGTCAGGGCCTCGTCGCTCGTCCAGGTGGGCACCTCGTCGATGCCCTCGACCGGGGGCCGTACCGGCTCGCTGCCGGTCGCCACCACGAGGTCGGTGTAGCCGTACTCGGCGCCCTCGACCTCGACCACGCCGGGGCGTACGACCCGGCCGCGGCCGCGCACGACGGTCACGCCGGCCTCGGCCATCTGGGCGGCGGTGGCCGCGTCGTCGAGGCGGCGTGTCACCTCGTCCCGCCGCGCGATCGCGTGCTCCCACGTCTCGCCGAGCCGGGCCGAGTGCAGCAGCGTCTTGGACGGCATGCACGCGAAATACGGGCACTCCCCGCCGACCAGGCGGTCCTCCACCAGCGCGACCGAACGGCCCGCCCGGGCCAGTTCGGCGGCGATGTTCTTGCCGGAGCCTCCGCCCAGCACAACGACGTCATAGCGCCTGTCCTGCGCGTCGTCCGTCACCTGATCATCCTTCCCCATTTCACGCGCCGTGCGCGTGTCACCTCCACCGGCGGCCCCGGCGGCGTTTCGGCGCCGTGACCACCGCCCACGATTGTGGACCCTCCGAGCAATGGTGACGCACCGGACAGCTTCGTGTACGCCCGCCGGGCCTTCACGGCAGCTTTTGACGCAGCGTCAGCAGCGGCTCCAAGAGGTCGCCGTGCCGCTCGACGCGCTCACGCACCTCGTCCGGTCCGAACCTCAGCTCCGCGCCGGAGTCCACCTCGTCCCACGTCACCGGCGTGGAGACGGAGGGCTCTTCGGCGGCTCGCAAAGAGTACGGCGCGACCGTGGTCTTGTGCCGGTTGTTCTGGCTCCAGTCGACGAAGACCTTGCCGGAGCGGAGCCTCTTCTCCATCCGGCTGACCACCAGGTCCGGGTGTTCGCGCTCCAGCCTGCGCGCCGCCTCCTTGGCGTACGCCGAGGTCCGCTGGTCGGAGGTCTCCTTGATCGGGACGTACAGGTGCAGGCCCTTCTTGCCGCTCGTCTTCGGGAACGACCGCAGTCCGTCGGCCTCCAGCAGGTCGCGCAGCAGGCAGGCGACCTCGCGGGCCTCCTCGATCGTGGCGGGCGGCCCGGGGTCGAGGTCGAAGACCAGCAGGTCCGGCTCGCGCTGCCCGCCACGCGGGCCGACCCGCCACTGCGGCACGTGGAGTTCGAGCGCCGCCAGGTTCGCGCACCAGACCAGGGCCGGCAGGCCGTCGATGATCACGAAGTTCACCGCATCGCGGCTCCCGCCGGGCGTCGGCAGGCAGGCGGTGCGCACCCACTCCGGGGTGTGGGAGGGCGCGTTCTTCTCGAAGAACGTCTGTCCGTCCACGCCGTCGGGGTAGCGCAGGCGCGTCGCCGGACGGTCCTCCAGATGGGGGAGGAGGACCGGGGCGATCCGCGCGTAGTAGTCGATGACCTCGCCCTTCGTGAAGCCGTGCCGGGGGTACATGACCTTGTCGAGGTTGGACAGCGTCAGCCGGACGCCGTCGACCCGGACGCTCGTCTTGGTGTCGCTCACCGGCTCTCCTCGGGGGGCTCGGCCCACTCACCCGGCCATCTCCCCGGCATCGCCGCTTTCAACCACGCCCCGCGTCCCGGCGTTCGATCAAGGCTCGGCGCAGGGCCGGGGCGCCCGCGTACGGCTCAGGGGTCGGCGCGCACCTCGCCGGGGTCGAGGTCGGGGCGGAGGCCACGCCAGGAGGCGTGCAGCAGCATCCCGTCCAGGGTCCAGCGGGAGAACTCCACCTCGCCGACGAGCCAGGGCTCCACCCAGTGCGCCCTCCGGGCGTACTCGCGGGGGATCTCCGCGGCGTACGGGCTGGTGGCTCGCTCCAGGGGAGTAATGATCTTGTGCAGGTCGTCCAGCGCCGCGTCCGTGAATCCGGTGCCGACGTGCCCGACGAAGCGCAGGACGCCGTCCTCGTAGACGCCGAGCAGCAGGGAGCCGACGCCGCCCTCCCGGCGGCCCTGCCCCTCCTTCCAGCCGCCGATGACGACGTCCTGCGTACGGAAGTTCTTGATCTTCCGCCAGTAGTCGACCCGGCGGCCGGGCCGGTACGGCGAGTCGAGCCGCTTGGCGATCAGCCCTTCCAGGCCCTGTTCCCTCGTGTAGGCGAGCAACTCACCGACCTGGTCCACGGCCGTGCCCGGCAGGTACGGCGGCGCCTCGATGGGACCGGCCGCCAGCTCCAGCTCGTCGAGCAGGGCCCGCCGGTCGCGGTAGGGCATGTCGTACAGCAGGTAGCCGTCCAGGTAGAGCAGGTCGAACGCGATGTAGTGCACCGGAACCCGGCGGGCCAGCAGGGGGTCCGGGTGCTCGACGTGCATCCGGTGCTGCAGGCGCTGGAAGCTCGGCAGGCCGCGTTCGTCGAAGGCCACCACCTCGCCGTCGACGACCGCCGCCTGTCCGGGCAGGAGGTCGGCGAGGGCCTGCAGTTCCGGGTAGCGGCGGGTCGCGTCCAGGCCGCGGCGGCCGACCGCACGGACCTGTCCGCCGGAGACGTACACCATCGCGCGGACGCCGTCCCACTTGAGCTCCAGGCCCCAGCGGTCGGCGTCGTCCGGTAGCTCGCCCGGGGTCGCGAGCATCGGCTGGACATCGGAGGGCATGGGGTCACCCATACGATCATTTCTGCCCATGCCGCCCCGGCCTGACGCCACGCGGCCACGGGTTTCACCGGACGGACACGGTCTCGTGGACCAGCCCGGGTCCGTCCGTGACGCGGCGCGAACGGCCCGCTCACCCGGGGGACACTTCGCCCCGCCCCCGACCTGCGCATACATTCGGGTTATCGCAGTTCGTACGGCCTGGCAGGTAGATCGGCAGGTCGGAGGGTAGGGACACCCCATGCGCAGCATCTGGAAGGGCGCGATCTCGTTCGGGCTCGTCACGATTCCGGTGAAGCTCTACTCCGCCACCGAGCAGCGTGACGTGGCGTTCCACCAGGTCCACCGCGAGGACGGCGGCCGGATCAAGTACAAGCGCGTCTGCACGGTCGACGGCGAGGAGGTGCCGTACTCCGACATCGCCAAGGGCTACGAGCTGCCGACCGGGGAGATGGTCGTCCTCACCGACGAGGACTTCGCCGAGCTGCCGCTGTCGACCAGCCGGCGCATCGACGTCCTGCAGTTCACGCCGGAGGAGCAGGTCGACCCGATCTACTTCGCCAAGACCTACTACCTCGAGCCCGACGCCCAGGGCGTCAAGCCGTACGTCCTGCTGCGCGACGCCCTCGAGGACTCCGACAAGGTCGCGGTGGTCAAGGTCGCGCTCCGGCAGCGCGAGTCGCTCGGGACCCTGCGCGTACGGGACGGCGTGTTCGTCCTCGAGACGATGCTGTGGCCGGACGAGGTGCGCGAGGCGGACTTCCCGTTCATGGAGGAGGACGTCGACGTCCGCCCCCAGGAGCTGCAGATGGCGTCCTCGCTCATCGACACCATGACGGGCGACTTCGACCCGGGCGAGTACAAGGACCGGTACCGCGAGGCCCTGGAGGCGGTCATCCAGGCCAAGGTCGAGGGCCGGGAGGTCGTCGCGCCGGAGGCCGCCGAGGAGGCTCCTGCGGCCGCCGACCTGCTCAGCGCGTTGCGGGCGAGCGTCGAGGCGGCGAAGAAGGGCCGTACGGAGAAGGGCGACGGGGAGGCCCGCACGGCCGCCGGATCCGCGAAGGACGGGTCCCGCGCCCGCAAGGACGGCGCGGCCAAGGGCGGCCGGGGCACGGGCGCCAAGACGGGTGCGAAGGCCGGGGCCAAGAAGACCGCCGACACCAAGACCAAGGCGAAGAGCGGCACCCGCAAGACCGCCTGAGACCGACGAGGACCCGTCCGAGACCCTTCGACGGGCCGGTGAAAACCTGTCCGCCCGGTCGGGAATGAAGATCCCCTCGGGCGCGTTGGTGACCGCTGTAAGCTCTGAGATTCCTGTACAGGCGCGCTCGCGCCTACGGCCGGCTAAGAGTCCGCGGGTTCCCCACCCTCGCGGCACCTCTCGAGGCGGGCCATTTCCGAGAGGTTCTTTCTTGACTGACGGTCCTTCGACCTTGTCCACTTTCGCCGAGCTCGGCCTGCCGACCCCCCTCGTGTCGGCGCTCGAACGCCGCGGCATCACCGCGCCGTTCCCCATCCAGGTCGCCTGCATTCCCGACGCGATCGCCGGGCGTGACGTGCTCGGCCGCGGCCAGACCGGATCGGGCAAGACGCTCGCGTTCGGCCTGCCGCTGCTGGCGGGGATCGCCGGCGTGCAGGCCGCCCCGACGCGGCCCCGCGCGCTCATCCTCGTCCCCACCCGCGAACTGGCCATGCAGGTCCAGGACGCCCTCGGCCCTCTGGGCCGCAGCCTCGGGCTGCACACCAAGATCGTCGTCGGCGGCATGTCGATGACCAAGCAGATCCAGGCGCTCCGCCGCGGCGTCGACGTGCTGGTCGCCACCCCCGGGCGGCTGACCGACCTCATCGAGCGCGGCGAGTGCTCGCTCGCCGACGTGCGCATCACGGTCCTCGACGAGGCCGACCACATGTGCGACCTGGGCTTCCTCCCGGCGGTCTCCAAGCTGCTCGACCAGATCCCCTCCGACGGCCAGCGGCTGCTGTTCTCCGCCACCCTGGACGGGGACGTCGACAAGCTCGTCCGCCGCTACCTGCACGACCCGGTGACCCACTCGATCGCCCCGGCCGCCGCGCCGGTGGAGACCATGGACCACCACCTGTTCATCGTCGACCGCGCCGACAAGCAGAACGTCATCGCCGAGGTCGCCGGCCGCGAAGGCCGCACGATCATGTTCGTCCGCACCAAGCACGGCGTGGACGCGCTGGCCAAGAAGCTCGCCCACGTCGGCGTCCGCGCCGGCGCGCTGCACGGCGGCAAGACCCAGTCCGCCCGCACCCGTACGCTCGCGGAGTTCCGCGAGGGCAAGGTCGGGGTGCTGATCGCCACCGACGTGGCCGCCCGCGGCATCCACGTCGACGACGTCAGCCTGGTCGTGCACGTCGACCCGGCCGCCGACCACAAGGACTACCTGCACCGCGCGGGCCGTACCGCACGAGCGGGCGAGCGCGGCACCGTCGCCACGCTCGTCGCACACAACGAGGTGCGCAACACCGAGCGGATGATGCGCCGCGCGGGCGTGCGCGCACTGCGGTCGAAGGTCGCCGCCGGCGACGAGACCCTCGTCCGCATCACCGGGGCGCAGCCGCCGAGCGGCATCCCGGTCCCGCCCGACCCCGAGCCGCGCCCGCAGCGCCGCGGACCGCGTACGGGCGCCCGTCGCGACCGGCGTCCCGGCGGCCGGTTCGAGGGCCGCGGCCAGGACGGCCGTCTCGACGGTGAGTACCGCGACGGGCGCTCGGGTGAGCACCGGGAGGGGCGTCCCGAGCACCGTGACGGTCACCGGCAGCGGCGGGAGCCGGGCGGTGCCCGTCCCGGCGGCCGCGGCGGCGCCGCACGGCACGCCGGTGGCCGCGCCGGCGCGGGCCGGTACGAGGACCGCCGCCCGCGCCCCGAAGCGGCGCGCTGACCCCACGCTGGGCCCCGTACCACGACGGTACGGGGCCCAGCGTCCCTCAAGATCAGGTCAAGGCGGGCGCGCGGGATCATGCCCGGTCGCCCGGCCGCGCATCCGCGCGGTTATGGTGGAACCGCGTTCGGTACCAGCAGAGAGGAGGCAGCGGCGGCTCCTCTCCGACCAGACGGCCGGAGGCCCCACGCCGCGAGCAGGATGAGCACACCGATTCCGCAATGGCCGGGCGAACTGGTCCGGCTGGGCGACCGTGAGGTCTTCGTGCGCACGGCGTCGTCGCCGCGCGAGGACGCCGACCCGGCGCTGTTCGTGCACGGGCTCGCGGGTTCCTCGGCCAACTGGACCGACCTCATGGGCCTGCTGTCCGACGAGATCGCCGGCGAGGCCGTCGACCTGCCCGGATTCGGTCACTCTCCGCCGCCCCCGGACCACGACTACTCCGTCGACGCCCACACGATCATCGTCGCGCGGCTCATCGAGAAGCGCGGCAGGGGGCCGGTCCACCTGTTCGGCAACTCCCTCGGCGGAGCCATCGCCACCCGGCTCGCGGGCACCCGTCCCGACCTCGTGCGCTCCCTCACGCTGATCGCCCCGGCCCTCCCCGACCTGCGGCCCCGGTACGGCCCGGCGCGGATCCTGGCCGCCAGCGTGCCCGGCGTGGGCCCCTGGGCGGTCCGGCGGCTCGCCGCGCTGCCCGCCGAACAGCGGGTGCAGGGCACGCTGGAGATGTGCTTCGCGGACCCGACCGGCCTGCACCCCGACCGGGTCATGGAGCTCGTCGAGGACGTACGCCGCAGGGACGGGCTGACCCACAACGCCGAGGCGCTGATCGCGTCGTCGCGCGGCATCGTCACCGCCTACATGCGGCGCTCGCTCTGGCGCTACGCCGCGCGCGTCATCGCGCCGACCCTGGTGATCTACGGCCGGCACGACCGGCTCGTCGACCCGCGGATGGCCGCCCGCGCGGGCCGGGTGTTCAAGCGCTCCCGCGTGGTCGTGCTGCCCGACGTCGGCCACGTCGCGCAGATGGAGCGGCCCGAGGCCGTGGCACGGGAGTTCCGGGCGATGCTGGAGGACGCGGGAGCGGGAATGCGGAGGCGCGTGACAGAGTTGTGAAGTCCAGGACGACGGCGTCCGCATCACAATTCCAGCACGCGCAGGAGACAACCGTGTCGTTGCCACCACTGGTAGAGCCCGCCAGCGAGCTCTCCGTCGACGAGGTCCGGCGCTATTCGCGTCACCTGATCATTCCGGACGTCGGGATGGCCGGACAGAAGCGGCTGAAGAACGCCAAGGTGCTGTGTGTGGGCGCGGGCGGGCTCGGCTCACCGGCCCTGCTGTACCTCGCCGCCGCCGGCGTGGGCACCCTCGGCATCATCGACTTCGACGTCGTCGACGAGTCCAACCTGCAGCGCCAGATCATCCACGGCCAGTCCGACGTGGGCCGGCCGAAGGCCGAGTCGGCCGCCGCCTCGGTCCGCGAGATCAACCCGCTGATCGACGTCATCGTCCACAACGAGGCGCTGTCCAACGACAACGTCATGGACATCTTCAGCGGCTACGACCTGATCGTCGACGGCACCGACAACTTCGCCACGCGCTACATGGTCAACGACGCCGCCGTGCTGCTGGGCAAGCCGTACGTCTGGGGCTCGATCTACCGCTTCGACGGTCAGGCGTCGGTGTTCTGGGCCGAGCACGGTCCCTGCTACCGCTGCCTCTACCCCGAGCCGCCGCCGCCCGGCATGGTGCCGTCCTGCGCCGAGGGAGGCGTGCTCGGCGTGCTCTGCGCGTCGATCGGCTCCATCCAGGTCAACGAGGCCATCAAGCTGATCGCGGGCATCGGCGAGCCGCTCGTCGGACGCCTGATGATCTACGACGCCCTCGAGATGACCTACCGGAGCGTCAAGGTCCGTAAGGACCCCGAGTGCCCGCTGTGCGGCAAGAACCCCACGATCACCGAGCTCCTCGACGACTACGAGGCGTTCTGCGGCGCGATCTCCGAGGAGGCCGCGGACGCGACCAAGGACTCCACGATCAGCGCGACCGAGCTCAAGGACCTCCTGGACACCGGGGACATCTTCCTGGTCGACGTCCGGGAGCCCAACGAGTACGAGATCGTGAACATCCCCGGTGCCACGCTGATCCCGAAGGGCGAGTTCCTGTCCGGCGCGGCCCTGGAGCGGCTGCCGCAGGACAAGCGCGTCGTGCTGCACTGCAAGTCCGGCGCCCGCAGCGCCGAGTGCCTCGCGATCGTCAAGAACGCCGGGTTCTCCGACGCCGTGCACCTCGGCGGCGGAGTGCTGGCCTGGATCAACCAGATCGAGCCGGACAAGCCGTCCTACTGACGGGCACCCCGACCTACTGATCCACTGATCGCCGATCGGCCGCGCGGCTCTCCGCCGCGCGGCCGACGTGCGATGAGGGCTCCGGGACGGCGAGCCCCCCGGATGCCTCCTCCGTCACGCTGGTTCACCCCTGTCCCGGTTCTCACCGACGGCGAGGGATCGACCAGTAACCTTGTCAGATATGGCGCGAACCTCCGATCCGAGCTGGCCGACGACCGGGCCCGGCGGATGGGGGGCGTGGCACGCGGCGGAGGAGCCGCCGCCGGCACCCGTGCCCTGGTACGCGCGTCGTCGGCTGTGGCTGGTGGTGGCGGCGGTGACGACGGTCGGCTATCTCGTGGTCGGAGGCCTGTCGACCGCCCGGGTCTACTGGGAGTTCCACCGCAAGCCGACCGCGTGGGAGCTCTACCGCGCGGCGGCCGAGGAGGTACGGAACCGCTGGCGCACCTGGCCCGCCGAGAAGATCTTCCCCGACTCCGTCCCGTACACCTCCGAACAGAACGGGATCGAGCACGCCGGCCGGGTCGGCATCGCCCCCGAGCGGGGCTGCGGCACCGGCATCGACGCCGCGCCCGCGGCCGTTCTCGCGCGGTACGGCTGCCGGGCGCTGCTCCGGGCCACCTACGTCGATCAGATGCAGGGCATCGTCCTGACCGTGGGCATCGCCGCCTTCCCCGACGAGCGGTCCGCGGGCCTGGCCGGAGAGGCCCTGGCGCCCGCGGATCCCGGCGCGGCGGGCCCGTTCCTGCACCCGCTGGCGTTCCCGCAGACCATCGCCGCCCGGTTCGCCGAGAGCGCGCGGCAGTTCGCCACCGCCGACCGCGCCGGCCCGTACGTCGTGCTGACCGTGGCCGGGCAGACCGACGGCCGTCCCGCCTCCGCCGTTCACAAGCCGCACGGCGGCTGGTTCCAGCTCGCTCCCGAGGTCGGCCGGAACATCGCCGGCGCACTCGCGCTGCCCGTCGAGCCCGACTGTGCCGAGAAGCAGGAGTGGAAGTGCTGAGGCGCGCGCTGGCCGCAGGGCTGGCGCTGACGGCCGCCCTGCTGCCGGCGTTGCCGTCCACCGCGCACGCCGACGCCGTACGCGACCGGGAGCAGTGGGTGCTCGACGCCCTCGGCGCTCCGCAGGCGTGGCGCACGACCAAGGGCAAGGGCGTCACCGTCGCCGTCCTCGACACCGGGATCGACGGATCGCACCGCGACCTGTCCGGCGCGGTGACCACGGGGCCCGACTTCATCCGCTCCGTCGCGCACGACCCCGGCCGGCTCCACGGCACCTGGATGGGCTCCCTGATCGCCGGGCACGGGCACGGGAAGGGCGGAGGCGACGGAGTGATCGGCGTGGCGCCCGAGGCCCACCTGCTGTCGGTGCGGATGATCTCCGACCCGGGGGAGAAGGGCTACAAGTCGTTCCGCGACTCGCTGGTGTACCGCTCGGCGCTGGCGAAGGCCGTCCGTTACGCGGCGGACCACGGCGCCGATGTGATCAACATGTCCCTCGGCGGCCCGCGCCCCGGCACCGACGAACGCGACGCGATGGCCTACGCCATCTCCAAGGGCGTGGTCCTGGTCGCCTCGGCGGGCAACGACGGCGATTCCAAGAGCCCCAGCAAGATCGACAAGGACGGCCTGACCCGGCTGTCCTATCCGGCCGCGTTCCCCGGAGTCATCGCGGTCGCCGCGATGACGCGCCAGGGCGTCGCGGCGAAGTTCTCCGACCGCAACGCGAGCGTCCAGGTCGCCGCGCCGGGCGCGGACGTCATCGGCGCCGGGCCCGGCAACCTCTACTGGATCGGTGAGGGCACGAGCCAGGCCGGCGCGCTCGTCTCGGGTGTCGCCGCCCTGATCCGCGCGCGCTACCACGACATGCCTCCCGCGCTGGTCGCTCAGGCGATCACCGCGAGCACCAGGGCCCGCCCGGCCGCCGGGTACGACGAGAAGGTGGGCTTCGGCGAGGTCAACGCCCCGGCCGCGCTGGCCGCCGCCGACCGGTTGCAGGGGTACCGGCTCACCGCGGCCGGCAAGACCGGCCGGTTCGGCGACGGGCCGATGCGGCCGGTCCAGGTCGAGCAGCATCCGCCGGGCCTCGTCATCCTGGGCGGCTGGGTCGGCGTCGCCGCGCTGTTCGGGTTCGCCGGCGCCCTGACCACGACCGTGCTGTACGTCCGGCGCGTACGCGTCCGTCACGACTCGGGAGACGACCATGCGGGGTGATCCGACGGAGTTCGCCGAACGCGTCCTCGACGTCGTCGAGCGGATCCCACCGGGCCGCGTGATGGCGTACGGGGACGTGGCCGAGTTCCTGGGCGAGGGCGGCCCGCGCCAGGTCGGCCGAGTGATGGCGCTGTGGGGCGGCGGCGTGCCCTGGTGGCGCGTCATCCGGGCGGACGGCTCGCCCCCGCAGTGCCACGAACAGCGGGCCATGCGGCACTACCGGGCCGAGGGCACCCCGCTGCGCGGCGAGCGCGTCGACATGCGCCTCGCCCGCTGGCCCGGCGACGCGGCCGAGACCGACTGATCCCGCTGGGCCGGCGACGCGGCTGAGTCTGGCTGATTTCGCTGGCCCGGCGACGCGGCCGAGCCCGGCTGACCCCGCTGGGCCGGCGACGCGGCCGAGCCCGGCTGATCCCGCTGGGCCGGCGACGCGGCCGAGCCCGGCTGATCCCGCTGGGCCGGTGGCGCGGCTGAGTCTGGCTGATTGCGCTGGGCCGGCGACGCGGCCGAGCCCGGCTGATCCCGCTGGGCCGGTGGCGCGGCCGAGACCGGCTGACCCCGCAGGTCGGCCAGGAGACCAGTTCACCGCCGACCCGCCCCCGAAACCGGAGGTACCGGTCGCCCACCCGTCTCCGAACACCGAGCAACCCGCAACAGAGCCGAACACCCCCAGCAACGCCGAGCTGCCCCAGTTGCCGAGTGACCCAGGGAAGGAACCCACGGTGATTCCGGAGAGCGCACAACTCGGTTCCGGCCCGACTCTGCCGCCGTTGCCGTCTGGCTCGGGCATATCGGGCGCCGCACTGGTAACGGCGGCGGCGAAGAGTCCACCGCGGCGGCGAAAAGCCCACGGCGACGGCTGACAGCGGAAACCCGGTGCGGGCTTGACGCTGCCACCGTTGTTGCCCTCTCGAAGCGGGCATACCGGGTGTCGCAGTGTTCATGCCGACGGCGAACATCCCACCGCGGCGGCGCAGAGTCCACGATGGAGGCAAGGTGTGCGGCGGCGCCGGCTCTCGGCAGGGAGCACGGCGGCAGGGAGCACGGTGGTGGCACGGTCTCCGGCGTCGCGGAGGATCAGTCCGCCTCGCTGCGGAAGGCCGCCGCCCGGGACCGGGCGGCGGCCATCGCCTCGTGATAACGCGTCTCCCAGTCCGGGACGTCCGCCGGAATCTCGGCGACGATCTGACGGCCCACCTCCCGGCCGCCGACGACCTGCCGTACGAGCACGATCGTCACGCCGTCCCGTAGTTCCGTCGCGGACTCCCAACGCGGTGGCTCCCTCCGGCCGGGCCGGCTGGAGGCGGCGATGAGGAGGGCGAGAAGAACCACGAGAACCAGTGCGAGCGGGAGCACGAGGACGCGCATCGGGTCCTCCTACCGGGACGGGAGTGAAACGTGGTCGTTGCCCGGCGCGTACACCGTGATGCCCTTGGGCAGCGCCTTCAGCTTCTCGATGTCGGCGCACGTCGGGCACTTGTTGTAGCCCTCCTGCCGGGCACGGTTGGCCTCCGCCTCCGCGCGGGCCTGTGCGACCTGTGCCTGCGACTCCGTGACCTTCGCGAACGCCGCCTGCGCGCTGTCCACTGCCTGCTGTACCTGCGCTGGCAGTGTGATGCGGGCCAGGTTGAAGTGCAGGTTCGTCAGGAAGGGGAGCCCGAGGGTCTGCTGCAGGTCCTGTTCGAGGCTCGTGTTGATGGCGCTCTGCACCTTGGAGATGTTGGCGTTGTTGCTCTGGACCTTCAATGCCGTCTGCTGCTGCTTGCCCCCGGAATTGTTCTGCACCAGGGCACAGGAGGAGACCAGCTCCGCGCAGCGGAAGCTGTTGATCTGGGTGCGCAGATCGTTCTCGATGACGGGCCGGACGATCTGGTCCAGGAACCCGGACCACCCCTCGTCGCCGTCGTACGCGTACCGCGGCTTGCCGTCCGCGCCGGTGAACTTTCGAGTGCCGAACTTATCGTCGAACTTCCGCAACGTCGCGTGGTCGAGGTTCAGGTTGAAGTAGAGCGTGCCCTCGATGCCCATGTTGACGCCGTCGCTGCTGGGCACCGTCACGACGTCGACGCCCGTACGATCCCCGCGTCCGGAGTCGGCGGTGATCGTGTAGAACCGCTGCTGCGCGGGGTACTTGTGGGCGTGCGACCACCACCCGATCCAGGTCATCCCGGACCCGGGGTCGATGATCTGGCGGATCTTGTTGTTGTCGAGCATCCCGCCGTTGCGGATGACCGCCACATCACCTCCGGAGGTGCGCTCGAACGACCCGAAGAAGCCGTTCAGCGTCGGCACCGCGACGACGAGGAGCACCACCGCTGCGGCGATCGCCTTGCCACGGCTGATGCGTCCGGAGAGACGAGGGATCTTTTTCGAATCGGCCACCGACGCTCCTGAGAAAGGTGCAAAACGGGATTGATCGCCTCTGAGACGCACCTCGGCAGAACCCGGTTCCGGTCCGAGTCGCCGCCGCTGTTGCCCGGATAAGGCGGGCATCACAGACCTCCCACCGCTATCGACGACGGCAGCGCGTCAGCGGGGACGGCAGAGTGCGCGCCGGCGACGGCAGTGCGTCAGCGGCGACGGCAGTGCGTCCGTGACGGCGGCAGTGCGTCCGTGACGGCGGCAGTGCGTCCGTGACGGCGGCGGAGTGTTCGCGGCGGCGGCAGTGCGTCCGTGACGGCGGCGGAGTGTTCGCGGCGATGGGGGAGTGTTCGCGGGATGGCGGAGGGTGTGGTGGCGGCAGTGCGTCCGTGACGGCGGCGGAGTGTTCGCGGCGACGGCGGAGTGTTCGCGGGATGGCGGAGGGCGTGGTGGCGGCGGAACGCCTGTCGTGATTGGGGAGCGTTCGCGGTGGCGGCGGCCAAGGGGACGCCGCGTCCCGCGCGGGTGAAAACCCGATGACATCACTATGCCTGAGCGTCCACTGTGGAGGGTGACGATGACAGGGAGGGTGGTATGACCGATCAGGCCTTCGACGCGGACGGGTTGTTCGACGACGACTATCTGCGCTTCTTCGCCGAGCCGCTGGAGGAGCGGGCGGACGTCGAGACCGACCTGATCTGGCGGCTGCTCGACCTGGAACCGGGCATGGAGGTGCTCGACCTCGCCTGCGGGCACGGCCGGATCGCGGCCCGGCTGGCCGAGCGCGGCTGCCGGGTGACCGGCCTGGACGTCACGTCCGCCTTCCTCGAACGCGCCCGGCAGGACGCCGCCGCCCGCCGGGTGCCGGTCACCTATGTCGAAGGGGACATGCGGTCGCTGCCGTGGGGGCGGAGGTTCGACCGGGTGATCAGCTGGTTCACCGCGTTCGGCTACTTCGATGACGAGGACAACCGCCGGGTCCTCACCGAGGTGTCACGTGTCCTCTCACCGGGTGGCAGGTTCGCCGTCGAACTGAACAACCGGGACTGGATCATCCGTAATTTCCAGCCCGCCTCCGTCGTCGAGCGGGACGGTGACTTGATGATCGACCAGCGTGCCGTGGACCCGGTGACCGGCCGCGTTGTCACCGAGCGCACGGTCGTCCGTCAGGGCCGGGTCCGCCGAATCCCGTTCTTCGTGCGCATGTTCACCTTCACCGAACTGCGCGACTGGCTGCTCGCCGCCGGCTTTCGTACCGTGACCGGTCACGGTGACGACGGCGGCCCGCTGACTCCTGACAGCCGCCGAATGATCGTCGTGGCGCGGACCTGACGGCATTTCAGGCCGCGCGGTCGACGCGTGCGGTGCCGCGAACGAAGGCGCGGCGGATCCGGGCCGCGGACTCCTCCGGGTGTTCGGTGACCTGCCGCCAGGTGAGGCGTACGACGGTGAAGCCCATCTCCTCGAGCCGCTCCTGTTTGAGCTTCTCCGCCCGGAGTTTGCCTGGATCGGTGTACTTCGCCAGTCCGTCGGCCTCGGCGATGGTGCGCTGGTCGGACCAGAGGAAGTCGACCTCGGTGAAGATCTCGTCGTCTTCGCCGATCAGGACGCCGACCTCGGGTGGCGGCAGTCCCTGCTCGGCGAACATGACCCGCGTGACGGACTCAAGTGGGCTGCGCGCCCGGGGATCGGCGAAGTCGATGACGGCCCTGGCCCGTTCGATGCCCGGCCACCGTCCGCAGTCCTCGATGACGCGAAGGAGGGCCTCGCGGCCGGTCCGGCGGAGGAACAGCGCCGAGTCGGCCACCACGACACCGTCCCGGAACGGGAGCGTACGCGCCAGATCCACCACCGTACGCGCAGGGGTGGTCAGGGGCACCCCGTGCTCCCATCGCACGTGTCCGCGCGGCAGGGTCGAGCGTTCGACGTGTACCCCTCGGGATGCCCCCCGGCCCGGCGCTCCGGCCGGACGGGTCACGGTGACGACCTCGCGCGCGGGCTCCGGCGCCTCGATGCCGTAGATCCTTGCGGCGGACCGGTGGCTTCCGACGGCATCGGACCGGCGGAACGACAGGATCACGGCCGCGACGTCGATGGCGTGCCGGCCTCCGACGTCGGAGGCGTTCCAGAGTGCCCTGGTCACGTACACGCCACGCCGCCGGGCGAGCCAGACGCCCGCCGCCAGCCGATTCCGGACGGCCCGCGCTCCGTACCCGGCGGCGAGCGCCTGCCGCCGGGTGAACACCCCGCCCTGCGCCGCGGCCAGCGCCATGAGTTCCCTTCGCATACCCGCAGCATCGCCACGGGAAGGAGAGCCGTGGGGCACCCGGCGCAAGTCTGTGGATGACCAACGAACGTTGTCGTCGTCAGTGACTCGCATACGCGGCGAATCGGGCAAGGCATGGTCACTGCCGGTGGCAAGGCGTCACAGCGGACGGCAAGGTGTCACTGCCGGCGGCAAGGTGTCACCCTGCGCCGACGGCATCGGAGCGGGTCGGCGGTGAAGGCGCCGGCGGAGATCTCCGCCGCCAGGGCGGCTGCCGGCGGCAAGGTGTCCCTGGCGGCGGCAAGGTGTCGCATGCCGGCGGCGACGTGTCCACGGCGAACGGGTGCCTAGAATCCGGCTTATGCGGCGGACGAGCAGCACGGTGGTGGTGGTCGCGGGGGAGGGCGCGGACAAGGTCGTGTCCGGGCTCGCCGCCCTGCACAACGTACGCGCCCTGGTCGCGGGCGACCGTACGCCCGCCGAGGTGACCCGGGCGATCGCGGGCGCCGGCACGACGTACGTCGTGCACGACGCCGACCCGCTCGCCGACGTCCGCGACGCGTGGGTGGACTTCTTCGACCAGGCCGCTCCGCACGGGGGCCTGGAGGTGGCCATCGAGTCGGCGCTGGCCGGGCTGGCCGGCGAGCGGCTGCTGCTGCCGGACTACTACGTCGTCCTGGATCCCGAGGGGATGCCGCCGACCAGGCGTCACTGGTGGCTGGGGGTGCTGGCGGGTGCGGCGCCGAGCCGGGTCGTTCCGGCGGACGCGTCCGTCGCCGCGGTCAGCGACGCCCTCGCGCACCTGGCGGCCGGCCGCTGGTGGCCCGCGGATCTCCCCGAGTGGCTGCGCGGACTGCCCAAGGTCGTGCCCGACCAGGTGGGCCTGCGGTATTCGTCGAGGGTTGAAAGCCCGGGGAGAACGACCTGACGAAACGGGTCAGCGCAACAGTGCGCGGTCGGGCTTATCCCTCCTGTGGTCATTTCGCATCCTCGTTGACACGTGTTGTCTGCTGACCGATATGGGTCAAAAGTGGCGGTGGATCCGCAATCGGCCCTACGGTGATCTTCACGCGATCAGACGGGGGATCACATGTTTTCTCACTGGACGGCGAAAGCCGGCGGTGCGCTATTGCTCGGGGCCGGTATGACCATCGGATCCGTGACGGCGGCGGACGCAACCGCGCCGCGTCCGCCGGCCGCGGCGGCCGGGATCGAGGTCTACCGCGCGACCGACGCGCAGGCGCAGGCGGCGGAGGATTACTGGACGCCCGAAAGGATGCGCGCAGCCACTCCCATCGACGATACGTTCGCCGATCCCCGAAGCACGGCGACGACCAAACCCATGTCCGCTGCACTACCGAAGTCCAGGCTGCACCGCATGGGCAAGATCTTCTACCATTTCGGAGGGCACAGCTTCAGTTGTTCCGGAACGATCGTCACCAGTCACGGCCGGGATTCCATCCTCACTGCCGGGCACTGTCTGCGGCAGATAGGCGGGACGGAGGTCGGTAACCTCCTCACGGTGTTCGTTCCGGGATATGGGAGCGGGCCGGACATGACTCCCTACGGCAAGTGGGGCGTACGTTCGTGGCATGTCCCAGGTCGGTGGATCGACCTGCTGGGGCGCTCGAACCCGAGTTACGACTACGGTGTCATCCAGGTGAAGCAGCACAAGAACGGCCGTATTCAGGACGTTCTCGGGGCGGACAACTACAAGCTGAGCGCCGGCTGGCAGAACGAGGTCTACCTCATCGGGTATCCGAGCAAGTACAACTACCCGGTTCTATGTCACGCGGTCACGTCGAAGAAGGACATCAAGGGCCACAAGTCGGCTTACAAGTTCTTCTGCAACGACTACTCCGACGGAGTGAGTGGATCCGGCCTGCTCCTCGCGCACGGTGATAACTGGATCACCGGTGCAGGCACGATAATCGGCGTGCTCGGCGGCCATCACCAAGGCGGAGACCCGAAGAAGGACGGCGACGCGTCATTCGCCACTCGCCTCGACAAAGATTTCCAGAAATTCTGGCTGGCCAACTCGAAGTGACGTCATCCGCCCGTCACATGGCGATCGCTTCGCGATGTGCCGTACCCTGGCGTCGTACTGAGCTCGACGGCGCCGGTCTCATGACCACCTGAACAGGATGGTGCACCAGTGAGCGGCACGCAGACGGACGCCACCGATCGCCATGTGAAGGACCCCACCTGGCTCCGCTGGCAGTGGGGAACGGCGGTCGTCGGCGCCGCGCTCTTCGCCGGCTCGTTCCTGATCCTGATCGCCGTGTTCGATCCGGGGACCGCTCGGCACGAGCTGCCCTATGACCTGGTGCGATTCGGCGCCGTCGGACTGGTCGCCTTCTTCGTCTGGTTCTCCACGTGGTTCTTCTCTCCGGTGACGGGAAGGCGTTCGATCAGACGGATGGTCCTCGGCGCCTCTCTGGCCGTGGTCGCGATCGGGTCGGTGTGGGTGATCACTCGGTTGTGATCCTCTCCGGCCCCCTCAGACAGGGGCGCAGGTCACGGGGGCGCCTGACCCCGCCGAGGAACCGGCAGAGGGCGGCGACGACCAGCCCGCACAGGGCGGCCAGCAGGTGGCCGAGGGCCCAGATCGTGTGGTTGGAGATCACCGGCCAGACCACGCCCACGGCGAGCGCCGTGATTCCGGTGACGAGCCACCATCCGCGCATGAGCAGGACGGCCGCGACGCAGCCGGCCACCATGATGTAGCTCACCCCGACGTCGGTGGTGTGCGCGAGGCGGTGGGGCGCGTGGCCCGCCTCGATCGCGTGGAGCTCGACCAGCGCGGTGAGCAGGGTGCCCAGGACGTGGCCGGAGAGGCCGATGACGATCATGCGGGGAGGTCCGTACCGCTGCTCGGCCCAGGCGACGACGGTGACGAACGCGAGGATGTACAGGGTGAGGCCCGCGCCGCGGTCCGCGACCCACATGGCGCTGTCGGCCAGCACCGCGAGCGGGGCGTGGTGGAGCCGGACGAGGTTGGTGCTGTTGACGCGGGTGAGCACGTCGATGAGGTGCGGCGGCGTCGTCCGCTGGACGAGCGTGAACGCGGTGAAGACCGCGACATAGGCGAACGTCGCCGGGGCCGACAGGACCCAGGCGTGCAGCCACCGGGTGTACGGCGAGAGCCGGTCCACGGCCCGCCGTGCGCCGCTCCACAGCAGGCCGAGCCAGCACAGGACGTACCAGGCCAGCGCGAGGATCGTCACGGCCAGCAGGATCATCGGCGCCTCCCCCGAACGTCCGCCGGTCCGCCCGCGCGTTCCTCGGCGGTTCGCGGCGCGTGACCAGCGTCGGCGTCGGGAATCGGCGGCTGCCACATCGGCGACATGGCGCAACCCTGTCACGATCACCCCCGATGATCTGCTGCAATCACATATGTGTCATCAGCGTCCTACCGACTCGTCCGGCGCGCCGGTCCCACCCAGGCGCCGCCGCCGGTGCTCGACGAGCACCAGCGACGGGTCGTCGCGCACGCGGGCGGGCCGCTGCTCGTGCTGGCCGGGCCGGGCACCGGGAAGACGACGACGATCGTCGAGACGGTCGTCGACCGGATCGAGAACCGCGGCGTCGACCCGGAGCGGGTGCTGGTCCTGACGTTCGGCCGGAAGGCCGCCGGGGAGCTGCGGCAGCGCATCACCGGCCGGTTGCGGCGCACCACCCGGACGCCGCTGGCCCTGACGTTTCACTCGTACGCGTACGCGCTGCTGCGCCGCGAGGCGGTCCTGGACGGCGACGAGCCGCCCCGGCTGCTGTCCGGCCCCGAACACCTCCTCGAGGTCCGCCGCCTGGTCCACGGCGAGGTCGCGGACGGCGCGCGGGACTGGCCGTCGCGGCTGCACGAGACGCTGAAGACGCGGGGGTTCGCCGAGGAGCTGCGGGACTTCATCCTGCGGGCCGCCGAGCGCGGTCTCGGCCCCGCCGACCTGGTGACGCTGGGCCGTGGTCATCACCGTGACGACTGGTACGCCGCCGGCCGGTTCCTGAACCGGTACGAAGAGCGCTTCGACGTCGACCCGATCATCGCCTACGACTACGCGGAGCTGATCCGCGCCGCCGCCGGGCTGCTCACCGACGAGGACGTACGACGGCGCGAGCGCGCCGCGTACGACGTCGTCCTCGTCGATGAGTACCAGGACACCGACCCGGCGCAGGAGTACCTCCTCCAGCAGCTGGCCGGGGGCGGGCGGGACCTCATCGTCGTGGGCGACCCCGACCAGTCGATCTACGGGTTCCGCGGCGCGGACGTGCGCGGGATCCTGGAGTTCCCCGAACGGTTCCGTACGGTGACGGGCGAGGAGGCGCCGGTCGTCTCCCTGCGGACGTGCCGCCGGATGGGCCCGGTGATCCTGGAGGCGTCCCGCCGGGTCGCCGCGCGGCTGCCGCTCGGCGCCCTCGCCGGGGAGCACCGCGACCTGCTCCCGGTCGAGGCGGCCGACGACGACGGCGCGGATACACGGGCGGTCCGGGTCGTCGAGGCCGACAGCGCGAACCAGGAGGCCGCGCTGGTCGCCGACGAGCTGCGTCGCGCCCACCTCCTGGAGAACGTCCCCTGGTCGCGGATGGCGGTGCTCGTACGGTCCGCGGTGCGGCAGGTGCCGCCGCTGCGCCGTGCGCTGTCCGCCGCGGGCGTGCCCGTCGTCGTGGCCGGTGACGAGGTGCCGCTGGTGAACGAGCCCGGCGCCCGGCCGTTCATCGTGCTGCTGCGGGCGGCGCTGCGGCCCGCGCTGCTCGACGAGGAGGCCGCCGAGGAGCTCGTGCTGGGCCCGCTGGGCGGCGCGGACGCGCTCGGCCTGCGCCGGCTCCGCCGCGCCCTGCGCGACCTGGCCACGCTGTCCGGGGACGACAAGGCCGACGGCCTGCTCGTACGGGCGCTGAACGATCCGCGCGAGCTGCTGCTGATCCACCCGAAGGTCCGTGAGCCGGCCGAGCGCGTCGCCGGGCTGATCGCCCTCGCCCGTGAAACCGTGCGCGGCGGCGGCGGGGCCGAGGAGGTCCTGTGGGCGGTGTGGCAGGAGAGCGGCCTGGCCGACCGGCTCCTGGAACAGAGCGTGCGCGGGGGGGCACGGGGCGCGGCGGCCGACCGGGACCTCGACGCGGTGGTCGCGCTGTTCGACATGGCGGCGCGGTTCACCGACCGGCTGCCGCAGGCGGGCCCGGAGGTGTTCCTGGACGACCTGGCCTCGCAGGAGATCCCCGGCGACACCCTCGCCGAGCAGGCGCCCCAGGGCGAGGCGGTGCGGATCCTCACCGCGCACCGCTCCAAGGGCCTCGAATGGGACCTGGTCGTCGTCGCGGGCGTGCAGGAGGGCCTCTGGCCCGACCTGCGGCTGCGCGGCTCGCTGCTGGGCAGCGAGGAGCTGATCGAGGCCGCCACCGGCGTCGCCGACCCTGGCAGCGGGGGGCGGTGGGGCGCAGCCACGGGGGTGGAAACAGGGGGGCGGTGGGGCGCAGCCACGGGGGTGGAAGCAGGGGCGTCCCTCGCGGCGAAGATGCTGGAGGAGGAGCGGCGGCTGTTCTACGTCGCCGTGACGCGGGCCAAGAGGCGGCTCGTCGTGACCGCCGTCGGCGGGGAGGACGCCGAGGACCGGCCGTCGCGGTTCCTGCGCGAGCTGGTCCCCGACGACGCCGAGCACGCCCAGCTCGACGAGCGGACCCGGTGGCTGTCCCTGCGCGCCCTCGTGGCCGACCTGCGCTCCGCCGTCGCCGACCCGAAGACCCCCGTGTCCCTTCGCCGGGCGGCGGCCGGTCACCTGGCCCGGCTCGCCCGCGCCGGGGTCCAGGGCGCCGACCCGCGCGACTGGTACCCCCTGACGGAGCTGTCCGACCCCGGCCCGGCGTTCCGGGAGGACGAGCAGCTGGTGCTGTCGCCGTCGCAGGTGGACACGTTCGAGAAGTGCGGGCTGCGCTGGCTGCTCGCCTCCTGCGTGGGCGCGGAGGACGGCGGCGCGGGGGAGTTCGCGACGATGGGCCGGGTCATCCACGCGGTCGCCGAGCTCGTCGGCACCGACGAGGCGGTGAGCGACGCCGACATCGACAAGCGGCTCGACGAGATCTGGGACGACCTGGACTTCCGCAGCGCCTGGTACTCCGACAAGCAGCGCGAGCAGGCCCAGGAGATGATCGACAAGTTCCTGGCCTGGCACCGGCGCGCCGACGCCCGCGAGCTGGTCTCCATCGAGGAGCCGTTCAGCATCGACCTGGGCCGGGTGGTGATCCGGGGCCGGATCGACCGCGCCGAGCGCGACGGCGACGGCCGCGCCTGGATCGTCGACATCAAGACCTCCGGCACCAAGGTGCCCGAGGACGACCTCGCCCGCCACCCGCAGCTCGGCGTCTACCAGCTGGCCGTGATGCTGGGCGCGTTCGCGGAGAAGGGCCTGATCGAGCCGGGCGGCGCGGAGCTCGTCCAGGTCGGCAAGGCGTCCCTGACCGCGCGGGTGCGCGTCCAGACCCAGCCGCCCCCGTCGGCCGACGAGGATCCCCAGTGGCCGCGTAAACTCGTCGATCGCGTCGCCGAGGGCATGGCCAGCCCGGTGTTCGAGGCCCGCCGCGACGACAACCACTGCCGCACCTGCCCCGTACGCGGGTCGTGCCCGGCCCACGACGACGGCGGCCAGGTGGCGCCGTGACGTCCCCCGCGACGGGCGCGCGGTGACCGGCCCGTACGACGAGGGAACGCCGTGATCAGTCCGCAGGAGCTGGCGCAGCGGCTCGGCGTGCCCGAGCCGACGCCGGACCAGGCCGCCGTGATCGAGGCGCCGCTCGCCCCGATGGCGGTCATCGCGGGGGCGGGCTCCGGCAAGAGCGAGACCATGGCGGCCCGCGTCGTGTGGCTCGTCGCGAACGGCCTGATCCGGCCCGAGCGGGTGCTGGGCCTGACGTTCACCCGCAAGGCCGCGGCGGAGCTGGCCGACCGCGTACGCCGCCGGCTCGACCAGCTCCGCGAGCACGACGACCTCATCGACCCGGAGATCCTCGACGGCGAGCCGACGGTCTCGACGTACCACGCGTACGCCGCCCGGCTCTTCGGCGACCACGCGCTGCGGGCGGCGCTGGAGCCCACGATGCGGCTCGTCACCCCGGCGGTGGCCTGGCAGATCGCGGCGCGGGTCGTCGACGCGTACGACGGGCCGATGGACGCCGTCGACTGGGGGCCCGACACCGTCACCAAGGCCGTGATCGCACTGTCGGGGGAGCTGTCCGAGCACCTGCGCACGCCCGAGGACGTGCGGAAGATCGGCCGTTGGCTGAACGAGCGGGTCGCCGAGGTGAAGAAGCCCACCAAGAAGCACCAGGGCCGCATCACCGACGCCCAGGCGACACGCGAACAGCTGATGCCGCTGGTCGAGGCGTACCAGCGGGCCAAGGCCCGGCGGGAGGTCCTCGACCACGGCGACCAGATGGCGCTCGCGGCGCGGATCGCCGCCGAGCACCCGGAGGTCGGCCAGATCGAGCGCTCGCGCTACGCCGCCGTGCTCCTGGACGAGTACCAGGACACCAGCCACGCCCAGCTCGTCCTGCTGAAGTCGCTGTTCGGCGGCGGCCACCCGGTCACGGCCGTCGGCGACCCGTGCCAGTCGATCTACGGCTGGCGGGGCGCGAGCGCCGGGAACCTCCTCGGGTTCGTCCGCGACTTCCCGAACGGCGAACGACCCGCGCCGATGCGGCAGCTGTCGACCAGCTTCCGCAACGGCGAACGCGTGCTCGACGCGGCCGCCCGCATCCAGGGCGAGCTGCGCGAGGAGGCCAAGGACGTCCCCCGGCTGTGGCCCGGCGCCGCGCAGCAGGGCCGCGGGCGGGTCGAGTGCGCGCTGCTGGACACCGTCGAGGACGAGGCCGAGCGGCTCGCCGACCGCATCGTGCGCCTGCTGCGGCAGCCGAAGGACCTCGCGCCCGACGGGGAGCCCTGGGAGAAGACCAGCCGGTTCGGACCCGGCCTGCAGCCGTCCGACGTCGCCGTCCTCGCCCGCAAGCGGGCGCAGTTCCCGCTGATCCGGGCGGCGCTGGAGGCGCGGGGCGTCCCGGTCGAGGTCGTCGGCCTCGGCGGGCTGCTCACCGTCCCGGAGGTCCAGGACGTCGTCGCGACCCTCCGCGTCGTGCACGACCCGACGGCGGGCGCCTCACTGGCCCGGCTGCTCACCGGGCCGCGCTGGCGCCTGGGCCCCCGTGACCTGGTCGCCCTCGGCCGCCGCGCCCGCGAACTCGCCCGCGAGGCGGCCCGCGACCTGCACCCCGACGCCGGCCCCGCCGCGGATCCGCACGAGACCGCATCCCTCGAAGATGCGGAGCCGGCGGGCGCCGACCCGCTCCGGCAGGTCGTCCAGGAGCTGAACGACGAGCACGGCAGCCTCGTCGACGCCCTCGACGACCTGGGCCCGGCGGAGCAGTTCAGCGCCGAGGGGTACGCCCGGCTCGAACGCCTCCGCGACGAGCTGCGCGTCCTGCGCCGCCACGTCGGCCTGCCGCTGCCCGACCTGGTGACGGAGGTCGAACGCACCCTCGGCCTGGACATCGAGGTCGCCTCCCGGCCCGGCCTGGACCCGGTGACCGCCCGCGCCGACCTGGACGCGTTCGTCGACGCGGCGGCGTCCTTCGCGGGCGACGCGGAGGATCCGACGCTGGGCGCGTTCCTCGCCTACCTGAAGGCCGCCGAGACGGAGGAGTTCGGCTTGGAGGCGGGCCGGGTCGGCGAGACCAACAGCGTCAAGCTGCTGACCGTGCACGCCGCCAAGGGCCTGGAGTGGGACGTCGTCGCCATCCCCGGCCTGGTCTGGAACCCGACCAGGAACGACACTCCGAACTCCGGCTCGGTCTTCCCTGCCAAACCGCAGAACTCCTCCCGCTGGACGGAGAACGCCCGCGCCCTGCCGTACCCGCTGCGCGGCGACCACGCCGACCTGCCGCCGCTGAACGGCCTGCAGAAGGACGACGTCGAGACGTTCAACGCCGCGACCTCCGAACGCGACCTGCGCGAGGAACGCCGCCTGGCGTACGTCGCGGTCACCCGGGCCCGGCACCTGCTCATCGCGACGGGATACCGCTGGGGCACCGCGAGCCGCCCGCTGCAGCCGTCACCGTTCCTGGCGGAGATCCGGGAGGCGTGCGAGGCCGGCGCCGGCCAGGTCGGCTACTGGGCCGACGAGCCCTTGGGCGAGGAGAACCCGCTGCTCGCCGAGCAGGACACCGCGTCCTGGCCCGCCCTGCCCGAAGGCGAGCGGTACGACGCGGTCGCCGAGGGCGCCCGGATGGTCGAGGACGCCATGCAGGGCAGGCTCCGCCTCGGCTACCTCCCGCTGGCCCCGCGCGACCGTCGCCGGGCGGCCGCCTGGGCCCGCGACGTCGAGCTGCTGCTGGCCGAACGCGACCGCTCCCGCGGCGTCGACGGCCTGGCGGTCGACCTGCCCGCCCACCTGTCGGTGTCCTCGCTGGTCACCCTGGCCCGCGACCCGGCGGCCCTGGCCCGCCAGATCCGCCGGCCGCTGCCCCGGCCCCCGGCGCCGTACGCCCGGCGCGGCACCGCGTTCCACCGCTGGCTGGAGTCCCGCTGGGGCCAGCAACGGCTGCTCGACCTCGACGACCTTCCCGGCGCCTCCGACGAGGGTGCCGGAGGCGACGACGAGCTGGACACGCTGCGGGCCGCGTTCGAACGCAGCGCCTGGGCCGACCGCGAACCCCACGACGTCGAGGTGCCCTTCGAGACGACCATCGGCGACCGCCTGATCCGGGGCCGGATGGACGCGGTCTTCCGTACGGACGACGGGGGGTACGAGGTCGTCGACTGGAAGACCGGCCGCCCACCGACCGGCGACGAGGCGCGGGTGGTGTCGGTGCAGCTCGCGGCGTACCGCATCGCCTGGGCCGAGCTCGCCGGCGTCCCGGTCGAGCGGGTCAGCGCCGCGTTCCACTACGTCGCGGCGAACCGGACGATCCGCCCCGCCGACCTCCTCGACGCCGACGGCCTCGCCGCCCTTCTCGAGGCGATCCCCGCCGTCTGAGCGAGCGTTCGAACCGCGGGGGCCGAGGAGCCTGGCGGCCGGCTCGGGCCTCGTCTCTGGGGCCCGACACGTGATCACGGCGACCGGGCTAGTCGGATGCCTCGTCGCCGAGGCTGAGCAGCAGGGTCCGCAGTGTCGCGGCGAGTCGGTCCTGCTCGCCCTGGTCGAGTGCGGCCAGGATGCGCCGCTCGTTCTCCAGGTGCGCGGTGACCGCGCGATCGATCAACGCGCGCCCAGTGGCCGTGAGCGCGACGACGACGGTGCGCCTGTTGTCCGGATCCACTTCGCGTGTGACGTAGCCCTTGGCGACCAGCCGGTCGAGCCGGTTGGTGACGGCTCCGGAGGTCACCATGGACGCTCGGGCGAGTTCGCCCGCGGTCATGCCGTCCGGTGCGCCCGCCCGGCGCAGCGTGGCGAGGACGTCGAACTCACCGCGCTCCAGCCCGAAGCGGGCGAACAGCGCCTTGAGCTCGCGCTCGGTGATCCGCGTCAGCCGGGACAGGCGGCCGAGCACCCGCATCGGGGCCGCGTCGAGATCCGGCCGGGCGCGCGCCCACTGCTCGACGATCCGGTCGACGGCGTCGCGGTCCATGACAACCCCTCAATGTTGAACTGTTTGACGTAAAGCTATCAGCCGCCTTACGATCAACATTGAACATTTCAACGTTGAGAGGTTTCGACCATGCGACGTCATCTCGCCTCCGTGCTGCTCGCGCTCGGCCTGATCGCCTCGACGAGCGCGCCCGCCACCGCCTCCGCGTTCCCGAGCACGATCCGCCTTCCGGACGGGTTCCAGCCCGAGGGCATCCTTACGGGGCCCGGGCCATTCGCCTACGTCACCTCCATGGCCGACGGCTCGATCTACCGTGCCGACCTGCGCACCGGACGCGGCGCGATGTTCAGCCGGGGGCCCGGCACCCCGTCGCTCGGCCTGCACGCCGACGGGCACGGTCACCTGTTCGTGGCGGGCGGCACGGGCGGCGACCTGCGGATCGTGGACGCCCGCACCGGACGGGTACTGGCGTCCGACCGGCTGACCACAGGCCCGGCGTTCGTCAACGACATCGCCTTCTGCCAGGGCGCGGCGTGGATCACCGACTCGACCAACCCCGTCCTCTACAAGGTGCCGCTGCGCGGTGATCGCATGCCTGGCCCGCCGGTCCGGATCCCGCTCACCGGCGAGATGAAGTACGGCTCCGGCTTCAACGCCAACGGGATCACCCCGACCCCGGACGGCCGGGGCCTGCTCGTCGTGCAGTCGAACACCGGGGACCTGTTCCGCGTCGAGCCGTCCGGCGCGACCCGTCGCGTGAACCTGCACGGTGAGACGCTGGTGGAGGGTGACGGCCTGCTCCTGCGCGGCCGGACGCTGTACGCCGTGCAGAACCGGTGGAACGCCGTGGCAGTCCTGCGGCTGAACGCGGAGGGCACAGAGGGCCACGTGGTGCGCCGGTTGCGCGACGAACGGTTCGACGTCCCGTCGACCGTGATGGCCTTCGGCTCGCGGTTGTACCTACCGAACGCCCGGTTCGACACGACGCCGACCCCGGAGACCCCCTACACCGTGGTCGCGATCCCGCGTCGTTGACCCGTGGATCCCCGGGTGATCGCGGTGCTGTTCGGGGGCGTGGCTCGGACGGACGCTCCGGCCCGCACGGCGGCGCGGTCGCCTCGCCGGGCCGAAGCGCTCAGATCGGTCAGCCGGAAGACGGGCCGCATGGCGTGGACCCGGTCGGGCTCGTTGGAGCCGAAGGGGACCCGGGCGCCCCGTCCGGCGTCACCGGTCGAAGCCGCCCGCGGCGTTGAGGTTGCGGCGCAGTTCGTCGTCGAGTTCGAGGTCGGCCGCTCCCAGGACCTCGTCGAGCTGTTCGACGGAGCTGACGCCGACGACCGGGATGATCGGCGGGTCGCCGCCCATCAGCCAGGCCAGCACCACCTGGTTGGGCGTGGCGCCGACCTTGTCCGCGACCTCCCGCAGCGCGGCCCGCCGCGCCGGCGTTCCCGGGTGGTCGTACACCGGGTGCAGCGGCCGGTCCGTACGCGCGTAGGTGCCGCTGAGGAGCGGGCTGTAGGCCCACAGGCTCATGTCCGGCTCGCTGCGGACGTAGTCCAGGGTCTCGGCGTCGACGTTCCCGAACACGTGGTCGTCCGGGCGGATGACGTCGAGCCGCGGCCGCAGGTAGGAGTGGCGGAGCTGCAGGCAGGTGTAGCCGGGACGCCCCTGACCCCGCGCGACCGCCCGCGCCCGTTCGACCTTCCACAGGGCGAAGTTGCTGGCGCCGACGACGGCGGCCGTGCCCTGCTCGACGAGCGACGCGAACGCGTCCACCGTCTCCTCGATCGGCACCGTACGGTCCTCGACGTGCGCCCAGTACACGTCGACGTGGTCGGTGCCCAGCCGGCGGAGGCTGCCCTCGACCGCCGACCGGATCGCCGTGGCGGACAGCCCTTCGCCGCTCTCCCGCCAGGTCGTGCCGGGGACGGTCGGCTGCGCCCCCACCTTGGTGCTGATCACCACCTGGTCGCGCGCGCCGCGGTCGGCCAGCCAGCGGCCGAGGACCGCCTCGCTCTCCCCGCCGGCGCCGTTGTCCGCCCAGAAGGCGTAGTTGTCGGCGGTGTCGATGAGGGTGCCGCCGGCCTCGACGAACCGGTCGAGGATGGCGAACGACGTCGCCTCGTCGGTCCGGGTGCCGAACCACATGGCACCGAGGCAGAGCGCGCTGACGGCCGTTCCGTCGGCAAGGGTCCGTTGCCGCATGATCGCGTCCTCTCGTGAAGGTGATCGGGGACGCGACACACTCTGCGATCTGGAGCGCGCTCCAGGTCAAGCCGGAGCGTTTCCTGGAGCTTGACCTGGAGTGCGCTCCAGGTGTGATCATCGGGGCGTGACGTTCTACTCACCGGCACAGACGGCCGAGAAGACCGGCTTCAGCATCGACACGCTCCGCTACTACGAGAAGATCGGCCTGCTCGACCGGATCGACCGCACGGCCGCGGGCCGGCGCCGCTTCAGCTCCGACGACCTGGGGTTCCTCGGCGTCCTGCGCTGCCTCCGCGACACCGGCATGCCGATCGCGGAGATGCGGCGCTACGCCGAGCTGGCCCGTGGCGGCGACGCGACGCTCGACGAGCGCATCGCCCTGCTGGAGGCGCACGACGAGCGCATCGACCGGCAGCTCGAGACGCTGCGCTCCCAGCGGGAGCACCTCCGCGGAAAGATCCAGTACTACCGCGACGTCGCCACCACCGCCTGACGCACGCCCACCCGTCACCGGCCGCCCCGACGCGAGGGCGCGCGAAACGCGGCGTCCATCGGTGTCCGATCGCACACGTTACGTATCGCGCGTAATTGGCCGTATGCCGCCATCTACCGGTTTCAGGGCAACCTGCCCCAGTATGCGGCCGTCCAACTCGCGTCCTCTACGACGGGAGACGGCGATGCGCCATCGGACACCGGCCCTGATCCTCGGCGCGGCACTGCTGCTCGGCGGATGCCGCACGACCGCGACCGACGCCGGCGGGGCGGCCGCGCCCTCTGACGGGCCCAGCGTGTCCGCGACGCCGGCCGACTCGCCCTCCACGGTCCTCCCGCCGTCTCCGACGCCGAAGAACTCGTCCACGCCGACCGTACGGGCGGGCGCCCGGGGGATCCCCACGCACCGGACCCATGTGCCGAAGCCGCATCGGGTACCGAGCCGGCCGAAGCGGCGCCCGGCGGCCCCGAAGCCGCCCGACCACCCGGCCGGCGCGACGGCGCGCTGCAACGACGGCACCTACTCGTACGCCGCCCACCACCAGGGCGCCTGCTCCCACCACGGCGGAGTGGCGATCTTCTACCGCTGACCGCGACCGAGGCGGGGAAAGCGTTGGCGTGACGCGGCCGGTGGCCGTCATGCTCCGGGCATGGGTCACGCGGAGGTGCTGCTCATCGGAGGACGCTCGGGCGTCGGCAAGACCACGGTGGGATGGGAGGTCTCGGCGCGGCTGCGCGCCGCGGCGGTCGCCCACGCCGTCATCGACGGGGACTTCATGGGGCAGGTGCATCCGGCGCCCGAGGACGACCCCGACCGGTCGCGGCTGACGGAGCGCAATCTGACCGCGGTGTGGGGCAATTTCGCCGCGCTCGGCCATCGCCGCCTCATCTACGTCAACACCGTGTGCGTGCTGCCGGAGACGGCGGGCATGTTCGAGCGCGCCATGGGGGCGGACGTGCGGATGATCCGGGTCCTGCTCACCGCCTCCGACGCCACGGCCGCCCGGCGCCTGACGGGCCGGGAACTCGGATCCGAGTTGCAGGAGGGCCTGGCGGCGAGTTCCCGCAGGTCACGGCTGCTCGACGCGGGGGCGCCCCCGGACACCGTGCGGGTCACGACCGACGAGCGGTCGGTGATCGACATCGCCCGCGAGGTCGTGGCGGTGACCGGCTGGGTCGACGGCGGCCGTACGGCCTCGGGTGGCCGATGTCGGCCGACCAAGCCGGAAGACATGTGATTGATCACTTTATGTAGCTATGGTCTCACTGTCCGCGTCATGGCATCACACCCTCCCTGGAGGTTCCCGATGGATGCACGTCTGGATCGGATCAAGGCCGCGTTCAACGCGCTCGACACGGACGCGAACGGCTACCTGGAGGCGGACGACTTCGACCGGCTCGCGCACCGGATCACCCACGCCCTGGACGTGCCGGAGAACTCGGCCAAGGCCCAGGCGCTCCGCACGGGCTGCCGGCGCTACTGGCAGGGCCTGGTCGGCGCCCTCGACCAGAACAACGACGGAAAGCTGACCTACGAGGAGTACGCCCGGTTCCACGAACCGGCCGGCTACGAGGTGAACGTCCGGCCGTACGCGGAGGCGCTGACCGGGATCTGCGACCGGGACGACGACGGCTTCGTCCAGCACGCCGACTTCGTCCGGGGCCTTCGGGCCGTCGGATTCCCCGAGGAGAACGTCGAGGCGCTCTTCCGGGCGTTCGACCCCCACGGGACCGGCCGGGTCGCCGTCGGCGAGTGGCGGACGGCCATCGAGGAGTACTTCCTCGCCCGAGGCGGCCACGCCGTCGGCGACACGTTGGTCTGACGCGCGCCGCGCCCGGTCGACGTCGGGCCGATGTCCGAGGCGGATATCGGCCCGACGTACGTACCGGCCGTCATTTCGCGGCTCGGCGGCGAGTCGACCGCGCGGAGGACTCGGAGAGGAGCACCCATGGCCGACATCACCGGTGTGGAGGAAGGCGTCGGGCTGACCGCCCTCATGGTCGCCGCGGCACGGGCGATCGAGACGCACCGCCACGACACGCTGGCGCAGGACGTCTACGCCGAGCACTTCGTGCGCGCGGCCCGGGCGTCCGCGGACTGGCCGGTGCGTCCGCGGCAGGTCCCGGACGGCGAGGTCGATCCCCTGTGGGGCCGGCTGGGGCGTTACTTCGGCCTGCGGACGCGGGTCTTCGACGACTTCGTCCTGCGGCGGACCGGCGCGGGGATCCGGCAGGTGGTGCTGCTCGGGGCCGGCCTCGACACGCGGGCGTACCGGCTGGACTGGCCGCCCGGCTGCAGGATCTTCGAGATCGACCAGAGGGGTGTCCTCGCGTTCAAGGCCCGCGTGCTCGAGGGGCTGGGCGCCGTGCCGAAGACCGAGCGCGTCACGATCGCGTGCGACCTGCGCCTCGAATGGACCTCGGCGCTGACCGGCGCGGGCTTCGACCCGGCCGCACCGGCCGTCTGGTTCGCCGAGGGACTGCTGCTCTACCTGCCCGACGCCGCCGAGCGTGCTCTCATCGCGGCGGTGGACGCGCTGAGCGCGCCCGGGAGCGCCCTCGCCTACGAGGTCAAGCTCAGCCCCGAGTCGACGGCCGTCCGCGAGAGCCCGATCTACTCGGTGGCCGAACGGACCGGCATCGACCTCCTCGCCCTGTTCGCCCGGGGGCCACGGCCCGACTCCGCCGCGGACCTGACCGCCCGGGGCTGGCACACGTCGGTCCACACCGCGTTCGACTTCACCCGTGAATACGGCCGCGGCCCTCTTGCCGAGCCCGACCGCCCCGACGCCCTGGCCGCCAACCGCTGGGTATTCGCGACCAGCCCCTGATCACTCTTCCTGCCAGATGTTCAACAGTCTCGGCGCTTCCGGCGGCGAAGCCTCCCACCGGCGCGGGAGCCGTCCGATGCGGGAACGTGATCGCGAGTGCGGTAGACCGGACTCCCGCTGTGCGCGTCCTTCCCTGCGGACAGTGCCGTCCGCGCGCGGGCGCGGGATCTCCGAAGAGCGGGGCAGGATGTCGAACCGGTGGTGGAGTCCGCGGTGGAGGGCCGCCCGGGTCGTGTCGCGCCATGCGGCGGTCGCGACGATGCTCATCGTGGTGGCCGGGTGCTCGCGGCACGAGGCCGACGGGCCTGCGCGGACCGCGACGTCCAAAGCGGTCCACACGCCGGCCACCGTCGCCTCGACGCCGACCGTGGATCTTCAACTCGCCGTTCGCCGGTGGTATCGGCGAGCCGCTGCGATCCCGGCGAGTGAGTATTTCGACCCGAAGCGCTGCGGATCGCAGCAACCGGCCGATGTCTGGCTGCTCGGGGGAGGTGCGCCCAAGGGGCGGACCCAACGCCGGTGTGCCGTACCCGCACACCGGCCGATCCTCGCGCCGGTCGTGAACGAGCTGATATCCCACGGCCCGCGACCGATGCTGCCCTTGGCCGTAAGGTCCATGGACGTACGGCTCGACGGCGAGTCCCTGAAGCCGACCGGAGTGGACAACTCCCGGCCGTACACCCTCAAGGCGGTCCGTGGTGGCGCCTTGAGCGGAGTGGCCGACGAGGAGAGCGTCACCGATCGCGGGTTCTGGGTGTTGCTTCCCGGTCTCGCGCCGGGCTCACATCACCTGGTGATCAACACACAGGCCGATGTGCCCGGCCCTTCGCACGTCGAGTGGACGCTCACCGCGTCGTAGCGAAGCCCGGCACTGCCGGCGCCGTCGACAGGCCACGACCAATCCCACCAAGGCCGCAGCGAGTTCACTGGTTGTGTTGATTACTAAGTTGACTTGTTGCACTTTTCTACCCGGTCTGCTTCTCTAGGAGTTGCGAGGCACCCGAGCGGCGCACCTTCCTCGGCGTCATGCGGCCTGCTCGCTCGAAGCCTCCCCTTTCCTCGATCGGAAGGAACTTCCCAATCGTGTTGTCAAGCCGCGAGTGTGACGGGAGGTGACTCTTGATAGCACTGTCCGTCACGGATCATCGCCCACAGGACGTTGAGGCGTCGACGCGCGAGAGCCAGCAGTGCCT
>NZ_JAMXMW010000029.1:0-91656 GCF_024055675.1 Actinoallomurus rhizosphaericola | reverse complement strand
GGAGAACGCCGCCCTCCCGCCGGCGGACGGAGGGGATCACTTCTTCCGCAGGCGGCGAATGAACCAGCCCGCGACGAGCACGAGGGCCACCGGCACGGCGCGCGGGCCGATGAAGCGGATCGCCGCGCCCAGCACCCGCACCAGCCGGCCCAGCGCCAACGACTTCAGCGCCTTCCCGACGACGGGAGCCCGCAGGCCCTTCATCACCGTTTCCTGAGCCGCTTTCTTCGGGGCGTTCTTCAGCGCGCCGGCTGATTGCGTGACCTTCTTGTCCGGACGGGACTCGGCGGCCTTGTTCACCGCGGCACCGGCAATGTTCTTGCGCATGTCGCGCCTCTCCTCTTCGGGGGACATCCGTTCTGTAACACGGTCGTACCCGGACAGCGTGACCTATTCCTGCCCAGGTGAAAGTGCCGCCCGGATCTCTTGACCGGCCGTGTCCGGGGAATTGCCCGCCGTGATCCGCCGGTCGTCCGCAGCCGACCGGAATGCGTCGCCTTTTCTCGGGTAAGCAACTCCGTCAAGCCCGGCAAAGACGCTGGATCCAAACGAGAGGGTAGAAACATGGCCGAGCGGCCAGGGAGTTCTCTTGCGAAGCATGCGACGAGCATCGCCAAGCCGGTGACGAAGCAGATCGGGAACACCGTCAAGACGGTCGCCAAGGAGGCCCGGCGCGGCGGTGACCTGGGACCCAAGGCCGCCGCCGGCGCGGCCAAGTCCATCGGGAAGGCCGGCGGGACGTCGGCGAAGGCGGCGGTCTCCGGAGGCCTCAGCGCGCTCAAGCAGGTCGGTGGGCAGGTGCTGGGCAAGAACGGCAACGACAAGAAGGGCGAGGGCGGATCCGCCAAGACGAAGGTCACCAACATCATCGAGGAGATCGACGTCGGCGCGCCCCGGCGGTTGGTGTACGACCAGTGGACGCGTTTCCAGGACTTCCCGTCCTTCATGAAGAAGGTCGAGAGCACCGACCAGCTCGCCGACGAGAAGGTGCGCTGGAAGGCGAAGATCCTCTGGTCCACCCGCACGTGGGAGTCGACGATCGTCGAGCAGGTCCCCGACGAGCGGATCGTCTGGCGCTCCACCGGCCAGAAGGGCTACGTCGACGGAGCCGTGACGTTCCACGAGCTGGCCCCGGACCTGACCCGTGTCCTGCTCGTCCTCGAGTACCACCCGCAGGGGTTCATGGAGAAGACCGGCAACCTCTGGCGCGCCCAGGGGCGGCGGGCCCGGCTCGAGCTCAAGCACTTCCGGCGGCACGTCATGTCGCAGGCGCTGCTCCACCCCGGTGACGAGGCCGAGGGCTGGCACGGCGAGATCCACGACGGTGAGGTCGCCGAGTCCTCGAAGAGCGACGGGCAGGGCGGTTCCAAGAGCCGGCGGACCTCGTCCCAGAGCGGCCGCTCGACCCGGTCCCGTACCTCGTCGAGCACGGCCAGGTCCTCCGGCGACAAGACCTCGTCGGCCAAGTCCTCCGATGAGAAGTCCTCGTCGGCGCGGTCGTCCGGCGAGAAGTCGTCGTCGGCCAAGTCGTCCGGAGACAAGGCCTCCTCGGCCAAGTCGTCCGGCTCCTCGTCGGCCAGGTCCTCCAGCGGCGGGTCCTCGGGCACCCGGCGGTCCTCGAACGCCAAGAAGTCGTCGGCGTCCGGGCGGTCCTCGGGCGGCTCGTCGTCGAGCACGCGGCGGTCGGCCGCCAAGGAGACCGCCGGGGCCAAGGACGAGTAGGAGCGGTGTCAGCCGCCCCGTACGCGAAGCGCGCGGCGCAAGTCGTCCAGCTCGTCGTCGAGCGCGCGGCGCAGCGGGGTCGTCAGGTCCGTGCGCGCGAGGCACTCCTCCGCGGCGCGTACGGTGGCCGGCGTCGCGGCGTGGGCGGGGAACAGCTCCCGCCCGAGCGCCCTGGCCACCGCCGGGCCGCGCTCGCCGGCCGACGGCACGTCCGCGAAGTAGCGTTCGACGAACCCGGCCGTGAGGTCCGCCTGCGCCGGCCGCCAGAAGCCCTGGGCGGTGGCGGTCAGCAGGCGGTTGGACAGGGCGCCGTCGGTGAACAGCCGCCGCCAGGCCTCCTCCTTGGCCGCCGGGTCGGGGAGCGCGGCGCGGCACCGGGCGGCACCCTCCTGGCCGGTGGCGCTGGGGTCGCGCGCGACCTCCGCCCCGATGTCGGACTCGCCCGCCGCCCCGTGCGCGCACAGCTGAGCCAGCACACTCCAGCGCAGGTCCGGGTCGAGCGCGGGGCCGCCCGGCACACGCTGGTCCCGCAGCCACTCTCGCAGCTCGGCGAGCGCCTCCGGGGTCTCGGCGCACCGGATCAGCTCCCGTACGGCCGCGAGGCGCAGCGCCGGCGCCGACCCGTCCGCGGTACGGCCCAGGATCTTCCGGCAGGCGCCGGCGAGCGCCGCCAGGGCCGCCGGACGCGCGGCGGGCGTGGTGTACCGGTCGGCGGCCTGCCGCCGGCCGAAGGCGAGCACGGCCTCGACGACGCTGACGTCCGGCTCGGCGGGCAGGTGCGCCTCGACCAGGGCCAGGAACTCGGCTGCGGGCAGTTCACCGTCCCGGACCATGTCACGGGCGGTGTCCCAGATGACGGCGCGGGTGAGGCCGTCCTCGATCGTGGACAGCGCCTCGGCGGCGGCCCGCCGGGACCGCTCGTCCAGCCGGAGCTTGGCGTAGCTGAGGTCCCCGTCGTCCAGCACGATGAGGTCGGGGCGGGACGCCCCGGCCAGGCGCTCCAGCGGCACGCGGGCGGTGCCGTCCGCGTCCGCGTCGGCCGGCAGGTCGATCGCGAAGCGCTCCCGTAGCCTCAGCCGGCGGCCGTCCTCCCCGGCGTCCACCAGGTCGTACGTCGCGGCCGTGATCCGGTGCGGGCGCAGGGCCGACGGGTCGCCCGGCGTTCCCGTGTGGACGACGGTCGCGGCGGCCGTCGTGCCGTCCTCGCCCTCGGTCAGCTCCAGGCGGAGCGTGTCGACCCCGGACGTGCGCAGCCAGCGCTCGGCCCAGTCGTGCACGTCCCGGCCGCTCGCGGCGGTGAGGGCGTCCAGCAGGTCGGCCATCGTGGCGTTGCCGAAGCGGTGCTCGGCGAAGTAGGCGTTGATCCCGGCGAAGAACGCCTCGTCGCCGAGCCAGGCGACCAGTTGCCGCAGCACGGACGCGCCCTTGGAGTAGGAGATCCCGTCGAAGTTCGTCTGCGCGGCGGCGGTGTCGTCGATGCCCTCGGCCGCGACGGGGTGGGTCGAGCGGCGCTGGTCCGCGTCGTAGCCCCCGGGCTTGCGCGCGATCGTGAAGCCGGTCCAGGCGGTGGTGAAGCGCGTCGTCTCGGTGACGACCCGGTAGCCCATGTACTCGGCGAACGACTCGTTGAGCCACAGGTCGTCCCACCAGCGCATCGTGACGAGGTTCCCGAACCACATGTGCGCCATCTCGTGCGCGATGACGACCGCGCGGGTCTCCCGCTCGACGTCGGTGACGGCGGAGCGGAACAGGAACTCGTCGCGGAAGGTGACGCAGCCGGGGTTCTCCATCGCGCCGAAGTTCAGCTCGGGCACGAAGACCTGGTCGTACTTCCCGAACGGGTACCGGTCCTCGAACAGCTCGTGGTACCGGTCGAAGGCGCGCCGGGTGATCTCGAGGATCTCCTCGGCCTCCAGGTACGGGGCCAGGGAGCGCCGGCAGTGGACGCCCAGCGGGATCCCGTCGTGCTCGGTGCGCACCGAGTGGAGGGGGCCGGCGACGACGGCGGCGAGGTACGTGCTGATCGGCGCGGTCGGGGCGAAGCGCCAGCGGCCGTCCTCGTCCCTCTCGCCCGCGACGTTGCCGAGCACCGTCCAGTGCGGCGGGGCGCTGACGGAGAACTCGATCGGCGCCTTGAGATCCGGCTGGTCGAAGCAGGCGAACAGCCGCGGGGCGTCGTCCGGGGCGCACTGGGACGCGACGTACGCCTCACCGTCGGCCGGGTCGGTGAACCGGTGCAGGCCCTCGCCGGTCCGCGAGTACGGCATGTCGGCCTCGACGCGCAGCTCGTTGTCGGCCGCCAGGGCGGGGAGCGGCAGGCGGCCGTCCCGCAGGGACGCCGGGTCGAGCTCCCGCCCGTTGAGCAGCGCGCGACGCAGCCGCGCGGGCCGGATCTCGGCGAAGGTCTCGCTCCCGGGCTCGGCGCCGAACCGGACCACCGTGTCGGAGTGGAACGCCTCGTCGCCGCCCGTCAGGTCGAGGTGGACGGAGTAGGAGCGGACGTCCAGCAGACGGGCGCGCGTCTGCGCCTCCGCGCGGGTTAGAGCCGGCATGCGGCAATAGTGCCGTATGGCGGTGGCAGCTGGTTCACCCGCGGTCCCCCGTGACGTCATCCGGTGGAAAGGCCATGATCCCGGCGAGGAGGGCGGCCCGCTCGGCGAGCCCGGACACGCGGATCGCCTCGTCCGCCGCGTGCGCGCCCCGGCCGGGAGGGCCGAAGCCGTCCAGGGTGGGCAGCCCGCGCGAACCCGGCAGGTTCGTGTCACCGGCACCGGCGGCGGGCCGCCCGATGATCCGCAGACCCAGGAGCCTCCCGACGCCGGCGACGTGGTCGAGCAGCGGATCGCCGGGCCGCTCCGGCCAGGTCGGCCGCGCGGACAGCACGGTCGCCTCGACGGCGGCGCCCGCCCGTACGGGCTCCAGGGCCGCGAGGGCGTCCAGCACCGTGCGCTCGGCCTCCGCCGAGGCGAACCGCAGGCCGATCTCGGCCGACGCCTCACCGGCGACGACATTGGCACGCCGGCCGCCCTCGATCCGGCCGATGTTGAACAGGGTGCTGCCGTCGGCCGGCACGACGCCACGGGCGACCGCGAGCTGGTCGATGAGCTCGTCGACGGCGGACACGCCCTTGCCCGGGTCGAGCGCGGCGTGCGCCTCGCGGCCGCGGACGCCGAGACGGAGGCGGACGCTGCCCCGCCGCGCGTTCTTCAGCGCGCCGTCCGGGTGCGGCGACTCCAGGCCCAGCACGGCCACCGCGCCGTCGAGGTGGCGTTCGACGACGGCGCCGCCGGTGGGGCTGCCCACCTCCTCGTCGGCGACGACGACCAGGCGCACCTGCCGGGCCGGCGCCGTCCCGGCCTCCCGCAGCGCGCGCAGCGCCATCTCGACGGCGACCAGGCCGCCCTTCATGTCGTACGTCCCGGGCCCGGTGATCGTCGTGCCGTCGTCGGTGTACGGCATGGTGTCGAGCCGCCCGACCGGCCAGACGGTGTCGTAGTGGCCGACGAGGAGCAGGTGCGGGCCGTCCTCCGGGCCGAACCGCGACACCAGGTGCTCGCCCTCGCGGGCCACGGTGCCGCCGGCCTCGCGGTGGCCGGCCTCGATCAGCGCCGCGCAGCGGGCCAGCGCGGCGGCGTCGCCGGAGGGCGACTCGGCCAGCGCGTACTCGCGGAGCCGCGCGCGGCCGAAGCCGAGCAGCCGGGCGGTCGCGCCGGTCAGGGCGGCGGCCAGGTCGGGGGTCATCTCACCTCCGGTGGGCGGTACGTCGATAATGGAAGAAGCCGCAGGTGGCAGCCCTGCACCGAGCGTACCCGTGAGCATCTCTTGCCGCCTCTCACGCCGCAGTTGACCGTGCGGCCACTCACCACCTCCGCCGAGATGCGGGCCGGGGTGGAGGTGTACCGCGCCGCGTTCGCGCTGAGCCCCACGGACCCGGCCGTCAGCCCCCGGCTGCTCGCCGCGCTGCAGCGCAACGCCGGGTCGGTCATCGGCGCGTTCGCCGGCGACGAGCTGGTCGGGTTCACGTACGGCTTCCTGGGCTCGGACGGCGGGACCGTCTACCACTACTCGCAGGTGGCGGCGGTCCGGCCGGACTGGCAGCGGCGCGGCGTGGGGCGGGCGCTGAAGCTCAGCCAGCGCGACTACGTCCTGTCCGGCGGCGTCACCCGGATGCGCTGGGCCTTCGACCCGGTCCGCACCCACAACGCCCACTTCAACCTCGACGTGCTGGGCGCGACGGGCCGCTGGTTCCTGCGGGACTTCTACGGCGTAGAGGACATCGGACGCGATCCGGGCATGCGCACCGACCGGTTGATCGTCGAGTGGGACCTGCTCCGGCCGGCCGGGCCGTCCGCTCCACCGCCCGCGTACGCCGGGTGGGGGGAGACGCGCCGCGAGGACGACGACGTGCTCCTCGGCGCGCCACGGGACTGGGACGCCCTGGTCGCCCGGGACCGCGCCACGTCGCTCCGGGTCCGCGACGACCTCGCGGCCGCGATGCGGCGGCTGATCGACGAGGGGTACGTCGCGACCTCCTGCGAGACGTGCACGGAGGACACGGCGGTCTACCGGTTCCAGGCCGCGGACCGCGCGCCGCCGGACGGCCCGGGGGAGGGGTGAGAGACCGTGCCGCGAGTGTCGAAGATCGAGGCGTTCCGGGTGAGTCTGCCGCTCGTGCGGGCGTTCGAGACCAGCTCGCACCGCAAGGCGTACCTGGAGCACATCCTCATCCGGGTCCAGGACGGCGACGGAGCGGTCGGGTGGGGGGAGATCGCCTCGCCGAGCGACCCGTACTACTGCCCGGAGACCGTGGAGGACTGCCTGCTCATGGTCGACCGGTACCTCGCGTCCGCCCTCCTCGCCGCGGAGTGGGAGCACCCCGCCGACGTCGGCGCGGCCTGGGCGCGGATCCGCGGCCACGAGTTCGCCAAGGCCGGCGTGGAGATGGCCTGCTGGGACCTGTGGTGCCGGGCGACCGGACGGCCACTGGCGGGGGCGCTCGGCGGCACCCGGCCGGTGATCGAGGCGGGGGTCAGCCTCGGCATCGAGCGGACGGTCGACGACCTGCTGGCCCAGGTCGACCGGTACGCCGCCGAGGGCTACCGCAGGATCAAGCTGAAGATCGCGCCGGGATGGGACGTCGAACCCGTCCGCGCGGTCCGCGCGGCACGCCCCGGCCTGCCCCTGCACGTCGACGCCAACGGCGCGTACACCGAGGACCAGGACGCGGTGTTCACCGAACTCGACGACTTCGGCCTGACCATGATCGAACAGCCGTACGCCCCCGGCGCGCTGGCCGCGCACGCCCGGCTGCAGGCCCGGATCGTCACCCCGCTGTGCCTGGACGAGTCGGTGGAGGACCTGGACCGGCTCGACACGGCCATCACCCTGGAGGCCGGCCGGATCCTCAACATCAAGGTCTCGCGCATGGGCGGCCTCACCCCGGCACGGGCGGCGCACGACCGCGCCGTCGCGGCGGGCTGGCAGGTCTGGTGCGGCGGCATGCACGAGTTCGGCGTCGGGCGCGCCGCGAACGTCGCGATCGCGTCGCTGCCCGGGTTCACCCTGCCGAGCGACGTGTCCGGCTCGGACAAGTACTACGAGCGGGACGTCGTCGAGCCGCCGATCCGGGCCGCCGACGGGCTCGTCCCGGTGCCGTCGGGCCCCGGTCTGGGCCATGAGGTCGACGAGGATCTCGTGCGCAGTCTCGCGACCGCCGTAATGACCTGGTGAAGGCTTGTTAAATTCCGTCCACACGGGGGATCGACCCGTCGGATCACGCACGGGAGGTTTCTGGTGGACTTCGACGACGATGCCGGGCTCGACGCGTCCCAGGTCGAGGACGCCCGCGGCATGCCCTTCGGCGGGATGGCCATCGGCGGCGGCGCGATCGGCCTGATCGCCCTGGTCGCCGCGGTGCTGTTCGGCGTCAACCCGGGCCACATCCTCAGCGGGGGAGGGGGCGGTGGTGGCGGCGGCGCCCCGACCGCGGGCAGCCTGTCGTCCAAATGCCGTACGGGCGCCGACGCCGACCAGGCCGACGACTGCCGCATCGTCGGCGTCGTCAACAGCGTCCAGGCGTACTGGAAGAAGGAGTTCACCGACCAGGGCAAGACCTACACGGTGGCGCGCACCCGGCTGTTCAGCGGGCAGACGTCGACGGCGTGCGGCACCGCCAGCTCCGAGGTCGGCCCCTTCTACTGCCCCGGCGACAAGCGGGTCTACCTGGACCTGGGCTTCTTCCAAGAGCTGCACGACAGGTTCGGCGCCAAGGGCGGCCCCTTCGCGCAGGCGTACGTCGTCGCGCACGAGTACGGCCACCACGTCCAGGACCTGCTCGGCACCATGAACCGGGTCGGGAACGACCGGCAGGGCGCGACCAGCGGCTCGGTCCGCCTGGAGCTGCAGGCCGACTGCTACGCCGGCGTGTGGGCCAAGCACGCGGTGCAGACCGGCTTCTTCAGCAAGCCGTTCACCCAGAGCGACATCGCCGATGCCCTCGACGCCGCCGGCGCGGTCGGCGACGACCGCATCCAGCAGCGGGCGCAGGGACGCGTCGACCCGGAGAGCTTCACCCACGGCACGTCCGCCCAGCGCGAGCACTGGTTCTCCACCGGATACGACACCGGAGAGCCGTCGCGCTGCGACACCTTCTCCGGAGGTATCTGACCCCGGCCACGCTCACGCGAACCCGGCGGTCGGGCCCTGAGGTCCCCGGCCGCCGGGACCTTCGTCACTGCCCCTTCCCTCCCCTCGGGTGATGCGCTGGAGCCCGCATGAGAGCGGCTTGCCGGACGCGTTCTGAGAGGGGAACCGTGACAGCACTCGACGTGGCCCGATGGCAGTTCGGGATCACGACCGTCTACCACTTCATCTTCGTGCCCCTGACCATCGGGCTGTCCATCCTCGTGGCCGGCATGCAGACCGCCTGGCACGTGCGGAAGAACCCCGTGTACCTGCGCATGACGAAGTTCTTCGGGAAGCTCTTCCTGATCAACTTCGCCATCGGCGTCGTCACCGGGATCGTGCAGGAGTTCCAGTTCGGCATGAACTGGTCCGACTACTCCAGGTTCGTCGGTGACGTGTTCGGCGCCCCGTTGGCCATGGAGGGCCTGCTCGCCTTCTTCCTCGAGTCCACCTTCCTCGGCCTGTGGATCTTCGGCTGGGACAAGCTCTCGCCGCGGCTGCACCTGGCCACCATCTGGCTCGCCGCCCTCGGCACGAACCTGTCGGCCTACTTCATCCTGGCGGCCAACTCCTGGATGCAGCACCCGGTCGGCTACCGCCTCAACCCGGTCACCCACCGCGCCGAGCTGACCAGCATCACCAAGGTCCTCACCAACTCCACGACGCTCGTGACCTTCCCGCACGTGCTCTTCGGGGCGTTCCTCACCGGAGGCGTGTTCGTGGTCGGCGTCAGCGCCTGGCACCTGGCGCGCAGGCGCGAAACCGTCCTGTTCGGCAAGGCGATGCGGTACGGCCTGGTCGTCTCCCTCATCGCGGCGATCGGCGTCAGCGTCTCCGGCGACCTGCAGGCACGGATCATGACGAAGCAGCAGCCGATGAAGATGGCCGCCGCCGAGGCGCTCTACACCACCTCCGCCCCCGCGTCCTTCTCGCTGTTCACGATCGGCTCGCTGGACGGCAGCCAGGAACTGTGGAGCGTCCGCGCCCCGCACGTCCTGTCCTTCATGGCCACCGGCGATCCGAACGGGAAGGTCGAGGGCATCGACGACCTGCAGAAGGCGTACGAGGCCAAATACGGCCCCGGCTCGTACAAGCCGGTCGTCCCGGTCACCTACTGGAGCTTCCGCCTGATGATCGGGTTCGGGTTCCTCGCCGGGCTGCTCGCGCTGGCCGGGCTGTGGTTCCAGCGCCGCGGCAGCCGCTGGTTCCACCGCGCGGCGCTCGCGTCCATGGCCCTGCCGTTCCTGGCGAACACGATGGGCTGGATCTTCACCGAGATCGGCCGCCAGCCGTGGACGGTCTTCGGCGTGCTGCGGACCAAGGACGGCGTCTCGCCCGGCGTCGGCCTCGGCAGCGTCGTCACCTCGCTGACCGTCTTCACCCTCCTGTACGCGGCACTGGCCGTCATCGCCGGCGTGCTCATGGTCCGGTACGTGCGGTCGGGACCGCCCTCGGAAGAGGAGACGACGACCGAGGAACCGCTGCCCGCCTTCTCCTACTGACCGAGGACTCACCATGCAACTGACGACCGTCTGGTTCGTCCTGATCGCCGTGCTGTGGACCGGGTACTTCGTCCTCGAGGGGTTCGACTTCGGCGTCGGGATCCTTCTGCCGGCGTTGGCCCCGCGCCGGGACGCCCACAGCGACATCGACCGCAGAGTCATGATCAACTCCATCGGTCCCACCTGGGACGGCAACGAGGTCTGGCTGCTCGTCGCCGGAGGGGCCACCTTCGCCGCCTTCCCGGAGTGGTACGCCTCCCTCTTCAGCGGTTTCTACCTCCCCCTGCTGATCATCCTCGTCGCCCTGATCGTCCGGGGGCTGGCGTTCGAGTACCGCGGCAAGATCGACAGCGCGCGGTGGCGGCGGAACTGGGACCGCGCGATCTTCTGGGGCTCGGCGGTGCCCGCCCTGCTGTGGGGCGTCGCCTTCGCCAACATCGTGCGCGGCGTGCCGCTGGACGCCGGGCACCACTACACCGGGACCCTGTTCACCCTCCTCAACCCGTACGGCCTGCTGGCCGGCGCCACGACGTTCGGCCTGTTCACCCTGCACGGAGCGGTGTTCCTCGCGCTCAAGACCCGGGGCGAGGTGCGCGACCGGGCCCGCCTGCTGCTCATGCGGATCTGGCCGCCGGTCGTCGCGATCGCCGCCGCCTTCCTCCTCGTCACCCAGACCGCCCACGGCAAGGCGGCCACCTGGGTCACGGCGTCGGCCGCCGCGGTCGCCCTGCTCGCCGCGGTGACGGCGGCACTGCGCGGCCGGGACGGCTGGGCGTTCGCCGGGACCGCCCTGACCGTCGTCCTCTCGGTCGCGACCCTCTTCGGGGACCTGTGGCCGCATGTCCTGCCCTCCACGACGAACGACGCGTACGGCCTGACGGTGCACAACGCGGCCTCGACGCACTACACGCTGACCGTCATGACCTGGGTCGCCGTGATCTTCACGCCGGTCGTCCTCGCGTACCAGGCGTGGACGTACTGGGTGTTCCGCGCGCGGCTCACCCGGGACGTCATCCCCGTCGCCGCGCCCGCGGCGCCCCCGGTGGCGACCGGAACGGCGGAGCCGGAGAAGAGCACCGGGCCGGGCCGGGTCGCGGGGCCGGAGGGGACGACGGCGTGAGACCGTTCGACCCGCGGCTGCCCCGGTACGCGACGGCGGCCCGAGCCCACCTCGCGCTCGCCGTCGTCCTGGGCCTCGTCACGACCGGCCTGGTCCTGGCCCAGGCCGGCCTGCTCGCGAACGTGCTCGCGGGCCACGGCGCCGTGGCGGCGCCCCTGGCCGCGCTGCTCGCCGTCGTCGGGGGCCGGGCGCTCGCGGCGTACGGGGGTGAGGCGAGCGCCCTGCGGGCCGCCGCGCTGGTGCGTTCGCAGCTCCGGCGACGGCTCATCGCCCGCGCGGTGGAACGGCCGGGCCGGGCGGCCGGAGAGGTCGCCACCCTGGCGACCCGCGGCCTGGACGCCCTCGACGCCTACTTCGCGCGCTACCTGCCGCAGCTCGTCCTCGCCTGCCTGACCCCGCTCGCCGTCCTGGCCGTTGCCGCCGGCGTCGATCCGCTGTCGGCACTGGTCATCGCGGTGACGCTGCCCCTCATCCCGATCTTCATGATCCTCGTCGGCCTGCAGACCCGTGCCCGGACCGAGCGCCAGTGGCTCCTGCTCGAACGCCTCGGCGGCCACTTCCTCGACGTGGTCGAGGGCCTGCCGACGCTCAAGGTGTTCAATCGCGCCAAGGCCCAGGTGCGCATCATCCGGGACATCACGGCGGCGCACCGGCGGGCCACGATGCGGACCCTGCGCGTGGCCTTCCTGTCCGCACTCGTGCTCGAACTCCTGTCGACCCTCGCCCTGGCGCTCGTCGCGGTCGAGGTCGGACTGCGCCTTCTCAGCGGCGGGCTGCCGTACGAGAAGGCGCTGTTCGTCCTGCTGCTGGCCCCGGAGGCGTACCTCCCGCTGCGGAACGTCGGCGCGCAGTACCACGCGGGAATGGAGGGCGTCACCGCGGCGGGGCGCGCCCTCGACCTCATCGAGACCCCCGAGCCCCCGAGAGGACTGGCCGGGGCCCCCGTGTCCGGCGGGGCGGCGTCCGGCGGGGCCGTGACCGGCGAACCCGCGTCCGGCGGGGCCGTGATCCGGCTCGACGGCGTGACCGTGCGTCACCCGGACCGGGACGCGCCCGCCCTCGACGACGTCTCTCTGACCGTCGAGCCCGGGGAACGCCTCATCGTCACCGGCCCGAGCGGCGCCGGCAAGAGCACGCTGCTGGCGGTCCTGCTGGGCTTCGTCCGGCCGGAGACGGGAAGCACGTCCTTCGAGGGAATCCCCGAGGACGAGTGGCTGCGCCGGATCGCCTGGGTCCCGCAGCACCCGCACCTGTTCGCCGGGACGATCGCCGACAACATCCGGCTCGGAGACGTGGACGCCCCGCTCGACGCCGTCCGTGCCGCCGCGCGTCTCGCGGGCGCGGCGGGGTTCGTGGACGCGCTGTCCGACGGCTACGGCACCGACGTCGGCGAACGCGGCCTGCGCCTGTCCTCGGGCCAGCGGCAGCGGATCGCGCTGGCCCGGGCGTTCCTGCGCGACGCGCCGATTCTGCTGCTGGACGAGCCGACCGCGCACCTGGACGTCGACAGCGCCGGAGTCGTCCGCGACGCGGTCGAACGCCTCATGGCCGGCCGCACCGTCGTGCTCGTCACCCACGACCCCGCCTGGTCGGCCGCCGCCGACCGCGTCGTCGACCTCAGCGCCGGCCGCCTGCGAGAAGAGATGGAGCCCGCATGACCGTCGAATCCACGCTCCGCCCGGCCGTCCGCCGCGATCCCCTCCTGCGGCTCCTGGCGCTGGCCCGGCCGCTGCGGGGACGGCTGGTCCTGGCCGTGCTCGCGGGCGCGACCACGACCGCCGCCGGGATCGCGCTGCTCGCCGTCTCCGGGTACCTCATCGCCCGCGCGGCCCAGCACCCGAACGTCACGGCGCTCGCCGTCGCGGTCGTCGCGGTCCGGGCCCTCGGCATCGGCCGGGGGGTCCTTCGCTACGCCGAACGGCTCCTCGCGCACGACGCGGCCTTCCGCGTGCTGGCGGACGTCCGGGTGCGCGTGTACCGCAAGCTCGAAAGCCTCGTCCCGCTGCGCGACCTGCGATCGGGGGACCTGCTCGCCCGCCTGGTCTCCGACGTCGACGCGACCCAGGACCTCTTCGTCCGCGGCATCGTCCCGCCCACGGCGGCCGCCCTCGCCGGCGGCGGAGCCGTCGCCGTGTGCGCCGCGATCCTGCTGCCGGGCGGCGCGGCGCTGGCCGCCGGCCTGCTTCTGGCCGGCGTCGCGGTCCCGCTGCTGTCGGCCGTGATCGCCCGCCGGGCCGGCCGGGAGACCGCCGAGTCCCGCGCCCGCCTGACGACCCAGGTCGTCGACCTCCTGGAGGGGGCCGCCGAACTGCGGGCGTACGGCGCGATGGGCACCGCGCTCGCCGGCGCGCACCGGACCGACACCGCCCTGACCGCGCACGCCAGGCGCAGCGCGCTCGCGCGAGCCGTCGGGGCGGGCCTGGGCGCCCTGCTCGCCGGCGTCACCGTCTGGGCGGTGCTGCTGCTCGGCGTCCTGGCGGTCGAACCGCGGGTTCCGCTCGCGGTCCTGGTCCTGACGGCGCTCGCCGCGTTCGAGGCGGTCAACCCGCTGCCCGCCGCGGCCGCCCAGGTCAGCGAGGCGGGAGCCGCGGCCGCGCGGATCACCGGTGTCCTCGACACGCCGGAGCCCATCGCCCGTCCCGCCCGCCCCGCGCCACCGCCGGAGCCGCCGGTGACCGTACGGCTGCGCGGAGCCCGGGTCACGTACGGCGCGGTCCGCGCGCTCGACGGCGTCGACCTGGACCTCACTCCGGGCCGGCGCGTCGCGGTCGTCGGGCCGAGCGGCGCGGGCAAGAGCACGCTCGCCGCCGTGCTGCTGCGCTTCGCCGACCTCGACTCCGGGACGGCGACGTTGAACGGTGTGGAACTGGCCGCGTACGACCCCGACGACGTACGGCGGGTGATCGGCGGTTGCCCGCAGGACCCGTACGTCTTCGACACGACGATCCGGGAGAACCTCCGGCTCGCCCGGCCCGCGGCCACGGACGACGAGTTGCGCGCCGCGGCCCGGGACGCCCGGCTGCTGGAGTGGATCGAGTCGCTCCCGCTCGGCTGGGACACCCCGGTCGGCGCGCACGGTGAGTCGATCTCCGGCGGCGAGCGGCAGCGGCTCGCGCTGGCCCGCGCCCTGCTCGCGGACCCGGCGGTCCTCATCCTCGACGAGCCGACCGTTCACCTGGACGAGCCGACCCGGCGCGCGCTCACCGCGGACCTGCTGTCCGCCACCCGCGGGCGGACCACGCTCCTCATCACGCACGACCGCACGGGCCTGGACGAGGTCGACGAGATCGTGCTCCTGGAGGCGGGCCGGGTCGTCGAGCGGACCGGGCCCGCCCGCGCACTCCGCTGATCCGGCACGGCCGGCCGCCGTCACCACGTCCTCGGCGCTCGGACGGTCTCCGTCGGCCGAGGTGGCGGGACGGCGGAGGGACGCCGATGATAGAGGGGAGAAGCGGTCGGCTCGTCGAGAGGAAGCGTCCACGTGCCGCAGGATCTGCCCGGAGATGAGCACGCCCGACTGTCACTGCCGCAGCTGCGCCTGGACGATCTCCTCGGCGAGCTGCAGTCCCGGCTGGACGCCGTCCTGGCCACGCGTGACCGGGTCCACGCGCTGCTCGAGGCCGTGGTGTCGATCGGCAGTGACCTGGAGCTGGAGACGGTCCTGCGCCGCATCGTCGAGGCCGCGACCACGCTCGTCGAGGCCCGCTACGGCGCGCTCGGCGTCATCGGCGACGGCGGGCGGCTCGTGCAGTTCATCACCGTGGGGATCGACGAGGAGGGGATCGCCGCGATCGGCCACTGGCCCCACGGCGAGGGCATCCTCGGCCTGCTGATCAAGGATCCGCGCCCGCTGCGGATGCCGGACCTGGCGGCGCACCCGGAGTCGGCCGGCTTCCCGGCCGGTCACCCGCCGATGCGCCGTTTCCTGGGCGTGCCGATCCGGGTGCGCGACGAGGTCTTCGGCAACCTGTACCTCACCGAGAAGGCCGGCGGCGGCGAGTTCGACGAGGACGACGAGAGCGTGGTGACCGCGCTCGCCACCGCGGCGGGCGTCGCGATCGAGAACGCCCGGCTCTACCAGGAGGCCCGGCGCCGGGAACGCTGGCTGCAGGCGTCGGCGGAGGTGTCGACCACGCTGCTGTCCGGCACGGAGGCCGGCGACGTGCTCGAGCTCGTGGCCGAGCGCGCCCGGGAGATCTGCGACGCGGACATGGCCACGGTGCTGCTCGTCGAGGGCGGCGAACTGGTCGTCGCGACCGTGGCCGGTGAGCACGCCGGGAGGCTGCGCGGGCTCCGGATGCCCATCGAGGAGTCGTTGGCCGGCCGGGTGTTCCGCAGCGGCGAGCCGCTCGTTCTCACCGACGCGGGCGGACAGGAGGACCGCCTCGGCGTTCCCGAGACGGCGCCGACCGGACCGGCGCTACTCGTGCCCCTGGGCCTGGGCAGCGGCGCCCGGGGCGTGCTGTCCGTCGTGAACGCCCCCGGCAAACCCGTCTTCGGCGAGCCGGTGCGCCGCCTGCTGGAGCCGTTCGCGGCCCAGGCCGCCGTCGGACTGGAGCTCGCGGGCCGCCGCCGGGACGCGGAGCGTCTCGTCGTCCTGGAGGACCGCGACCGCATCGCCAAGGACCTGCACGACACGGTCATCCAGCGGCTGTTCGCCACCGCCATGACGCTGATGAGCGCGATCAAGATCACCGAGAAGCCGGAGGTCGCCCACCGCGTGCAGCGGGCGGTCGACGACCTCGACAACACGATCCGGCAGATCCGCTCGACGATCTTCGCGTTGCAGAGCACCATGGAGCAGACCCTGCGGACCCGCGTGCACGGCGTCATCGACAGCGCCGCCGAGACCCTGGGCTTCGCCCCGGCCGTCCGGCTGGACGGCCTGCTGGACATCGTGGTCGACGAGGCGACGGGGGACCAGGCCGTCGCGGTCCTGCAGGAGGCCCTGTCCAACGCCGCGCGGCACTCCGGCGCCCGGCACGTCGGCGTCACCCTCATGGTCGGGGACGAACTCGTGCTGCGCGTCGAGGACGACGGCGTCGGCATCCCCGAGGACGGCCGCCGCAGCGGCCTGCGCAACATGGCCGAACGCGCCCAGGCCCTCGGCGGCGCCTTCGAGATCCGCCCGCGTGACGGCGGCGGCACCGTCCTGGAGTGGCGCGTCCCCCCGGCGGCGCGGTAACGCCCCGGAACGAGTCTTCGGATACGGACCACCTGTTGGCAGCCGGCCCCCTATCGGGGGCCCACCCCCAGCCACTCGCTCGCTCGTCGGCTCGCCGCGGTGCTCATTGCCGCGCTCACCTCCTCACTCGCTCCGCGGCCGGCTCGTCCCTCACCGACCACTCCACTCGCTCGTCGGCTCGCCGCGGTGTAAGGATCGGCGGGCGGGGCAGCCAACGATTCATGGTCGAAGTCGACGCGGTCGTGGTCGGCGCGGGTCCGAACGGCCTGACGGCGGCGGTCACGCTCGCCCGGGCCGGGCTCACCGTGCGGGTGTACGAGGCCGCCGCGGAGATCGGCGGCGGGACCCGCACCGAGGAGCTGACCCTGCCGGGCTTCCGGCACGACGTGTGCTCCGCCGTGCATCCGCTCGGCGCCGGATCGCCCGCGTTCCTCAGGTTGCCGCTGGAGCGGCACGGCGTCACGTGGGTCGAGCCGCCGCTGCCGCTCGCCCATCCGTTCCCCGACGGGTCGGCCGCGATCCTGGCCCGGTCGATCGAGGAGACCGCGGTCGTCCTCGGCCGGGACGGCCCCGCGTACCGCGCCCTGGTGAAGCCGTTCCTGGGCCGCTGGAGGGACCTCGCGCCCGACGTGCTGCGCGCCCCGCTCGACGGCCTGCCCGCCCACCCGCTGCTGCTCGCCCGGTTCGGCGTACGGGCGGCCGCGCCCGCCGCGCTGCTGGCCCGGCTGTTCCGTGGCGAGCACGCCCCCGGACTGCTCGCCGGGCTGGCCGCCCACGCCATCGCGCCGCTGAGCACGCCGGCGACCGGGGGGATCGCGCTGTTGTTCGCGCTCGCGGCCCACGAGGTGGGCTGGCCGTTCCCGGCCGGTGGCTCGCAGGCGATCGCGGACGCCCTGGCGGACCACCTGCGCTCCCTCGGCGGCCGGATCGAGACGGGCCGGCACGTACGGGATCTGGGCGAACTGCCGACCGCCCGTGCGTACCTGCTCGACGTCATGCCCGAGCACCTGGCCGCACTCGCCGGCCCCCGGCTGCCGGACCGGTTCGCCGACCGGCTGCGGCGCTACCCGCACGGCCCGGCCGCGTTCAAGATCGACTATGCGCTGTCCGGCCCCGTGCCGTGGACCGCCGAAGCGTGCGGACGGGCCGGCACCGTCCACATCGGCCCGACGTTCGCGGAGATCGGCACGGCGCTGCGCGCCGCGTACGAGGGCTCGCCGCCGGAGCGGCCGTTCCTCATCGTGGCCCAGCCGAGCCTGTTCGACCCGTCCCGTGCCCCGGCGGGCTCCCACGTCCTGTGGGTCTACGGGCACGCGCCGCGCGACTGGCACGGCGACCTGACAGGGGCGATCGAGCGTCAGATCGAGCGGTTCGCCCCCGGCTTCAGGGACCTAGTCCTCGCCCGCGCGGTGTCGGGACCGGCCACGATCGCGGCGCGCAACCCGAACAACGTCGGCGGCGACATCGCCGGCGGCGCCTGCGACCACCTGCGGCTGCTCTTCCGGCCCACCCTGGCCCGCGTTCCGTACGCCACGCCGAACCCGCGGATCTACCTCTGCTCCTCCGCGACCCCGCCGGGCCCGGGGGTGCACGGCATGTGCGGGCACCACGCCGCCCTGACCGCCCTGCGCCGCGTCTTCCGGCTGTCCGGAGAGGAGGTGCGACGGCCGTGGGGTGGCTCACGGACCCTGGATACTGGCCGGGCCGGCTGATCTTCCAGCGGGGCCTCGCCGCGATCTACCTGCTCGCCTTCCTCTGCGCGGTGGACCAGTTCCGCGCGCTGGCGGGGGAGCGGGGCCTCACCCCGGTTCCGGCGTACCTGCGGAGGGTGTCGTTCCAGCGGGCCCCGAGCCTGTTCCACCTTCACTACTCGGACCGGTTCCTCGCGGCCGTCTCCTGGGCGGGGGTGGTCCTGTCGGCCGCCGCCCTCGGAGGACTCGCCGACGTGGTGCCGCTCGGGGCGGCGACGGCGCTGTGGGCGGTCCTGTGGGCGCTGTACCTGTCCATCGTCAACGTCGGGCAGGTCTGGTACGGCTTCGGCTGGGAGTCGCTGCTGTGCGAGGCGGGCTTCCTGGCCGTCTTCCTCGGCAACGCGCGCACCGCGCCGCCCGTGCTCATCCTGTGGCTGCTGCGCTGGCTGCTGTTCCGCCTGGAGTTCGGCGCCGGCCTGATCAAACTGCGCGGCGACCGCTGCTGGCGCGACCTGACGTGCCTGTACTACCACCACGAGACCCAGCCGATGCCGAACCCGCTCAGCTGGTACTTCCACCACCTGCCCAAGCCGCTGCACCGCGTCGAGGTGGCGGCGAACCACGTCACCCAGCTGATCGTGCCGTTCGGGCTGTTCGCGCCGCAGCCGTACGCCACCGTGGCGGCCGCGATCGTCATCGTCACCCAGTTCTGGCTGATCCTCTCGGGCAACTTCGCCTGGCTGAACTGGATCACCGCGATCCTGGCGACCTCCGTCGTGGACTGGCGGGCGTTCGGCCTGGCGGGAGCCCCCCGGCCCGCCGCGGAGCCGCTGTGGCACCAGGCGCTGGTCATCGCGGTCACCGTGCTGGTCGTCGTGCTCAGCTACTGGCCGGCTCGCAACCTGATCTCCCGGCGGCAGCGGATGAACGCCAGCTTCAACCCGCTGCACCTGGTCAACTCCTACGGAGCGTTCGGCAGCATCACCAAGGTCAGGTACGAGGTCGTCATCGAGGGCACCGAGGACCCCGACCCGGGCCCCGGCAGTGCGTGGCGGGAGTACGAGTTCAAGGGCAAGCCGGGGGATCCACGGCGGCGGCCGCCGCAGTACGCGCCGTACCATCTCCGGCTCGACTGGCTGATGTGGTTCGCCGGACTGTCCTCGCTGTACGCGGAGCCGTGGATCGTCCCGCTCGCCGAGCGGCTGCTGGAGAACGACCGTGCGATCCTCCGGCTCCTCCGGCACAACCCCTTCCCGGGTGCCCCGCCCGCCGTCGTCCGCGCCCGCCTGTACCGCTACCGCTTCACCACGTGGCACGAACGCCGCGAGACCGGCCGGTGGTGGGACCGCACGCTCGTACGGGAGTACCTGCCGCCCATCGGCCTGCGTCCCACCGCCGGCGCCACATCTGAATCGGGGGGGATGACACCATGAGCGACCACACCGACGAGCCGACCGCGGAGGACCCGGTCCCGCCGCAGGACCTGTCCGGCATCGTGGGACATCGCTTCATCTATACGTACGTCAACGGCTGGCAGTACGAGATGTACGTGAAGAACGCCGCCACCATCGACTACCGGATCCACTCGGGCATGGTGGGCGGCCGCTGGGTCAAGGACCAGGAGGTCGACCTCGTCCGGCTCGACGAGGACGGCTACAAGGTGTCCTGGACCGAGCCGACCGGCACCTCGGTCAGCGTGAACGTCATGCCGGGCGAACGGCGCCTGCACGGCGTGATCTTCTTCCCGCGCTGGGTGGAGGAGCATCCCGAGCGCACGGTGGTGTTCCAGAACGACCACCTCGACGAGATGCGCGCCCTGCGCGACGCCGGCCCCACGTACCCGATCCACATCGTCCCGGAGTTCGCGAGGATCACCCTGTACGAGCGGGTCGGCGAGAACGACGAGACCGTCATCGCCGTGGGCCCCGGCGACCTGCCCGCCGATTTCGCCACCCGCACGAACTGACTCCCCGGCACGTCCGGACGGGGTGCGGCGCGGAACCTCCTGATCGGGCTCCCTCCTGCGGATCTTGCCTCTCTCGAAAGTAAACGGTACGGTTCAGTTTACATTTCCCCGGTGGTTCGCGAAGAGGAGGATTCATGACACTGATCTGTATCGAGGAGCATGCGATCGACCAGTCGATCGCCGAGGCGGCCGGCCCGGCCCTCGCCCGTGAAGCGCCGTACATGCGGATGCAGAGCTCCAGCTCCGCTCCCGTGCGGCCGGGCCCTGGCCGACGGCCGGCCGTCGACATCAAGGAAGCGCTCCGCCTCGGGGCCGACCTCGGGCAGGAGCGCATCCGGCGCATGGACGAGCACGGCATCGATGTGCAGATCGTCTCCTGGACCAGTCCGATCCAGCTCGTCCCCGACGACAAGGCGATCGCCCTGTGCCGGTCGGCCAACGACCGGCTCGCGAAGGCGGTCACCGCCCACCCCGACCGGCTCCAGGGGCTGGCGGCGTTGCCGTGGCAACAGCCGGCCGCCGCCGTGGACGAACTCGACCGTGCCGTGACCGACCTCGGTCTGCGCGGGGTCCTGATCCTGGGGCGCCCCGGTGCCGGGTTCCTCGACGATCCCGTCTACCAGCCCGTCCTGGACAGGATCGCCGCACTGCGGGTGCCGCTCTACGTGCACCCGTTCCATCCGGTCCCGCAGGTCCAGCAGGCCTACTACGCGGGATTCAACGACAAGGTGAGCGCCGAACTTTCGCTGGGCGCATGGGGCTGGCACCACGAGGCGGGGATCCACGTGCTCCGGCTCATTCTCGCCGGAGTCTTCGAACGTCTTCCCGACCTTCAGGTCATCAGCGGTCACTGGGGCGAGATGGTCCCCTTCTATCTCAGCCGCCTGGACGACGTCCTCTCACCAGGTGACACCGGGCTGTCGCGGACGATCACCGAGATCTACCGCTCGAATGTCTGGGTCACCCCGAGCGGGATGTTCCATCGGCCCCAGTTCGACTTCATCCGCGCCGTGGTGGGACTCGACCGATTGATCTGGTCCGTCGACTACCCCTTCCTTCACCTCGACGGCACGCGGGAGTTCCTCGACGAACTCGACGTCACACCCGAAGACCGGGAGAAGATCACCCATCTCAACGCGGAGCGCCTCTTCCGGCTGTGAGACCGGGTGGTCAACGGGTGCGGTGGCGTAGAAGGATCGGGGGTGGCCGAGGCGGTCTGCCCCCGATCGCGCCTAGATACCTACCAGGGGACTTCTCCGTTCTCGTCCTGGAAGGTTCCTGTCGGGCCGTCCGCGTCGAGGGTGGCCATACGCACGACGACTCTGGCGCTGTCCTCCGGTGCCCTTCCGATTCCGAATGCGGTGGCGCAGCAGGGGAAGCGCCGCCTCCGTGACACGCACGATCCCCACGGCGTTGGTGTCGAAGGCCCGCAGGGCCGTGGGGCCGTCGGTGGCTTCGGGGAACAGCTTCTCCTTGCGGTCGCCGAACTCGAAGCTGAGCGTGTGTTCGAGGATCAGGAGCCGTACCTGAGCGAACTCACCTCGCGCGCGGCCTGGGAGGCGTGGCGTGACCTTGTCGTCAAGCAATACCGCGACCAGGGGCTGCACTGCCCGCTCGGGGTACTGATCGCCGACGTGGGCCGGTACAGCCCGGCCGCGCAGGCCGTGTCGGCGCAACTGGTGCGGCGGTGGCAGGAGTGCGTCCGCGCCGGTATCGAGGCCACACAAGCGGCCGGTGAGGCCGACCCCGCCCTCGACGCCGACCGCACGGCCGCGGCTGTGATCGCCGCCGTCCAAGGCGGTGTCACCGTCCTGCTCTCCACCGGCTCGGCAGAGCACCTGGAGGCCGGGCTGAACCTCTGCCTCGACCACCTGTTGTCGTAGACGGACGATCACGATCCCCCCTCGGCCCGAATTCGAGGGAGCGATCCGTCCGGCCGCCATGGCCGCCGGAACGTCCGGGATGCCTAAGGTTAGGGCCATGGCCAGTGCTGATTCCTCCCTGTCCCGTGACCGGCGCCGCGCCGAGCTGCGGGAGTTCCTGCGCAGTCGGCGCGCGCGGGTCTCGCCCGAGGAGGTCGGGCTGCCGGCGGGTGGTCGCCGCCGTACGCCGGGGTTGCGGCGCGAGGAGGTCGCGGTGCTGGCCGGGGTCGGGGTGTCCTGGTACACGTGGCTGGAGCAGGGACGCGACATCAAGGTGTCCGAGGACGTCCTCGACGCGATCGCCCGTGCGCTGCTGCTGAACTCCGCCGAACGAGCGCACCTGTACCTGCTGGCCGGGCTGAACCCGCCGCAGGCACGGTCCGCGGCCTCCGTGCCCGCCTCACCGGAGGTGCGGCGGCTGCTGGACGCCTGGTCGCCGCGGCCCGGCTACATCCGTGACCGCCACTGGAACTTCACCGCCATCAACGACGCCGCCCGGGTCGTGTTCGGCTACGGCGAGACCGACCACAACTGCCTGGTCTCCTTCTTCACCAACGCCCGCTACCGGGTGGTGCATCGCCACTGGGCCGAGACCGCGCCCTCGGTGGCCGCCGGCTTCCGCGCCGACGCCGCGCGCCACCCCGACGACCCGGAGTTCGAGCGCATCGCCGGCGAGCTGGCCGAGGTCAGCCCGGAGTTCGCCGAACTGTGGGCGCGTCACGACGTGGCCGAGCACACCAGCGCGGTCAAGGCGGTCGATCACCCGGAGGCCGGAACACTGACCTTCGACGCCACGCTGCTGCCGCTGCCCGAGCAGCCCGGTCATCACCTGATCCTGCACAACCCCCGTCCGGGCACGGGCACGCAGGAGCGGCTGGAGAAGCTGATGCGGGAGCGCAGCCTGGTGGTGTCACACCCAGGATGAGCCGACACTGCCGGAGTCCGCGCCGCGCCAGCAGACTCATCGCCATGAGCAGCAGTGAGCAGATGAAGGCGGTCACCATCCCCGAGTTCGGCGAGGCCGAGGTGCTCCGCACGGACGAGGTGGCGGTCCCCGAGCCCGGTCCGGGCGAGGTCGCGATCGACGTGGCGTACGCGGGCGCGAACTTCGCCGAGGTCCTCTATCGGCGTGGCGTGGTGGACGTGCCGTTGCCCTTCGTCCCCGGAATCGAGGTCTCGGGCCGGATTCGCGCCGTCGGCGATGGCGTCGAGGACCTGACGGTCGGTCAGCCGGTGGCCGCGTTGACGATCGTCGACAGCGGTGGCTACGCGGAGGTGGTCGTCACCTCCGCGGACCTGGTCGCCCCGCTGGACGGCCTCGACCTCGGGCTGGACGTGGCCGCGGCGCTGCCGTCCAACAGCACCACGGCCTTCCTGGTGCTCGACCGGGTGGCGCGCATCGAGCCCGGGCAGAGCGTCCTGGTCCACGCCGCGGCCGGTGGGGTGGGCAGCCAGCTCGGCCAGGCCGCCCGGCTGCTGGGCGCGGGCCGCGTAGTCGGCACGGTCGGCGGACCGGCCAAGATCGAGGCGGCCAGGGGTTTCGGCTATGACGAGGTGATCCTGCGCGACCGGCTCGCCGGGGCCGGCGAGTTCGACATCGTCGTCGACATGGTCGGCGGTCCCGCTCGCCGCGCCGGCCTGGACCGGCTGGCGCCGATGGGCCGCCTCGTGGTGATGGGCAACGCGTCGGGCGCCGACGACGTCGGCGTCCCGGCCAACGAACTGTGGTTCACCAACAAGACGGTCTCCGGGTTCAACCTGGCCGCCTTCTCCGCCGCCTTCCCCGAGGAGGCGGGCCGGGCGCTGCGCCGCGCGGTGGAGGCCGCCGCGAAGGGGGCCCTGCGGGTCCAGGTCGAGGCGCTGCCCCTGGAACGGGCCGCCGAGGCGCACCGCCGCATCGAATCGGGGCTCACCACCGGCAAGCTGGTGCTCGACGTCGCGACGCCGTGACCCGTGTGCGGGACCGGAGCAGGATGCCCGTGGCCATCGTGAGCGTGCCGGCCAGCGCGGTGGCGGCCGCCAGCAGGACCGCGCCCGCAACGCCGATGGCGCCGGTGACGACGCCGAAGGTGAACGGGGTGACCGCCGCGCCGGTGAACAGGCCCGCCTGCATCCAGGCGCCCGCGCGGGCGCCCTGCCCGTCCAGCAGGCGCATCACCGAGGCGAGCAGCAGACCGGTCCAGCCCCAGCCGCCCGCGACGGCCAGGACCGCGCCGATGACGAACGTCACCGGGGTGCCGAACGCGGTGAGCGCCAGGCCGAGCGCGCCGCTGAGCATCATCACCGTGACCACGACCGGGTTGTGCCGCGGCGCGCGGTCGGCGAGGCCGCCCGCCGTGAGCCGGACGGCGATGGCGACGATCCCCGCGAGGGACTGCATCAGCCCGGCGACGGCCGTCGACAGCCCTGAGGCCGTACCGATCTGGATGAAGTAGGAGGCGGCGGCGTTGGAACCCACCGTGGCGAGACCGGCCGCCAGGGTCCACAGCAGGAGCACCCGGAAGGTCGTGCGCCGCCGGTCGGCGTCACAGGCGCCCCTGCCGTCTCCGGTGACGGTCGTGGACGGGGTTCGGGGGCGGGCCGGGCCGATCCGCCCGAGCGGAACGGCGGCCAGCGCGAGGACGGGGAAGGCGGCCGCCGCGACGAGGGCGGTCCGCTGGCCGTACGGGACGGCGACGAGTCCGGCGAGCAGGCCGGGCAGCAGCGGTGCGGCTCCGAGCGCCGCACCGACCAGGCCGGTGGCGAGGGACAGCCTGTGCCCGGGTACCCGCGCGGCGATGTAACGGCCGGCCGCCGGTTGCGGCAGCGTGTTGGCCACGCCACCGACCATGAGAGCCCCGATGAGCCACACCGGGCCGTCGGCCAGGGCGGCGAGCAGCAACGCGGCCGCGGCCAGCAGGTCGATGAGCAGCAGGACCGCCGGGAGCGGCAGGCGCGCCGCGACGCGGCGTCCGAGGCCGGACCCGGCCGCGGTGACCGCGAAGAACGCGCTCAGCGCCAGCCCGAGCGTCGTCCCGGAGATTCCGGCGTCGCGCTCGATCGGGGTGGCGAGCGCGGCGACCCCGAACACGGGCGTCATGGCCGCGACGGCGGCGGCGACGACGGCGCCCATTCCGGGCCATGGCCCACGACCCTCGGGGAGGGCGGGGCGGACGGTTCGGGCGGGGGACAGGGTGCTCATTGTGATCGCTCCTTTCCGGTGCCCTCCCACGCTCGCCCGCCCGCGTCCGTCGGCGCCAATGACCGCCGTCATGCCAAAACGGCATTACGGTGGCGACGTGGACGTCTCCCTTCAGGCGCTCCGCTGCTTCCTGGCGGTGGCCGAAGATCTGCACTTCACTCAGGCGGCCGAGCGCCTGGGGATGACTCAGCCCGCGGTGTCGAAGACGATCAGGCGGCTCGAGGGCGTGCTGGGAGCCCCGCTGTTCGTCCGCAGCCGGCAGTACGTCGAGCTGACCGACACGGGACTCTCCCTGCTGCCCGTGGCGACGCGGATGCTGGCCGACTTCGACGACTGGGCACGGGATCTGCGCGCCGTACGGGCCGAGGCGACGCGGGTGCTGTCCGTCGGCTACCACTCCAGCGTCGAACCCGCGCTGACGAACGCGATCGAGGCCGGTTTCCGCGGCCTGCGTCCCGGCTGGAGCGTACGCATGCGGATCGTCGACTGGGCCGACCCGGCTCGGGGCGTGCTGGAGGGCACCCTCCGGGCGGCCCTGCTGCGGCTGCCGGTGCCCGGCCAGGACCGCCTCGACCTGGAGGTGCTGAGACGCGACGCCCGATACGTGGCGTTGCCCGACGGGCATCGGCTGCTCGACCGAGACGGTGTACGCCTGGCCGACCTGAAGGACGAGGAGTTCGTGGCGTTGCCCACCGCCTCCGGGCCGTTGCGGGCGTTCTGGCTGGCGGCCGACCGGTTCGGCCGCCCGCCGCGGATCGCCGCCGAGGTCGACAACTCCGAGGACTTCTTCCAGAACATCCAGTCGGGCCGGGGCGTGGGGATGCTCACCGAGTCCAGCACGCGCGTCTACCGGCGGCCCGGCGTCCACTATCGGCTGGTCGAGGACGCCGAGCCGAGTGAGCTGGCGGTCGTGTGGGAACGCGACGGTACCGATCCGATCGTGCGTGACTTCGTCCGCGCGTGCCTGGAGGCGGCGGACCCGCGGTGAGCGGGCCACCGCCACGGCGCTACCGCGCGAAGCGCGCGATGGGGTTCTCCAGGGTCGCGCCGAGGAAGCGGAGGGAGCAGTCGAAGACGTCCGTGAAGATCGACAGGATCGAGGGCGGCGGCCGCGTCGGGTCAGTCGTCGGCGGCGGCCGTGCCGGCCACCGCCTCGGCGAGCAGGTCCTCCTCCGTCACACCCCGGCGCCAGTAGCCGGTGAACGTCACGGCGCGGCGGTCGAAACCGCGTTCGCCGACGAGGTGCCGGCGCAGGGCCCGCACGCCGCCGGCCTCACCGGCGATCCAGGCGTACGGGGCGCCCGGGGGAAACGCGGCGGCCCGTACCGCGTCCACGATCGTCTCGGCGTGGGCGTCCTCCCGGACCAGCCAGGTGATCTCGGCCTCCGCGCGCGTCGGCAGGTCCTGGACGTCGGCCGCGTGCGGTACCTCGATCCACACGCGCGCCCGCGCGGTCACGGGCAGCCAGGCGAGGATGCCGGCGACGGCGGGCAGCGCCGTCTCGTCCCCGGTGAGCAGAACCCAGTCGGTGCCGGGCGGCGGCCGGAAGTCGACCCCGCCGTTGTCCGGCTCCACCGGGCCGAGCAGGACGACCGGGTCGCCGGGGACGGCGCGGGCCGCCCAGCGGGACGCCGGGCCGCCGTCCCCGTGGAGGGCGAAGTCGACGTCGAGTTCGCCGGGGTCGCGGCGCTGCTCGCGCACGGTGTACGAGCGCATCACCGCGCGTACGGCCGGGTCCATCGCCCGCCACCGGGCGAACCAGTCCTCGCCCGCGTCGGTGGGGATGACGGGGGAGTACTGGTGGGGGTGGGGGAGGAACAGCTTGAAACGCTGGTCGCGGCCGCCGGCGGCGAAACCGGCCAGGGAGTCCCCGCCGAACGTGATCCGGATCGTCGACGGGCCGAGGCGCCGCGTCCGTACGACCCGCGAGTCGAAGAACCGGAACGGGGCGGCGGTGGCGGTGGTGCTCACGATGGGTCTCCTGTTATCGCGGGTCAGCGGACCTCGCGGGTCAGCGGATCGCCGCGGGTCAGCGGACCTTCGCGGCCTTCTGGACGGCGGCGGCGAGCGACTCGATGAGCGGCGCGCAGCCCGCGTGGCTGAACCGCGGCTCGCTCTGCCACGGCGTGATCTGGCCCGCCTTCACCGCAGGGAGTTTCGCCCAGGTCGGCTTGGCGGCCAGGTCCTTCGGCTGCAGCGCCGAGGTGCGGGCGTCGAGCAGGATCAGGTCGGCCGGGTACTTGTCGGCGTTCTCCCAGCTCAGTTCCTCGAAGAAGCCCTGAGAGCCGACCTTGTCCGGCACGATGAGGTCCACGCCGAGGCTGCGGAAGTAGCGCAGGTCGGCGCTCGCGTTCGGGTCGGAGACGTAGAACAGGTCGGGGCTGCCGGAGGCGGCCAGGACCTTCAGGCCGCCCTTGGCCCTGGCCGCCGCGCGCAGCGTCTCCGCGGCCCGGTCGAACCGCGCCTTGGCGTCGGTGACCTGCCGGGCCTTCAGGTCGGCGCCGAGGGAGGCGGCCAGCTCCTCGTACCGCCGGATCGGCTCGGTGAGCGTCACCTTCGCGGCGGTGACGGCGACGCTCGGGGCGAGCGCGGTGATCTTGTCCTTGCTGTTGTCCGGGACGTACCAGAGCGCGTTCGGCAGGTACATGTTGGTGACCAGCAGGTCGGGGCGCAGCGCCGCGTACCTCTCGACGTTGAACTCGCCGAAGGTGTTGCCGAGGACCGTCACCCTGGTGACGTCCAGGCTGCCGGCGAGCGGGTCCGGCCGGCCGTCCTTCAGCGTGGTCGGGCCGAACACGCCGACGATCCGGTCGCCGAGGCCGAGGTCGTGCAGGGCCGCCGCCGTCCCGATGTAGGCGACGAGGCGCCGCGGGCGGCCGCCCGCGGTCACCCGCTTGCCGCGATCGTCGGTGAACGCCCAGCTCCCGCCGCCCTTCGCCGTGGCCGATCCGCCGCCTCCCCCGCAGGCGGTGACGAGCGCGCCGGCGCCGATTCCGCCGAACGTGGCCAGCAGACCGCGACGAGACAGTCCCGGGGTCCGGATCTGGGGCATGACGATTCCTTCCTCTGGGGAACGGGGGACGGCCGGCAGGTGCCGGAAGGGATTGGGCGGCAGGGGCCGTAAGATCGAAGTTAGGTTAACCTAACCTAAGTTCGCGTTGTCCAGTGTGATCGTGCTCTCGCTCCGGAGTCCTCCCGTGTCCGTCACGAAGTCCCCCGTGCCGTCCGCGGCGCCGCCCCCCACCGCCCCGCCGGCGGGAGGACGCCGGTCCGCGCGCCGGGCCGGGCCGCCCGCCGCCGCGCTGCTCCTGTTCGCCGTCCTCGCGGCGAGCCTGGCCCTCGGTGCCCGGCGGTACTCCCTCGGCGAGGTCTGGCACGGCCTCTTCGATCCGCACGCCCCCGCCTACACCGTCGTCCGCCAGACCCGGCTGCCGCGGACCCTCCTGGGGCTCCTGGCCGGGGTCGCGCTCGGCCTCGCCGGCGGGGTCATGCAGGCGCTGACCCGCAACCCCCTCGCCGACCCCGGCCTGCTCGGCATCAACGCCGGCGCCGCGGCCGCCGTCGTGACCGCGATCACCTTCCTGGGGATCGGGTCGGTCACGGGATACGTGTGGTTCGCCTTCGCGGGCGCGGGCGGGGTCGCCGTCCTCGTCTGGGCGGTCGGCGGGGGACGCGCCGCCACGCCGGAGCGGCTGGCCCTCGCCGGGGCGGCCGTCAACGCGGCGCTGTTCGCCTACGTCAGCGCGGTGGAGCTCATCGACACGGCCTCCCTGGACCGGATGCGGTTCTGGACCGTCGGCTCGCTGGCCACCGCCCGGCCCTCCGTCGTCGCGGGGATCGCCCCCTTCGTCGCGGCCGGAGCGCTGCTCACCGCCGCGCTCGCCCGCCCCCTCAACGCGCTCGCCCTGGGCGACGACGCCGCCCGCGCGCTCGGCGCGCGTCCCGCCTGGACCCGGGCCGGCGCGCTCGCCGCCGTCACGCTGCTGTGCGGCGCGGCCACGGCCGCGTGCGGGCCGATCGTGTTCGTCGGGCTCATGGTGCCGCACCTCGTACGCGCCCTGACCGGCCCCGACCTGCGCCGGCTGCTGCCCTACTGCGCGGTGCTGGCCCCCGTGACGCTGCTCGCCGCCGACGTGCTCGGCCGCGTCCTCGGCCGGCCCGCGGAGATCCAGGTGGGCATCGTCACGGCGGTGGCGGGCGGCCCGGTCTTCCTCGCCCTGGTGCGACGCGCATGAGCGGGCGGGGCAGTGCCTCCGGCGAAGGGGCGCGCATGAGGACCGTCGTCCTCCGGACCCCCGGCGGCCTCTCCGTACGGCTGCGGCCGCGCGCCCTGACCGTCGGCGCGGCGTGCGTCCTGGTGGCCGCGGTCGCGGCCGTCCTCGCCATCGGCGGCGGCGACTATCCGATGAGCCCGGCGGACGTCGTCCGTACGCTCCTGGGCGGAGGCAGCCCCGCCGACGCCTTCATCGTCGAGCAGGTACGGCTGCCGCGCGTGCTCACGGCCCTGGCGGCCGGTGGCGCGCTGGCGTTCTCCGGAGCCGCGTTCCAAGCGTTGGCCCGCAACCCGCTCGGCAGCCCGGACCTCCTCGGATTCACCCAGGGCGCGGCGGGCGGCGCCCTCACCGTGATCACCGTTGTCGGCGGCGGCGCGATGGCGACGGCGGCCGGCGCGGTCACCGGGGGACTCGTCACCGGAGTGGTCATCCACCTGCTCGCCTGGCGCGAGGGCCTGCACGGCCGGCGTCTCGTCCTCGTCGGCATCGGCGTCGCCGCGATCCTCACCGGGATCAACGGCTACCTGCTCACCCGCGCGAACATCCCCGACGCCGCGCGCGCCGTCCTCTGGCTGACCGGCACCCTGGACGGGCGCGGCTGGAGCGACCTGGCCCCGGTCCTGACGGCCACGGTCGTCGTCGTCCCCGCGGTGCTGCTCGGCTGCGCACGCGCGGCGCGCGTCCTCGAGATGGGCGACGACACGGCGACCGCGCTCGGCGTACGGGTGCGGCGCACACGCCTGGCGCTGCTGGCCTCGGCCGTGCTGCTCAGCGCGCTCGCCGCCGCGGCCACCGGCCCGGTCGCGTTCGTGGCGCTGACCGCTCCCCAACTGGCCCGGCGGCTGACCCGCGAACCGGGGCCCAACCTGTTGCCGTCCCTGTGCATGGGCGCGGCCCTCCTGGTCACCGCGGACCTGGCCGCCCAGCGGCTGATCCCCGGCCGCCGGCTGCCGGTCGGCGTGGTGACCGGCGTGCTCGGCGGCGTCTACCTGATCTGGCTGCTCGCCACCGAACGCCGCAGGGGACGGCTGTGAGGACCTCGCACACCAGGAAGGCAGGGAACGTGGAGCACGAGCGCGAACGCGCGCACCCGACGACGGCCGCCGAGCCCGGACCGGCGGATCGGAGCCCCGGCGCGGCGGATCGGGGTTTCGGCGTGGTGGATCGGGGTCGCGGTACGGCGGATCGGGGTGAGGGTACGGCGGGCGGCGGATCCAGGTTGGCGGGGCGCGCGCTGACGCTCGCGTACGAGCGCCGGATCGTCGCCGAAGAGCTGACCGTGGCGATCCCCGACCGCTCCTTCACCGTCATCGTCGGGCCGAACGCCTGCGGCAAGTCGACGCTGCTGCGCGCGCTCGCGCGGATGCTCAGACCGCGCTCCGGGGCCGTGCTGCTCGACGGCCGGGACATTCACGCGCAGGCCACGCGCACCGTCGCGCGTACGCTCGGGCTCCTCCCGCAGTCGTCGATCGCCCCGGAGGGCATCACGGTGGCCGATCTGGTGGCGCGCGGGCGCCATCCGCACCAGGGGCTGTTCCGCCAGTGGTCGGCCGATGACGAGCGGGTCGTCCAGGAGTCGATGACCGCCACCGGCGTGGCCGATCTCGCCGGCGTCCGCGTCGACGAGCTGTCCGGCGGTCAGCGGCAACGCGTCTGGATCGCGATGGCGCTCGCCCAGGAGACCCCGCTGCTCCTCCTCGACGAGCCGACGACCTACCTCGACATCGCCCACCAGATCGACGTCCTGGACCTGTGCGCGCGGCTGCAGCGCGAGCAGGGCCGCACCCTCGTCGCCGTCCTGCACGACCTGAACCAGGCGGCACGGTACGCCGACCACCTCATCGCGATGCGCGACGGGCGGGTGGTGGCCGAGGGAGCTCCCGCCGAGGTCGTCACGGCCGAGAGAGTGGAGGCGGTCTTCGGCCTGCCGTGCCGCGTGATCGACGACCCGGAGACCGGAACGCCCCTGGTCGTACCCGCCGCGCGTCGGCGGTAGGACCGGCGCCAGCACGAGGTACCGGCGGCTCAAAGATTCCGTCGAACCGCGTTTCACGAAGGTCGCCGGCCGCGGCATCCATGATCGTCTTCTTGGCGGAAGCGACCTCTGCCAAGGAGATCAGATGATCAAGTCTTTCGACCGACGCATCGTCACCGCGGCCACGGCCGTCGCACTCGGAATCGTCCTCACGCCGGCGTCCGCCCGCGCGGCCGGGTTCTCCATGGTCTACACGTGCGCGGTGCCACTCCTCGGGGACAGGACCGTGGAGTTCGACGGCACCCTGACCGCGACGCCGCGCCGGCCCACCGCCGGCACGTTCACGCGGGTCGACCTGCACGTCTCCCGGCTCAGCCTCCGCCCGCCGGTGGCCGTGACCTCCTGGAGCGCCGACGCCGAGGTCGACGTCAGCGGCGCCCAGATCGCGGGCTTCCGGCTGTCGGGCTCCGGCGGCCCGGTCTCGGCGTACGACACCGTCACGGGTGATCTCACGGGCGGGTGGGTTCCGAAGGCGATCGGGCTCGATCGGCTCCGCCTCGGCAAGGTCGTGCTCAGGGTGAGCACCTCGACCTTCGGCGAGGTCGTCGTTCCCTGTGCGCCGAGACGGCCGCGCCCGGTGGCCGAGACCATCGCCGTCTTCACCCGCTGATCCGCGGACCCGCTGATCCGCGGACCCGCTGATCCGTGGGGAACGCGGGCACCCGCCGGGGCGGGGCCGGTCGGCGCATCGGCCCCGCCCCGCGCGCGGACCGCACGGCCGCACGCCGTGAGTTCTCCCCGTTTTCGCACGAATCGCAGGGCGTCTTCCGTCCCCGCCGGCGCCCGACCGTACGGCGATGTCCCCGGCCACGCCACCGGCCCGTCGCCGCGCGCCCGATCGCGCGCACGTCCCTCGCCGCAGGTCACCCCCGGTCGCGCGGCAGGCGGCACCCGTCTTCACCTCGGCCCTGACGCGCCGAATGCTGCTCGGTCGAGCTTCTTAGATCACGGTTTGGCGGCCAACGGCCGCCGATCCGCTATTGTCCGGTTAATTGCCGTTGATCGATACTATGATGCTCGAATTACCGGGGATCTACCGATGCGCGCCTCCGTTCTGACATGTTGAGCCGCGCATCTTCCGCGCGAAGTGGGGTCATCAGTGCGCATCAGTCAATCGAGTCGATGGGTCATGCCGGTGGCGGCCGCGACCCTCCTCACAATGGCCGCGGCGTGCTCGTCGAGCGGCGACGCCTCCCCGGCGGGCAAGTCCGCCAAGGCGCCGGACGCGGCGGCCACCATCACTCCGGCGAACGGGGCCGCCAAGGTGCGTCCGGACAAGGGCGTCACGGTGCAGGCGGACAGCGGAGTGCTGGAGCAGGTGAGCGTTCAGGCGGGCTCGAGCACCGTCGACGGCGTGATGTCCGCGGACAAGAAGAGCTGGACGACGAAGTGGACGCTGAAGCCCGGCACCGCGTACACGGTGACCGCCACCGCGAAGAACGCGGCGGGCAAGGTCACCACCGCCACGAGTAAGTTCACCACCCTCAAGGCGTCCTCCACGGTGAAGATCAGCGACGTGATCCCGCAGCCCGGGGAGACCGTCGGCGTCGGAATGCCGATCACCGTGACCTTCAACCGCCCGGTCGCCAACAAGGCGGCGGTCGAGAAGGCCCTCGAGGTCCGGTCGACCACGCCGATGGAGGGCGCCTGGCGCTGGATCACCAGCGAGCAGGCCATCTTCCGCACGAAGGACTACTGGCCGGCCCACAGCAAGGTCAGCCTCGTCGCGCACCTGGCGGGCGTCCGCGCCTCCGCCGGCGTGTACGGGGCCAAGGACGTCACGCGGAACTTCTCGATCGGCGCCTCCCACATCGCCAAGGTCAACCTCAAGACCCACAAGAACAAGGTCTACGTCGACGGCAAGCTCGCCAAGACGATCCCGGTGAGCGGCGGCATGGGCGGCGGCGACTCGCACGGCAACGACTTCCGCACCACGAGCGGCGTCCACCTGACGATGGGCAAGTCCCCGGTCGTGACGATGACCTCCCCGAACATCAAGGAGGGAGAGGCCGGGTACTACCACGAGCTCGTCTACAAGGACGTGCAGATCAGCAACAGTGGCGAGTACCTCCACCAGAGCCCCGGCGACTTCGGCTGCCTCGGCCACAGCAACTGCAGCCACGGCTGTGTCCGGCAGACGCCCTCCGGCGCAGCCTGGTACTTCAACCTGAGCAACCGCGGTGACGTCGTCGTCATCAGCGGCACGACCCGCGACCTCGAGTGGAACAACGGCTGGGGCTACTGGCAGCTGTCCTTCGCCAAGTGGATGAAGGAGAGCGCCCTGAAGCAGCCGGTGACGACGACCGCTCTCACGGCGTCCTCCGGCGCTGCGTCGCCCAACTGACGACGGACGAAGCCGGGCGGATCCCACCGATCCGCCCGGCTTTCGCATGTCCGAAGCGGCTTTCGCCGCCCGTGGCGGCTCTCGTCGGTTCCGGCACGCTACGCGTGCGCGGGTGGGACTCCCGAATCTCTCCACCGATGATGAGGTGCGAGCCTCCCTCCCCTCTCTAAAGGAGCCCGAGTGGCAGAGTCGCTGACCTACGCCGACGCTCTGAAGATCCTCGGTGGCCGTCCCAGCAGGCTGATCGGCCTCGCCGACCGGCTGGCGGCCGCGGGACTGGTCACCTGGACGGTCGCCGCGCTGGCGACCGGGAACGACGCGTCCGCCGCGCTCAACCTGTTCGACCTGAAGGAGGAGATCGTCAGGTTCGGACACGACACCGTCCGCCGCATCTCGGAACGGCGCAGCGGGCTGTCCCGCTTCGACCGTACGCAGCGGCTCGCGGCGGCCCATGCCGTCCTGGTGGTGTCCTCCTACTTCGAGGCGCTGGAGCAGGCGGACCCGGCGATCGGGCTCGAGCGCTTCGAGCTGACTCCCGGCGAGAAGGTCGCTCAGGCGACCGGCGCCCGCCCTCCGCGCGGGGACGTCGAGCTGGTCGGCGGGCTGCTGCACGACCGGCTTCCGCTGCCCGAGCCGCACGTTCCGTACGAGAGCACCCGAGCGGCGATCAGGTCGACGTACGAGCTGATGTCACGGCGGCTGACGACCTTCGTCCGCGGTGTCGCCGCGTGGGACGCCCTTTCCGGCCCGGAGCGCACTCGCCTGACGCGGGCGGTCGCGGCCGTGCCCCCGGTCGCGCTCCAGATCTACGAACAGGCGTTCCGGAGGCTCGCGACGGACAACCGGGAGTTCGAGGTCTGGGCGAACCTGACGCGGCTGGAGGCGCTCGGCGCGGGATTGTCCGAGGTGGGAAGGATTCTCGGCACCATGGCGGCGGGCCGGCCGGGTGACCGGCCCAGGCGCCGGTTGCTCCGGGGATACCGCGCGGCGCTGTCCGAACCGATCGTCGCGACCGGCCGGGCGCCCGACGGCGTGGTCCTGCCCGCCCTCGGCGACGCCTACGTCAACCCGCGGTGCGAGGTGGCGGAGGTCGACCCGTCGGAGAGCCCGGCCGACCCGGCGTTCTGGGCCGCCGAACAGGTGCGGGAGCCGCACGCCGAGGCTTTCCTGTCCGGCTTCCTGACCTCACCCCGGGCGGTCCAGGCCCCGCTCGTGGTCCTCGGCGAGCCCGGATCGGGCAAGTCGAAGCTGACCGAGGTCCTCGCCGCCCGCCTGCCCGAGGAGGACTTCCTGCCGATCCGGGTCGAACTCCGCCAGGTCGCCGCGGAGTCGATGATCCAGGAGCAGATCGAGCAGGCCATCCGCCGCCAGTCGGGGGAACGGGTGACCCTGCCCGATCTCCTCGAGTCGGCCGACGGCGCGTTGCCCGTCGTGATGCTCGACGGCTTCGACGAGATGCTGCAGGCGGCGGGGCTCAACCGGTACGACTACCTGGAGCAGGTCCGCGACCTTCAGCGCCGGCAGTCGGCGCTCGGGCAGCCGGTCGCCGTCATCGTGACGACCCGCACCGTGGTCGCCGACCGCGTACGGTATCCGGCAGGCACCGTCGCGCTGCGGCTCCAGCCCTTCACCGACGACCAGGTCCGCTACTGGCTGGACGTCTGGCACCGGCACAACGCCGCGCTCCTCGCGGCACGGTCACGCCGGCCACTGGCCGCCGAGACGGTCCTGGCCCATCGGGAGCTGGCGCGGCAGCCACTGCTCCTGCTCATGCTCGCCATCTTCGACGCGCAGGACAACGCGCTGCAGGCCGGTACCGGCAGCCTCGGTCAGGCCGACCTGTACGAGGCGCTGCTGATGGACTTCGCGTTCCGGGAGGTGCGCAAGGATCCACGAACCGCGTCCCTGCCGTCCGGCGAGCAGCGCAGGCTCGCGGAGGCGGAGCTGGAGCACCTGGCCGTCGCCGCGCTCGCCATGTTCAACCGCGGCCGGCAGACCGCCGGTGAGGACGAACTGGACCGCGACCTCTCCCTCCTGCTCCCGCAGCACCCTGACCCCGGTGCCGACGAGCCGGCGGCGCTGAGCCCCGCCGAGCGCACCACCGGCCGGTTCTTCTTCATCCACCGAGCCGAGGCCCGGGTGCGGGACCAGCGGGCACGGACCTTCGAGTTCCTGCATCCGACGTTCGCGGAGTTCCTCGTCGCCTGGCTCGCCGTCCGCGTCATCGACGATCTGACCGCGGTGCGGAAGGTGACGAGCGCACGGCCGACGGCGGCCGGTGGCCGGCCGGACGACGGCTTCCTGTTCGCGGTCCTGTCCTTCGCCTGCGTGGCCGAACGCGCGCCGATCGTCGACTTCCTCGGCGAACTGCTGCGTCGCGGGCCGGAGGAGCACGAGCGCCGGGCGCTGCTGCGGGAGTTGCTCGACGGCGCGCTGTACCCGCACGCCGGGCGGTCCCACACCGCCTATGAGCCGGTGGCGCATCCCGTCACCCGGCGGCTCGCCGCCTACTCCGCCAACCTGACGATCCTCCTCGTCCTGCTCTCCGGCGAAGGCGCCACCGCCGCTGAACTGTTCCCCGGTTCCCCGGCCGCCGCGGTGGAGCGCTGGATCCGGCTGAGCCGTCTCTGGAAGGCCGAGCTGTCCCCGTCCGAGTGGCACGGGATCCTGAACACACTGCGTGTCACCGTGCACCTGGCCGATGAGCTGCGGGTCCGGTTGGGCCGGGAGGACGGCTCCGCGGTCTCGGTCCTCGGCGCGTTCGCCATCGCGCCCCCGGGCGCCCGGCCCGAGGCGACCGACTACGACCTCTTCCTCTCCGGCGACCCCGGAGCGTACGACGTGCGCGTGAGCCCGGCGAGCGGCCTCGGGCTCCTCGTCCGGACCCTGGCGTTCCTGCCGGACTGGCGGATGGGAATGCTGCTCCTGCAGTCCCTACCGCTGTTCCAGGCCCTGGGCGGTCGCATCTGGTCGAGGTCGACCGACGAGGAGGGGATCGTGCCCGGCTATCACCTCGGGCGGCTCGACCACACCCGCGACGCGCCCGAGGACGAACGCGCGGCGACCTACCGGGAAAGTCTCAGGGCGACGGCCGCCTTCCCCGAACTGCACCGGCTCGTCCTCCTGCGCCTCCGCGACGACGTCGGCAGGCTGCCGGCCGCGAAGGTGCTGGACCTGCTCCACCAGGCGAACACCGTGCGGCCGACGGACGCGTACCTCGAGACCGTCAACGCGCTGTGGCACCGGCTTCCCCAGGGCGGGGCGGCCGGACACGGAGTCGACGGCCGTGACCTGGTGGCGGCGCTCGTCAGGGCGATCGAGCAGCAGTGGCCGGACACGGAGCTCGATCTCCTCGCCCCGGGACTCCGGGTCGCGGCCGCCGGAAGACGGCGCCCCGCCGACACCGGATCCCGCTGAAGGTGAGAAGCCGGCCCGCAACGGCCGCCTGGGCGGAGGGACGGCCGCCGGTCAGACGGTGGTGCGGGTGGAGAAGTCGAGGGTGGCGGAGAAGCAGTCTTCCACCGCCTCCTCGGTCAGCCCGACCCAGAGGTGATCGCCTCCGGTCACCGGCCGGTACTCGACCGGGCGGCCCGCGTTCCGCAGGACCGCGACGAGCCGCTCGCTCTGCGCGAAAGGGACGATCGTGTCGTCGGTGCCGTGCAGGATGAGGAAGGGCGGCGCGTCCGGCGTCACGTGGCTCACCGGGCCGGCCGCAGGGACGCGGTTCACGCGCCGGCCGGAGGGGCGCGGTCCATGCGCTCGCCGACCTTCTGCGGAGGGGCGCCGTTCAGCCGCCGGACATCCCCTGTTCTCCGGCCCCCGCGACCCTGGGACGGCCAGGGGAGTCTCCGGCCGCGTCCGGACGGTGAGATGGGAGTCGGTTGATCATCCGGGTGCCGCCGAAGCCGGCCGAACTCGTCCGCCGTCCCGCCGCCTGGCTGGTCGCCGTGGCCGTGTTCCTGACCGCCCTCGAGTTCGCCGTCGTCGTACCGCACGGTGCGGTCGGCTGGGACGAGGCCCTCTACATCACCCAGGTGAGCCCGCGGATGCCGGCGGCGTTCTTCAGCGCGCCACGGGCCCGTGGCATCACCTATCTGATCGCCCCCGTCGTGTGGCTCACGGGTTCGGTCATCGCGCTGCGGGCCTACCTCGCCGTGCTCGGCGCGGCCGCGATCGTGCTCGCCTACCTGCCGTGGTCGGCGGTGGCCTCCCGCCGGGCCGTCGTCCCCCTGGCGGCGTTGCTGTTCACCGGGCTGTGGGTCACCGGCTACTACGTCTCCGAGGTCATCCCGAACTTCTGGGTCGCCGTCGGAGGATTGGCCCTGGCCGGCTGGTTCGTGCGCTATGCCGTGACGGGCGGGCGCGGCGCCCTCATCGGGATCGTGCTCGCGGGAGCCGTCACGACGCTGATGCGACCGGGGGACGCCTTCTGGATCGCGTTGCCGCTGCCGGTGGCGGCGGTGCTGGTGCGCCGGTGGCGGCGCCCGGCTCTGATCGGCGCCGTGCTCGGAGGACTGGCGCTCGGCGCGGCGCAGTGGATCGCCGAGGCGTTCCTGCGCTACGGCGGACCGGTCGCGCGGCTCCACAGGTCCAGCGCCATCGAGGGCGGCATCGCCTGGCATCCGCGCGGGCTGCTGTACGAACTGTCCGCCGTGAACGGGCCGTTGCTCTGCCGTCCCTGCGGCGTCGGTGTCCAGCGTCCGGGGCTCACGCTCTGGTGGGCCGCCGTTCCGCTGCTCGCCGCCGGCGGCCTGGTGCTGGCGGCCCGTGCCCGCGCCCTGGGGCCGGTCGCGGTCGCCGCCGCCTGCGGAGTCTCGGCCGCCGTGCCGTACCTGCTGTTCCTCGGCTACGCGGCCCCCCGGTTCCTGCTGCCCGCGTACGCGCTGCTGGCGCTGCCCGTGGCCGAGTGCCTGACGCGGCTTCCGGCGGCCGTCTCGCGTCTCCGCCGGCCGCTGGCCGTCCTGATCGCCGCCGTGGTGCTGGTCCAGCTGGCTTCCCAGGGGATGCTGCTGTCGCAGCAGGTGCGAGAGAACGCCGCCGAGCGCCGGACGTACGTGCGCGGCGCGGCGGCGCTCGAACGCCTCGGGGTGCGTCCGCCCTGCCTGCTCAGCGGCCCGCGGTCGGTGCCGGTCGCCTTCTACATCGGCTGCGGGACCGGGGAGACCGGCGGCGTCCTCGCCTCGACGACCCCGGAACGGCTGCTCCGGACCGCGCGCCGGGAGCCGACCGGGATCCTGTCCCCGGGCTCGCCGCCGCCCGGCTACGCCACCACCTGGGTCGCCCACCCGCTGTCCCGGCTCGGCCGCCACTGGCGGGTCTATCTCCCGCCCTGGTTCACGCCGCCGCGCTGAGCCCGGAGCCGACGCGCGCGGCCTGATCCGGCCGTCCGGCCGATGACGGGGCTCCGGCCATTGTCGCGGCCAAGTGATCGTTTTACCGTCCTTGTCGGAAAACGCTTCCTGGCGAGAAAGGTGCCCGTATGCAGCACACAAGGACGCGCGGACCCGCAGGCGCACGGATCCTGGTCGCGGCGGCCCTGGCCCTCGCGTCCGGCGTCGCGGTCGCGCCGGCGGCCGGAGCGACCCCGGCGGCTCCGCCACGGTCCGCAGCCCCGCCTCGGCCCGCGGCCCACCCCGAGCGGGGCTGGGTCGGCGCGTGGGAGGCGTCGCCCGCCGTAGGGCTGTCCTCTCCCACCGGCGCGGAGTCCGGCTCGTCGGTGCGCGAGGTCGTGCACCTCTCCGCAGGCGGCGCGGCCGTACGGATCCGGCTGTCCAACCGCTTCGGCACCGCCCCGCTGACCCTCGGCCATGTCACGGTCGCCGTACGGGCCGCGGACGGCGCGGGAACGGCGCACGGAAAGCTGCGCGAGGTGACCTTCCACGGCGCCCGGTCGGCGACCGTCCCCGCCGGCGCCGACGTGACCGCCGATCCGGCCCTCCTCCCGGTACGGCCCGGCGCCGATCTTCTCGTCACCGTCTACCTGCCGGTCGTCTCCGGGCCGGTGACCACGCATCCGCTGGCCCAGCAGACCTCCTACTACGCGCCCGGCGGCGACCACGCCGATGACGTGGCCGGGGACGCCTACACCGGGACGTTCGGCCAGTGGTACTACCTCACCGGCGTCGACGTGTTCGACCCGCCCACGCGCGGCAGCCTCGTCACCCTGGGTGACTCGATCACCGACGGCGCCGACTCCACCGCCGGGGAGAACCACCGCTGGCCGGACTACCTCGCCCGCCGCATCCAGGCGCTGCCGCCGTCCCGGAGGCTGGGCGTCCTCAACGCCGGGATCAGCGGCAACCGGCTGCTGCTCGACGGCGGGTCGTACGGCGTCAACGCCCTCGCCCGCTTCGACGAGGACGTCCTGTCGCGCACGGGCGTCCGCACGCTCATCGTCCTGGAGGGCATCAACGACATCCAGCAGAGCCCGCACCAGACCGACCCCGCGAAGATCACCGCCGCGTACGAGGCGATCGCGGCCCGCGCCCACGCCCGCGGCATCAAGGTGATCGGCGCGACGCTCACGCCGTTCAAGGGCTGGCAGGTGTACGACGACACGCTGGAGGCCACGCGCGAGGCCGTGAACGCCTACATCCGCACCAGCCGCACCTTCGACGCCGTCATCGACTTCGACGCGGCCACCCGCGACCCGGCCGACCCCCTCGCCCTGCGCCCCGAGTACGACTCGGGCGACCACCTGCACCCCAACGACGCGGGCTACCGGGCCATGGCCGAGGTCGTCGACCTGGCCGATCTCTGAGCCCTCCCCGCCGGGGCCCGGCGCCGTTCAGAACCGGAGGCCGGGCAGCTTGTCGGGGTTGCGGATCGCGTCGATCGCGGTGATCCGGCCGGCGTCGACCGTGAACGCCATGACGGTGAGCACGCCGGTCGGGTCCAGCATGACGAGCCCGGGCGCGCCGTTGACGTCCGCGATCCGTACCTCGACGGACGGGTGGGCGGCGAATCCCAGGAGCATGCGCGCGACCTGCTCGGCGCCCCCCTCGACCCGGCTCACGGCGGGGACCTTGCCGCCGCCGTCGCCGCGCAGGGTGACGCCGGGATCGAGCACGCCCACGAGCCGGTCCAGGTCGCCGCCCTGGCAGGCCGCCATGAACGCGGCCACGAGCTCCCGCTGTTCGCCGTACGTCGGCGGGAACCGCGGCAGCCCCTCCTCGACGTGCTTGCGCGCCCGGGACGCGAGCCGCCGCACCGCCACCGGTGTACGGCCCACCACCTCGGCGACCTCGTCGAAGGGCACCCCGAACACGTCGTGCAGCAGGAACGCCGTCCGCTCCGCCGGAGACAGGCGCTCCAGGACGACCAGCAGCGCCATGCTCACCGACTCGTCGAGCGTCACCCGGTCGGCGGGATCGCCCGCGACGGCGTCCCCGACCAGCGGCTCGGGCAGCCACGGGCCGACGTACCGCTCCCGCCGGACCCGCGCGCTGCCCAGCGCGTCCAGCGCCAGCCGGCCGACCGTGGTCGTCAGCCACGCGGCCAGGTCGCGGATCGCGGACGGGTCCTCGAGCCGGCGCAGCCGGAGCCACGCGTCCTGCACGCAGTCCTCCGCCTCCGCCAGGGACCCGGTCGTCGCGTACGCGACGTTGAGCAGGCGAGGCCGCTCCGTCTCGAAGGCACGGGCGAGGTCATCCTGCGTCCACCGGCCGCCGGCGGGCGGGTCATCGTTCCTCGGCGTTCCGGTCACGACCGCTCTCCTCTGGCAACAGCGCTTCCCACACTCCAGGGACGACACAGGACGCCGAAGTGTGACACTGATCCGGCCCCGTTCGGGGCGGCGTTCCGGCCGGATCCATGACGCCGACCCTAACGTCCCGCGGACCGCGGACCGCGCCGCGATCCACCGTCCTTCGCACGGTTCGCGACCCCGGTCACCGAGCGTCAGGCACGCCGTTCCCGGAGCCCGACGGCGCGGTCGAGACCGGGCGGGCGTTCCGGAAGCCGTGCGTACGGGCGGCGAGCACCACGAGCAGGACCGGCGCCATCAGGACGAGGACGCTCCGGGGGAACGACGCCGGGCCGAACCGGGCGAGCAGGACGCCGCCGACGACTCCGCCACCGGCCATGGCGACGTTCCACAGGGTGACCAGCATCGCCTGGGCCGCGTCACCCCGCGCACCGCCCGCCTCGCCCGCCGCGGTCTGCAGGAGGGTGGGGACCCCGCCCCAGCCGAGGCCCCACAGGGCGATCGCCGCGTACACCGCTGCGGGACTGTCCGCGAACTGCGCCAGCACGGCGGCCGCCGCCGCGACCAGGAGCGTGGCGGCGAGGGCGAGGGTGCGCAGCCGTCGGTGGATGTGGGCGCCGACGACCCAGATGCTCACCAGCGACGCGATGCCGAAGACGAGCAGCACGGAGCCGGCCGAGGCCCCCATCCCGTACCGGTCCAGGAACGTGGCGATGTAGGCGTAGAGGATCGTGTGGGCCAGCACGAACACCAGCGTCACGACCAGGACCGGCGCCACGCCGGGAACGCGGAGCGCGCCGAGGATCGGCGCCCGGTCGCGCCGCCGTGCGCCGGGATGGTCGGGGACCGACGCGAGGATCCACGCGATGAGGACGGCGGTCAGCGCGGTCATGCTCCAGAACGCCGTCCGCCAGCCCAGCGCCTTCCCGACGAAGGTCCCGGCGGGCACTCCCAGCGACAGGGCGACCGGGATTCCGGCCATGGCGACGGCCATCGCCCGGCCCTGGAGGTGGGCGGGGGCCAGCCGGCGCGCGTACCCGGCCAGCAGCGCCCACGCGAGGCCCGCCGCCACCCCCGCCACGAACCGGGCCGCCATGGTGAGGGGATAGCTCGTCGAGACGGCGGTGACCGTGTTCGCGACGCCGAATCCCGTCATCGCGGTCAGCAGGAGACGCTTGCGCCGCCACCCCGCGGTCGCCGAGGTCAGGGGGATCGCGGTCACCGCCGTGGCGATCGCGTAGATCGTCACCAGTTGCCCGGCCGCCGACTCGCCGACGCCGAGGTCCGCGCCGATGCCGGGGAGCAGGCCGGCGGGCAGCGTCTCCGTGAGGCTGGTGATGAACACGGCCGTCGCCAGCGCGAGCAGCGGGGACAGGGGGAGCCGCCGGCCCCCGGCGGCCGGGTCGACGGACCGGGCTGTGCCATGAAGGATCATGGCCGTATGCTCAAACCCTCACACTGATGTGACGGTCAACCCGGGATCCTGTGAGGTGGCGCACATGCGCATCGGGGAGTTGGCGGAGCGCACGGGCACGTCGAGGCGGCTGCTGCGCTACTACGAGGAGCAGGGGCTGATCGTCTCCGAGCGCTGCGCGAACGGCTACCGCGACTATGATCCGCGTTTCGTCGACCGGGTGCTGCAGATCCGGGGGCTCCTGGACGCCGGGCTGCCGACGCGGATCATCAAGCAGATCCTTCCCTGCCTCGACAAGCCGAGGTCCATCCACTTCCCGGACGCGACCCCGGAGATGCTCGCGACGCTGGAACGCGAGCGCGACCGGATGACCGAGCGCATCGACTGCCTGACCCGCAACCGGGACGCGATCGTCGAATACCTCGAGGTCGTACGCGGCTGCGCCCTTCCCGCCGCCGACGTGCCATCCTGACCGGCACCGCCATGCTCCGCGGCCCGGACATGGCGGCGGGTCAGGACACCTTGATCACTGGCATTCGGTGACGGTAGAGGGCAGTGACGGCCAGTGATCAAGCCGGCCGCCCGGCCGACGCCCGTCTCAGGGCCTCGCTGGCGCGAGGCCCCATGACGGGATCAGAGGGTGAGGACGAGCTTGCCCTGGAGGTGACCGCCGTCGAGCAGCCGGTGCGCGTCGGCGACGCGCTCGAATGGGAACGTCTCCTGCACGTGGACCCGGAGCCTGCCCTGTTCGACGAGGTCGACGAGACCGCGCAGGCCGACCGGATCGGGCTCGACCACGATGCCGCTGAAGCGCATGCCGGCCGCCTCGTACTTGGCGGCGAGCTCCGCATCCGACTCGGCGACCGCCGTCACCAGGTGACCGCCTGGGCGGAGCACGTTGAGTGACCGCTCGACGGTGTCGCCACCGATCGTGTCGAGCACGACGTCGACGTCGCCGGCCACCTCGGTGAAGTCGACCGCCGTGTAGTCGATCACCTCGTCGGCGCCGAGCCCCTCGACGAACTCCCGCTTGCTCCCGCTGGCGGTCGCGATCACGTGCGCGCCGAGCGCCTTCGCGATCTGGATCGCGACGTGGCCGACCCCGCCACCACCGCCGTGGATCAGGACGCGGTCGCCCTCGGTCACGCCGGCGAGGTCGACGAGGCCCTGCCACGCCGTCAGCCCGACGGCCGGCAGCGCCGACGCCTCGACATGCGAGAGCGACGCGGGCTTGCGGACCAGGTGCAACGCCGGCGCCGCCACGGCCTCGGCGTACGCGTTGGCGGCCCGCGGGAACATCGGCAACCCGAACACCTCGTCGCCGGGCCTGAACCGCCACGTCTGCGCCTCCTCGACCACACCGCTGACGTCCCAGCCGAGGATGAACGGCGGCCGGCCGATCAGCGGGAACTCGCCGGCGCGCAGGCGTGCCTCCAGCGGGTTCAGCCCGATCGCCTTGACGCGGACGAGAACCTCGGTCGGAATGGGCCTGGGCTCGGGCGCGTCCACGATGGTGAGCACCTCGGGACCGCCGAGCGTCTGCTGGGTGATGACTCGCATGACTCTCCTGGCTTTGAAGGGGGGAGAGGACCCAGGCTAGGTTTCCGATAGGTACCGCCAGGTACCTTTGGCGCCATGAGCGGTTTCGGTCCCGATGCTGTCTTCCTCGCCGACTGCCCGGCGCGTCTGACGGTCGAGCTCCTCGCCGACAAGTGGACGGCGGTCGTGCTCTACGGCCTCAGCGAGGGCCCGGTGCGCCATGGCGAGCTGATCGAGATGATCGGCGGCATCTCCCGCAAGATGCTCACCCAGACGCTCCGGCGGCTCGAGGCGCACGGACTCATCCGCCGCCATGCCTACGCCGAGGTGCCGCCCCGCGTCGAGTACGAGCTCACCCCACTCGGGGCCACACTGATCGATCCGATCCACATGCTGACCGAGTGGGCGAGGGCGAACGGCGACGCGGTGCTCGACGCGCTCGACGCCGGTCCCGAGGCGGCCGCCCATGGCGACTGAGGCCCCGCACCCGACGTGGTGACGTGATCAGACTCTGATCAGGGAGCCGTGCTCGTCCCTGTCGTCGGCGGTCTCGTCGTCGAACCACACGCCGCCGGTGGCCAGGTAGCGGAACCGGTGGACGCCGGGGGGCAGGGTCACCGAGACGGTGCGCCTGCCGTGGCGCCGCTTGACGAGCTCATGACGGCCGGGCTCCCAGTCGTTGAAGTCGCCGACGACGCTGACGACCCCTTCCGGCTGGTCGGGGGGAAGGCTGAAGGTGACACGGATCTTGCGGCCGAACAGCCGCGAGCGCCTGAGCATCGAATTCCTCGCACAGGGGTGGATCAGAGAGGGGGACTACCAGCATGGCGGGCCCGAACGCGGACAGCACGGACGACACGGCGTGTAACGCAGAATTCACGCGATCGAGGGGCGGCCGCATCAGAAGGCGCAGGGCAGCCGGCTGATCCCGTTGATGAAGCTGCTGCGCTGTCGGACGGGCGGCGCGGTCGCGTGGATGCCGGGCAGCCGGGTGAACAGCTCCCGCAGCAGCACCGTCATCTCGCGGCGGGCGAGGTGCGCGCCGAGGCAGAAGTGCGGGCCGGGGCCGCCGAACCCGACATGCGGGTTGGGCGACCGCGTGATGTCGAACTCGTCCGGGCGGTCGAAGACCGCCTCGTCGCGGTTGGCCGAGTTGTAGTAGAGGACGACGCGGTCGCCGGCGCGGTAGGTGTGCCCGAGCAGATCCACGTCGCGGGTGACGGTGCGGCGCATCCAGGTCACCGGCGTGGCGTACCGTACGACCTCCTCGACGGCGCCGGGCAGCCGGGCGTCGAGGTCCGCCGTGAGCAGCGCCCGCTGGTCGGGGTGGTCGGTGAACAGCGTCAGGGCGTGGCTCAGCGCCGTACGGGTGGTCTCGTTCCCCGCGACGACGAGGAGCCCGAAGAACTTGCCGAGCTCGCGTTCGGTCAGCGACTCGCCGTCGAGGTTCGCGGTGACGAGGGCGGAGACCAGGTCGTCGGAGGGCCGTGCCCGGCGTTCGGCGGCGAGCTCGCCCATCAGCCCGTGCAGGTAGGCGAACCTCTCGCCGACCATCGAGGTCCGGTCCTGCCCGTCGGGTCCGACGTAGTCCGGGTCGCCGACGCCGATGATGAGGTTGGTGGCGTCGATCACGCCGTCGTACTCCGACTTCGGGATGCCCATCATCGCGCAGATGATCGTGAGCGGCAGGGGCATCGCGACCTCGGTGACGAAGTCGCACGGCCCGCGCTCGGCGAGCCGGTCCACGATGTCCCTGGCGACCAGCGTGACGTCGTCCTCGAACTTCTTGATCATGCGGGGGGTGAAGGCGCGGGAGACGATCCGGCGCAGCCGCGCGTGCCGCGGGTCGTCCATGCTGATCATGGAGCCGACGAACTCGCTCAGCGCGGGCGGCGGGTCGTCGAGGCTGGTGGCGGTCGGCTCGGAGCTGAAGGTCTCCGGGTGCCGGCTGACCTCGATGATCTGCTCATGGCGGGTCAGGGCGAAGTAGCCGTTCACCGTCTGCGCCGCGTCCGGGGCGTAGTCGACGAACACCGGACGCCCGCCGGCCCGCAGCGCGGCGAACGCCTGTTCGCGTTCGGCCGGCGGCCGTCCCCAGAAGTCCAGCCGCGCCAGGTCCGCGCCGTGCGTCATCGCTCCTCGCTCCCGGGTCGCCGATCCGCTGACGCCCACCGTAAGCCACAGTTGCCGTCGCTGTCACCGAGCCCGGTAAAGCCTAATTTTTCCGGTCTTCACCAAAAAGGGCGTTCGGTTACGCCGACGTCACAGCGATGATCGCGAACCGCAACGAGGGCCGCCCAGAGTGGTCCGCATGGGACTGAAGATCAGGAACGGCCGTCCGATCGACCGCGGCGGCGCCTCCCACGGCCACGGCAGGCGGGCATGGCGGCGCGAGGCCGTCGAGTTCGCGGCGCTGTTCGTGGCGGCGGGCGTCGCGCACCTGTTCTCCACGGCGCTCGGCCATCGCCGGTCGGGCGCCCTCATGCTCGTCGTGCTGGGCGGCGTCCTCTGCGCGATCGTGTCGGCGCACCTCTGGTTGACCCACCGGCGTGACCGCCACGGGCACGCGCCGAACCATTCCGCGGCGGGTATCGCCGTCCCGGCGGCGCGGCTGTGGCGCGTACGGGCACGGGTGCGCGAGACGCCCGGACAGCTCGCGGCGCTTGCGGCCGCAACCGCCGCGATCGGCGGCAACATCCTGTCGCTGAGCACCCAGCCCGACACCGGCGGAACCGTCGACGAACTCCACGTCCAGCTGCCGGAGCCCGTCACCGCCGAGGCACTGGTCGAGGCGCTCACCGCGGCGGGCGGCCGGGCGGTCCAGGCCCGCCCGGCCACCGTCCGCGAACTCGTCGATCCGGTCACCCGCGCGCTGCTCCTGGTGTCGTGGGCCGCCGCGGACGCGCATCGGCTGCCGGCCGCCCTGGCGGCTCTGCTGGAGGCCCGCCTCCTCCCGGACGCCGGCGACCGCACCGACCGGGCGGTCCGCTCCGACCGGGACACGCTGTCCCTGACCGCTCCGACCGGCGAACGGATCCGGCTGCACCGGCCCGGCCTGCCGTTCACCGCCACCGAGACCGCGCGAGCCCTGGCCCTGCTCGGCCACGCGCGGCGCCCCGCGCCGGCCCGGCCCACCTGATGCGGCTCGGCAAGCCTGACGCTGCCTGCTTCGGTCCGGCTCGCGCAGACGCGGCCCGGGCGGCCCGGCCCGCCTGGCGCGGCCTGTGCCGGCCGCCCGCCTGAGCATCGGCGGGAGCAGCAGGACGGGGAAGGCTCAGAGCAGGCGGGCGATCTCGCCGGACGCGGCGACGACGCGCGGCGCGATGGCGGACTCGTCCTGCGCGCCGATCGTCACCACCCCGATGCTCGCCTGCGCGGGCCGTCCCCTCGCGACGATCGGCGCGGCGACGCCCCACGCGCCGGGCTGCAACTCGCCCTCGGTGACCGCGTATCCCGTCCGGCGGGCCTCCCGCACGATCGGCCGCTCGCGCGGGCGCGGCGGGCGGCCGGCGAGGATGGCGATCCCGGGCGCGCCATGGTCGACGGCGTGGCGCTTGCCCGCGCGGTACGCGACGTGGAAGTCGGACCCGCGCGGCTCGGCCACGGCGAGCACGACGACCTCCTCATCGGCGTCCAGCACGCTGATGAACGCCGTCGCGCGGCAGCCGTCGGCCAGCGACTGGAGCGCCCCCTCGGCCGCGGCGCGCAGCCGGTGCTGCACGGCGGCGCCGAGCTCGACGATGCCGAGCCCGAGCGTGTACCGCGTCCCGGTGCGGGAGACGAGGCGGTGGTTGCGCAGCGCGGTCAGGTGCCGGGAGACGGCGTTGCGGTGCACGTCGGCGGTGCGGGCGAGCTCGCTGATCGTCAGCCCGTCGGGATGGTCCCGGAGGATCTCCAGGAGCCGCAGACCGGTGTCGATGGTCTTCGACCCGGTGGCGGCGGGGGACGGCGGTGCTCCGGAGCCGGGAAAGGGCGGTGCTCCGGGGACGGGGGACGGCGAGCCGGCGCGGGGACGGCCGGGCGGCGCCGAGCGGTGCGGTCGGTCGGTCATCGGGCGTCGCTCCGTCGTACGGGCGTGTAGCGGACGGGCAGGTGCTTGATCCCGGCGATGAAGTTCGACACCAGCCGCGCGGGCGGCCCGGCGGGCTCCAGATCCGACAGGCGCCACAGGAACTCGCGGTAGAAGATCCGCAGCTGCAGGCGGGCGAAGTGCGCTCCCAGGCACACGTGCGGACCGTCGCCGAACGCGACGTGGTCGTTCGGCCGCCGGGCGATGTCGAACCGCTCCGGCTCGGGGAACCTCCGCTCGTCGCGGTTGGCGGAGGCGTGGAACACGACGACCTTGTCCCCGGCGGCGATCGGCCGTCCCGCGAGCACGGTGTCCCGTACGGCGGTGCGCCGGAAGCTCAGCACGGGCGGATGCCAGCGCAGCATCTCGTCGATCGCCGAGTCGAGCAGCTCGGGACGGTCGAGCAGCCGCCGGTGCTGATCGGGGTGGTCGAGGAGCGCCATCACCCCGCCGGGCAGGGCGGAGCGTACGGTGTCGTTGCCGGCGATCACCAGCAGGAAGAAGAACATCGAGAGCTCGGCGTCGCTGAGGCGCCGCCCGTCGACCACGGCGGTCGCCAGCGCGGTCATCAGGTCGTCCGCCGGGTCCCGGCGCTTGGCGGCGGCGAGTTCGTGCGCGTACTCGAACATGTCGGCCAGCATCGCGGGGGACCGGGGGTTCACCGGCCTGCCGTCCGGGCCGCGGGCGGCCTCCGCGTGGTCGGGGTCCTGGTAGCCGATCACCCGGTTGGTCCACGCGAGGATCCGGTCGCGGTCCTCATCGGGGATGCCGAGCAGGTCGGCGAGGTTCTGGATCGGGTAGTCGTCGGTGACGTCGACCGGCAGGTCGCACGCGCCGCGTTCGGCGATGCCGTCGACGAGGCGGCGCGCCCGGCGCTCGACGTCGGCCGCGAAGCGTTCGACGCGGCGGGGCGTGAACACCTTGGACACGATCCGCCGCAGCCGGCCGTGCTCGGGCGGGTCGAGGTTCAGCATCATCCGCCGGATGAACGGCAGGTCGGCGGGGTCCGGGTCGCGGATCTGCGTCGCCCCGATCCACGAGCTGTACTCGGCGGGGCCGCGCAGCACGTGGACGACGTCCGCGTGCCGCGTCACGGCCCAGAATCCGGGACCGGCCGGCCAGCCGCCGACCTCGTACTCCTCCTGCCAGTGCACCGGGTCCTCGTCGCGGAGCCGGCGGTAGGTCTCGTGCGGGACGCCCCGCGCGTAGACGGCCGGGTCGAACACGTCGAGACCCGCGGCCGGGCCCGACGGGACGGCGGCGGTGTCTCGTTCTTCGGACGGCAACGTGCTCCCTCGATCCTCGGACGGCCGGACCGGTCCGGGCGGCCGGCGCGCCGGCCGCCCGGACGGTGTTCAGGCGGCCAGGAAACGCTCCATCTCGGCCACCAGCGCGAGCGGCGTCTCGTCCATCGCGTAGTGGCCGGCGTCCTGGAACGTCACCAGCTCGGCGTTCGGGTACCACTCCAGCCAGGTCGCCCGCATGACGTCGGCGGACAGCGCCGGGTCCTGCGCGCCGGCGATGACGAGGACCGGCGTGGCGTTGCCCACCACCTCCTCATGGAAGTCCGTACGGGCCCAGGCGTCCAGGTAGGCGCGGAACGCCGGGACCGTCGAGACGCGCAGCGAGGTGTCCACCATCGCGTCGAGCCAGGCGCCCGGGAGGCGGCCGCCGGTGGTGAGGTCGATGATCGCCCGGCGGTTCGCGGCTTCCTCGGCGGCACCGGAGAACAGCCCCCATGCCTGGTCGTCGAACGGGACGCCGGAGGCGGGGACCGGCGAGACGCCGACCATCCTGCGGACCCGGCCGGGCGCGTCCAGCATCACCCGCTGCATCGCCGTCCCGCCCATCGAGTGCCCGACCAGCGAGAACTCCTCCCAGCCGAGTTCGTCGGCCAGCGCGATGACGTCACCGGCGATCTCGGTGAGCGTGTGGTCGCCGGCGACGTCGCGGGCCTCGCCGTACCCGCGGTAGTCGGGGAACGCGTACGTGAACGCCTCCCCGTTCAGGTACGGCCGGATCCCGGCGAAGGCGTCGCGATCGCCGAACCAGCCGTGCAGCGCGATCACCCGATGCGGTCCGGAGCCGCAGAGGGCATGGGGAAGGGCGACGGGAGACATACCGGGTCCTGTTCTGTCGAAGGCGGTGCGGACGGATCAGGGGTGGCGGGCGGCTCCGGGGCGGCGGCCACGATGAGCTCCGGGCGGCGGGCGGCGGTCGCCCGATGAGCGCCGCCGGGGTATTCGAGACCGAACCAGACGTACTTGCCGCCGTGGTACCGGACGAAGCCCCACTGGTCGGCCTGGGCGTCGACCAGGAACAGGCCGCGGCCGCACTCGGCGATGAAGTCGGGCGTCCTCCGTACGGGCAGGGTCGGGTCACGGTCGCAGACGGCGAGCCAGACCATGCCGTAGTCGACCCGGACGTTGACCCTGATCTCCTGGTCGCCGGAGGGACCCGGCTCCGCGTGCTGGACGGCGTTGGTCACCAGTTCGCTGGTCAGCTCCGCGATCGTCGCCAGGTCCGCCGGGGGCAGCGAGAGGTTCCAGGAGTCCAGCATCGCCGCGACCCAGCGGCGTGCGATGGAGGGCGCCAGCCGCGAGCCCGGGAGGTCGCACCATCCGGACCGGCGGCGTCCGTCCGCGGACCCGGTCGTGGCCGTCACGGCGTCGTTCCCGGGAAGCCCGGAAGGTCGCTGCTCCGGTGAATCGGACAAGGACTCGCGCCCCCCGTCGGTGCCCGAATAGTGGGCGTAGTGAGCAAATTTTGGGCGTACGTTCCGGGAGCATCGAGCGTCGGCGGGCCGATGTCAACGGAAACGGCGGAATGCCCACAAGATCGTTAACGTCGGCGGACCGCGCCCGCGTACCGTTCCCGTCGCGAACGACGCCGCCCCCGTACGGCACCGGCGGTCGTACGGGGGCGGCGGGGACGATCGGCTCCGCCGGGCGGCCCGGCGGCGCGCGTGATCACGGAGCCGTCATCTCAGGGGAGCAGGACGCGGCCCAGCTGCGCGTGGCGCTTCGCGACGCCCAGATCGGACGGGCTCAGCGTGCGCAGGCCCGTGGTGGTGACCCCGGTCTTGGCGCCGCGCAGCACCCAGAGGCCGCCCTCCTCGCGGTTCTCGACGGGGGCGCCCGTGGTCAGGTCGGCCCGGCCGTCGCCCGTCAGGTCTGCCAGCGACAGCCCGCCGCCGAACGCGTCGGCCGTCTCCGCGACGCCCGGCACGTGCGCGGTGTTCTGGTCGAAGATCTGGGCGCCCTTGACGGTGAGACCGCCGGCCGCGCCGCGCAGGATCGTGACCGCGCCGGCGTCCTGCACCCGGCCGACGTCCTCGCCGGGCGCGCCGATCGCGACGTCGGCGCGGTGGTCCCCGTCGACGTCGCCCACGGCGAGCACCGTGCCCCAGCCGTCCCACGCCTCCGAGACGCCGGGAACACCGGGGGTGTCCTGGGTGAACTCCTTCGGCGTGCCCAGGCCCGACGTGGTGCCGAGGAAGACGAGGATCCCCTCCGGCGGGTCGGAGCGGTCGCCGTCGCCCCCGCCGGTGGCGGCGATCAGGTCCGCCCGGCCGTCGCCGTTGACGTCGCCGGCGGCCGCCGCCCGCCCGATGTCGGAGCCCACCGGGGTCGGGGCGCCGAGACCGGAGGGCGATCCGCGGCGGAGCTCGGCGCGTTTCTCGACCGGCTCGCCGTCGATCGAGCTGCGCACCAGTACGACCAGGTCGGTGTACCCGTCACCGGTGAAGTCGCCCGCGATCGGGTCGATCGCGTCGACCTCGTCGCCCTTCGTCTGGACGGGGTACGCGGTCGCGGGGACGGCCCGGTCGCGGACGTCGCGGAACAGGACGAGGGCGTTCGTGTCGCCTGACACCGAGGACGCCAGGTCGGTGCCGCCGTCATGGTCGAAGTCCCCGACCGCCAGGTACGGGTTGTTCCACGCGCCCGGCCCCGTCAGCGCGGTCGTGCGGGACGTGAGGCCCTTCGCACCGCCGTAGACGATGACGATCCGCCACGGCCGTCCGGCGGCCGTCACGGCGAGGTCGGCGTACCCGTCGCGGTCGAAGTCGGCGGAGGCGACCGCGCCGCCGAACGCGTTGTAGTCGTCGGGTGTGCCGGGGATCCCCGGGCTGTCCTGGGTGATGACCTGGCGGTGGGTCTTGTCCGGCCCCGTCTTGCCGCCGTAGACGACGGTGACGAAACCGGCCTCTTGCCTGCCGGCCACCGTGCCGCCGGGGCTCGCCGTCACCAGGTCGCGGCGGCCGTCGCCGTTGAAGTCCCCCGCCTTCGCCGGACCGGCCGAGGCGTGGGCCGGGGCGGTGACCGCCCCCGCCGGCCCGAGCGTGGTCACGACCGCCGCGGCCCCCACCACGGCCGTGGTGCGCATCCTCATGATCGATCCCCTTCGTCGCGGATGTTCGCTCGGAGGACGCCACAAGATCGTCTTGGGTTTACCCGTTCGTACCATCGCCTGGTCAGGGCCACCGAATCGCGTGGATAGGGTCGTATCCACTGGAGTGTCCCGATCGAGGAGGAGCGCGTGGTCCCGCCGAACGCCCCGGAACCGTCCCCTCAGTCGTCCGCCGGTCCCGACCTGTCCGGCCGGCGTGCCCTGGTGACCGGCGCGGCCGGCGGCATCGGCCTGGCGTGCGCCCGGCGGCTGGCGGCCGCCGGAGCCGAGGTCGTCATCGTCGACCTGCGTGAGGAGGAGGCCGAGGCCGCGGCCGAGGAGATCGGCGGCCGGGCGGTCACCGCGGACCTGTCCGACGCCGCCGCGGTCGAGGCGATCGACTGCGACGTGGACATCCTGGTCAACAACGCGGGACTGCAGCACGTCGCCCCGGTCACCGAGTTCCCGCCGGACGTCTTCGCACGGATCCAGCGGATCATGGTGGAGGCGCCGTTCCGTCTCGCCCGCCGGGCGCTGCCCGGGATGTACGAACGCGGCTGGGGCCGGATCGTCGGGATCTCGTCGGTGCACGGCCGGATCGCCTCGCCGTACAAGGTCGCCTACGTCGCCGCCAAGCACGCCCTGGAGGGGATGAGCAAGGTCATCGCGCTGGAGGCCGCCGAGCACGGGGTGACCGCGAACTGCGTCAGTCCGGCGTACGTGCGGACTCCGCTGGTGGAGCACCAGATCGCGGACCAGGCTGCGGCGCACGGGATGGAACCGGACCGGGTCGTGGACGAGGTCATGCTGGCCAGGGCCGCGATCCGGCGGCTGATCGAGCCCGAGGAGGTCGCCGAGATGGTCGCCTACCTCTGCTCGCCGCACGCGTCGATGATCACAGGGGCGTCCCTCACGATGGACGGCGGCTGGACCGCCCATTAGGGGATCCGGGCGGCACCGGGGCCCCTGAACGGCCGACGGCGCCCGCGCGTGGTCGCGCGGGCGCCGATCAGGCCGGGTGGCGGGCTTACGTGGGCGGGGCCGGCCCCGCGGTGGGCGATCCGAGGAACGGCGGGTACCGGTCGCCGGGCACGAGGTTGCCGCCGTACAGCTCGGAGACCGTCACGAAGGCGTAGCCCTGTTTGCTCAGCGCGTCCAGGATGCCGGGTATCGCGGCCACGCTCGTCGGCCGGATGTCATGCATGATCACGATGTGGCCCGGCTTCGCGCCGGCCAGGACGCGCTTCGTCACCACCGCGGTGTTGCGGTCCTTCCAGTCCAGCGTGTCGACGGTCCACAGGATCTGCGCCAGCCCCATCTGCTTGGCGATCTCGTTGAGCTGCTTGTCCGAGTACCCGTAGGTCGGCCGCATCACCGTCGGCGTCGTGCCGGTGGCCTGCAGGATGGCCTCCTGCGTGCGGATGAGCTCGTCCTCGACCTTCGCTCGCGGGGCGCCGGTCAGCTTGGCGTGGTCGAACGTGTGGTTGCCGATCTGGTGGCCCTCGGTGGCCTCACGTTTCAGGATGTCCTGGTTGTTCGCCACCTGCTGGCCGAGGACGAAGAAGGTCGCGTGCGCGCCGTGCGCCTTCAGGATGTCCAGGAGCTTGGCGGTGCCGGTGACCGGTCCGTCGTCGAAGGTGAGCGCGATGCACTTGCGCACGTGGCAGTCGACCTTCGCCGGGGCGGCCGGCCGTGGCTTCGCGGCCCGATGGGCGGCGGACCGGTTCTCGTGGGACGGCGAACGGGCGAGAAGGAACACCCCCGCGCCCACCACACCGCCCACCAATACGGCCGCGCCGAGGGCGGCGGGCACGGCCCAACGCCGTTGCAGAAATCCGCTTTTCTCGTCTTTATTATTTTTATCGTTTTCGTCGTTCGTCACCTTTGCCCCCGACTGAGCGACTTTTGGTCATGCGCAGGGTTCGGGGGGCGGCCAGGAACGGTCCGGAATGTCGAGCCGAACAGCGGGGACCGCGATGGGCCACCCCCGTCGCGTTACCTATACCCGCGAAATCCGGCCGCCCGAACGCGCGATGAAGAACGGTGTCGGGAAAGGACCGGCGGCTCGCGGCCGGCGGCGTGGCGCGCGGAAAACCGGTTTCGGGCTGTCAGTGGCCGCTGGCATACTGCCCGCGGAGGTAAGTGATCACTGTGACCGTTGAACCTTACAGGCGGGTCCTGGCCATCCCCGGAGTCCGAACGCTGCTGCTCGTCGGCCTGGTCGCCCGGATCCCCGTCGTGGCGTGCGGACTGACGCTGACCCTGTACGTGGTCGGCGGCCTGGGACGCGGGTTCATGCAGGCGGGCCTCGTCGGCGCGGCCTCGACCGCCGGAGTGGCGGTCGGCGCCCCGATCGCCGGGCGCTTCGTGGACCGGCGCGGCCTCCGGCCGGTCCTGGTGGTCACCACGCTCGCCCAGCTGGTCTTCTGGACGGCCGCGCCGTTCCTGTCGTACTGGCCGCTGTTCGCCGGCGCCTTCGTGAGCGGGGTCCTGGCGCTGCCGGTGTTCACCGTCGTCCGCCAGTGCGTCGCGGCCGCCGTTCCGGCCGAGCACCGCCGCAGCGCGTACGCGCTGGACTCGATGCTCGTCGAGGTGGCCTACATGACCGGCCCGGCGCTCGCCGTGGCCGTCGCGACCGCGATCGGCAGTTCCTGGACGATGGCGCTCATCGGCATCGGGCTGGTCGGGTCCGGCGCGGCACTGCTGGCGCTCGACCCGCCCATCCGCGTCGACGACGAGCCGGAGACCGGCGCGGCCGCGGTGCGCCGCCGGGAGTGGCTGACCCCCGCCCTGTTCGCGCTGCTCGGTGTGACGGCGGCGGCGACCTTCGTGCTCGCCGCGACGGAGCTCGGCCTGGTCGCGGTGCTCAAGGCCGACTCCGCGACCCGCTGGACCGGCCTGGTGCTCGCCGTCTGGGGGCTCGCGTCGATGGCCGGCGGGTTCGTGTACGGCGCGCTGGCCCGGGGCTTCTCCCCGCTCGTCATCGTCGGCGGCATGGCCGCGCTCACCGTTCCCATGGGCCTGGCCGGGCACTGGGGGTGGCTCTGCCTCGCGCTGCTCCCGGCGGGGGTGATGTGCGCCCCGGCGATCTCCACCACGATCGACACCCTCAGCCGATGGGTGCCGGCCGCGGCCCGCGGCGAGGCGACAGGACTGCACGGCACCGCGATGACCCTGGGACTGGCCGTCTCGGGCCCCCTCACCGGCGTCATCATCGACGGCCTGGGCACCCGCTGGGCGTTCGCCATCTCCGGCACGGCCGGTCTCCTCGTGGTCCTGCTCGCCGCTCCGGCCTGGCGGCGCGCCCCGCAGCCGGCGATGCCGCCCGCGTCCGTCGCCGACGCCGCCTGACGGCGGACGCGGCCGGCCGGCGAGACCGGGTTCCGCGAACGGCGGAGCCGGTGTATTGCTGATTCATGGGACGACCGAACGACCCGGCGGCGCTGAGCGGGCGCCGCGTCCTCGTCACCGGAGCGGCGCGCGGCATCGGCGCGGCCCTCGCCCGCCGTCTGCACGCCCGCGGTGCCCGAGTCGCCCTGGCGGGCCTGGAGCCGGACGGTCTGGCGGCCGTCGCGCGCGACTGCGCGGACGCGCCCTGGCGGACCTGCGACGTCACCGACCGCGACCTCGTCGAATGGGTGGTGGCGGAGCTGGCCGATCGGCTGGGCGGCCTGGACGTCGTGGTGGCCAACGCAGGAGTCGCCTGCCAGTGGCCCCTCCTCGGTGGTGATCCCGAGGTCCTGGAGACGACCATGCGCGTGAACGTCTTCGGCACCTACCACACCCTGCGGTCGGCGGGCCCGTACATTGCGCACCCGGAGGGCTACGCGCTGGCGGTCGCCTCGCTGGCCGCCGCCGTCCACGCGCCGCTGCTCGGCGCCTACAGCGCCTCGAAGGCCGCGGTCGAGGCCCTGGGCGACACGCTCCGCGTCGAGCTGCGGCACACCGGCGCGCGGGTGGGCGTCGCCTACTTCGCCGAGCTGGACACCGACATGACGCACCGCGGGTTCGGCACGCGGGCCGCCGCCGCGCTGCAGGGCAGGCGCGGAGCGTTCACCGGGGTGACGCCGCTCCGGGCCGGGATCGACGCGCTCGAACGCGGCATCGCGACGCGCGCCCGCCGGGTGCACGCCCCGCGCTGGGTCGGGCCGGTCCTGTACGGGCGGATGGCGGCCCAGCGTGTGCTCGAGACGGCGGTGCGGGCACGAGTGGAGCCCGCTCTGCGGATCGCGGCCGAAGAGGACCCGCCGCTGACGACACCGCAGCCCGAGGAGCAGGCCGGATGACGGATCCGCAGGGCACGGCACCGCGGAACGCGGCGCCGCAGGATGCAGCGCCGCCGAGTGCGGGGGCACGGGGTGCGGTGTCGCAGAGCGCAGTGCCCTGGAATGCGGAGCGAAGAGATGCAGGGCCGCGCGTCCCGGCCGGCTCGCGCCGCGAGCTGGGCACGCCGGCGTGGGTGTTCGCCCGGCTGGCGGGACGGCGCGCGGGCACGGCACCGCCGGTGCTGTTCCGGGTGCTCGGCCGGCACCGCCGGTTGTTCCGCGGCTGGCTCCACTTCGCCGGCCGGCTGATGCCGGGCGGCCTGCTGCCCCGCCGCGAGACCGAGCTGGTCATCCTGCGGGTGGCGCATCTGCGGGGCTGCCGTTACGAGTTCGAGCATCACGTACGGCTCGGTGCGCGGGCCGGGGTCACCGCCGTCGATGTGGCCCGGCTGGTCGAGCGCGGGGCCGAGGACGACGGCTGGTCGCCGCGCGAGCGCGCGGTCCTGGCGGCGGTGGACGCGCTGCAGGCCGCGCGCGACCTCGACGACACGGCGTGGGAACGGCTCCGCGCGCACCTCGGCGACCGGGAGTGCATCGAGCTGATCATGCTCGTCGGCCACTACGACATGCTCGCGACGGCCATCACCGCGCTGCGGATCCCGCCCGATCCCTCCCGGTGAGCGCCGTCCCCACCGCAGCTCCCGCAGATCGCTGATCGCCGATGGAACCCGAGCGCGCCTCGTCGTGCTGCCGGGCAGGGGCATGTGCTCCGGCGTCGGAGCGGCCCTCGCGAAGAAGGCCTCGTGGCCGGCCGACGTCGCCGGGTGGTCCCCGCGAGGCGGCCGGCAGGGCGCCGTCACAGGGCGGTCTGCGGGCTCCCGCAAGGCGAACAGTGCGTCGACGGAGATGCGGCGGTGAAGATGCCGACGGGCGTCTGACGCCCTACCGTGCCGCCGTCAGATCCGCGTCACCGGTGGGCGCGTCTCCGGGGATCTCGTCCGTGCTGGACAGGAACCGGTCGAGACCGGTGATCTTGAGCATGCGCTGGACGTGCCCGGCGGGCCGGAGCAGCAGAAGCTCGCCACCGTCCTTACGCGCGCGCTTCCAGGCGCCGACGAAGCAACCGAGCCCGACCGAGTCGCAGAATTCGAGCAAGGACAGGTCGAGCGCGATCCGGACCTGGCCCGCCGACAGCATCGCGTCGAGCTCGTCGCGGATGCCGCCGACGGTCGTGTAGTCCAGCTCGCCCGCCACGTGTACCAGCGACCACTCGCCCCGTGGCTCGACCGCCACGTCCAGCGTCGCCTCGTCCGATCGGTCCGCCGTCATTCGTCCCCACCTCCACGCCGAATGATGGTGGTCTCAACCTTACGGCCCCCAGTCATTCTTGGCCGATGGTACGACAACCCCGATCACGCTCATCTTCTTCCCCGGCATCTGCCAGCATCCATGTATTGTCGATTGACAAAGTAGGAAATCTCTCTCACTCTGGATGGCGCGAGCCGGACGGCCGCCTCAGGTGCTCGTACAGGTCCCTGAACGTCGATGAAGGAATCCGCCATGCCACGACTTCAGCTTGCGAAGCTCGACACTCACCTCCCTGATTCATCTCCCGACCTGGACGTCGGGCCGCCGAAGGTTCCGGGCACGCCACCGGGCGGCCTTTTGGAGGTGATCCCGCTTCCCGGGACCGGCCAGGTCGTGGTGATCACCGCTCAGCTTCTCCCGGCCGGAGACGTCGGAACGCCGGTCGTCGTGCCGCCCCGGGGATCCCCGCCTGTTCCGTGGGGCCGGCGGCCGACCGAGCAGGAGCCCGACGACCTGCTCGTCGACCGCGACGCCAGGCGTGTCTGGGCGGACGGTGAGGAGGTGTCGTTGACGTTCCAGGAGTTCGAGCTGCTGGAGTACCTGACCGCCCGCCCCGGAAAGGTGATCTCCCGCCTCCACCTCATGAACGCGGTCTGGGAAGGCGCGTCGGTGGCCGTGCCCCGTACGGTCGACGTGCACGTCCATCGACTGCGCCGCAAGCTCGGGCGCCACGGCGCGCGCCTGGTGACCGTACGGCGGGTGGGCTACTGCTACCGGCGGCCGGAGGCCCACGACGCGGCGCCCTGACGAACCCTCGCGCCCCTGGCCGCCGGGCCGGGCTCAGCCTTCGAAGAAGGTGATGCGCACTCCGGAGACGGCGCGCTCGACCGGGACGAAGCGGGCCAGGCCGGTCTGTGCCCGCAGGGCCTCGCTGAGGTAGACGCGGCCGGGCCGTCCGAGGTCCTGTGCCATCTTCGACGCGACGTTGACGGGAGCGCCGGCGATGTCCCGGCCGCCGCCCGGCGTCTCGCCGGTCAGCACCGGTCCGGTGTCCACGCCGATGCGGCAGATGATCTCGCGCTCGGCCAGATCCGAGCGCAGCCGGAGGGCGAACGTCACGGCGGCCCCGGGCTCGTCGAAGAGGTAGATGCCCAGAGGGCCGGCGACCTTGATCTCGACGGCGCCGGTGGGCGGCAGCAGGCGAAGGGCAGTCTCCCGCATCGTGGCCGACAGGGCGAGTCCTCTCAGGAGCGCCAGGTCGGGGGTCCCCGCCGAGGTGCCGCCGCGCTCGACGAGGACGACCGTCCGCTCGCGGAGGTGCCGGGCGGTCAGCCGGACGAGCAGCTCGGCGTCGCCGGGGGAGTGCTCGAGGCGCAGCAGGTCGGCGTGGAACTCGGGGGAGTAGGGGATGGGGTACCGCTCGTCCTCGACGGGACGCACGTCCTCCAGGCGCGGACCGTCGAGCACCCGGTGGACCGGGCCGAGCGGATGCCGCAGGTCGTCCCTGCGACGCAGGACGAAGGGGTGATCGGACGGCAGGAGCCCGACCACCGGCGCGGTCACGGCGATCTCCCCGCCCTCGGTGTGGTTCTCCGCGATGTCCTCGATCCCGTCGGCCTCCTCGCCGTAGAGCCCGCCGGACAGCTGGTCGAAGGTCCCGCGGTGGACGCCGATGCCGATCCGGACCCGGCAGTGGCGCCGGATCTCGTCCTGCACGCTCAGGAGGGCCGAGAGCAGCGTCGAGGCGCGCGTGTCCGCCGGATGGAACATCTGGGCGTTGTCGGCCGCCCACACTCCGATCGCGCGTCCCCCGACGGCCCGGCCGTACGCGTGCAGGATCCGCTTCGGCCGGTCGATCAGCGCCAGGACCTCCAGGAGCGCCACCTGCTCGCTCAGCCGGGTCAGCCCGGCCGAGTCGGACACGACGCTGTAGCCCTCGACGGCGTATCCGCTCAGCAGGCGCCGCGCGTCCTCGGCCGTCTGGCCGGTGTGCCGCCACCGCTCGACGAGGTCGTGGGGGAGCCCGCCGACGAGGTCGCGGGTCAGGTCGTAGTCGCCGGGCGTCGGCCGGCCTGCGGGGGGTTCCGAGGTCACGCGGTCAGCGTAACAGCATATCGTGATCGATTGGATGCGATCCGTAATAAAAATCTACAATGTAAAGGGAGGGGACGCCGGGCGGCCGCTGCGCGGCACCGACCCCCCGGACGACGTCCCGCCGCAGCTCCGGGACGTCTGCCGGGCCTGGGGCTACACCTGAGCGAACGCGGCGAGCGAACGACGGGCTCGGCACCTTCGGTCACCGAACGAGGACGCGTGCCCCGAGGTCGGGGGGCTCACTCCAGTTCGTGGAGGATCTCGAGCCTTCGCTCCCACGCTCGCGGCACGCGCCGGCGGCGGGCCAGGGCCGCCGGGAGACGGACCAGCACCCGGCGCAGGGTGTCCCGGGCCAGCGGGTCGCGCAGGGCCTCGATCGCCAGCGCGCCCGTGCGGCGCAGCGCCCGGCCGGCCGACAGCCGCATCCAGGTCACGAGCAGGTCGTTGCGGCGGTGCAGGGCGAGTCGCCGCGCGGAGTCCCCGCGAAGGCCGGACGGCGCATGGCGCGCCGTCACCTCCGGAACGTACGCCAGCCCCCATCCGGACACGGCCAGGTCCAGGGCGGGCAGGCTCTCCTCGCCGCCGAAGAACAGCAGTTCGTCGAATCCGCCGACGTCGAGGAAGGTGTCACGCCGTACCACGGCTGCGCACGCGGGGAACAGCAGGACCGACGGTCCCGGCAGGTCGGGTGCCCGGCCCAGTGCCCCCCGCGCCATCTTCCGCGAGACGTGGTCGAGCCGCCCGTCGCCCAGGCCGATCCGCGCGACCAGCACCGCCAGGCGCGGATGCCGGTCGAGCGCGCGGACGGCGGCGCGCAGGGCACCGGGCTCCCACCAGGAGTCGTCGTCGCTGAACGCCACGTACGGCGTGCGGGGCGAGGCGCACGCCGATGTTGCGGGCCGCCCCGCCCCGGTTGGCGGGCAGAGTGACGAGGCGCACGTCCGGGAACCCGGTGGCCACGAGGTCCGCCGTACCGTCCGAGGAGGCGTTGTCGACCACGATGACCGGCGGGCGCTCCGGCAGCGTCCGGAGGCGGATCAGCGTCCGCTCCAGTTCCCCGCGGCGGTTCCGGGTGGCCACCACGACGGTGACGCGAGCCGGTTCCCGCGCGGTCGGGCGCCGGGTGTCATCCGCCGGCGTCGGATCCGTCACGGCGCCGGTACCAGACGTCGCCGGCGACCCCTTGCCGGCGGCGGCGAACACCCGCCGGCTCAGCGTCGCGGCAGCCCCCCGAGATCAACACGATCGAGGCTCCCCCCGCGAGCGGATCGTCCCCGTGGTCCGGATTTCTACCCGGTGCGGTGTTCGCCCAGACTTCGGTTCGGTCAAGGGCGGCGTCACCGACTCGACGGGCCACCATCGACGGCAGCGGGTTCGCGGATCGCGGCACGGTCCGTTCACCGGCCGCTTCCCGGGTCAGGGACAGAAGGCACTGATGACGGCGGCGTCGAGGTGCGCGACCTTGACGTCGCTGACAGGCTCGGCGGTTGCGGCGATGGCGATCGCGCGCCCGTCCTCGGCGGCGAAGTCCGCCGTGCTGTATCCGGGGATTCCACCGTTGTGTCCCCACACCGCACCGCCACAGGGCAGCGGGGCGCGGAACAGGCCGAGGCCGTACGCCGCGCCCCGCTTGTCTCCGGTGCCGACGGTGGTGCGCATCTCCTTGAGCTGTGCCGGCTGGAGCAGCCTCCCTCCGAGCAACGCGGCGAGGTAGCGGATGAGGTCGCCGCTGGTCGAGACGATCTGGCCGGCGGACCAGGCCCAGGAGGGGTCCAACTCTGTGACGTCGCGCAGCGGGCCTGCCGCGCCGGCCTCGGCGGCGTATCCCTGGGGATGGGCCTCGTGGATGGTCTGGTCGCCCACAGCGGGGAAGTAGGTGTGGCGCAGCCCGGCACGCTTGATCACCCGGTTGGTGATCTCTTCGATCACCGGGCGGCCGGTGACCTTCTCAATGATCAGCCCGGCGACGATGTAGTTCGTGTTGGAGTACTCCCAGCGCGTGCCGGGGGCGAAGTGGGCCCTCTGCTTCAGCGCGAGGTCCAGCAGTGCCCGGGGCTCCATGTAGACGTGCTGGTAGGACGGGAAGTGCCGATCGAAGATGGTGGTGTACTCCGGCAGGCCGCTGGTGTGCTGAAGGATCTGGCGGACGGTGATGCGGCGGCCGTCGATGCCGGCCCCGCGGATCAGTCCGGGCAGATAGGTCTCGACCGGCTTGTCCAGGCCGATCCTCCCCTCGCCGACGAGCTGGAGGATGACGGCGGAGGTGAAGCCCTTGGTGATGCTGCCGATGCGCACCTGTCCGTCGACCGGCACCGTGGCTCTGGTGCGCAGGTTCGCGACGCCCGCGGTGTAGTCGCGCACCCGCCCGTCGCGGCCGCGGACGGCGGCCAGCACGGCGGGGTATCCGTCTTTGCGTACCAGGTCGTCCAGCCGCCGTTGGATCGCGTCGCCGACGCGGCCGGCCGGAGAGCTCGCCCTGCCGGGGGCGTGGCCACGCGCGGTGGAACAGCCGGGCAAGGCCGGCGTGCCGAGCAGGGTGAGCGCGGTGGCGAGCGCGGCCGGGCGCCGACCTGATCGCGAACGGTGATGAGGCATGGACGCAACGTTATGATGAGATGCGTCGTCCGGGGGCGTGTCGCGGGAGCGGCGCGGCGACGTGTTCGCCGGCCGGTGTCACCGTCACGGCGTTGACGCGGAGCACGCCCCGTCGTGCCGGCGGAGTCATGGACTGCTCGGTGACGGGGATGCGTGCCGGCGGCCGCCACAGAACTCGGCGATGTAGGCCTTGTCCGTCAGCGCCATCTGCTTCTCCACTCCCCAGCCGCCGTTGACCACCCAGGCGAGCGTGTGGGCGCCGCCCGGCCGTCCGGCCATGCCGGTGAGGTAGCCGTCGAGGGTTCCGCCGTGGCCGTACACCGTGACTCCGCAGGGGAGCTTCGTGATGATCACCCCGAGGCCGTACTTGTCGAGGTCCGAGCCCGCGCGGGACCTGGGAACGGGCGTCAGCATCTGCCGCAGGACGGGCGGCGGGAGCAGACGTCCCGCGAGCAGGGCCGAGTCGAAGCGGTTCAGGTCTCCGACGGTCGAGACGAGGTCACCGGAGGCGGGTGCGAAGGTGGGGGTGCGCGCGGTCACGTCCTCGACGGCGCCGGAGCCCGACGTCGTGTAGCCGTGCAGGTACGGGGGGTCGATGGACCGCGATGCGCCGGGGAAGTAGGTCGAACGCAGCCCCAGCGGCCGGATGATCCGCCGGGTTATCTCTTCGGCGTACGACCGGCCGGTGACCCGCTGGATGATCATTCCGAGCAGGACATAGTCGGTGTCGGAGTAGTTCCAGGCCGATCCGGGGCGGAACAGCGGGGGATGGGAGACCGCGACGCCGACCAACGCGCGGGGCGGGACCCGTCGGGACGGATCCTGTTCGAACGCCCGGCCCAGATCCTTGTCATTCGTGTAGTCGAACAGGCCGCTCGTATGGTCCAGCAACATCCGAACGGTGATCCGCCTCCCGTCGTTGCCCTTGCCGTCGACCAGACCCGGCAGCCACTGCTCGACGGTGTCGGTCAGCCGGATCCGGCGTTCGGCGACCAGTTGCAGGACCGTCGTCGCGACGAACGTCTTGGTGATGCTGCCGGCCCTGAAGCGCGCGTCCGGCCGCGGCGGTCCGCCGTTCCGCGTGTCGCCGACCCCGATGGCGATGTCGCGGATCCGTCCCTGCCTGCGGGCCTGCGCCAGCGCCCCTGGATAGTGGTTCTGGCGCACGGCCTCGGCGAAGACCGCACGCAGGGCGGAGTCGTCGTGATCCGCGGCCGGGAGGGGACGCGCCGGAGGTCCGGCGAGCGCCGGAGGCCCGGCGAGCGCCGCGGCGACGGTGGCGACCGCCATGACGGCCCGGCGTGAGACCTCGCCACGAGACGGTGTTCGCTCCATCGGCCCTCCCGGGGCTCGGCGCCGGCCCCGTCTGCGGGATTCTCGCAACCCGCATGACACCTGCACGCGACCATTCGATATTGCGACGATTGCCGTTGCAACAAACAAACCGCAAATGAAGCTAACATCCGTGTAAAGCACAGATCGCGCGCTGTCCTGCCTTTGCTGATTAGTTACATCTCTGTTGCGGTGTTCGTGACTCGGTGAGTGACAATTAAGTCATGGCAAGGAGGCCCGAACGGTCATATTCGTCCAGGTCCGGATAGATCGTTCCTCGTAAGGGCTGATCAAAGGGGGGATTGAAATGGACAGGGCGATGACGATTCAGGCCGTCGTCGACGACGAGTTCCGTGCCCAGCTCATGGCGGATCCGACGGCCTTCGGCGCCGGGGTCGGCTCGCTGCCCGACCCGATCGAGCAGTCCGGCCGGGAGTCCCTGGAGTTCTGGGTGAAGGGCGATGCCGGCGAGATCTACGCTTGTCCGAGCACCCATCACTGCAACCACACCTACGCCTGTCACCCGACCTATTAGGCGGCGAGTGCAGACGCCCGCGGCGCGGTCGGCAGCCGTCGGCCGCGCCCGTGTCGAGATCCACGTGCGTCCGCGAACGTGTACGGACGGAACGGCCATCCACCGTTGATCGCGCGATCAGGCTCGCTGACCGTTGCGCACCGAAAGGAGTCTCGACCATTGGGTGATCACTCCTTCGTCGACATCGCCGCCGCCGCCGCGAACCTCGCCGAACGTCTGCGCGTCGTGGCCAGGCTGGACGCGACCGGACCGGCGAGGCCGGCCGACCCGCTGCCTCGTTTCGACGCCTGGAAGATCGACCGGATCTCCCGGCGGCTCGCCGTGAAGACCGATGGGAGGACACCGCGGCCGGCCGCACCCGCCGGTCACGGCCGGGACGGCCTCATGCGGGCGCTCACCGCCTTCCGGAACCACGAACTCGGCCTGGGCGAGGCCGATGACGGCACCAAGGCGGTGTTCGCCGAGGTTCAGCGCTCCTGGCTGCCGACCTACCAGGCCGCAGTCGGCCGGTTCGACCGCTCCGCCGACGATGCGCCGGACGCGAGGTGGCGGCGCCCCGAGACCTACTACGGCCGGCTCGCCATCGCCTGCGAGCCCTTCCTGCGCGAGCTCGGTCGCCGGATGGACACCGCCCGGGCGCGCCGTCCCGGCCGGTTCGGCCGCCGCATGACCGAGGATCTGCAGTGGCACCTCTTCGAGCGTTTCGAACTGTCACTCGCCTGGGCCGTGGAGGCCGACGCGAAGGTGTACCGCGCCGAGGCGGGCATCGACAGGGAACAGGCGACCCGCGAGGACTTCCGGGCGTATCTCGACGCCACATTCGCCGACGCGGCCGCCCACCACGGGTTCCATCTGAGGTTCCCGGTGCTGGGACGCTGGCTGGCGCACGTCACCGCCTTGCTGGCCGATTTCGGATGCGAGCTCATCGAACGCCTCGATGCGGACGCCGCGGCGATCGGCCGCGAGATCTTCGGCGAGGGCATCTCCTCATTCAGGTCATTGCGGCCGGGTCTGTCCGACTACCACGCCGGGGCCCGGAGCGTCGCCGTCGTCGAGGCTCGGCTGGCGGACGGCACGACCGGTTCGTTCGTCTACAAGCCGCGCTCGCTCACCGCCGAGGCTGCCATGCAGGAACTGCTCGGCCGGCTGCGTGACGACGGCGTACTCGGCTTCGCTCCGCATGTCGTCCTGCGGCGGACGGGCTACGGCTACGAAGAGCTGATCCCCCGGGGACGTAACCAGGTGACGACCCGGGGGGAGGCCGAGCGGATCTACCGGGAGCTCGGCGGCCACCTCGGGATCTTCTATGTGCTGGGCGGCGACGACCTGCATTTCGAGAACGTTCTGGTCGCCGACGGCCATGCCCACGTCTGCGACTGCGAGACCGCCCTCAGCGTGATTCCGCGCGGTCAGGCCCAACCGCCGGGGACACTGCTCGACTCGGTGTTCAGGACCGGTCTGCTCGAGTGGCCACGCGGGGCGGGCTCCGGCGCGGCCATCCGGGCCAGCGGCTACTCCGGAGGCGAGGCGTACGAGGTGCCGATGCCCGTGCCCTGCGTCAAAGGGCGGCGCGACAGCTTCCGGATGTCGGTGACGCACGTGACCGGCGTACGCGTCGAACCGGAGACGTACAACCGGGTGTTCCTCGGCGGCACGTTGGTACGGCCGGAGGACTTCACCGAGGCGATCATGGAAGGGTTCGGCCGAATCTACGAGTGGTTCGCGGGCCGTCCCGACGCGGCCGTACGCGCGGTGACGGAGATCTTCGGCGGTGCCTCCGTCCGGTACGTCAACTGGGGAACCCAGGCCTACGTCGATCTGCTGCAGTACGCGCGGCACCCGAAATGCCTGGTCGACCCCTTGGAGGTGGACCTGGTCATCGGCACGGTCCGCACCTTCCCGCAAGTCTGGGACCAGGACGGTCGCCTCGCGGAGCGGGAGGTCGAGTCGATGTGGCGACTCGACGTACCGATCTTCACCGCGGACGCCCGCGGCGGCCCGCTGGTCCACGACCACACGACGGCGCTCGCGACCGGCCTCGACATCTCTCCGCTCGACCATGCCGTCCAGCGGATCCGGCTGCTGTCCGCGGACAACCGCGATCAGCAGTGCAGGTACATCGCGGCCGGCCTGTCCACGAGCGAGGTCGCCACCCCGGCGTTCACGTCCGCCTGCGTCGAGCAGGCGAGCCGGATCGGCGAGCGCCTGTGCGCCATGCTCCGTGAGCCATCGGAGGCCGCGCCGTGGACGTCCTACAAGAGCGGCCCCGACGGGCCCGTACGGGTCGGCGTCGGCGGCGACCTGTACGACGGGGCGACGGGAATCGCGCTGTTCCTCGCCTACCTCGACCACATCGCTCCAAGGCCGGAGTTCCGGCAGGCGGCCGAACGGGCGCTGTCCCACGCCATCGCGGCCGCCGATCGCCGCGAGATCGGCGCCTTCAAAGGGGTCGGCGGCCTGATCTACCTGCTCACCCACCTGCACCGCCTGTGGGGGGACCGCGAGCTGCTCAAGCTCGCAGTCCGGCTGGGCGAGAACCTACGGATCGAGGACGACGCGGCGCTGGACATCTTCAGCGGCGTGGCCGGTCTCGTCCCGGTGCTGCTCGGGCTCGCCTCCGAGGCGGACGGCCGGGGCATCGAGCAGGCACGGTCGTGCGCGGAGGTGTTGCTGCGCCACGCCGTCGGGGACGCGGACACGCTGAGCTGGCCGCCACCCGATCCTCGCGTCGCCTCGGCCGATCTGACCGGATTCGCCCACGGCGCGGCCGGCATCGGATGGGCGCTGATCCGGCTCGGGCGGCTGACGGACCGGCCGGAGTACGTGACCGCCGGACTCCGGGCCTTCGCCTACGAGGCCCGGCATTTCGACGAGGCGACGCGGGACTGGTACGACCTGCGCACCCGCCCCGGCGGCTTCCGGCAGAACGGCCGCTACTACGCCAATGCCTGGTGCAACGGAGCCGCCGGCATCGGTCTGAGCCGCGTCGCGAGCTGGGCGATCCTCGGTGGCGAGGATGAGTCCCTGCTGCGCGAGACCCGCTACGCCGTCTCGGCGACGCTGCGGAACTTCCCCCGCCTGAGGAACGACACGCTCTGCCACGGCCGGTCGGGGAACGCCGAACTGTTCCTGCGTTTCGCCACGCTGCAGGACGAGCCGGTCTTCCGGTTGGAGGCGAACGTTCAGGCGCACGAGCAGTGGCGGCACTTCGGCGAGACCGAGAACGGCGTCATCGGGCAGGCGGAGGGCGTTCTTCCCGGGCTTATGGCCGGGATGTCCGGTTTCGGCATGCACGTCCTGCGCCTGGCCCACCCCGACCGGATCCCCTCCCCCCTCCTCCTGGATCCGGTACCTGGAACATGACAGAGGGGGAAGCGGTCTTCGGAACCGGCCGGATGCGCCAGCGGGAATCGAACGCTCCGTGCCGGTACCAGGATGTTCCCGCCATCCGGGCGACCGGCCTCCACAAGTCCTATCCGGACGTGGACGCCGTGCGCGGTGTGGACCTCACGGTCGAGCAGGGCGAGACGTTCGGCCTCCTCGGTCCGAACGGCGCGGGCAAGAGCACGATCATCGCGATGCTGTGCACGCTGGCCGTGCCCACCGCGGGTCGGATCGAGGTGGCCGGTCACGACACCCGGACCGCGCCCGGCCGCGTACGTCGGAGCCTTGGAATCGTCTTCCAGGAGAGCACGCTCGACGGGGAGCTCACCGCCGCCGAGAACCTCCGCTTCCACGCCGATCTGTACGCCCTGCCCAAGGCGGAACTGGCAGCCCGGATCGAGGCGATGCTCGATCTGGCCGGGCTCGCGGCACGGCGTGACCACCTCGTACGGACCTTCTCCGGTGGGATGCGCCGCCGCCTGGAGATCGCCCGCGGCCTGCTGCACCGGCCACGCGTCCTCTTCCTGGACGAACCCACCATCGGCCTGGACCCGCGGGCACGTGACCGGCTCTGGGCCCACCTTCGCGAGGTGCGCGAACGCGAGGCGACCACGCTCTTCTTGACGACGCACTACCTCGATGAGGCCGAGCGGTGCGACCGCATCGCCATCCTCGACGAGGGACGGATCGTCGCCCGGGGCGCGCCGGCCGAACTGAAGTCGACCGTCGCCGCCGACCGCATCGACCTGCGCACCGGCGACGATGTGGCGGCGGCCGCGGCGCTCCGCGAGCGCTTCGGCATCGAGGCCGTCGCCGGACCGCGAGGTCTGCGCGTCCAGGCGGAGAACGGGGCGCGCCTCGTCCCCCGCCTGTGCTCGGGTCTGGACGTCCCGGTCCATGAGGTGACCGTCACGAGGCCCAGCCTCGACGAGGTCTTCCTGCACCACACCGGGCGCCACCTCCGGGACGAGCCCGGGGGAGGCCACTGATGGCCGGCGGCGCGGTGCCACCCGCGGCGTACGGGCGCGGCCTCTCCGCCGAGCTCCGCGCCGCGCGCATGGTGTGGCAGCGGGAGATGCTGCACTTTCTCCGTGATCGGATCGGGACCCTGGTGTCCCTGCTGCAGTCTCTGATGTCCCTGTTCATCCTCGGCGTCGGGATGGGAGGGCTCTTCGCCGGCTCCGGCATGGGGTCCGCGTCGGACTATCTGACGTTCCTGTTCCCCGGTGTGCTGGTGCTGGCGGCGCAACCGGCCACGGTCGCCGTGGGCGCGTCCATCGTCTGGGACCGTGAGGACGGTTTCCTCCGTGAGATGCTCGTCGCCCCCGTGCACCGGGCCACCCTGTTGATCGGCCGATGTCTCGGCGGCATGACGGTCGCGACCTGCCAGGGCCTGGTGATCCTGGCCGGCGCCGGACTGCTCCACATCCCCTACCGGCCCGGAATCTACGGGCTGCTCACCGCCGAGCTGGCGCTGACGTCGCTCACGCTGACGGTGCTGGCCACGACGATCGCGGTCTTCGTCCGGCGGCCGCGCACGCTGACGACCGTGCTGGGCGTGCTGATGGCGCCCCTGCTCTTCCTGTCCGGGACGATGTTCCCGATCAGCGCGCTGCCGGGCTGGCTGTCGTTGCTCTCCCGCTTCGACCCGCTGACCTACGCCGTGGACGCCATGCGGCGTACCGTCGGAGTCGATCGGCTCGTCCACGGACGGGCGATGCTGACCGAGCCGGTCACCTGGGGCGGTCTGCGCCCGGCGCCACCGGTCGAACTGGCCGTCGTCGCCGCCTTCACGGTGGGCGCACTCGTCGTCGCCGCCCGGCGCTTCTCCCGGCTCGGCTGACCGGCCGCCGCCTCCCGGTGACGCATGAATTCCCGGCGTCAGTGGAACATCACACTACGTGAACAGCGGAGATGCGCGGCCGGTCAGGCGAGCGGGCCGGTGGTCCCCGCGTCGCCGGCCGGCATCCGCCGCGGTCCTGGCGGGAGTACTCGCCGTCGGGGCGTGCGGGACGAGCGCGCCGCCGCATGAGGCCGTCCCGCAGTCGTACGGCCAGGGCCGGCTGCAGCACGACGCCGACGCGATCGTCGCGACGGGGGTGACGGGAGTCCAGGCACGCGTGACCGGCGACGGCGGTGACCTCGTCGCCACCAGCGGCGTCGGTGACGTTCACTCCCGGCGACCGGTCAAGCCCGACGATCACTTCCGGATCGGCAGCTCCACCAAGACGTTCACGGCGACGGTCATCCTGCAGTTGGCCGGAGAGAAGAGCCTGTCGCTGGACGACACGGTGGAACACTGGTTGCCGGGCGTGGTGCGCGGCAACGGTAACGACGGTAGCAAGATCACGATTCGCGAGTTGCTCCAGCACACCAGTGGCCTGAACGACGGCCCCAGTGGACATGAGACGCCGGCCGACTACTACCGGCACCGGTTCGACGTCGTCCCGCCTGACGAGGTCGTTAAGGAGGCCATGAAGCATCGGCCGTCCTTCGCGCCCGGGACCTCATGGAAGTATTCGAACGCCGGCTACATCCTGCTCGCGATGATCATCAAGCGGGTGACCGGGCACCCGTGGTCCGAGGAGGTCGATCGGCGCATCGTCCGTCCGCTCGGGCTGCGGAACACGACCGTGCCGGGCCTCTCCCCGGACCTTCCGGCCCCGCATCCCGCCAGCTATGACCGTTTCCCGGACGGCGCGCTCATCGACGTCACCCTGACCCGTGAGGCCTACACCGCCGACGCCGCCGGCGCCATGATCTCCACCACCGCCGATCTGGACCGCTTCTACCGCGCTCTTCTCACCGGCAGGCTGCTGCGCCCGGCGGAGCTGGCCGAGATGAAGCGGACCGTCCCCGTGAACGCGAAGATGCGGAAGGCCTTCCCCGGCGCGCGGTACGGATTCGCGCTGTTCTCCATCCCGCTGTCCTGCGGCGGACGTTACTGGGGCCACGGCGGGGACATCCTGGGCTTCATGACGAGGAACGGCTTCACCGAAGACGGCCGCCGGGGCGCCGTGGTCTCGATGTCCACCGAGTTCGAGGGCTCCGACGCCGCCGCGGAGCGTCAGGGGAAAGCGGCCTTGGCGCTGATCGACCACGCACTCTGCCGAACCGGCTGAACCGCCGGGTGGTTCGCGGTTCAGACGATCTGAGCGGGTCGTGCCGGCCGCCGGACGCACGCTGACCACCGCGATGAGCTGAGCGGTGAACCGCCTTGTGCGCGAATTACCTGCGCTTTTGCCCCGAATCTACAACTTGTCTGTTTAGCGTGGGTGAAAAGGCATCTTCCGCCAGGCCCCTCCTTCGGAGGCAGCCGGAGAAGCTTCGGCCGGTTGTACGGCCGCGTGCGGGATTCGGCGCGTGGCGCTGAAGCGCCCCTGCGGGAACGGGAGCCTGTCGGCGGCGAAACGTGAGCGGAGGGAATCATGGATCGCGGCAAGAAACTGATAGCCGCACTGGGCCTGACTGTGCTCGGTGCCGGTGGTTTCGGCGGGGGTCTTCAAGGCGCCACGGCGATGGCTCTGACCAGTGCCCCTCCTGTCCGGACGGTAGCCGGCGCCGGACTTCCCCGCAGTGAGCCGCCCCCCTGGTGGGATGGCCGATCGGGGCACGGCCGGTACGGAGAAGGCCGCTACGAGAGCAGCCGCCATGAGAGGAGCCGGTACGAAAGCAGCCGGTATGAGAGCAGCCGGTACGGACCAAGCCGGTACGGACCAAGCCGGTACGGAGAAGGCCGCTACGAGAGCAGCCGCCATGAGAGGAGCCGGTACGAGAGCAGCCGGTATGAGAGCAGCCGGTACGGACCAAGCCGGTACGAAGGTGGCCCGTTCGGACCCAGCCGGTACGGACCCGGTCGGTACGAAGGCCGCCGGTATGGACCAGACCGCTATGTCGGTGTGCCGTACGAGCGCACCAGGATCCGGAGCTCCGAGTCGGAGCGCACCAGGTCCGAGCGCACCAGGTTCCGGGAAACCGGCTACGGGGGCGGCGGGTACAGCCGTCACACTTCCGAGCGCGGGTCGACTCGAAGCAGGTCGTCCGAGACCACCAGGTATGGATGATCCGCGATAGGGAGTCTCATCCGGCCCACGGCCAGCTGAGTGCCCTCTTGTGCGAGATGTGAGCCATGTGACATTTTACCGCTCGTGAGCAGTGCTGACGTGGTGATCGTCGGCGGTGGCGTCGTCGGTGCCGCGTGCGCGTACTACGCGGCGCGGGCCGGGCTGACGGTGACCGTCGTGGAGCGCGGCGCGGTGGCCGGAGGCACCACCGGGGCGGGGGAGGGCAACCTTCTCGTCTCCGACAAGGAGCCCGGGCCGGAGCTCGACCTCGCCGTCCTGTCCTCTGTGCGGTGGGCGGAGCTCGCCGCCGAGGACGGACTCGGCGCGGCGGTCGAGTACGAGCCCAAGGGCGGCCTCGTCGTCGCCGAGACCGAGGAGGGCGTGGCCGGGCTCGCCGGGCTGGCGGTCGAGCAGCGGGCCGCGGGTGTCGACGCGGTCGAGGTTCCCGCCGCCGAGCTGACCGGCTACGAGCCGCACCTCGCGCCCGACCTGGCGGGCGGCGTGTTCTACCCCCAGGACGCGCAGGTCCAGCCGATGCTGGCCGCCGCGCATCTGCTGCGCGCGTCGGGGGCCGAGGTCCGTACGGGCGTCACCGTGACCGGGATGCTGCGGAGCGGCGACCGGGTCACCGGGGTCCGCACCGACCGGGGCGACTTCGCCGCCGGGGCGGTCGTGAACGCCGCCGGCACCTGGGGCGGGGAGGTCGCGGCCCTGGCCGGGGTGACCGTCCCGATCCTGCCGCGCCGGGGCTTCATCCTCGTCACCGAGCCGCTGCCGCCGCTGATCCGGCACAAGGTGTACGCCGCCGAGTACGTCGCGAACGTCGCGAGCGACGACGAGGGACTGGAGTCCTCCGCCGTCGTCGAGGGCACGCCGGCCGGCACGATCCTGATCGGCGCCAGCCGTGAGCGGGTCGGGTTCGACCGCACGCTGTCGATGGCGGCGCTGCGGCGGCTGGCCCGCCAGGCGATCCGGCTGTTCCCGGCGCTCGGCGATGTCGCGGCGATCCGCGCCTACTGCGGGTTCCGGCCGTACTGCCCCGACCATCTGCCGGTCATCGGCCCCGACCCGCGCGCCGAGGGGCTGCTGCACGCCTGCGGCCACGAGGGCGCCGGGATCGGCCTGGCGGCGGCGACCGGCCACCTGCTCGCCCAGTCCCTCACCGGCGCGACGCCGGACCTCGACCTGCATCCGTTCCGCCCCGACCGTTTCCCGGAGTACCCATGAGCCAGTTCGTCTTCGAGGGGCGGCCCGTGCCGTTCGAACCGGGCCAGAGCATCGGCGCCGCCCTGACCGCCGCGGGCATCCGCTCGTGGCGTACGACGCGGTTCGGCGGGCGGCCGCGCGGGCTGTACTGCGGGATCGGCGTGTGCTTCGACTGCCTGGTCACCGTCGACGGCCGCCCCTCGCTGCGGGCCTGCATGGTCGAGGCACGGGACGGCGACACGGTGGAGGGCGGTGGCCGGGATGCGTGACCTGGTGGTGATCGGCGCGGGCCCGGCGGGCCTGGCGGCGGCGGTGGCCGCGGCGACGGCCGGGCTGGACGTCGCACTCCTCGACGCGGGACGGCGGCCCGGCGGCCAGTACTACCGGCACCACGCGGCCGAGACGGGCCGTCTCCACCATGACTGGGACGCCTTCGTACGGCTCCGGGGCGCGCTCGATCGGCTCACGTACCTGCCGGGCCACCGGGTGTGGCACGTCGAGGACGGGTTCACCGTGCACGCCCTCACCGGCGACCGCGACGAGCGCCCGGTGCGGATCGGCGGGCGGGCGCTGGTCGTCGCGACGGGGGCGCACGACCGGTCGCTGCCGTTCCCCGGCTGGGACCTGCCGGGCGTGCTGACCGCGGGCGGCGCGCAGGCACTGCTGAAGGGCGACCGGATCACGGCGGGGGAGAGGATCGTCGTGGCGGGCACCGGACCGTTCCTGCTGCCCGTGGCCACCGGCCTGGCCGGGGCCGGCGCGACGATCACCGGCGTCTTCGAGGCGAACCGCCCGTACGGCTTCGCCCGGCACGTCGCCCGGCACCCGGACAAGGCGCGGGAGGGCGCGGGCTACGCCGCCCTGCTGGCCCGGCACCGCATCCCGTACCGCACCGGCCACGCCGTCGTCGCCGCGCACGGGGACGACCGGGTCGAGGCGGTCACCGTCGCCCGCCTCGACCGGGACTGGGCGCCGGTGCGCGAGCGCGTCATCGGGTGCGACACGGTCGCGGTCGGTTACGGCTTCACGCCGCAACTGGAGATCCCGCTTCAGCTCGGCTGCGCCACCCGGATGGACGCCGACGGCAGCCTGGTCGTCGCGGTCGACATCGCGCAGCGCACCAGCGTGCCCGGCGTGTACGCGGCGGGGGAGACCACCGGGGTCGGCGGCGCGCAGCTCTCCCTCGTCGAGGGGGAGCTGGCCGGACTGGCCGTCGCGGAGGCCGCGGGCGGGGTCGCCCCGGACCCGGCCGACGTCCAGCGGCTGCTGGCGCGCCGGCGGCGGCTGCGCGCGTTCGCGGCGGCCATGCACGCGGCGTACCCGGTCCGTCCCGGCTGGATGGACCGGCTGCGGGACGACACGCTCGTCTGCCGCTGCGAGGAGGTGACCTGCGGGCGGCTCGCCGAGGCGGCCGAGCTCGGCGCCACCGACCCGCGTTCGGCCAAGCTCCTCAGCCGGGCCGGCATGGGCCGGTGCCAGGGCCGGGTGTGCGGCTACGCGACCGCCTGGCTCACGACCGGCGTCTGCGGCCGGATCCCGGGCCCGGAGGACCTGCTCGGAACGGCGCGACGGCCGATCGCCCAGCCCGTACGCCTCCGCGACCTCGCCGGGGAGCCCGAGGATCCTGCGGATCCGCGTGACCCGGCGGGCGACCGGCCCTGACGGTGCTGACCGCACCGGCACGGGAACCATCCGATTAACCCGGCATAACGGACGGATCACGAGTCCGGCCACGTATTGACGGCCGCGCTCGGTCCAACGTGAAATGTCACATCGCACAAGGGAGAACCGCATGAGTGTCCCCCGTAAGCCCTGGCACGGCGTCCTCGTCGCGACCGCGCTGCCGTTGCGCGAGGACCTGTCGGTCGACTTCGACCGGTACGCCGAGCACGTCCGCGGACTGATCGACGCAGGGTGCGACGGCGTGTGCCCCAACGGCTCGCTCGGCGAGTACCAGAACCTCACCCCCGAGGAGCGGGCGCGGGTCGTGCGGACCGCCGTCGAGGCGGTCGGCGGCGACCGGGTCGTGCCCGGCGTCGCGGCGTACGGCTCCGCGGACTCGCGACGCTGGGCCGAGCAGGCCGCCGAGGCGGGCGCGGCCGCGGTCCTCCTGCTCCCGCCGAACGCCTACCGCGCGGACGACCGGATCGTCGAGGCCCACTACGCCGAGGTCGCCAAGGCCGGCATGCCGATCGTCGCGTACAACAACCCGTACGACACCAAGGTGGACCTGACCCCGGAGCTACTGGCCCGCCTGCACGGGGCCGGTCACATCGTCGCGGTCAAGGAGTTCAGCGGCGACGTGCGCCGCGCCTACCGGATCGCCGAGCTGGCCCCCGAGCTGGACCTGCTGATCGGTGCGGACGACGTGACGCTGGAGCTGGCCATCGCCGGCGCCAAGGGCTGGGTCGCCGGATACCCCAACGCCCTGCCGAAGGCGAGCGTCGCGCTGTACCGGGCGGCCGTCGCGGGCGACCTGGAGCGGGCCCTGCCGCTGTACCGCGCGCTGCACCCGCTGCTGCGCTGGGACTCCCGTACCGAGTTCGTCCAGGCGATCAAGCTGTCGATGGACGTCATGGGCGGCTACGGCGGGCCCTGCCGCCCGCCCCGCCTCCCGCTGACCGAGGAGCAGGCCGCGACCGTGCGGGCCGCCACGGAGGCCGCCGCGCACCTGGAGAGCAATGCGTAGCAGGCACGTGTTCCACGCCGTGGACTCGCACACCGAGGGGATGCCGACCCGCGTCGTCACCGGCGGCGTCGGCGTCATCCCCGGCGCGACGATGTTCGAGCGGCGCGCGTACTTCATGGAGCACCTCGACCACATCCGCACGCTGCTGATGTACGAGCCGCGCGGGCACGCGTCGATGAGCGGCGCGATCCTGCAGCCGCCGACCCGGCCGGACGCCGACTACGGCGTGCTGTACATCGAGGTGTCCGGCTGCCTGCCGATGTGCGGGCACGGCACGATCGGCGTGGCGACCGTGCTGGTCGAGACCGGGATGGTCGAGGTCGCCGAGCCGGTCACCACGATCCGGCTGGACACGCCCGCCGGGCTCGTCGTCGCCGAGGTGGAGGTACGCGACGGCGCGGCGAGGAGCGTGACGATCCGGAACGTCCCGTCGTTCGTCGACGCCCTCGACCAGACCGTCGACGTGCCGGGCGTCGGGCCCGTCACGTACGACATGGCCTACGGCGGCAACTTCTACGCGATCCTGCCGATCGAGCGGGTCGGGCTGCCGTTCGACCGGGAGCGCAAGAACGACATCCTCACCGCCGGCCTGGCGATGATGGCGGCGATCAACGAGCAGCGCCGCCCCGTCCACCCGGAGAACGCCGACATCGCGGGCTGCCACCACGTGCAGTTCGTCGCACCCGGCTCGGACGCGAAGCACTCCCGGCACGCGATGGCGATCCATCCGGGGTGGTTCGACCGCTCGCCGTGCGGCACCGGCACATCCGCCCGGCTCGCCCAGCTGCACGCGCGCGGGGAACTGGCGCCGGGCGCGGAGTTCGTCAACGAGTCGTTCATCGGCAGCCGGTTCGTCGGCCGGATCGCCGAGGAGACCACCGTCGGCGGCTCGCGGCCCGCGATCGTCCCGGCCATCACCGGCCGGGCCTGGGTGACCGGCACGGCGCAGTACCTGCTCGACCCCGACGACCCCTTCCCCGAGGGGTTCCTCCTGTGACCCCCCGCCTCTAGACCCTCCCGAACCCGACCGTCCGACGCGGCGCGGCCGTCCCGGCCGCGCCGCCATCTCCCCCTACCCGTCGCTCACGCATCGGAGATCCGCAATGATGAGGAAAGCAGCGCTCGGCGTCGCGCTGGCGGCGACCGCTCTGACCGCCTCGGCCTGTGGCCAGGGCGTGCTCGGCGGCGACAGCAAGAAGGACAAGGGCCCCATCCTGCTCGGGATGGACATCCCCCTGTCCGGGAGCAGCGCCGACATCGGCCCGTACATGAAGAACGGCGCCCAGATGGCGATCGACGAGATCAACGCGAAGGGCGGTGTGATCGGCCGCAAGCTGCAACTGCGCGCCGAGGACGACGCCTGCGACCCGAAGACGGCGGTCGCCGCCGCGAACAAGCTGGTCGCCGCGAACGTCGCGGTCTCGGTCGGCGGGTACTGCTCGGGCGCGACCCTGCCCACGCTGCCGGTCTTCGACCGCCGCAAGATCCCGATGATCATCCCGGCGGCCAACTCCACCGAGCTGGTCGACCAGAAGCTCAAGCACGTGTTCTTCGTCAACGGCACCGGCGACCAGCAGGCCGTCGCCGCGATGACCTGGATGACCAAGAGCGGCGCCAAGAGGGTCGCGCTCCTGCACGACAACACGTCCTACTCCAAGGACATCGCCGTGCGCACCGCCGCCGAGCTCGACAAGCCCGGCGGCCCCGACAAGGCGACGCTGGACGCGGTCAACCCGGGAGAGAGCGACTACTCCGCGAACGTCGCCAACCTGCTGCGTTCCAAGCCCGACTTCGTCTACTGGACCGGCTACTACCAGGAGGGCGGCCTGATCCTGCGGCAGCTCCGGCAGGCCGGGTACAAGGGCAAATTCATGGTCGCCGACGGCTCGGTGGACGCCAAGCTCGTCAAGATCGCCGGTGGGACCGCCGCCGAGGGCGCGTACGCGACGATGACCCAGACCCCGGACACCATCCAGGGCGCGGAGAACTGGATCGCCGGCTACAAGCAGAAGTTCGGCGCCGACCCCGGCCCGTACTCCACGCAGTCCTACGACGCCGTACGGGTCGCGGCCGAGGCCATCAGGAAGGCCGGCAGCACCGACGGCGACAAGCTCGTCACGGCGCTGGAGGGCATCAACGGGCTGCAGCTGTTCTCCGGCCCGCTGAAGTTCACCGACCGGCACACGCTCACCAGCGGCGGCTTCGTGATCCTCGTCGTCAAGAACGGCAAGTTCGTGCTCCAGGACGCGCTGAAGTAGGCCCAGGTCCATGTCACAGCTGATCTGGAACGGCCTGTTCGTCGGCTCGTTCTACGCCCTGGTCGCGCTGGGCTACAGCATGGTGTACGGCATCATCAAGCTGCTCAACTTCGCCCACGGCGACCTGTACATGCTCGGCGCGTTCAGCGGGTTCGCGATGCTCGGGGCGATGGGCGGGCTGGTGAGGTCCTCCTCGCTCGTCGCCCTGTTCGTCGTGCTGATCCTCACGATGGTGGCGACCGGCCTGTCCGGCGTCGTCATCGAGCGGGTCGCCTACCGGCCGCTGCGCGGCGCGCCCCGGCTCTCGCTGCTGATCACCGCGGTCGGCGCGTCGTTCGCCCTGGAGTACGGCACCCGCATCGTCGCCGGGCCGAACCCGAAGGTCTACCAGGTTCGGCTCGACGGCACGGCGCTGCACGTCCTGGGCGCGCTGATCACCTGGCAGCAGCTCGCCCTGATGGCGGTCTCCATCGTCCTCATGGTCGCGCTGAACCTCCTGATCACCCGGACCCGGCAGGGCCGCGCGATGCGGGCCATCGCGCTGGACCCGAAGGCGTGCCTGCTCATGGGCATCGACGTCGACAAGGTGATCTCCCGGACGTTCTTCATCGGCTCCGCGCTCGCCGGGGCGGCGGGCGTCATGGCCGGCGGCTACTACGGGAAGATCGACTTCCTGATGGGCTTCATCATCGGGCTCAAGGCGTTCACCGCCGCGGTCATCGGCGGGATCGGCAACATCCCCGGCACGATGCTCGGAGGCCTGCTGCTCGGCCTGCTGGAGTCGTTCGGCACGCACTTCGTCGGCGGCCAGTGGCGCGACGTCTTCGCGTTCGGCTTCCTCATCCTGTTCCTGACCGTGCGGCCCACCGGCCTGCTCGGCGAACGCGTCACGGAGCGGGTGTGAACGACGTGGTGCAGGATCCGCCGGTCAAGCCGGTGAAGGGGCGGGGGCCGACGTTCGTCACGCGGTTCCTGGAGAGCCGCCACCTCGGCTGGGCGGGCCTGGCGATCGGGCTGCTCGCGCCGTTCGTCATCGCCACGCCGTACGCGATGGACGTGATGACCAGCGCGGTCGTCTTCGTCATGCTCGCCGTCGGGCTGAACATCGTCGTCGGCTACTGCGGCCTGCTCGACCTGGGGTACGCCGCGTTCTTCGCGGTGGGCGCCTACACCAGCGGCGTGTTGTCCACCGAGCTGAAGATCCCGCTGCTGGCGACGGTCCCGGCGGTCATCGTCGTGACGGTGCTCGCGGGCGTCATCATCGGCGGGCCGACGCTCCGGCTGCGCAGCGACTACCTGGCCATCGTGACGCTCGGCTTCGGGGAGATCATCCGGATCACCGCGAACAACCTGAGCATCACCGGCGGCCCGTCCGGGATCTACGGCATCCCCGGGCTGTTCGGCGACGCGACGTCCAGCCAGGTCGTCTTCTACTACGCGGTGCTGCTCATCGTCGCGGTGGCCGTGCTGCTCGCGGCGCGGCTCGGCCGGTCCCGGATCGGCCGGGCGTGGCGGTTCGTCCGCGAGGACGAGGACGCCGCCGAGGCGATGGGGATCAACACGTACAAGGTGAAGCTGGCCGCCTACATCGCGGGCGCGATCTGGGGCGGGCTGGCCGGGGTGCTGTTCGCGGCGCAGCTGTCGGCGATCTCACCGGCCAGCTTCACGTTCCTGCAGTCGGCGCTCGTGCTGATGGCCGTCGTGCTCGGCGGCATGGGCTCCACGCCCGGCGTCGTGCTCGGCGCCATCGTGATCAGCCTGCTGCCGGAGGTGCTGCGCGGCCTGGCGGACTACCGGTTCTTCGCGTTCGGCGTGCTGCTGATCATCGTGATGATCGCTCGGCCGCAGGGCCTGTGGCCCCATCGATCGAGGGAGCGGTGATGCTGGAAGTCGAGGACCTTCGCCTGTCCTTCGGCGGCGTACTGGCCGTGGACGGGCTGTCGTTCGGCGTCGGCGCGGGCGAGATCGTCTCGGTGATCGGCCCGAACGGCGCGGGCAAGACGTCGGCGTTCAACTGCGTCACCGGGTTCTACAAGCCCACGGCCGGCCGGATCCGGATCGACGGCGCGGACGTGACCGGGCGGCGGCCCTCGCTGATCGCCTCCCGGGGCGTCTCCCGCACGTTCCAGAACCTGCGGGTGTTCGGCGAGATGTCGGTGCTGGACAACGTACGGGCCGGCACGCACCTGTGGCTGCGCCAGCGGGTCGTCGACGCGCTGCTGCACACGCCGCGGTACCGCCGCAGTGAGCGCGAGGGCACCGAGGAGGCGAACAAGTGGCTCGACTTCGTGAACCTGCGCGGCGACCGGACCGGACTCGTACGGAACCTTCCGTACGGTGAGCAGCGCCGGGTCGAGATCGCCCGCGCGCTGGCCCGCCGGCCGAAGCTGCTGCTGCTCGACGAGCCCGCCGCCGGCCTCAACCACGGTGAGAAGGCCGAGTTGCTCGACCTGATCCGGCGGATCCGCGACCTCGGCATCGCGATCGGGCTGATCGAGCACGACATGGGCCTGGTCATGGAGGTCTCCGACCGGGTCGTCGTGCTCAACTTCGGCAGGGAGATCGCCGACGGGCCGCCCGAACAGGTCCGCGCCGATCCGGCGGTCATCGAGGCGTACCTCGGGCGGGACGCCGACGAGGCGGAGATCGAGGCGGCCAGAGAGGAGGTCGGCGGTGCTCGAGGTGAGTGACCTGGAGGTGAGCTACGGCGGGGTCCAGGCCCTGCGCGGGCTGTCGCTCACCGTGGGTGAGGGCGAGATCGTCGCGTTGCTCGGCAACAACGGCGCCGGCAAGACGACGACGCTGTCCGCGGTGTCCGGGCTGGTACGGGCCGGCGCCGGGCGGATCACGTACGAGGGCGACGACATCACCCGCGAGCCGCCGCCGAAGATCGTCGGACGCGGCCTGGTGCACGTGCCGGAGGGGCGGCGGGTCTTCAGCACCCTGACCGTGCACGACAACCTGCTGCTCGGCGGCTACCTCGTGCGCGACGCCAAGGAGCTGGCCCGCCGCGTCGACCGGGCGTACGCCCTGCTGCCGAAGCTCGCCGAGCGGCGTTCCCAGCAGGGCGGCACCCTCTCGGGCGGCGAGCAGCAGATGCTGGCCATCGGCCGTGCACTGGTCGCCGGGCCCCGGCTGCTCATGCTCGACGAGCCGTCGATGGGGCTGGCCCCGCTGATCGTCGCGGCGGTCATGGACGTCATCCGCGACATCAATGAGGCCGGCACCGCCGTTCTGCTCGTCGAACAGAACGCCAAGGTCGCGCTCAAGATCGCCCACCGGGGCTACGTCATCGAGAACGGCCGCTGCGTGCTCGACGGGCCCGCGGCGGACCTGGCCGCCGACGCCCGTGTCGTCGAGGCGTACCTCGGCGGCGTGGCCTGACCCGCTCGACGCGTCGTGACCGGTTCCCCGGAGCCGGTCACGACGCGTGGAGCAGAAGACCTGACCGGGGACATGCCTGGTAGCGCGCCGAGGGCCCGGTCACGAGCGGCGACACCGCCCTGGGAGGATCGTCACCATGGCCGCGGTCAGGAGGGATGGCACATGAGCGAGCGAATCACGGGCGTAGCGTCTCTGGTCGCTCCTCCGGCGAAGGAGGGCGCTTGAGCGAGCTGAACCTGCCGTCGCTGGGGGTGCGGCAGAACGTCCGCGACCAGATCGCGCAGGCGCTGCGTGCCTCGCTCGTCGCCGGGGAGATGCGGCCCGGCGTCGTCTACTCCGCGCCCGCGCTGGCCGAGCGGTTCGGCGTCTCGCCCACCCCCGTCCGCGAGGCGATGCTGGACCTGGTCAAAGAGGGCCTGGTCACCGTCGTACGGAACAAGGGTTTCCGGGTCACCGAGCTGTCCGACCGGGACCTGGACGACATCACCGAGGTGCGCGCGCTCATCGAGGTGCCGACCGTCGGCCGGGTCGCCGCGTCGCCCGACGGCGTCGAGAGGCTGCGCCCGATGGCGGAGGCGATCGTCACCGCCGCCGAGCGCCGCGACATCCTCGCCTACATCGAGGCCGACCAGACCTTCCACCTGGAGCTGCTCGCCCTGGCCGGCAACGCGCAGCTGGTCGAGGTGGTCCGCGAGCTGCGGCACCGCTCCCGCCTGTACGGCGTGCCCAAGCTCGCCGAGCGCGGCGAACTGCTGCCCTCGGCGCGGGAGCACCTGACCCTGCTCGACGTGATCGCGCGCGGTGACGTCGAGGGCGCCGAGACGCTGATGCGCCACCACCTGCGGCACGTCCGCGGCATCTGGGCCGGCCCCGCCAAGACCACCGACGGCTGACCGCCGTTGAGCAACCACCGAACGACCAACGGCGATAGCGAGCCGGGTCGGGCGGAGTTACCGCCGTCGACCGTTCGGATGTGGGTGGCCCAGCTGTCCGGTTCTTCTGGACGTCGCATCCGGGCACGTTCACGTTCCGGGACCCCAGTGGGGGTGGGCGGAAGGTAGAGACAGACCGGGGCTCCAGGGGGACAATCTGGTGCAACGGCGGACGTGTCGGTGCGCTGCGGGAGGCAGGCATGGGCATCGGGATGATGCGGGGGGCGGCGGCTGCGGGGACCGTGGCGGTGGCGGCCGCGGTGAACGTGGCGACGGGGATGTTGACTCAGCACTGGGCAGTGGCCTGGTGGCTGACGACCGGGGTGCTGGTGCTGGCCGGAGGCGGGCTGCAGGCATGGTTAACGGTCCGGGAGCGACCTGCTGGTCGGGTGGTGGCGTCGGGGGATGGTTCGGTCGCCGCCGGTGACTCGGTCAAGGGGGTGTCGACCACGGTGACCCGGCCTGGGCCCGGTGGTGGCCGGCGGGTGGATCCTGGTGATGGAGTCTCGGCGTCGGGGCTGGGTGCCGTCGCGGCAGGCGGGCAGATCGAGGACGTCCATACGCGGGTCACGGGCCAGGACCCCACCTCATGAGGCGGGGCCGCCGCTCCGGCTCTCAACCGTCGCCGTCCCCCACGCCGGGGGGTGGGGGCCTGGTCGGGGCCGGGGGTGCGGGGGCGATCGCTGCCGGGGGTGATGTCATCGGCGCCTCCACGCATGTGGGGGATGTCTATCAGGCGGCGCCGCTGCTGCCGGCCGACCGGGTGGATGTGCCGCCGGGGTTGCCGCCGAATCTGCCGTTCCGGATCGCCATGTTCGTGGGCCGGGAGCAGGAGCTGGCTCGGTTGGACGCGGCGTTGGCCACCGCGGGGGGTGTGGTGGTGCATGCGCTGCATGGGCTGGGAGGGGTGGGCAAGAGCACGCTGGCCGCCCACTGGGCCGCCGCTCACGCCGACCAGCACACGTTGACCTGGTGGATCACTGCCGACAGCCAGGCCGACATCACCCAGGGGCTGGCGGATCTGGCTCAGGCGCTACAACCCGCACTGGCGGCGGTATCCCCGGGCGGGGAGGCGGTGGGGTTGCAGGAACGTGCCGGGTGGGCGGTGCGGTGGCTGGCCTGCCACACCGGCTGGCTGGTGGTGCTGGACAACGTCACCCACCCCTCCCACATCCAAGAACTGGTGGCCGCCGCTACGGGTGGCCGGTTTCTGATCACCAGCCGGCTGGCCACCGGCTGGCACCACGTCACCTCGGCCCGCATCCGCTTGGACGTACTGCCGCCCGACCAGGCGCTGAGGTTGCTGCGCCAGATCGCAACCGGCGACCGCGACCATGCGGACCTGGACGGTGCCGCCGAATTGTGCGCCGAACTGGGGTATCTGCCGCTGGCCATCGATCAGGCCGCCGCCTACCTGTACCAGACCCACCTGTCCCCGGCGGCTTACCTGCGGTTGCTGGCCGCGCGGCCCGCGGTGATGTACGACCAAGCCGCCGAGGGTGCCGACGCGCAGCGGACAATCGCACGGATCTGGCGGCTCACATTGGACCGGCTGGCCGACCGGCCGCTGGCCGGGCAGCTGCTGCGGGTGCTGGCGTGGTGGGCGCCCGAGGCCATCCCCCGATCCCTGCTGGAGGGCCTGGCCGATGAGGCCGAGCTGATCGAGGCGCTGGGCGCGCTGGCCGCCTATAACATGATCATTCTTGACGGTGACACCATCGCCGTGCACCGCCTCGTCCAAGCCATCGCCCGCACGCCCGACCCCACCGACCCGCACCGCCAGCCCACAGCCATCCACGCCGCCCGCGATGAGGCCACCCGGCTCCTGCAGGCCGCACAACAGGCTGACCCTCGGGACCCGGCGACCTGGCCGACCCGGCGCACGCTGCTCCCGCACATCGACGCCCTGATCGAGCACGCACCCCCCGACACCGACACCGACACCACCGGCCTCCTGCTCACCTACACCGGACTGTTTCTCAACGACCAAGGCGCCACCACTCGCGCCATCACCTACCTGCACCGCTCCCTGATCACCTCCCAACGCCTCCACGGCCCTGACCACCCCGACACCCTGACCTCCAGCAACGCCCTCGCCGCCGCTTACCGGGCGGCGGGGAACCTGGCCCGGGCGATCCCGCTGTACGAACAGAACCTGACCGATCAAGAGCGGATCCTGGGCCCTGACCACCCCAACACGCTGACCTCCCGCAACAACCTCGCCAACGCCTACGAGGCGGCGGGGAACCTGGCCCGGGCGATCCCGCTGTACGAACAGAACCTGACCGATCAAGAGCGGATCCTGGGCCCTGACCACCCCAACACCCTGATCTTCCGCAACAACCTTGCTCACGCCTACCAGGCCGTGGGGGACCTAGACCGGGCGATCCCGCTGTACGAACAGACCCTGACCGATAGCGAACGGGTCCTGGGCCCTGACCACCCCGATACGCTGACCTCCCGCCTTAATCTCGCCGGTGCCTACCAGGCCGTGGGGGACCTAGACCGGGCGATCCCGCTGTACGAACAGACCCTGACCGATGCCGAGCGGGTCCTGGGCCCCGACCACCCCCATACGCTGATGTCCCGCCATAGTCTCGCCGGTGCCTACCAGGCCGTGGGGGACCTAGACCGGGCGATCCCGCTGTACGAACAGACCCTGACCGATGCCGAGCGGGTCCTGGGCCCCGACCACCCCTACCCCCTGACCTGCCGCAACGGCCTCGCCGCCGCTTACCAGGCGGCGGGGAACCTGGCCCGGGCGATCCCGCTGCTGAAGCAGACCCTGACCGATGCCGAGCGGGTTCTGGGCCCTGACCACCCCGACACCCTGGGCTCCCGCAACGGCCTCGCCGCCGCGTACGAGGCGGCGGGGAACCTGGCCCGGGCGATCCCGCTGTACGAACAGACGCTGACCGATGCCGAGCGGGTCCTGGGCCCTGACCACCCCTACACGCTGAGCTCCCGCCATAGTCTCGCCTACGCCTACCGTGTGGCGGGGAACCTGGCCCGGGCGATCCCGCTGTACGAACAGACGCTGACCGATGCCGAGCGGGTCCTGGGCCCCGACCACCGCGACACCTTGACCTGCCGCAACAACCTCGCCGCCGCCTACCGTGCGGCGGGAAACCCGGTCCAGGCGATCCCGCTGCACGAACAGATTCTGACCGATCAAGAGCGGGTCCTGGGCCCCGACCACCCCGACACCTTGACCTCCCGCAACAACCTCGCCGCCGCTTACCAGGCGGCGGGGAACCCGGCCCGGGCGATCCCGCTGCTGAGGCAGACCCTGACCGATGCCGAGCGGATTCTGGGCACCAACCATCCACTCACGAGGACGGTGCGGGGGAATCTGGATGCTGCTCGCGGGTAGGGCGTCCGGAAGTGTGTAGACCTCACCGCGACTTGCAGAAACGTTTCCGGGAATCCCTGCCCAGGAACCGCCTCGGGCCTGCGGACACTTTAGGGAGCAGGGGGCCAATACGGTGAGCCCGCGTAGTCACGGGGGCTCATTCCCCGTCGTTGGGCGCGTCGGGGTTGCGGATGGCGCCGGGGGCCAGATCCGGCAGAATGGGGTCGTAAGTGCCGTGCACCCCGAGGCGCCCCCTAAGCGGCCGCCTCATCAAAGGGCTCTGACCCGGTGGCCCCGCCGGCCTCATCCGGTGAAGCGGACCGCTCACATCGGGCCGAACAGGGACAGGTCGAGCATGATCGCCAGCATGACGGTGAGGGTGCGGGCCGGTTCGGAGATGTCCCGGTTGAACTCGATCTTGTAGTGGTCGGAGGGGGTGAGCCACTCCTTCACCGGCCCGGCCCAGGTCTTGCTCACGTGGGCGATCCGGGCGCCCGAGGCCGCGGTGACCTGGAAGTGCTTGAGCGACAGCTCCCCGACGGCGGTCGCCACGACCTGCTCCTGGTCGTCGGTGAGCTTGTAGTGACGCGTCGTCCCGGTCGCGCGGATCCGGCCGACCGGGCCGCCGTCCGGCCGGTGGACCTCGGCGAGCCGCCCGTTCGGATGCCGGGTCAGCAGGAGGATCGCCTGGTCGTCGGTGCCCGTGACCGTGAGGATCCGCGCGCCCGGCGGCGGCGCGGTGGGCAGGGTCGCCTTCAGCATTTGCAGGCGGGTGCGCCGATCGGTCTCCGTGGCGAACGCCAGGCGATTCCGCTTGTCATCGAGAATCTCGTAGCTCGCCTGGGTCGGGAGGATTTTTCCGGGTTGCCGCAGCCGCACGACGGGGGAATCGAAGAGGACGTCCACACTCACTGAGTATGCCGTGTGTAAATGCTCTCCGTACCGGCCGCCAGCCTCTCCGTCAGAAGAGGGTCGGCGGCTCGGCGGGCGCCCGCATCGGCTCCGGCAGCGGCTCGATCTCCGGGAGCCGGGCCCGTACGTCATCGTGGAACCGGCGGGCGAGCCGCAGCGCCTCGGCGTTGTCCGGGGTGTGGATGAAGACCGTCGGCGAACGGCCTTCCCGCAGCCACCCGGCGACCTGGCCGACCCATCCTCGCCAGCCGGCGACCGTTTCGTCCACGGAGTCACGGCCGATGTACCGGACGATGGGCCGGTCGGTGAGGGCGACCGTGCGTCGTGCGACGCGCGGCTTGCGCGTCCAGGCGTCGCGTTCCATGTCGCTCGTCGGCGTGGTCTGGAAGAGCGTCGTCGTGTCGAAGGGGATCCATTCCGCGCCGACGCCGGCGAGGGCCTTCTCGAGGAGCGCCGTGGCCCTCGGGTCCTCGAAGAACGCGCGGTGCCGTACCTCGACGGCGTACCGGTGCGAGGACGGGAGCCGGCGCAGGAAGGCCGCCAGCACCCCGACGTCGGCCGGCGCGAACGCCGGCGGCAGCTGGATCCAGAGCGCGTGGGCCCGCGGCCCGAGCGGCTCGATGGCGTCCAGGAAGGCGCGGAGTTCGGCGCCGACGTCCCCGAGGCGGCGCACATGCGTGATCGATTTGGGCATTTTCAGGACGAAGCGGAAATCCTCGTCGGTCTGACCCGCCCAGGTCTCCACCGTGCCACGTGCCGGAATGGCGTAGAAGGTGGTGTTCCCCTCGACCGCATTGCACCAGCTCGCGTACGCCTTCAGCCGTTCCTGCGGAGGAAGCGGGTGAGGCAGGAATCGCCCCTGCCATGGCGCATGGGTCCACATCGCACATCCCACATGAAGCCGCACGCACGCGACGCTACCCAAATCCCGGCGGTCCAGTGCTCAGGGCATTCGGGAAACGCCTCCACCGGTGACCCGGCCGATGCCACGGGTGCCCGGAAAACCGGTTCCCGAGGCCGGTGGCGGTGTGGAAGGCTCGCTCGTCATGGGAGAGCGGAAAGCGGACGGCAGCGCGGGCGACGCGGACTACGGCACGATCGGGACCGGGTACAGCGACTACCGCAGGCCGGACGACCGTATCGCCCGGCTCATCGCCGAGGCCCTGGGAGAGGCGCGGACGGTGGTCAACGTCGGCGCGGGCGCCGGTGGCTACGAGTCCGTGGCGCCGGACGTCACCCCGGTGGAGCCGTCGGCGTCCATGCGCGCCCAGCGGCCGGCCCACCTGCCGCCCGCCGTGGACGCCACGGCGGAGCACCTGCCGTTCGCCGACGACGCCTTCGACGCCGCGATGACCACGTTCAGCGTTCACCAGTGGAGCGACCTGAAGGCGGGCCTGCGGGAGATGCGGCGCGTCGCCCGTGGCCCCGTCGTCATCCTGACCTGCGACCCGGATCTGGTCCGGAACTTCTGGCTGTACGAGTACGCCCCGCTGGTCCTGGACACCGAGGCCCGCCGGTACCCGGCGATCGGCGACATCACCGAGGTGCTCGGCGGCGAGGCGTCGGTGCGGCCGGTGCCCATCCCCGCCGACTGCACCGACGGGTTCAACGAGGCGTACTACGCGCGCCCGGAACGCCTCCTCGACCCCGGGGCACGGCAAGCCTGCTCGGCATGGAGCTTCGTCGACCCGGCCGTGCGCGCGCAGTACGTCGAGCGGCTCCGGAACGACCTGGAGTCGGGGGACTGGGACCGCCGCCACGGAGCCCTGCGCCGGCAGCGGTGCCTGGAGGGTTCGCTGGTCCTCATCCGCGCGGTTCCGGCCTGACGCGGCCTGCCCGGCCGCGTCGTGGTGCGCGGCGACGACGGTCGCGCCTTCGGCGAGCATGGCCCCGCTCTTCATCGCATCAGCATTGTCGCCCGCCAGCGGTCCGCACCGAATGTCCGAGCTGGTCATGGCTGGTCTGGTCGCAGCGGGATTGATTGTTCGGTGCCGGTGATTGTGCGGTGTTTGTACGGCGAACAACGGTAGCCTTCCGGGCAATCGGCACCCGGCCTCAATCTGATGGCGGGCCGCCGCCGACCGGCGCGGTCATTCTCCCGACACGCCTTCGGAGGCACCGTCAATGACCACCACCAGCCGCACCGCCGTCCGTTCGAGCGCACTGCGCCGCGTCGCCCTGCTGGCCGCCGCCATCATCACCACACTGACCGGCGGGCTGCTCGCGCTCAGCACGCCCGCCCACGCCGCTCCCGCCTCCGGCGGGACCCAGGTCTTCCACGTGATGTGCTCGACCAAGGAGACCATCGACACCTGGTTCGACGTCACCGCCGATGTCACCGTGGACACCAACAACTCGTTCGGCCAGATCACCGCTGTGAACAACATTGCCGGCTACCTGGGCGGCGTCACGGCGTTCGAGGACATTTCCAACTTCAACGGCGGCACCTACACCATCAGCGACGACAAGCAGTCCGTCACCATCAGCGGCACCGCCACGATGACGGGCTACGTCGGCACTCAGCTGATCCCCGTTATGCAGGCCCCGGTTTCCTGCTCCAAGACCTGGAACATCCACGACCTGCCCACCGCATCATCGTGACCGCGCCCGGCCAGGTCCTCGCGCAACGGGGTCGGCGCCCCTGAGGACCTGGCCGGGCTCACGCATCGGGACTGAGGCCAGGCCGGTCGCGGGCCGCTCGATGCCGCTTCGCCCATGTCGCGGTCGGTGAGCGGGCCGGGACGGGGCCCTCGGGGAACAACGGAACGACCGTTGACGACTACGTGCTGCAGCAAGCGGTTCCGGACGTCCGTCGGCCGGATGGCAGGGAGGAACCGGCGCGGCGGGTCAGCCCCGAGGGCCGGTTAGGGCGGCGGGCAGCAGGGCGAGCGCGGCCTGGCGGGCGCGCTCACCCGCGCCGGCCGCGTCGTGATGCGCGGCGACGACGGTCGCTCCTTCGACGAGCATGAGCCACTGCCGTCCCAGGGCCGATGGGTCGGCGGCCCCGGCGCGTTCGGCGATGCCGGTCAGGAGCTCGAGGTAGCCGTTCAGGTGGCGCGCGGTGATGGCGCGTACGGACGCGACGTGGTGCTGGGCGGCCGCGTTCAGCATCGCGCAGCCGCGGAAGGCCGGGTCGTCGTACCACTCCTGCAGGGCGTCGAACACCGCGGCGAGCTGGTCGGCGGGGTTCTGCCCGGCGGCGGCGACGGCCTCGGCCAGCCATCGGGTCACCCGCTCGCTGCGCGCCTCCAGCATGGCTTCGACCAGGCCGTCCTTCGTGCCGAAGTGTCGGTAGAGCGTCTCCTTGGAGACCCCGAGCCGGGCGCACAGCTCGGCGACGCCGATGCCGTCGAGGCCGCGCTCGTACAGCAGGGGAGTGGCCGTCTCGAGGATGGCGGCGCGGGTGCGCGCCGGGTTGATCGTCGCGCCTTTGCGAACCGGCATGCCATAGACCGTACCGCCCGGTTCGATGAGCCGCTATCGTCCGAGAATCACCTTGTACGAGCGGCGATGACGGCGGGCCGGATGCCGTCGTCGCCTGACGCGTCTCGTCACGCTCTCGCCGCCACTTCGTCGGTCCACCGCCGGACTTCCGCGAGCCAGTCGACGTGGTCCACGGAAGTCGGCGTCTCCCACGAAAGCCGTACGGAGAAGTGAGCCCGCTCCTCCCGTCCGGGGCGCACGATGAACGGTCCGTCGACGTACTTCCATCCGATTTCCTCGACCCGCCGATCCGCCGCCGCAAACGCCTGAACACGGTGCGCGCCGTCTCCCCGAGCAGTCACCGCACTAGCGGGAAGCATCCTCCGCGCAAAGATCGGCCAACTGCGATCGCGGATCCGTTCGCCGCCGACGCCGGGATGATTCGCTTCCCTCGCATCCCGTCGCCTGAAGACATCGACCGGATCGCGAAATCTCCGCACAATCGACGAAAGGCTCTCATGTCGACGAAGTCCTTGCGCTTCCTGCCCGTGGGCCTCGCGGCCGGCTCGCTGCTGGCCGCCATGGCTCTGACCACCGCGGCGCCCGCGTCCGCCTCCCCGGCCGGGAAGCGGCAGACCGTGGTCACCGCGCTCGGCTACAACAGCACCGACTGGAGGTACCTGCAGGTGCCCCCGGCGGCCGACCAGCCGCTCTTCGCCGACCGGAGCTTCGACGACAGCGGCTGGCCCTCCGGCCAGGAGGGCTTCGGGACCGTCAACCGCACGTGCAAGTGGAACAATCCCGCGAACGTCAAGACCCACTGGGCCGTCAACACGGACATCCTCGTACGCCACTGGGTGCACATCCCGCGGGACGCCCAGGAGGTCCGCATCCAGGGGACCGTGGACAACGACGCGAGCGTCTACCTCAACGGCCATCTGCTCCAGGCCGTCAAGAGCGGCAACTGCAACGCCGGCGCCATCGACGTCGTCGTTCCGGCCAATTACCTGGACTGCTGCAACCTGCTCGCCGTCCGGGGCCACGACTATGGTCTCGCGACCTACCTCAATGTCGCGGTGACCTACGTCAAGCCGACTCCGGCCGCCTGACAGGCCGCCAGGGCCAGCTCGGCGGTCTCGGCGAGCTCGGCCGCCGTGGCGCCATCACGGGCGCGTTGTGAC
>NZ_JAMXMW010000028.1:0-106495 GCF_024055675.1 Actinoallomurus rhizosphaericola | reverse complement strand
CCGGTCCAGCGGCAGCAAGCACCGCCCCGGTGTGGCGGCCGACAGATCAAACTCAAGGCACCATGGCCAGTCGTAACGCGGGTCAGACCACCACCCGAGGCGGCACCCGAACATCCTCACAGTCGTAACGCGATGCGACACTGCGCGCATGTATGACATCGCTACGCGTAATCGCGCCTTAGACCTTCTCGCCCAGGGCTGCACCGTCAGCGAGGTCAGCAGGCGCACGCGCATCTCCCGGTGGGCCATCCGGGACTGGCAGCTGCGGGCCGACCAGGGCAGATCCGTAGCGTCGTCTCGCGCGGCATCGTGCCCCCGCTGCGCCACGCCTACGACGGTTCCGCAGCCTGCGGACCGATACGCCTATCTCTTCGGGCTCTATCTCGGAGATGGCTGCATCAGCCCGGTCAGCGATCCCGCGAAACGGATCTGGGCGTTCCGCGTCTTCTGCGCGGACGCCTACCCGGGCCTTCAGACCGAGTGCGCGGATGCCATCCGCGCGGTCCGGCCCCACAACAAGATCCGCTTCCTCAAGCTGAACGGCTGCACGGAGATAAACAGCCATTCGAAGCACTGGCCGTGCCTCTTCCCTCAGCACGGCCCGGGCAAGAAGCACAACCGGACGATCGCGCTGGAGCCCTGGCAGCAGGAGCTCGTGAAGCGGCATACGGAGCCGTTCATCCGCGGCCTGATCCACTCGGACGGGAGTCGCTCGACCAACCGTGTACGGCATGCGACCGCGAACGGCGATCGCTGGTACGAATACCCGCGCTATTTCTTCACCAACGAATCCGCTGATATCACCAGGCTATTCACGGACGCGCTGGACAGGCTCGACATCGCCTGGAAGCGGTCCAACCGCAACAACATCTCGGTGGCGCGGAGGGAGGCGGTGGGGCGGCTAGATGAGTACGTGGGGCCGAAGTACTGATCCGCCGCCGTGCGAGCCTGTGCGGCTCCGAGTGCGGGGTCAGCCGCCCGGGGTGGTGGGCGGTGGCCCCGCACTGGGTCCGGAGCGTCCTGGGGTCAGGACGACGGGTGGGTGGCGATGGCGTCGCCGATGCGGTGGACGCGCAGCGCGTTGGTGGAGCCGGGGGTGCCGGGGGGCGAGCCGGCGACGATGACGACGCGGTCGCCCTTCTGGAGGCGGCCGATGTCGAGGAGCGCGGCCTCGACCTGGCGGACCATCTCGTCGGTGTGGAAGACCTCGGGGACGATGAAGGTCTCGACGCCCCAGACGAGGGCCAGCTGGCTGCGGGTCTCGGGGCGGGCGGTGAAGGCCAGGAGGGGGATCGGCGAGCGGTAGCGCGACATGCGGCGCGCGGTCTCACCGGTCATGGTGAAGGCGACGAGGGCCTTGGCGCCCACGGTCGCGCCGATCTCTGCGGCGGCGCGGGCGATGGCGCCGCCGACCGTCTCGGGGACGCGGTCGAGGGAGTGGGTGGCGCGGAGGGTGTGCTCCTCGGCGGCGCAGACGATGCGGCCCATGGTCTGGACGGACTCGATGGGGTAGTCGCCGACGCTGGTCTCGCCGGAGAGCATGACGGCGTCGGCGCCTTCGAAGACGGCGTTGGCGACGTCGGAGGTCTCGGCGCGGGTGGGGCGCGGCGCGCTGATCATGGACTCGAGCATCTGGGTCGCGACGATGACCGGGCGGGCCTTCTCGCGGGTGAGCTCGATGGCGCGTTTCTGGACGATGGGGACCTGCTCGAGCGGGAGCTCGACGCCGAGGTCGCCGCGGGCGACCATGATGCCGTCGAAGGCTTCGACGATCTCTTCGAGGCGCTCGACGGCCTGCGGCTTCTCGATCTTGGCGAGGAGGGGGACGGTGCGTCCTTCCTCCTCCATGATGCGGCGGGCGGTGGTGGCGTCGTCGGGGCTGCGCACGAAGGACAGGGCGACCATGTCGACGCCGAGGTGGAGGGCGAAGCGGAGGTCCTCCTCGTCCTTCTCGGTGAGGGCGGGGACGCTGACGGCGACGCCGGGGAGGTTGAGGCCCTTGTGGTCGGAGACCATGCCACCGACGAGGACGCGGGTGCGGACGCGGGGGCCGTCGACGGCGGTGACGCTGAGGACGACGCGGCCGTCGTCGATGAGGACGGTGTCACCGGCGTTGACGTCGCCGGGGAGCCCGCCGTAGGTGGTGGAGACCATGGCGCGGTCGCCGGGGACGTCCTCGGTGGTGACGGTGAACTCGTCGCCCAGGGTCAGGCGGACCGGGCCCTCGGCGAACCGGCCGAGCCTGATCTTCGGTCCCTGGAGGTCGGCGAGGATGCCGACGCCGCGGCCGGTGGCGTTGGAGGCGTCGCGGAGATATCGATAGACCTCCGCGTGCTGCTGCTGCGTGCCGTGGCTCATGTTGAGCCGGGCGACGTCGATCCCGGCCTCCACGAGGGCGTGGATGTTCTCCTGGCTGGAACAGGCGGGACCTATCGTGCTGACGATCTTTGCTCGGCGACTCACGCTACAACCCTAGGTAGTTACTGGGCGGTACGCGTATTCATGCAGGTCGGCGTCGCCCAGTGTTCACGTATTGGTCTAGACCGAAGGGGCCGACAAGGGTCCCTTGGCCTAGATGTGAGGGTATGCCCGGATGCGGGAAACGGCAGCCGGATCCGCGAGTCCGGCTCATGCGGAGTGCGGCGGGAGCGGAAGGGCGCACGGACCGTACGGCCCGCCCGCGCGGAGTCCGGGCCGCGTCTCATGCCGCAGGTCCCGGCCGTACGGAGGGCGGCGCGGGCGGCCGGGACGCCGTGCGTCCGGCCGGCCGCGCGCCGGTGGTTCAGGCCGCGAACGTCCCGACGATCTCCTGGCAGAAGGCCTTGAGGTCGTCGGGCTTGCGGCTGGTGATGAGGGTGTTGGGGCCCGCGGTGCAGCGCGCGACCTCCTGGTCGACCCAGGTGCCGCCGGCGTTGCGGATGTCGGTCTGCAGGCTGGGCCAGGACGTCAGGGTGCGGCCGCGTACGACGCCGGCCTCGACGAGGGTCCAGGGGGCGTGGCAGATCGCCGCGACCGGCTTGGCGCTGTCGAAGAATCCCTTGGCGAAGGCGACGGCCTTGGGCTCGGTGCGCAGGAAGTCGGGGTTGGCGACGCCGCCGGGCAGGACGAGCGCGTCGAAGTCGTCGGCCGAGACCTCGTCGACGGTGGTGTCCACGGGGAACGTGTCGGCCTTCTCGAGGTGGTCGCGGGCCTGAACCTCGCCGCCGGCGGTGGAGACGAGGCGCGGCGTGCCGCCGGCCTGTTCGATCGCCTTCCAGGGCTCGGTCAGTTCGACCTGCTCGATCCCGTCGGGGGCGACGAGGAAGGCGATCGTCTTGCCGTGGAGGTTGGTGCTCATGGGTTTACCTTCCCGAATGGTGCTTTCGGCGGTGCTTCATGAGCCCTGCCCGGCATCGGGGCTGATATTCGCCCTGGGGTGTGACGTTCGGAACAGAGCGGTGCCGTCGAGGCGGGGGGCGGCCGGTCGTCGCCGCGTCCGCCGGTGTTCCGCCGACCGTCGGGCATGGCCGGTCTCCGGCCGCCGGGTCACCGACATCTGCCGTTAGATATCGCAATAAAGCGAATTCCGCCGATTGCCCGAATCAACGTTTCCGTCGCCCGATCATCGAACATCGTTCATACGTTCGCGTTGCGCGCGGCCTTTGAATGGGCCATTTTCTATCTGGTGTTTCGTGGTCCTCGGTCCGACGGGAGCGTGTCATATGCCGGAACTCACCCGCCGTCGCCTGTTCAGTGCGGCGGGGGCGATGGCCGCTGCGGCGTCCGCCGCGGAGTTCCTGCCTCCGAATCTGCGGCGGGCGATGGCCTCCGCTCCGTCGCCGGGAAGGGCCCGGCTCGGCGACATCAAGCACGTCGTCGTCCTGATGCAGGAAAATCGCTCATTCGATCATTATTTCGGGACCCTTCCCGGGGTGCGCGGTTTCTCCGATCCGGCGGCGATCACGCTGAGCACCGGCCGGTCGGTCTTCCACCAGCCGGATCCGCAGAATCCAGCGGGCTACCTCCTGCCGTTCCACCTGGACACGCGGACGACGAACGCGCAGTCGATCCCGTCGACCAACCACGCGTGGAAGGTCCAGCACCAGGTGTGGAACGACGGCGGGATGGACAACTGGGTGCCGGCGCACCGCGCCTCCGACGGGGAGAACGCGCCGTACGTCATGGGCCATTACACCCGGGCGGACATTCCGTTCCAATTCGCCCTGGCGGAGTCGTTCACGATCTGCGACAACTATTTCTGCTCGGTGCTGGGGCCCACGTGGCCGAACCGGCTCTACCTGATGAGCGGCACCATCGACCCGGGCGGCGACCAGGGCGGACCCGTCACCGGAAACCGGGGTCCCGTTCCGTACCGCTGGAAGACCTATCCGGAGGCGCTCACCGAGGCCGGGATCGAGTGGCGGGTCTACCAGGAGGTCGACAATTACGCATGCAATGTGCTCGAACGGTTCGACGCGTTCCAGATCGCTTCGGCCGACTCGCCGTTGTACCGCAACGGGCTCCGCACGTACGCCGCGGGCCAGTTCGAATTCGACGCGGCCCACGACCGGTTGCCGACGGTCTCGTGGATCATCCCGACGAGTTATCAGTCCGAACATCCGGACTACACCCCGGCCGCCGGCGCCGACTACGTGGCCAGCAAGATCGACGCGATCGCGTCCAACCCCGCCGTGTGGGCCAAGACGTTGTTCATTCTCAACTACGACGAGAACGACGGGCTGTTCGACCACGTCCCTCCTCCGGTCCCTCCGGCGGGAACGCCGGACGAGTTCGTCGAGGGCCTGCCGATCGGTGGTGGCTTCCGCGTGCCGTGCATCCTCGTCTCCCCCTGGACGCAGGGCGGCTGGGTGGCGCGCGAGGCGTTCGACCACACCTCCACGCTGCGGCTGCTGGAGCGGGTGACGGGGGTTCGCGTGCCGAACCTCAGCGCCTGGCGGCGGCGGACGTTCGGGGACCTGACGTCGGCGCTGGGGATGGCGGTACGCGGCCGGCCGCCGCAGTTGCCCCGGACGAAACCGGAGCTGGCGCGTGCGGCCGACGCCGTCGACCGGCTGCCGGCCCCGGAGTTCCCCGGGGCGGCGCAGACCCCGCCCCACCAGGAGAAGGGACCACGGCCTCGGCCCCGGGGCTGAGCCGCCGCGGGCCGGAAGGGATCGACAGTGCCGAAGAGCATCTCACGACGGCGGCTGCTCCTGGCCGGGAGCGGCGTCGCGGGACTGATCGTCCTCGCCGTCCCCGCGGGTTCGGCGGCGCAGGCGCCCCGGCCGCGGCCCAGCCCGCGCAACACCGTCCCCGGCGACCCGAAGTGGGACCCGCCGGGCGAGCACCCGCAGGCCAGGCGGGCGGCCGGGTCCTACGTCGCGTACGTGGCGCTGGCCGGCGGGTACTCCGTGGCCGCCATCGACGTCGCGACGCACCGGATCGTGGCGGACGACCTTCCCGCCGACGCCCCGCAGGGCGTCGCGGTGACCCCGGACGGCACGAAGCTGTACGTCGCCGAGACGGGCCAGTTCGACGTGCTGGACATCGATCCGGCGACCGGTTCGGCGCGCCCGCTGCCCGTCGGGCCGTTCCCCCGGAGCGTCGCGGTCTCCCCGGACGGGACGAAGGCGTACGCCGCGGTCACCGGCGGGGACACGGGGAAGAGCGGGTCGGACGTCGTCGCGGTCATCGACACCCGGTCCGACACGGTGGAGCGGTCGGTACGGGTCGGGACGGCCCCGCGGCAGGTGGTGTTCGCGGCGGACGGGGCGCGCGCGTACGTCACGTACGACTCCGGCATCGCGGTGCTGGACGCCCGCAGGGACCGGGTGATCCGCAGGGTCCACGACGTGTCCGGTCCGCAGGGCGTCGCGGTGGACGCGGCCGGCCGGGCGGTGTACGTGACGGAGCCCCGGGCGGGCACGGTCGCGGTGCTCGACGCGGTGAGCGGCCGGGTACGCGGCCGGATCGCGGTCGGTGACGAGCCGTGGGGCGTCGCCGTCACCCCGGACGGCGCGAAGGCCTACGTCAGCCGGATGAACGCCGACGCGGTGACGGTGATCGACACGGCGGCCCGGAGGATCCGGCGGACGGTCACGGTCGGCAGGATCCCGGCTCCCGTGGTGATCACGCCCGACGGCGCGGAGGCCTGGGTGGGCAACGCCATGTCCGGCACCGTATCGGCGATCAGCACGGCGTCGGACGCCGTGATCGCGACGGTCTCCAGCGCCTCCGGGGTGAAGCAGCTGCGCACGGCCCCGCTCGGCATCGCCTTCGCCAGGACTCCCGGTGAGCCGCCCCCGGCGGTCCGCCGCCCCGGGCGGCCCGGGCCGGCGAAACCCGATCCCGCGAAGACCGGTCCCGGGCGGTCCGGCCCTGGGCAGACCGGCCCCGGGGCGGCCCGCCAGGGCCCACCGGCCGGGCCCGCGGGCGGCCGGCCCGGATCCGCCGGCCGTGGCGGCGGGCCGCCGTTCGCGCCCGGTGACGGCGGCCTGACCGTGCCACCGGTCCTCATCGATCCCGCGGACGGCGCGTCGCCCGGGAGCCCTCCCGGAGACGACGGAGGCACCGGTCTGTGGCCGTCGCCGATCAGCGGAGTGGAGGTCGCACCCGACGTGGAGGACGTGGACGAGGCGGCGGAGCGCGATGAGTGGACGGAGGAGGCCGATACGGGGCCCGGCGACGTGATGTCCGACACCATGCCGCCGATCGGTACGGCACCGGACACGATCGTCGCGGCGCCGCCCGCCGGGTTCTCGGCCGCCCGCATCCGCCGCAGTGCCGCGGATTGAGTACTCCTGCTCATGCGATCGGGCTCGGGCGCGCCGACGATCCAGGTATGAACACAACGGTCAGATCGAGCACCACCACCGCGTTCCTGGTTCAGGCGGCCATCTCCTTCGGGATCTCGCTGGCGGCCTGCGTCATCGGCATCGCCTACCTGCCGGTCGGCGGGTGGATCAGGGCGTTCCTCGGGCTCACGTTCCTGTACGCGGTGACCTCGACGTTCACGCTCGCCAAGTGTGTACGGGACCGGCAGGAGACCGCGACCCTCACTGGTCGCGTGGACCAGGCCCGGCTGGACAAGCTGCTGGCCGAACACGACCCGTTCAAGGTCGAGCCGTGACCCGCCGCGCCGGAGCCCTCAGCCCGCTTCCTCGTCGCTCTCGTACGGCCGGGTGGTCGGTCTCTTCGGCGACAGTCCGGCGTACTCCCCAGCGAACGCCAGCAGGTCCGCGGTGAGGGCGCGTTCCTTGCTCGCGGGTGAGGCGGCGTGGGCGGTGTCGGGTTCCCGGCGCATCAGGATCGGCCGGTCGCCGCCGGTGGCGTGCTGGAGGGCCGCGCACATCTTGGTGACGTGCGCCTCTCCGGTCTGCAGGTCGGTCACCGCCCCCGCGAGGAGGAACGCCGGGTAGGGCGTGCCGGGGGTGACGTTGTGATACGGCGAGTAGCCGAGCAGCCGGCGCAGTTGCTCGGGCCGGGAGGCGCTGCCGAACTCCTCGGTCCACGTGTGCCCGAGCCCGAAGCGCTCGTACCGCACCATGTCGCACAGCGGCCCTGCGGCGATGACCGCGGCGTACAGGTCCGGTCGCTGGACGGCGGCGGCGGTGACCAGCAGCCCGCCGCCGGACTGGCCGTAGCTCACCAGCCGGCCGGGACTGGTGCGGCCGGTGTCGATGAGCCAGGCTGCGGCGTCGTTGAAGTCGCTGATCGCGCGCTGTTTGTACGGTCCGCGGCCGGCCTCGTGCCAGTGCTGTCCCGCTTCGCCGCCGCCGCGTACGCAGGCGACCGCGTACGCGCCACCGGCGCCGACCCAGGCGGCCGCCAGGGGGAAGAACCAGGGGCGCATCGGCATCCCGAAGCTGCCGTAGCCGTACAGCAGGGTGGGCCGGGGACCATCCTCCGGTCCGTCCGGCGTGAACAGGAACAGCGTGACCTCGGTGCCGTCACGGGCGGGATAGCGAACGCTGTGGCTGCGGATTCCCGGGGCGGGTCCGGCGGTCGTGGCGCCGGTCTCCCGTTCCGTCGTCCCGCGCACGGGGTCGTAGCGGTAGATCGTCGGGGGTGTGGTCGGGTCGCAGTACCCGAACCAGGCGTAGCGGCCGTGCGGGAGGTTCGTGCGCAGGGAGGACACGACGCCGGCGCCGGGCAGGGGCAGGCGGGTGAGCGGCCGGCCGGTCGCGAGGTCGTGCACGGTGACGGCGGAGATGCCGTCGCGGGCGCGTGCCAGCAGCAGGAGGGGACGCGGAAGCGCGGGGTCGTCCAGGACCAGGCACTCGTCGAGCGGGGCCGTGGGGTCCTCGGCCACCAGCGTCCGCCAGGAGGCCGGGTCGGTGTCCTGCCGGCGCGCGCGGCAGACGCGGCCGCACGGGGCCTCGTGGTCGGTCACCAGCAGCAGGTCGCCGTCCGCGAGGAAGCGCGGGAGCACGCGGGCGCGCGCGGTGTGCCGGTCGACGATCCTGGTGAAGGACGGGGCCTCCGGATCGGTGAGCTCGGCGACGTGCACGTCATTGGGCGAGGCGGGCCCCGACATCGCGGTGACCGCCAGGTGACGGCCGTCGGCGCTGACGGTCAGCCCGTAATAGTCGTCCGGGGCGTCCTCGCCGCCGAACACCACGGGGTCGGCCCGCCACGGCGTACCGATCCGGTGGAGTCTCACCCGCCGCTGCAGCCGCGTGTCACCGGGCGCCAGGTCCTCGTCGGGGACCCGGCTGACGTAGTAGAACGCGTCGCCGCCCGGCAGCCAGGCGAGCGAGGTGTTGCGGGTCCGGGGCAGCGGTCCGTCGACCGTGTCGCCGGTGCGGGCGTCGAGCACCGTGATGTCGCTGCCGGGTCGTTCGGCGACCTCGAGCTGGACGGCCACGCGTTCCCCCTCGCGCGACGGCCACCAGGCGTACGGCCCGGTACGCCCGGACGGGTCGATCGCGGCCGGGTCGAGCAGCACGCGACGGTTCCCCTCCGCGTCGATCACGAGCAGGCGCCTCTGCTCGTCCTCCGGCCGTTGCTCGGCGAGGAACATGACCTGACCCCGCACCATCGGGGAGTCCGACACGCCGAAGGACGACGTCTCATCGACCGATGACGCCCACGTCTCCCGCTCGCTCCATCCGGCCCGGCACGCCTGAAAGAGCCGGTCCTGGGCCGCCGCCCAGTCCCGTACGTCCGGATCACGGGCGTCTTCCAGCCACCGATAGGGGTCGGCGACCGGGAATCCGAACAGATTCTCCACCACGTCGCCGCGCCGGGCGGCGGGGTAGCACAACCGCGTCACGAACGCCCCCTCCGCCGTGCCGGCCGCCTGACATGAGCGGAGGTACTGCGGTTTCTCACGACCGCAGTACCTCGCCTCACTCAGCTAGGACTCGCCTCGAAGGATGTCCTGCTGCCAGCCGCGGACGCCGCCGAAACGGGGCGCCGGACCGGTGGAGCTGTAGGGCATGTATCGGCTCATGACAGCCTCCGGATCCCTATGAATTCGCCCACAACGGGCGTTCACGCTGAACCCATCTCCGCCCCCACGATCCATAAACCGGCCCATGCGAGCATCGCCTCTCAGGAAGTAGCGATAGGGCGTGGTGACCGTAAAAAATGCTGCGAGTCAGGAGCGGGCACGGGAATGCGGCATGCAGGCCGACATTGCCCAGCGGCGATTCATCGAGCTCTCGGATAGATCCGTCTTAACGGGGAGACCATTGGGACGTAAAGGTTCACCGGGCGGTACCGATCGCCGCGAACAGCGCCGAACCGCGCGGAACGGCGCCCCTTCCTCTGTGGTCTAACGGTCGGCGGCGGCCGGGTCACGAGCGCAGGGGCCGCCCGGAACGATGGGAGAGAGCACACCGATGGCCGCGGAAGCACTTTTCGGGTTCGCAGGAGTCGTGTTGGGATCTCTCACGACGTCCGTCTTGACGATCTACAAGGACAGACTGGCGGCACGCCATGAGACGGCCGCCCGTGACCGGCAGTACGAGCGAGATCGTGACGCCGCCCGCAATGCCTTCCAGCGGGAGAGCATCCTGGCCCTGCAGGCGGCGGTCTCGGACCTCCTCAAGGCCGCGTACGAGGAGCTCGACCGGGCCATCGCCGAGTCCCGGCGTTCGGGGTCGTGGCCCGCTCGCCAGTGGGAGACCCCTACGGCCATCGGATGGTCGGAGTCTCTGCTCCGGCTGGAGGCGTTGCGCGCCCGCGTGTTCGACGACGAGTTGCGCCGCCTGGCCGGAGAGATCCGCGAGACCGCCGGCGATGCCGTGTGGGCAAGGGATCTGGACGCCGCCAAGGAGTCCAGCCGGCGCCTCGAGCCCCTGCAGAGCCGGTTCAACGAAGCGGTGACCGAGATCATCCCGTCTCTGTACTGACGGTCGGCGATCGCGCCGGGCGGCACTTGAACGCGCGCGGAAGATGTCAGGATTGAGGCATGGACGCCAAGGGACATGAGATCGAGGTCACGCCCGGCTCGGACCAGGTCGTGGTGCGGATCAAGGACACGGTGGTCGCGAGTTCCTCGCGGCCGGTGGTGCTCACCGAGACCGGCTGCCCCGTGCGGTACTACCTGCCGCGGGAGGACGTGAAGACGGACCTGCTCCGGCCGTCGGAGACGACGTCGCACTGCCCGTTCAAGGGCGACGCCGCCTACTGGTCGGTGCAGACGGACGACGGCACGGCGGAGGACGTCGTGTGGTCCTACCCGGAGCCGTTTGCGAGGGTCGAGCCGATCGCGGGCCTGCTCGCCTTCTGGACCGAGAAGCCGGGCGTCACCCTGGAGGTGAACGGGCAGCCGGTGTAGCCGCCGGCGGCTCCCCGGAAGAATTCTGAAGTTCGTCGCGGACGGGTGTCGATTCTGCGCCGGGTCGTTCGACGCGTCAGTGCAAGCGCGAAGACGGACCCCGAAGGAGCACCACATGACCGCCTCGACCGCCATCTCCACCACGGCCTCCACCGTCGTCTCGGCGGACGGCACGCGGATCGCCTTCACCCGAACCGGTGAGGGGCCCGCCGTGATCCTGGTGGACGGGGCCCTGTGCTCCCGCGAGTTCGGTCCCCTGGGGAAACTCGCCGCGGAGCTGAACGGCCGCTTCACCGTCTACACCTACGACCGGCGCGGTCGTGGCGAGAGCGGTGACGCCCCCTCCTACGACCCCGCCCGCGAGATCGAGGACCTGGCGGCGCTGATCGAGGAGGCGGGCGGCTCCGCGCACGTGTGCGGCGTCTCCTCCGGCGCCGCCCTGGCTCTGGAGGCCGCCCGCCGCGGCCTGCCGATCGGCCGGCTCGCCCTGTACGAGGCCCCGTTCATCGTGGACGACAGCAGGACGCCCGTCCCGGACGACTACGTGGCCGCGCTCGAGCGGGCCGTCGCCGCCGGCAGGCCCGGGGACGCGGTCAGGTACTTCATGCGCTTCGTCGGGATGCCGGCGGTCATGGTGGCCATGATGCGCTTCATGCCGGGCTGGTCGAAGCTGAAGAAGGTCGCTCACACGCTGCCGTACGACGGCGCGTTCGTGAACGAGTTCCAGAAGGGCAGGCCGCTGCCCGCCGGCCGGTGGGCGTCGGTGACCGTGCCGACGGCCGTGATCGACGGCGGCAAGAGCCCGGCCTGGATGCGCAATGCCAACGCGGCTCTCGCCGCCGGCATCCCCGGCGCGGCCTACCGGACCCTGCCGGGCCAGACGCACATGGTCAAGGCGGGCGCCCTGGCCCCGGCGCTGACCCGGCACTTCACCGCGTGACGCCACCCGGCAGTGCCCGCCGGCGCCGGGCCGGACCTGAGACCTCGCCGCCGTCGTTGACCGGGCGGATCCGGCGATCCGGACACCCGACCGGCAACACCAGCGGCGACGAGTCAACAGCGGAGGCCTGGACCGCCGCCGGGGTTCTCAGTCGTCGGCCAGGACGGCCTGGATCTCCAGGCCGATGTCGATCTCGTCGCCGAGGACCAGCCGGTCGCCCTGGAGGGGGACGTTGAACTGGATGCCGAACTCCGAGCGCAGGATGCGCGTCGAGGCGGTGAACCCGGCGCGGAGCCCGCCCCACGGATCGACACCGGTGCCGTGGAACTCGGTGAGCAGCCGTACGGGGTTGGTGATGCCGCGGATCGTCAGCTCGCCCTCGACGCCGTAGCGCGGGTGCCGGGCGCGACGGCCGGTACGGGCCGGGGCCACGCCGGTCGCCGTGAAGGTCATGGTCGGATGATGCTCCACGTCCATGATCTCCGAGGAGCGCACGTGGGCGTCGCGTTCGGCGTTGCGCGTGTCGATGGACGCGATGGTGATCTCGGCGGTCGCGGTCGACCGGAAGGGGTCGTCCGCGATCTCGATGGTGCCGCCGAACTCGGTGAAGCTTCCGCGCACCGTCGTCATGAGGTGCCGGATGCTGAAGGTGATCTCCGAATGCGCCGGATCGATGGTCCAGGTGCCGGTGGTCAGGCCGGGCGGCGCGGCCGTCTCCGTCATGTCACTCCCCGATGGTCACTTTCCGCCCCCCAGCATCAATCTAGTCGAATCATCCACATAAGGCACATTGGGCGCTAAACCTCCCGCGACGCCGACCTGCGCAAACCGTCCGCGACGGCCACGAGCAGCGCCAGGCCGACCAGGGCGGCGGATCCGGACAGGGCCCGCCCGGCGGAGAGGGAGAAGTCGCCGCGCGACGCGGTGCGCGTGCCGAGGAACAGCGACCCGGCGACCGCCAGGCCGAACGCCGACCCGATCCGCTGCCCGGTCTGCAGGACCGCGGCGGCGGTGCCGCCCTCGGCCGGCGGGACGTCCCGCAGGGCGAGCGTCAGGTTCGGTCCGATCACCAGCCCGCTGCCCGCGCCGGCGACCAGGAGCGGGACGAGCGTCACCAGCCACATCCGGGTTCCGTGGTCATGGCGGATCAGGATCGCGATGCCCACCAGAGCGAGCACGACGGTGAAGGCGCCGGCGATCACCAGGAGACGGCCGAGACGGTGCACCGCGCGGCCGCTGAGCGCCGCGCCCATGGCCGACCCGATCGAGAAGGGCGTTCCCGCCGCTCCCGCCGCGAGGGCCGAGTAGCCCAGGCCCCGCTGGAAGTACAGCGGCAGCACGAACACGACCCCGGTGTAGCCGGCGAAGTACAGCACCCCGATGAGGGCGCCGGTCGCGTACGGCCGCCGGCGCAGCAGGCCGAGGTCGACCAGCGGCCGGCCGCCTCTCCCCCGTACCCGCCGCTCCCAGGCGACGAAGCAGGCCAGCAGCGCGACTCCGGCGCGAAGCAGGGCCCAGTGCGGCGATCCGTGCCGCCGTTCGGCCTGGATGAGCGGAAGCATGACCGCGATGATCCCGGAGCCGAGCAGCGCCACGCCCGGAAGGTCGAGCCGGACCGCCCGCTCGTTCCCACGGTCGGGAGGAAGCAACCGGCTCCCGAGGACGAGCGCGCACACGCCGATCGGGACGTTCACGAAGAACACCCAGCGCCAGCCGGCGGCCTGGATCAGCAGACCGCCGACCGGCGGGCCGACCGCGGTGGCCGCCGCGACCATCGCGCCGTAGAAGCCGGAGGCCACGCCGCGTTCACGTCCCGTGAACAGCTGCTGCATCAACCCGACCACCTGCGGCGTCAGCGCTCCCCCTGCGACGCCCTGCGCCAGCCGGGCGCACACCAGCCAGGCGCCGGAGACGGACAGCCCGCACAGCAGGCTCGCCCCGGTGAACAGGACCAGCCCGATCAGGAACACGCGCCTGCGTCCGAGGCCGTCACCGAGCCTGCCCGAGGGTACGAGGGCCAGTCCGAAGGCCAACGTGTAGCCCGCGACGACCCACGACAGATCCTGCGCCGAGATCCGCAACCCGGCCTGCATGGACGGCAGCGCGACGTTGACGATGCTGACGTCGAGCAGCGTCATGAACCCGGCCATCAGGCACACGACGAACGCCCGCCACCGCCCCGGGTCCGCTCCCGGCGCGACCTGCTTTCCGGGCTCCGTGCCCGGCGTGAACTCCGTACGAGGCAAGAGTCGTCCTCCGCTTCGGGATCGCCTCCGAGTGACGCTCCCAGTGCAGCGGTCCGACCGATCACCCATCAATGAGCGATCTCACCGTGGAACAATCACCGAAAGGAATCGGTCGGAGGGTCCTGGTGGAGGTTCGGCAGCTTCGCTACTTCGTCACCGTCGCCGAGATCGGCCACTTCGGCCGGGCGGCAGAGCGGCTGCACATCGTCCAGCCCGCCGTGAGCAAGCAGATCGCCGGGCTCGAACGCGAGCTCGGGCTGACGCTGTTCGACCGGTCCCGTCGTCAGATCAGGCTCACCGCCGACGGCGAGGCGTTCCTGCCCCACGCCCGCCGCGCACTCCGCGCCATCGACCGCGCGGCGAAGGCCGCCGCCGACCTCGCCGCCGGCACCGCGGGCCTCCTACACGTCGGCAGCAGCCCCGGGCTCGGCAGGCGCCTGGAGGACATCCTCACCGAGTTCCGCGGGCGGCATCCGGACGTCACGGTCGACCTGACCACCACCTCGTCGGTGCCGGACAAGCTCGCCGCGATCCTCACCGGCGACCTCGACGCCGCGTTCGTTCCCGCGCCGCCGCACCGCCCCGGCATCGCCGTCCATCACCTCTGGGACGAACCGCTCCTCGTCGCCGTCCCCGCCCCGCGTGCGGCCACTGCCGCCGATCTCGTCACCCTCGCCGACCTGCCCCTCGCCCGCTCTCCACGCGAGGCGAACCCCGGAGCCTTCGACCTGATCACCGCGGCCTGCGCCGCGGCGGGCTTCACACCGCGTCCGGGCCCAATCCTCACCAGCGTCCAGGACCTGCTCGCCGGGCCGATCGCCGCCGGGCACTGCTGGGCGCTGCTTCCGGCCGGCTCGATCCGCGCGGACTCGGCGGCGGTCGCCTTCGTCGCCCCGACCCCGCCGATCCACCTGCCGACCGCCCTCGCCCTGACCGACCCGCCCCGGCGCCCGCTCGCCACCGACCTACTCGTCGCCGCCAGACGCACCAACAGCACGGTGAATACGGACAGGACATTGCTTTCGTAAATGTTGGGCACACCTTGACTGAATGTAGTCACACGCATACTCTCCGTGGAGGTCGCGTGTCCTCAAAGGAAGGATCGCCATGCGAATCTCCGGCCGTACCCTCACCGCCGCCATAGCAGGAGCCCTTACGGTTGGCGGCACGTTCGCCGCCTGCCCACCCGCCGGCGCCACCGCGCCCAGATCCCCCCACGGCACCAAATCCGCGGCCATGGCGCTCGTCACCACCATCACGGAAGTCGAGAACGTGACAGACCGTCCGGTAACGGTCTGGAGCAAAGAAGCCAACTCCTGGTTCTCAACAACCCCCATCGCCGCCCACAGCACAATAACCGGCAGCATGCGGGTTCCCTGGGTCGGCAACCAGGATGAGATGAACAAGGCCATCCAGATCTACAAGATCGGTGTCACTAATTCGGGCAGCGAGCAGAGCTTCTTCCTCTACGACCTCTTCCAGGATTATCACCAGCCAAACAACCAGGTCATGTACGGCTTTTACAATTCCTACGACCTGCCACGTCCCCAGCCCGTGCCTGGCGACAGCACCGGCGGCGGCAATAAGCGCCTCGTCATCGCGCCCGACCGGCCATACATGCGGGTGTCTTAGACGACCGGTACCCCCGCAGGCAGGTAAAGCGGGCACATGGATTATTCGGAGCAACCCACAACACTCCGGAGCGCTTCTCTCCAACTGTGGAGGGGACCGCTCCGGTACGGGAACACACCGACAGCGCCGTGGACGAGGGCATGACATAGCCGCCGCTAGTGCCCCACCGAAGCGGGCGAATGCCGCAGACGACCGTTCTTATTGACGACAAAGAGACACCAGCGGCGGCAAAGTGGCACTAGCGACGATCGAGGCGCCGCCCTCTACACCTCGGTCGCTTCGTTCTTTGCGGTCGGCCGCTCGACACTCAACCGAGCGACCTCGACGCAGGCACCGCCCTGGCCGCTGCTGCGGCTGCTCTTACGCCAAAGCGCGGCGACCTCGACACAGTTACCGCCTTGGCTACTGCTGCGACTGCTCTTACGCCACTGAACCTCGCCGCTCATCACTCTCCGATCAGGTCTGCGATCAGCCGGGCGGAATCATCGGGTGGCAGCGCGCAGGCACGCAGCAGGTCGAGAATGACGTGACACTTCGCGACCTCCTCCGGAAGCCCGATGATCTGCCCGCCGCCGAAGGCTTCAGCGTAGACGAGCTTCGTCTCGTCAGGGAGTGTGAACAAGACCATGGGGCCGCTCATCCCTCCGTGCGCGCCGGCCGCGAACGGGAGCACCTGGAGGACTATGTGGGGGGATTGCGAGGCGCGCACCAGCCGGGCGAGTTGGTCCCGCATCACCTCCACACCGCCAACCGGGCGGCGGAGCACGGCCTCGTCAAGAATGACCCATACGAACGGTGGATCGCTGCGCGTCAGGATCTCCTGACGGCTCATGCGGGCGGCGACGTGCTTCTCGATCTCTTCGTCGGATTTACGGATGTGTCCCGTCTTCAGCTGAGCACGTGCGTAATCCTCGGTCTGGAGCAGACCCGGCACGGCTTGGGGCTCGTACTCCAGGATCCCGGTTGCCTCGGATTCCACGTCGACGAAGGGGCGGAACCACTCCAGGTAGGAGTGCTTGATGATCCGTTTCCAGAGGCGGGCGAGGGCGCCGTTGGTGCCCAGGACCTGGTCACAGGACTTGATGAACTCGATGCGGGGCGCGCGTCGGCCCGTCTCCACCATGGCGATCATGGACGGGGACATGTGGATCGCGCGGCCGAGTCCTTCCTGGGTGAGGCCCGCCTGTTCCCGGTGGAACCGCAGCTCGTCGCCCCAGTAGGCGAGCGCGGTGAGGCCGGAGACGGTGGCCGTGGCCGGCTTGCCGGAGGTCTTCGATGTCATCACAGGGCTCCTCACCTCGCGCGACGGGATCCGAGGCCGGAGGTGCCGTTCTCACGGTCGCTTCACCCCGAACCCGACTGCCTACCGAGCGTAAGTATGCAACGACAGACTGTGCGCCATGACGAAGATTTCCACATTCACCGACCTTCAGCAGGAGATCGCGGAGCTGGTCGCCGAAGAGGCGCCCCGGCGCTTCGCGATCTGCTGGATCGACGTCGAGGCGGATGACGGGGGCGTCCTGTGCTGGGGCCTGCAGTTCCGCGACGGCGACGCCCTCGTCCACCGCGACGACGGAGGCTGGTTCGGGCGGTTCGAGAGCGCGGAAGTGGCCCGGCGCATGCTCTCCCGCACGGGAACCGTCACGCTGGTCTGGCTCGACGGCCCGGACCCGGCCGACCGATGACGAGAGTTGTCACACGGACTCATCCCCCGGTCCGCGCTCTCGCAGATCATGCAGCGCCTCAGCGAGTCGGCGGCGCTGCGCGCAAGGGCGGTTTTCCCTGCGCGCAGCGGTGATGCGGGCCCTACCAGGGAAGTTCGTGGTCATCCTCGTGAAAGGTGCCGGTGGGGCCGGCCTTGCCGATGGTCGCCATGCGCACGATGACCTCGGCACTCTCCTCGACCGGGCGCCCGCCCCCGACGGCGGCGGTGAAATCGGTGGCGGTGAAGCCGGGCGCGACCGCGTTGATCTTGATCTCGGGCAGCGCCTTGGCGTACTGGACCGTGAGCATCGAGACGGCCGCCTTGCTCGCCCCGTACACGACGAAGGCGTTGTGCGACTGAGTGCGCTCGGGGTCGGTGACCGCCCAGAACGAGCCGAGGGAGCTGGACACGTTCACCACGACCGGGTTGTCGGACTTGCGCAGCAGCGGCAGCGCGGCCTGGGTGACGCGGACGACGCCGACGACGTTGGTGTCGAAGATGGCGCTGGCGGACTCGCTCGTGATGCCGTCGGCGCCGACGATGCCGTCCCAGATGCCGGCGTTGTTGACGAGGACGTCCAGACGGCCCTCGCGCTCCTCGATCACGCGCACGGCGGCCCGCACCGACGCGTCGTCGGTGACGTCGAGCTGCACGAACCGCGCGCCGAGCTCCGCCGCGGCCGCCTGCCCTCGCTCGACACTGCGCGCCCCGATGTAGACCGTGTGCCCCTCCTTGATCAGCCGGCGGTCGGTCTCACGCCCGAGTCCTTTGTTCGCTCCGGTGACGAGCGTCACGGTCATGTCCGGTGTTTCCTCTCGATGTCGATCCTCGCTGGATGATGCGGGTCTGGGTAGGCGCTAGAGCCGCATGCCGCCGGACGCTTCGATTCGCTCGCCGTTGATCCAGTGCATGTCGTCGGACAGCAGTGCGGCGACCACCGAGCCGATCTCCTGCGGCTCGGCGGGGCGGCCGAGCGCGGTGATGTCCCCGACGCGCTTGCGGTAGTTCGGGTCGTCCCGGATGACGCCGCCGCTGAAGTCGGTCGCCGTCGCGCCGGGAGCCAGGGTGTTGACCCTGATCCCGCGCGGGGCGAGTTCGGCGGCGAGATACCTGGTCAGCGGCTCGATCGCGCCTTTGCTCATCGCGTACGCGGCCTTGCCCGGGAACACGAAGCGCACGAGCCCCGAGGACAGGTTCACAATCCGTCCCTGGTCCCGGAGCAGCGGGATGAGCTTCTGCGTGACGAAGAAGACTCCCCGCACATTGACGGCGTAGAGCCGGTCGAGATCCTCCGGTGTCGTGTCCGCGAACGAGGCGGTGTGCCAAATCCCGGCGTTGTTGACCAGGTAGTCGAATCGGTCCGTGCCCAGCGCGGTGAGTTCGGCGCGCAACTCGTCGACGAAGGAGTCGAACGTGTCGACCTTGCTCACGTCCAACCGCAGGGCACTGACCCGCTGTCCACGCTCGCGCGCCTCGGCGACCACCTCGTCCGCAGCGCCGGCCTCGGAGTTGTAGGTGAAAACGACATCGACTCCGTGCGCGGCCAGGTCCAGCACCGCCGATCGGCCGATGCCCCGGCTGCCACCCGTCACGATCGCCACCCGCCGGACGGCGCCGTCTCGACCAGCCCGCGCCTCGCCATCCGTCATTGCATTTCTCCTCGCTCACAGGAAAGGATCGATGTGATCGATCCACGGGAAACGCTATTTGCGAGGTGACATGCGGGGAAGTTCCTGTCATTCCTGGGACCGTTAGGACCAGCCAGGACATCGCCTCATCGGGTTATGGTGATGCGATGAGCGACAGCAATCTGCTCGGCGAGTTCCTCAGGGCGCGAAGGGGGCGGATTCGCCCCGCCGACGTGGGGTTGCCCTCTGACGAGAATCGACGCGTGCCGGGGCTTCGCCGCGAAGAGGTCGCGCTGTTGGCCGGAATCAGTGCCGACTACTACCTGCGGCTCGAGCAGGGACGCAACCGCAACCCCTCGGTGGCCGTGCTGGAATCCCTGGCTCGCGCGCTCGACCTCGACCACGCCGGCGTCGAACACCTCATGCGCCTGGCGGCCCCCCGCCCGCCCTCGGCCCGCCGCCGTCCCCGGCGGCCGACGGTGCCGGCGACGATCCGCCTCTTGGTCGAGTCATTGAATCTGCCGGCGTTTGTGGAGGACTGTCACTTCGACGTGCTCGCCGCCAACCGGCTCGCCATGATGCTGTCGCCGAACTTTCAGATCGGCCACAACCGCCTGCTCTCGACGTTCCTGGACCCTGAGGAACGAACGCTGTTCCCGGATTGGGACGCCATGACCGCGGACATGGTCGCGGCGTTCCGCACGAGCGTCGCCGACGCCGCGGACGACGCCCGGACCATCGAACTGGTCGGCGAGTTGTCGCTGAGAAGTCAACGGTTCCGTGAGCTGTGGGGGCGCCACGACGTCCAGTCCCGCGTCGGCACCCGGCCCTCGCGCCTGATGCATCCCCAGCTCGGAGAACTGACGCTGATGCGCGAGAAGCTGGTGATCAGCGGACCCGTCTCTCAACTGCTGGTCATCTGGCACCCTCACCCCGGCAGCGACAGCGCCGAGAAACTCGCGCTGCTCCGATCGATGACCGTGTCCGTCGAACCGTCCGCATTCCCGGACGCCGACCGGCCCGACGGCGACGATGACGCAACAGCCGTACGCGACACGCACAGGCGCTCAGCCCCCTGATCCCACGCGCGAGGTGCCCCGACCGGCCTCAAGTTAACGTCCGGAACAGTGACTCACGGGATTGGCCTCTTCAGCCGGAAGGCCGGACACGTGCATGTGAAGGGATGACCGGCCCGAATCAAGTGTGGGGTCTGAGCCGGTCGTTGAGTGCGGCACCGACGTCGGGGCAGTTCTTCCGGATGGTGTCGAGGAAGGCGCGCAGCACCGGGGAGTGATCGCGGGCCGCGAAGGACAGGACGAGATCGGGCAGGGGTGTGCGCGGGGTCACTTCGCAGAACCGTACTCCCGGACGCGGGACCGCCCTCATGCGGGATGGCCCCAGGCCGACGCCCACGCCTGAGGCGGCGAGGCCGATGATCGTGTGCACGTCCCTCGCGACGGTCGCGCCGCCGAGAGCCGATGAGTCCGTGCCCAGCAGGGCGCGCAGTCCGGCGACTACGGCGGGCTCGTCCTCGCCGGCCGACACGATCAGCGGCTGTCGCCGCAGCTGGTCGGCGCTTACCGACTGTTGACCCGCGTACGGGTGCGCCGTACTCACCACAGCGATGACGTGGTCGCGTCCGATCGGGACGGACACGAGATGCTCGGCTCCGGCGCCCCGTGGGGGGCCGAGGGTGAGGGCCACGTCCAGCTCCCCGGCGACGAGAGCTGGGCTGCTGCGGCTGGTTGCCATCTCGTGCAGCTCCAGTCTCACGTCAGGCCGTTCACGGCCGAACCGGCTCAGGACGCCCGGCAGCGGGTCGAGCAGTGCCGAGGCGATGAAGCCAAGGCGCAGACGTCCCGTCTCGCCGCGCGCGGCCCGGCCCGCGTCGACCTTGGCCGCCGCGATCTCGTCGAGCGCCCGGCGCGCCCGCGCGAGGAACGCCTCGCCGGCGGCGGTCGGGAACACCCCCTGGCGTGTGCGGTCGAACAGCCGGGCCCCGACCTCGCGCTCCAGGTCGGCGATCTGCTTGGACAGCGGCGGCTGTGCGATGCCCAGCTCGCCGGCCGCCCGGCCGAAGTGTTCGTGCTCGGCGAGGGCAACCGCGTACCGCAGGTGTCGCGCTTCCATGACCCGCCCTCCATCCCATCGACTGCGTGCAATATCTCAAAGATATCGCCACGCCACTTATTAGATCTGTGGATGGATGGCGCTGTGGTTCCTGTCTGGAATGGAGCCATGAAGAACGTTCCTCTGACCGACACCGTCTTCGTTTTCGTGCACGGCGCCTGGCACAGCTCCGCACAGTGGGCGGCGACGCAGCGCGCGCTGGCCGGACTGGGCGCTGCAAGCGTGGCCGTCGACATGCCGGGGCACGGCTTCGACGCACCCCTGCCCACCGGATACCTGCTGCCCGGCCAGCCGGGCCTGCTGACCGAGAAGTCACAGCTCGCCACCCTGACGATGGACGACTGCGCCGAGGCAGTACTGAGCGTCCTGCACCAGGTGCGTCACCATCGCACTGTCGTGCTCGTCGCGCACAGCGCGGGCGGCGGTCCCGCGTCATTGGCCGCGGAGCGGGCGCCCGAGCTGGTGGACCGGATCGTCTACCTGTCCGCGTTCGTCCCAGGCGGGCGGCCGCGCTTCTTCGACTATCTGGGCTCACCCGAGAACGCCACCGCGCTGGGCCAGAACCTGAACCTCGGCGACCCCGAGGCCCTGGGCGCCGTACGGATCAATCCGCTCTCACTGGATCCCGCCTACCTCGACGAACTGCGGGAAACCCACTACCACGACACCGCCCTGGACCGCTTCGACCGGTGGCGGTCCGCGCTGAGCCCTGATCTGCCCCTGGCGATCCCGACGACTCCGGTCACCCTGACCGCGGCACGGTGGGGACGAATTCCACGCACCTTCCTGCGCTGCTCTGAGGACCGGGCGCTGACACCGGCCGCGCAGGACCTGATGATCGCGGAAGCCGACCGGGCCTTCCCCGGTAACCCGTTCACCGTGCATACCCTGCCCGGCAGCCACAGCCCGTTCGCCGCCCGGCCGGGCGAGCTCGCCGCGGTCCTCGCCTCGTGAGCCGGCATCGGCCCATGAAGGGTTCCCCGTCCCTGAACGGGGGACGGCTCGCGGCCGGTGGCGGCGGGCGGTTCGTACTGCCGGTCGTGCTGAGCGCGACATTCGTGCAGTTGCTCAATGTCACCGTCGCGCAGATCGCCGCCCCGGCGATCCGGACCGACCTGGGTGCCGGCTCAGGTGCCGTGCAGCTGATCCTGGCCGGGTACACCCTGGCCTACGCCTGCCTGCTCATCACGGCCGCGCGCCTCGGCGACCGGTACGGCTACCACCGGCTGTTCGTGCTGGGCACCGTCGTCTTCATGTCCGGTTCAATAGCCGCCGCGTGTGCTCCGGATGCCACGTTCCTCATCGCAGCCCGGCTGGTCCAGGGCGCGGGCAGCGGCCTGGTCGCCCCGCAGGTTCTGTCGATCATCCAGGTCGCCGTCCCCGCTGCCCGGCGCCCACGGGCTCTCGGCCTGTTCGGTGCCACGATGGGAGTGGCATCGCTGGCCGGGCCGCTGATCGGCGGACTTCTCATCGGAGCCGACCTCTTCGGTCTCGGCTGGCGCTCGGTGTTCCTGGTCACGGTGCCGGTGGCACTCGTCTCGCTCGCGGGCGCGACCGTACTGCCTCGCACGCGAGGCGCGGCCGGACAGCGCGTGGACGGGGTGGGCGTGTTGCTGACCACCGCGGGCTTCGGTGCGCTGGTGCTGCCGCTCGCGCTGGGAGGGGAGGCCGGCTGGCCCTGGTGGACATGGGCCATGCTGGCCGTGTCCGTAGCCGTTCTCGGCTGCTTCGCCCTGACTCTCCCGCACCGGGCGGATCCCCTGGTGCATCCGTCGCTGTTCCGCGACCGGAGGGCGCGTGCGGGGGTGCTGCTGGTGTTCGTATTCAACTCCGGGGTGCCGTCCTTCACGTATCTGCTGCTCCTGCATCTGCAGTCGGCCATCGGGTATCCCGCGCTCACGGCCGCGCTGACGTCGGCTCCCTTCGCGGCCGCGGCCGTGTTGGGCAGCCGTGGCGCACCCACGCTGGCCCGCCGACACGGGTCAGCCGTGCTCACGGTCTCGGCACTGGTACTGGCGGGGACGGCCCTGGCTCTCGCGCCGCTCATCGACACGGCAGCCGGACGCTGGGCGGCGTTGCCGGTCCTGGCTCTCGGCGGCGCCGCGTTCGGCTCGTTCACCGCCTCGGTGTTCGCTCTGGTGCTGGCGAGGGTGGACGGCTCCGCGGCCGGTTCCGTGTCCGGGCTGTTGCCCACGGCTCAGCAACTGGGCGGATCGATCGGGGTGGCTGCGGCGGGGCTCGTCTACTTCGCACCCGCCGCCGGCCCGGGCGCCGCGTTTCGGCACGCCATGATCTACGAGGCCGCCGTCTTCGCCGTCACCGCGCTGATCAGCCTTCGGATGCGCGATCGGAACCGACCAGCCGCGCCACGCGCAGATGCGGCGCGTGCTGCGGGGACTTCCGTGTGACGAGCCGTCTGTGCCGCGTGGCCCTATGGTGCGGTGGCCGGGTTCGTCGGGGCGTCGCTTCCGCGTGAGGAGCGCAGGCGGCCGGCGCGGGACTCGAGGTAGCGCTGTTCGGCGAGGCTGGCGGTGGCCTTGGCGGCTCGCCGGTAATGCTCGTATGCCCCGGCCGTGTCACCGGTCCTCTCCAGCAGGTGGGCCCGTACGGACAGCAGCCGGTGGTGGCCGGCGATCCGTTCGTCGGCGTCCAGCGTGGACAGCAGGGCCAGCCCGGCGCGTGGGCCCTCGGTCTCGGCGAGCGCGATCGCCCGGTTGAGGGTGACCATCGGGTTCGGGGCGATCCGCTCCAGGATCAGGTAGAGGGCGTGCACCTGCGCCCAGTCGGTCTCCTCGGCCGTGGCCGCGTCGGCGTGCGTGGCGGCGATGGCGGCCTGCAGCTGGTACGGCCCCAGCGCCGGGCCGGCCAGCGACGCCTTGACCAGTGCGGTGCCCTCGTCGATCAGGTCGCGGTCCCACGTCGTACGGTCCTGCTCGTCCAGTGGCACGAGGTCGCCGGCGGCCGTCGTACGCGCGTCCCGGCGGGCGTGGGTCAGCAGCATGAGCGCGAGCAGTCCGGTCACCTCACCGTCCTCGGGCAACTGGGCGTGCACCATCCGGGTCAGCCGGATCGCCTCGCGCGCCAGGTCAGGGCGGTGCAGGTCGCTGCCCGAGGAGGCGGTGTAGCCCTCGTTGAAGATCAGGTAGAGCACGTGCAGGACGACCCGGAGCCGCTCCTCGCGCTCGGCGCCCTCCGGCAGGCGGAACGAGCTGCCGGCGGCCTTGATGCGCCGCTTGGCCCGGCTGATCCTGGCCGCCATGGTGGCCTCCGGCACCAGGAAGGCGCGGGCGATCTCGGCGGTGGTCAGGCCGCCGACCGCCCGCAGGGTCAGGGCGGTCTGGGAGGCCGCGGTCAGCGTCAGATGGCAGCAGAGGAACAGCAGGACGAGGGTGTCGTCGGTGTCCGGTACGTCTTCGGGCACCGCCTCGGTGGCCGTCACCGACTCCCGCTCGCGGCGCGCGTGGTCGCTGCGGATCTGGTCGATCAGCCGCCGGGACGCGACGGTCGTCAGCCAGCCGCGCGGGTTGTCCGGCACTCCCTCGGCCGGCCACTGCACGGTGGCGGCGAGGACGGCCTCCTGCACGGCGTCCTCGCACCCTTCGAACTGTCCGTGCCTGCGTACCAGCGTGCCGAGGACCTGCGGCGTGAGTTCACGCAGCAGGTCCCCGAGGGGGAGGGCGGTCATGCCTCCAATTGTCCGTCGGCGAACATCACCTGCCGCACCTCGACGCCCAAACCCTTGATCGCGGCGTCCGGGATCTGTGCGGCGAGCTCGATCGCCCGCTCCTTGTTCTCGCAGTCGATGAGGTAGAAACCGCCCAGGTACTCCTTGGCCTCCAGGAAGGGCCCGTCGGTCACCACCCGCCGGCCGCCCCGCACGGAGACCACGGCGGCCTGTGACGGGTCGACCAGCGCCTGAGTGGTGATCATCTCGCCGGACTCCTTCAGCGCCTCGATGAACCGGCCGTGGCCGTCGCCGATCGCCGCCTTCTCCTCGTCGGTGAGCGCGTCCAGCACGGCCGGGTTGATGTGCATGCTGATCAGGAACTTCATTGCGTACTCCTCGTGGTCCGCGAGCCCCGGTCGGGCCCTTCGACCGGTTGGTCGGAGCCGCGGCCGTCGTCTTGACATCGCCCGCCGAATCTTTTCCGCGAATTCTCTCCGTACCGATGTCAAGAAGCTCTCGGCCGCTCCGACCAAGCGGCGAAACGTCGAGAGAACAGGGGATTCAGAGATGCGGGTCAATCGGGCATGGCTGGGGCTGGTCGTCCTCATGCTGCCGACGCTGCTCGTCGCGATGGACATGACGGCGCTGCTCCTCGCGCTCCCACGGCTGAGCGCCGACCTGGGCGCCTCCAACGTCGAGCAGTTGTGGATCAGTGACGGTTACGGGCTCATGGTGGCCGGGCTGGTCATCACGATGGGAACGCTCGGCGACCGGATCGGCCGCCGGCGGCTGCTGCTGATGGGCGGTGCGGCGTTCGCGGCGCTGTCGGTCGTGGCCGCCTTCGCGGTGAGCCCGCTGATGCTGATCGTCGTACGGGCGCTGCTGGGCGTCGCCGGCGCGACCCTGGCACCGTCCACGCTCGCCTTGATCACGAACATGTTCCGCGACGACCGGCAGCGCGGTCGGGCCATCGCGATCTGGGCGACCTGCCAGTTCACCGGAGGCGCGATCGGGCCCGTGTTCGCCGGATTCCTGCTCCAGTACTTCTGGTGGGGGTCGGTGTTCCTGATCGCCGTGCCGGCGATGGCGGTGCTGGTCCTGGCCGGGCCGTTCCTGCTGCCGGAGTTCCGCGGCGACCGGGCCGGCCGGCTGGACCCGGCGAGTGTCGGGCTGTCGCTCGTGGCGGTGCTGCTGGTGGTCTACGGCATCAAGCAGCTGGCCGTGGAGGGCGTGGGAGTCGTGCCGGCGGCGGCCCTCGTCGTCGGCGCGGCCGTCGGATCCCTGTTCGTACGCCGGCAACTGCGGCTGGAGACGCCGCTGCTGGACCTGCGGCTGTTCCGCAACCGTCCGTTCACGGCCGTGATCGTCGCCCTGGTCCTCGCCGGCGTCGCCATGGCCGGTACGGGCCTGCTGGTGACCCAGTACCTGCAGAGCGTGCTGGGCCACTCGCCGTTCGCGTCGGCGGTGCTGTTCGCGCCGATGGGCCTGGGCGTGGCGGTCGGCACCATGACCGCGCCGGCGCTGGCCCGGCGGATGAGGCACACGACCGCGATCGCCGGCGGGCTGGTGACGTCGGCGCTGGGCGGCCTGTCGCTGGTCGCCGTCGACGGTACGGGCGCCCTGCCGCTCGTGATGGTCGGCACCGCCGTACTGGCTCTGGGCACCGGCCCGCTGTTCGCGCTGGGCACCGGGCTGGTCGTCGGATCCGTGTCGCCAGAGCGCGCCGGGTCGGCGGCGTCGATGTCGGAGACCGGCAACTACCTCGGCGGTTCGCTCGGCTTCGCGCTGCTCGGGGTGCTGGCCGCGGTGGTCTACCGCGACCGGGCGCACGGCACGTCGGACTCGCTGGCCGGCGCGGTCGCCGCGAGCAGGCGCCTTCCCGCCGGTCAGGGCGCGGAACTCCTGCACACGGCGCGGGAGGCGTTCACCGCGAGCCTGCACGTGACCGGCGTCGTCGCCGCAGTCGTCTTCGCCGGGTCGGCCGTGCTGATCCTGACCATGCGCCCGGTGATCCGGCCCACGCCGGGGGCGCTCCCCGAGTACGAGGCGACGCGGGCATGAACGCACGTGGGGCACGCCCGAGAACGGGCGTGCCCCACGAGGGGATCGATCGGTCAGACGAGCGGGCGGGCGGTCGGCGGGATCGGAGCGGGCAGGGCCGAGTGGCCCGTCAGCCACTTGTCCACCGCCGCCGCCGCGGAGCGGCCCTCGGCGATGGCCCAGACGATCAGCGACTGGCCGCGGCCCATGTCCCCGGCGACGAACACGCCGTCGACCGAGGTGGCGTAGGCGGTGTCGCGGACGACGTTGCCGCGCTGATCCAGCTCGACGCCGAGCTGCTCCAGCAGGCCCTCGCGCTGCGGGCCGAGGAAGCCCATCGCCAGGGTGACGAGCTCGGCCGGGATCTCCCGCTCGGTGCCCTCGATGGGCTCGAAGCCGGTCTCCGGGCCGCGTACGTCGACGACGCGCAGGGCCCTGACGCGGCCGTTCTCGTCGCCGACGAACTCCAGCGTGTTGACCGCGTACGCGCGCTCGCCGCCGAGGTCGTACAGCTCCTCGTGCGCCGACTCCATCTTGAACAGCATCGGGTACGTCGGCCACGGCTGGCTGCCGGGCCGGGTCTCCGGCGGACGCGGCATGATCTCCAGCTGGGTGATCGACGCGGCGCCCTGGCGGACGGCCGTGCCGATGCAGTCCGCGCCGGTGTCGCCGCCGCCGATGACGACGACGTTCTTGCCCTTGGCGGAGATCGGCGTGTCGGCGATGTCCCCCTCCTGGACCTTGTTGGCCAGCGGGAGGTACTCCATCGCCTGGTGGATGCCGTCGAGTTCGCGGCCGGGCACCTTCAGGTCGCGCCAGACGGTGGCGCCGCCCGCGAGGACCACGGCGTCGTACGAGGCGCGCAGCTCCTCGGCGGTGACGTCGGCGCCGATGTTCACCGAGCAGCGGAAGTCGGTGCCCTCGGCGCGCATCTGGGCCAGGCGGCGGTCCAGGTGCGCCTTCTCCATCTTGAACTCGGGGATGCCATAGCGCAGCAGCCCGCCGGGGCGGTCCGCCCGCTCGTACACGACGACGTCGTGGCCGGCGCGGGTGAGCTGCTGGGCGGCGGCCAGGCCGGCCGGGCCGGAGCCGACGACCGCGACCTTCTTGCCGGTCCGGACGGACGGCGGCTGCGGCGTGACCCAGCCCTCGGCGAAGGCCCGGTCGATGATCTCCACCTCGACCCGCTTGATGGCCACCGGGTCGGAGTTGATGCCCAGGACGCAGGCGGACTCGCACGGCGCCGGGCACAGCCGCCCGGTGAACTCCGGGAAGTTGTTCGTGGCGTGCAGCCGCTCGATGGCGTGACGCCACTCGTCCCGGTGGACGAGGTCGTTCCACTCGGGGATGAGGTTCCCGAGCGGGCAGCCGTTGTGGCAGAACGGGATCCCGCAGTCCATGCAGCGGGACGCCTGCTTCTCCAGGGAGCTCTTCGGGAAGTCCTCGTACACCTCGCGCCAGTCGCGGATCCGAACGTCGACGGGGCGACGCTTCGGAAGCTCCCGCTGATGGGTCAGGAAACCCTTCGGGTCAGCCATGTCTCCCCCTTCACCCGTTGCTGGCCATGACGGCCTGGTCGGCGTCGCGTCCCTCGGCCTCCGCGGCGGCGCGGGCGGTCAGGACCCTCTTGTAGTCGCGCGGCATGACCTTGCTGAACCGGCCGGCCGCGGTCTCCCAGTCGGCGAGCAGCGCGGCGGCCACCGTCGAACCGGTCTCGGTGTGGTGACGTTCGACGATGTCCCGCAGGTAGGCCAGGTCGTCGGCGTCGAGCGGGTCGAGGTCGACCATCTCGGTGTTGAGACGCTCGGGCCGCAGGTCCAGGACGTAGGCGATGCCGCCGGACATGCCGGCCGCGAAGTTGCGGCCGGTCGGGCCGAGGACGATCGCCCGGCCGCCGGTCATGTACTCGCAGCCGTGGTCGCCGACGCCCTCGACGACGGCGGTGGCGCCGGAGTTGCGGACGCAGAACCGCTCGCCGACCACACCGCGGACGAACGCCTCACCGGACGTCGCGCCGTACAGCATGACGTTGCCGGCGATGATCTGCTCCTCCGCCTTGAACGGCGCGTCGGCGGGCGGGCGCACGGTGAGGCGGCCGCCGGACAGGCCCTTGCCGACGTAGTCGTTGGCGTCGCCGATGAGCCGCAGGGTGATCCCGCGCGGCACGAACGCGGCGAACGAGTTGCCCGCCGAGCCGGTGAAGGTGACGTCGATCGTGTTGTCGGGCAGGCCCTCCCCGCCCCACTTCTTGGTCACCTCGTGGCCGAGCATCGTGCCGACGGTGCGGTTGACGTTGCGGATCGGCATCTCGAGCGTCACCTGGTCGCCGTAGGCGATGGCGCCCTCGGCGAGCTGGATCAGCGTGTTGTCCAGGGCCTTCTCCAGGCCGTGGTCCTGCACGGTGACGCGGCGCAGCGCCGCGCCGTCGGGCAGGTCCGGGCGGTGCAGGATCGGGCGCAGGTCGAGCCCGGCGGCCTTCCAGTGGTCCACGGCCTCGGCGGTGTCGAGCAGGCCGACCTGCCCGATCGCCTCGTCCAGGGACCGGAAGCCGAGCGCGGCGAGGTACTCGCGGACCTCCTCGGCGATGAACTCGAAGAAGTTGACCACGAACTCCGGCTTGCCGCTGAACCGCTTGCGCAGCTCCGGGTTCTGGGTCGCGACGCCGACCGGGCAGGTGTCGAGGTGGCAGACGCGCATCATCACGCAGCCGGAGACGACCAGCGGCGCGGTGGCGAAGCCGTACTCCTCGGCGCCGAGCAGCGCGGCGATGACCACGTCACGGCCGGTCTTCATCTGCCCGTCGGTCTGCACGACGATGCGGTCGCGCAGGCCGTTGAGCAGCAGCGTCTGCTGGGTCTCGGCGAGGCCGAGCTCCCAGGGCGCGCCGGCGTGCTTGATCGAGGTGAGCGGCGAGGCGCCGGTGCCGCCGTCGTGCCCGGAGATCAGGACGACGTCGGCGTGCGCCTTGGACACGCCCGCCGCGACCGTGCCGACACCGACCTCGGCGACGAGCTTGACGTGCACGCGCGCCGCGGGGTTGGCGTTCTTCAGGTCGTGGATGAGCTGGGCGAGGTCCTCGATCGAGTAGATGTCGTGGTGCGGCGGCGGGGAGATGAGCCCGACGCCGGGCGTGGAGTGCCGGGTCTTGGCGATCCACGGGTACACCTTGTGGCCGGGCAGCTGGCCGCCCTCGCCGGGCTTGGCGCCCTGCGCCATCTTGATCTGCAGGTCGTCGGCGTTGGTGAGGTACTCCGAGGTCACGCCGAACCGGCCCGAGGCCACCTGCTTGATCGCCGAGCGGCGCAGGTCACCGTTGGCGTCCGGCGTGAACCGCTCGGGGTCCTCGCCGCCCTCACCGGTGTTGGACTTGGCGCCGAGACGGTTCATCGCGATCGCGAGGGTCTCGTGGGCCTCGGCGGAGATCGAGCCGTACGACATCGCGCCCGTGGAGAACCGCTTGACGATCTCCGAGACGGGCTCGACCTCCTCGATCGGCACCGGCGGGCGCACGCCCTCGCGCAGCTTGAACAGGCCGCGCAGGGTCATCAGCCGCGCCGACTGGTCGTCGACGAGCCTGGTGTACTCCTTGAAGATCTCGTAGCGGCGGCTGCGGGTGGCGTGCTGCAGCTTGAAGACCGTCTCGGGGTTGAACAGGTGCGGCTCGCCCTCACGCCGCCACTGGTACTCCCCGCCGACCTCCAGGGTGCGGTGCGCCAGCTCGTTGCCGCCCGGCGGGAACGCCCGGCGGTGGCGCTGCGCGACCTCCTCGGCGAGCACGTCGAAGCCGACGCCGCCGAGGCGGGAGGTCGTGCCGGCGAAGCACTCGGCGAGGACCTCCTCGCCGAGGCCGACGGCCTCGAAGATCTGCGCGCCGGTGTACGAGGCGACCGTGGACACGCCCATCTTGGACATGACCTTCAGGACGCCCTTGCCGTACGCCTTGACGAGGTTGCGGACGGCCTTGGCCGGCTCGATCTCCAGGACGCCGGTGGCGACCAGGTCCTCGACGGTCTCGATCGCGAGGTACGGGTTGACGGCCGAGGCGCCGTATCCGATGAGCAGCGCCATGTGGTGGCACTCGCGGGCGTCGGCGGCCTCGACGACCAGGCCGACCCGCGTACGGCTCTTCTCCCGGATCAGGTGGTGGTGCACCGCGCCGGTGAGCAGCAGCGACGGGATCGGCGCCCGGTCGGCGGTGGCGCCGCGGTCGGACAGGACGAGGAGGCGGGCGCCGTCGCGGATCGCGGCCGACACCTCGGCGCAGATCTCCTCCAGGCGGTGCCGGAGCGCCTCGCCGCCGCCGGTCACGTCGTACAGGCCGGAGACGACGTACGGCTGGAAGTCGGCCCGGTCGCCGTCGTCGTTGATGTGGATGATCTTGGCCAGTTCCTCGTTGTCGAGGATCGGCGTGGGCAGCACGAGCCGCCGGCAGGACTCCGGGCCGGGCTCGAGGAGGTTGCCCTCCGGGCCGAGCGTCGACTGCAGGCTCGTGACGAGCTCTTCGCGGATGGCGTCCAGCGGCGGGTTCGTGACCTGGGCGAACAGCTGCTTGAAGTAGTCGAACAGCTGCCGCGGGCGGTCCGACAGCGCGGCCAGCGGCGTGTCGGTGCCCATGGACCCGATCGGCTCGGCGCCGGTCTTCGCCATCGGCGCCAGGATGATCTTCAGCTCCTCGTTGGTGTAGCCGAAGACCTGCTGGCGCTTGACGAGCGTCTCGTGCGAGGGAACGTCGCCCTCGTGCAGCTCCTCGACGACGCGCAGCTCGCGCTCGGGCAGCTCCCCGAAGCGGACGAGGCCGTCACGGAGCCACTCGGCGTACGGGTGCTCGCGGGCGAGCTCGGCCTTGATCTCGTCGTCCTCGACGATGCGGCCCTGCGCCGTGTCGACGAGGAAGATCTTGCCGGGCTGCAGGCGGCCCTTGCGGACGACCTTCGACTGCTCGATGTCGAGCACGCCGGCCTCGCTGGCCAGCACGACGAAGCCGTCGTCGGTGACCCAGAAGCGTCCCGGGCGCAGGCCGTTGCGGTCCAGGACCGCGCCGACGACGGTGCCGTCGGTGAAGGTGACGCTCGCCGGGCCGTCCCAGGCCTCCATCAGCGTCGAGTGGAACTCGTAGAAGGCCCGGCGCTCCGGGTCCATCTCGGTGTGGTTCTCCCACGCCTCGGGGATCATCATCAGCACCGAGTGCGGCAGCGACCGGCCACCGAGGTGGAGCAGCTCCAGGCATTCGTCGAAGGAGGCCGTGTCGCTGGCCTCCATGTCGATCACCGGGAAGATCCGGGACAGGTCGCCGGGCAGCAGGTCGGACTTGAGCAGCGCCTCGCGGGCCCGCATCCAGTTCCGGTTGCCCTTGACCGTGTTGATCTCACCGTTGTGCGCGACGAACCGGTACGGGTGGGCCAGCTCCCACGCCGGGAACGTGTTGGTGGAGAACCGCGAGTGCACCAGCGCGATCGCGCTGCTGTAGCGCCGGTCGGACAGGTCGGGGAAGAACGGCTCCAGCTGCGGGGTGGTCAGCATCCCCTTGTAGACGATCGTGCGGCTGGACAGGCTCGGGAAGTACACCCCGGTGTCCTGTTCCATGCGCTCGCGGGCGCAGAACACGATCCGGTCCAGCTCCAGCTCCCGCGCGCCGCCGCGGGCGCTGAGGAACAGCTGGGCGAAGTGCGGCATGACCGCGCGCGCCGTCGGCCCGGTGAACTCCGGGTCGTACGGCAGCTCGCGCCAGCCGAGGACGGTCAGGCCCTCCTCGTCGGCGATCCGCTCGATGGTCGCGACAGCCTCGGCCCGCGTCGCCTCGTCGGCGGGCAGGAACGCGATGCCGGCGGCGTACGCGCCCGCCTCGGGCAGCTCGAACCCGGCGACCTCCCGGAACAGGGCGTCGGGGAGCTGGGTGAGGATTCCGGCACCGTCGCCGTCGTCCGGCTCGGCGCCCTTGGCACCGCGGTGATCCAGGTTACGCAGGACGGTCAAGGCCTTGACGATGATGTCGTGGCTCTTACGACCATTGAGGTCGGCGACCATGCCGACGCCACAGGCGTCATGCTCACCCGCGGGGTCGTACAGACCTTGACGCTCAGGGCGTCCCCGGCCCGGAATCATGGCAGCAGGCACCATCAACCCTCCCGTCGTCTCGTTACGCTCCTCATCAGTGCAGTCCGGGACGACGTTGGCCCACTGCGGTGACAAGAGATTACAACACTGCCTGATTCATCCCCGACGCGGCATGATCGCGAAACTTGCACAATCTCCCGCCTTTTGGTTCAACTGAGCACTTCGCCCGGTTGTTCCGGTCGGCGGTCGATCGCGCGAAACGTGGGTTGAGCTGCCGTGATGCCGGCGGCGGAAGCGCCGCCGGCAGGCTCGATCAGTTGGAGCCGACGTTCCGGCTGAACAGGAACGTCTTGCCCGCCCGCTCGGTGAGCGAGGCCGGGGCGATGGTGTCGGGCTCGGACGCGTTGCCGTCCGCGGCGCCCGCCCAGCCGATCACGACGAAGTGGCCGTACGCGCCACCGGACGCGCCCGTGGCCCCCTTGCCGAACCGATCCACCGGCGAGGCGCCCGACACGGGCAGGAAGAAGCCCTTGTTCCCCGCCTCCGGGTCCAGGTCCTGGATCAGCGTGTTCGCGGCGTTGACGTCCCGCAGGTTGAAGATCACCAGCTGGCCGACCCACTTCTGGTCCGACGAGACGTACGCGGCGCGGATCGCCTGGGTGCAGCCGTCGCTCTGCAGCGCCGCCTTCAGCGCCGGGCCCCACACCGTGCTCGCGCAGTCCGTGTCCAGCCGCCCGTTGCCCTGCAACTGCATCGTGATGTGCTCGATGTTGTTGGTCTGGGCCTTGGCCTCGGCGTCGCCGAACACCTCGTCCGTGGTCATCGGCTTGGAATCCTGGGACGCGGTGTTCAGGTTGTTCCACAACGACCAGGACTTGGTGGCGTTGTAGTACGACGGCTTGGACTGGCCGCCCGCCGAACCCGGCTGCCCGGCCGCCGGCCCTCCGGCTCCCGGCGTCGCCACCGCGGCCGGCGTCGTCCTCGACTTGTCGTCGTCGTTCCCGCCGCTGGAGGCCGCGTAGTACACGCCGCCGAGCACCCCGCCGACCACGACGACCGCCGCGGCGATCACGCCGAAGACCATGCCGCCGTTGCCCTTCTTCGGCGGCGGTCCCATCGGAGGCTGACCCATCGGACCCATCGGGCCCATGGGCGGCTGCCCCATCGGGCCCATCGGAGGCTGCGCCTGGGGCGGCAGCATCTGCGGCTGCCCCATCGGCATCCCGGCCGCCATCGTCTCCTGGTGCTGCCAGCCGGCCCCGGACGGGCCGTATCCGCCCTGCGGAGGCGGCGCGCCCCACCCACCGGACTGCCCGCCAGGAGGCTGCTCGCCCCACCCGCCGGGCTGGCCGCCAGGGGGCTGCTCGCCGGGGCCGTTGGGCGGGTACGGGTAACTCATATCGCGATCTCCTCTGACGACATCGCCTCTTCGATGGGAGAAGCCTAAGGTCTGGTTCCCTGCAGTTTGGGCGAATTCCGACACCTCTAGGCTTGGCGGCATGTCTGAGGTGCCCGAGGAGGCCGCGCGGATGGTCGAGGGCGTCGGTGCCCGCCGCCTGCGCCATGCCCTCGCTCTGCTGACCGGTGATCGTTCATGGGACGCCGACGCGCTCGTCCGGGCGACCGCCGCGCCCCGCCGGGCGATCGACGCGCTGCTGGCCGCGCTCGGGGACGACCTGGAGGACGGGCGGATCCGCCGCGACCGGGTGGACGCCTACCGGCCGCTGGCCGCCCCGGCGGTCCTCGCCGACCCCGTCGCCCACCTCCTCGCCGACCACGCCGAGACCGTCGCCGAGATGGCGGCGCTGATCGCGGCCGCGCCCCGCGCCCGTACCGCGCTCGACCACGTCGCGGCGACCGCCGACACGGCCGTACGGCGGGCACTGCTGCTCGGCGCCCGGTTCTGGCTCGGTTCCGCGCGGCTGCTGTGCGTCGGCGACCACGACCTCACGTCGCTCGCGGTCGCGCTGACCCACCCCGGGGTCGAGATCACCGTGGTGGACATCGACGACCGCATCCTGGAGTTCATCGGCGAGCAGGCCGCCCGGCGCGGCCTGCCGATCCGCTGCCGGTTCGCCGACCTGCGCCTGGGCCTGCCGCCCGGCGCGCGGGAGTGGGCCGACCTGGTCTTCACCGATCCGCCGTACACCCCCGACGGCGTCGCGCTGTTCACCCGGCGCGGCCTGGAGGGACTGCGGGACCGCGACTCCGGACGGGTCCTGGTCGCGTACGGGGCCAGCGAGGGGACCCCGGCGCTGGCGCTGAAGGTCCAGGAGGCCCTCGGGCCACTGCATCTGGCGTACGAGGCGATCTGGCCGGACTTCAACCGCTATGACGGAGCACCGGCGATCGGCTCCGCCAGTGACCTGTACGTTCTGCGCCCCACGAGCCGCACCTGGAAGGCGCTGGGACCCGCCGCCGTGGGCACCCGGATCTACACGCAGGGGCCGCAGGCGGTGGAGGCCCCGGATCGGCCCCTGGAGGCCGCCGTCGCCGAGCCCGCCGACCTGCTGGTCGGCGACTGGCCGAAGGGATTCGCGCCCGGAACGCCGCGCGTGCACCTGGCGACCTGGCTCGCCAAGCCGTACGCCGGCCGCACCGGGGACGTCGTCATCGCGCTCCCGGCCGGGTACGACGCGCTGCTGCCGCGGGTGCTGCTCGCCTCGCGCGCCGAACGGGTGCGCGTGCTCACCCCCGCGGTGCTCCCCCGCTCCCTCAAGGGCGTGCTCTCGGCCGTGTACCACCTGAAGACGGCGCCCGGCGAGATCGTCGCCTCCCGGATCGAGGCACCCGGCGGCACCGGAGCCGTTCTCCGCCACATCCTGGACCGGCCGCACAACCGGGTCGCGGGCTCCTGGCGCGAGGGTCTCATCCGGCACGCCTCCGGTGACCTGACCAAGAACCAGGCGCGCGCCCGGATCCAGGAGGCCGCCCCCTGGCTCGGCGACGCGACCGTCCTCGACCTGCCCGCCCACCGGCTCGCCGGTCTTCCCGACGCCGTACGGCGGACGCTCGGCGCCTGACCCGGCCCGTACCGGCCGCAAGCGACCGGGGTCGGCGATCATGCCCCCGGCCAGCACCGCGCCGACGAGGGGCAGCGGGCCGGTGGCGAGGAGCGGGGGCCGGCGAGGAGCGGCGGATCGGGCGGCGGCCGGTGCTGACCGGTCCGCGTCAGCCCTGCCCGCCCTTGTCGGCGACGCGCTGGACGATGGCGGGCGGAGGGCCGATCGTGACGAGCAGCGACACCAGCTTCGGGTCGGTCTCACTGCCCGAACCGTCCGCGCGCCGGACCCAGGTGATCACCGCGTAGTGGCCCATCGCCACCCCGCGCGCCGTGCTGAAGCCCTGACCGTACGCCGCGTCGTCGTCGCCCAGCGGGCGCACGAACCCGTCGCCGGACCGCGGGTCGGCCGCCGCGACGAGCTTGTCGGCGGCCGTCGAGTCCGCCAGGTTGAAGATCGCGACCAGAGCCGAGAAGCCCTTGTCCCCGTACGCGCCGCGCGTCACCTGCGTGCAGCCCGACTGCTGCAGGAGCTGGGCGAACGGCTGTCCCCACACGGCGTCGGCGCACCGGGCGTCCAGCTTGGACGCCGTCAGCCTCAAGGACGCCTTGGCATCCCGGTCCGAGATGGTCTTCTTGTCGAAGACCTCGTTCGCGGTCAGGGGGCGGGGGTCGGCGGTGCGCTTGGCGATCGGCGCGAACACCGAGGTCGTGGAGGCCGCGGAGTAGGTCGAGGGCAGCGGGCCGCCGGCGGGCGCCGCGGCCGGCTGCCGCTCGGACGGCTTCCGATCGTCGTGGGTCAGCACCACCAGGCCCGCGATGGCGATGAGCGCCACGACGAGGACGACCCCGGCCGCGGCGAAGTACGCGACCGGCGGCAGGGCGCCGGGGCCCTTCTCACCGCGCGCGGGCCGGGCCGGGAGCTTGATCGCGGGGAGCCGGAGCGACCGGCGCGACGGTCGCGGCGTCTCCGCCTCCGGATCACGCTCCCCCTCCCCGCCGGGCGGCCGCCCGCCGTTCCACGCGGCAGGCTCCTGCCCCTCCCACGCGGGAGGCGCCGGGACGTTCGGCCCGGACGGCGGCGGCCCGTCCCACGCGGGAGACCCTGAGCCGCTCGGCCCGGACGGCGGCCCCTCCCAGGTGGGGGGCTGCCCGCCGTTCCAGGCCGGCTGGGGCGCCTCCCCGGCCGGGGGGCGTCCGTGATCCCACGCGGGCGGCTGCTGCGCGTCCGGCGGCGGAGCGTGCCCGCCGTTCCAGGCCGGAGGCGACCCGGCGCCCCACGGCCCGGACGGCGCGGACGGCGCGCCGTATCCGCCGGGCGGCGGTGAGGGCTCTCCCTCGGGGAGCGGCGGGGCGTCCTGGTCCGCGGGGTCGGCGGGCGACGCCGGCCGGCGGCGTGGCCGCCTATTCACCGGCGAGGACGAGTCGTTCCCAGACGAAGTCGTCGGCCCGCTCGATGGCGATACTGGCGTCCAGGAGTTCGTTCATCGTCTGCGGCTGGGCACCGCCGGCCTTCTCCACCCAGCTGATGACCACGTAGTGGCCGTACGCCTGGCTGTAGGCGGCGTTGAAGCCGCCGGTGAAGTTCGTCGATCCCTTCACCGTGAACGGTGAGACGAAGCCCGCGCCGCTGTCGGGGTCCAGGTCGCGGACGATCTGCTCGGCGCCCTGCAGGCTCGCGAGGTTGATCGCGATGAACTGGCCGACGTACTGCTTGTCGTTGCTGACGTACGCGCCGCGGGCGACCTGGGTGCAGCCGTACTTCGCCAGGTCGCCCTGGAACTCCTGGCCCCAGGTGACGGCCTTGCAGTCTCCGGCGAGATCCGCCCCGGCGAGCGTGAAGGTGTACTTGCCGTGGGTGACCGTCTTGTCGTCGTCGCCGAACACCTCGTTCTTGTTCAGCGGGCGCTTGTCCTTGGTGCGGTCGGCCAGCTTCTTCACCTGCGGGTTCGCCGGGGTGTTGACGTACACCTTGGGCAGCACCCGCACCGCGGCGGCGGCCTGCGGCTTCTTGTCGCCGCCACCGCCCATCGCCACGACCGCGACGACGGCGACGATGACGAGCACGGCCACCGCGGCGCCGCCGATGATCAGGAGGTTCCGCTTTGACCCCCCCTCGGAGCCCTGTGCGGCGCGGCGTCCCCGGGACGGCCGACCTTGCTCGCGGTCCTCGTAACCCATCTCGCTCACGAGGCGTGAGCTTAGCGAACCTCCATCGCCGAGATGTCCATATCGCCGTTCTGCCCTAGTTTGCGGCGCTTTTTGTGGCGTAGCCCACGGGCCGATCCGGGGCACACTCCACGGGCCGACGGGCGTCCGCCGGCCCTGCGGAGCGAACGATCAGGTCGGGCGGGCCGCCGACGGCCGTCCGGCCGGGTCGGCCTGCGCCGGCGCGGTCTCCTGGGAGACCTCTTCGGCGTCGGCTTCGGCGTCGGACGTTCGGGCGTCCGCCGTCTCGTCCTTGTCCGCTGCGGCCGATTCGCCGGTCGCCGTGGCGGGCGCGACCTCCGTACGGTCGTCGTCCGCGGGCTCACCGCCCTCGGCCTCGGCGTCTGCCGCCTCGGCGGACCCGGCGTCCTTCGCCTCGGGCGGCGTCGCGTCGGCTTCGGCGGCCGTCGTGTCCTCCGGGTCGGCGGCCTCCGCGTCGGCCACGGCGGGCGCGGCAGCCGCCGGCTCCGGCTCCGGCTCGGGCTCGGATCCGGGCTCCAGGACCGCTTCGGAGTCTGCGGGCTCCGCGATGGCGGTGGTCGTGGTGGCCGTCGCCGTGTCGCCGTCCGCGGTGGCGGGTTCGGCCGGGTCCGCGACGGCTTCGCCGGCGTCGCTCACCGTGCCCAGGGCGCCCGGCGGGTTCTCGGTCCGGTGCCGCTGGAGGTACATGTAGGCCACCGCGCCGAGGAACACGATCAGGCAGGTCCAGTCGTTGAGCCGCAGGCCCAGGATGTGGTGCGCCTCGTCGATGCGCAGCCATTCGATCCAGGCCCGGCCGACGGTGTAGGCGGCGACGTACAGCGCGAACGTGCGGCCGTACGCCAGCCGGAACCGCTTCTCCGCCCAGATGACCAGGATGGCCACCCCGATGCACCAGAGGCACTCGTAGAGGAAGGTGGGCTGGTAGGTGGCGATGTCGGCGTACTTCGCGTCCGGCGGGCGGTGCGCGGGGTCGATCTTCACCGCCCAGGGCAGCTTGCTCGGACGGCCGTACAGCTCCTGGTTGAACCAGTTGCCCCAGCGCCCCATCGCCTGCGCGAGGGCGATGCCCGGCGCGGCGGCGTCGGCGAACACGCGCAGCGAGATGCCGCGGCGGCGACAGCCGATGTAGGCACCGAGGGCGCCGAGCGCGATCGCCCCCCAGATGCCCAGCCCGCCGTTCCAGACCTTCAGGGCGTCGACCGGATGACGCCCGTGCCCGAAGTACAGCTGGTGATCGGTGATCACGTGGTAGAGACGGCCGCCGACCAGGCCGAACGGCACCGCCCAGACCGCGATGTCCAGGACCGTGCCCGCCGTGCCGCCGCGCGCCGCCCAGCGCCGGTCCCCGAGCCAGACGGCGATGATCACCCCAATGATGATCATCAGGGCGTATCCGCGCAGGGGCAGAGGGCCCAGATGAATGCTCCCCTGCGACGGGCTGGGGATGAAGGCGAGCGGCTGCTGCATGGGAAGTGAGATTACCGTCTGACGGACGCGCGGAGGCGCGGCGACGGTGAAGATCGGGCGTCGAATGCGCGGCGCACCGCATGCTCGGTGACCGCGGGCCACGGTGGAGTCGGAGTCCGCCCATCGGCGACCCCGAGGACACTTTGGGCGATCCGGTGGTGGCCGGGAACGCACGAAGGGGCCGCGACCGGTGGTCGCGGCCCCTCGTCCGTCCGGCCGTTCGCGACGGCCGTCGGCGGGCGGCGCGATGGTGGGCGCCGCCCGCGACCGTCACTTGGCGGGCTTGCTCGGCGTGGCCGACGCCGACGGGCTCGCCGAACCGCTCGGCGTGGCCGACGCCGCCGGGCTCGGCGTGGCGTCGACGGGCTTGGCGGCCAGGACGGCCTTCTCCAGCGCGGACGGCTTGAGCAGGACGTTGGTCAGGTCCAGCGACTGACCGTCGAGGAAGACGGTCGGCGTGCCGCTGACCTTGCGGGTCTGCTCGGCGTAGGTCGTCATCGCGTCGACCTGACTCTGCTTCTGCAGACCCTTGACGCACTGCTCGAAGGCCGGCGTGTCGAAGCCGAGCTTGTTGGCCCAGCCGATGAGGTCCTTGTTGGAGAAGCCGTTCGAGCCCTCGGCCGGCTGGTTCTTGTAGATCATGTCGTGGTACTGGACCCACTTGTCCGCCGGAGCGCACAGCGCCGCGTTGGCCGCCCGCTGGGAGTTGCCGCGGATCGGCTCCGACTGCTGCTTGAACAGCCAGAACGGGTAGTAGATGACGTTGACCTTGCCCTCGGCCGCGAGCTTCTTGACCGTGTTGCCGCTGGTGTTCTCCATCTCATGGCAGATGGGGCACTGGAAGTCCTCGAACATCTCCAGCTTGGGCGCCTTGACGCCGGGCTTGCCCATCAGGATCCCGCCGTCGGCCAGGCGGGTCGCCGGCGCGATCGCACCGCTGTAGGTGTTCCTGTTGTTCCTGTTCACCAGGTACACGGTGAGGATCACGGCCAGCGCCACGATGGCGAGAGCGCTGATGGCGATGGTCAGGGCGCGCATCCGCTGCTGCTTCTGCGCTTGGCGCTTGCGCTCCTCTGCCAGCCGCTCGCGGGCCGACCGCTGTCGAGCGGCCTTACTCATCTGGTCTCCTAGTCGAATATCCGGTCAGCGCTCGAACCGTCCGACGCTCAGGCGTACATCCCGAGCACCCGGTCGAGCGCGAATTTGCCGCGCGGGTACAACATCAGCCAGGCGGCGAGAACGAGGAAGCCGAGGTCTCTGAAGACCTCTCTAAGGTAGTGGGTCTGGCCCTTGGCCACCGTGCCGCCGCCCCCGAAACAGCCACAGTCGATGGAAAGCCCACGTGCGGCCACCGAGATGATCCCGGCGATGAAGACGACGAACAGCAGACCCACGCAGATCGCCATGACCCGCGTGGCGAAGCCGAGCAGGATCATCACGGCGAGGACCATCTCCAGCACCGGCAGGCCGAGGGCGACCGGGGTCACCGCGCCCTGCGGCAGGATCCGGTACGCGGACACCGCCGTCTTCTGCAGCGCTGCGGGCTCGGTGAACTTCGCGTACCCGGCGGTGCCGAGGATACCCGCGAGCAGGACCCGCACGACGAGCGTGATCCAGTGCTGGTAGCGCTCGGGCACGGCCGGAACGCGGATCCGTCCGGCCAGGCCGGTCCGGCCCTGGTCGACGTCGGCCTTCCCGCGGGCGGGGCCGGTCCTGGTGTCGGTGGCGCGCGTCTTCCCGCCGCCTGATCCGCCCTTGCCGCGTCCGGGCGGGGTCTTTCCGCCCGCGGGCCCGGACGCCCGTTTGGTGGCCTTGGTCCTACGCCCTGCGGAGTCAGCCTTGGTAGCCACTGTCGTTCCTCACCCTGGTCATGATCCCGGCGCGCGCCAGCATAGGCGACGGGAATGTAAGGACGCCGTCAAAGCACGAGGTAGATCCTGTCACCTCCGGGCCGAGCGCGGACCTTTTATCGCCGCACGCCCTCGGCGAGTTCGGCCGTGAGGCGGCGTACGGCGTCGAGCCCGGCGTCGAGCGACGGCGCGTCGAGCAGCCGGCGGATGAACGCCGAGCCGACGATCACACCGTCGGCGAAGCCCGCGACCTCCGCGGCCTGCTCGCCGTTGCTGACGCCGAGGCCGAGCCCGACGGGCAGCGAGGACGGCTGCGTCATCGCCTTGCGGGTGCGCTCGACCAGGTGCGCGGCGCCGGTGTCGACGGCGGAGCGCGCCCCGGTCACGCCCATGAGGGAGGCGGCGTACACGAAGCCGCGGCACAGAGCGGTGATCTTGGCCAGGCGCTCGTCGGTGGAGCTGAGCGCGACGAGGAACACCCGGTCCAGGTCGTACGCGTCGGAGGCGGCCAGCCACGGCTCGGCCTCCTCCGGCGTCAGGTCCGGGGTGATCAGGCCGCAGCCGCCCGCCGAGGACAGGTCGCGGGCGAAGGCGTCCACGCCGTACCGGTCGACGGGGTTCCAGTAGGTCATGACGAGGGTGCGCACCCCGGTGGCGGCGACCGCCTCGACCGTGCGGAACACGTCGGCGACCCGGATGCCGCCGGTCAGCGCCTGGTGGACGGCGTCCTGGATGGTGGGGCCGTCCATGAGCGGGTCGGTGTACGGCAGGCCGATCTCGATGACGTCGCAGCCCGCCTCGACCATCGTCTTCGCGGCGGTGACGGCGCCCTCGTACGAGGGGAACCCCGCCGGGAGGTACCCGACCAGCGCGGCGCGTCCCTCCGCCTTTGCCTGCTCGAACGCCGTCGCGACGGTGCGCGCCGGTGCGCCCTCGGTCCGCTCCATGCTCTCGCTCCCGCTCCGCTCAGTCATGCGCCCGCCGGCCCTTCGCCCTCGACCAGCCCGAACCATTCGGCGGCCGTGTGCATGTCCTTGTCGCCCCGGCCGGACAGGCAGACCACGATCGTGGCGTCCGGGCCGAGCTCGCGGCCGACGCGCAGCGCGCCGGCCAGCGCGTGCGCGGACTCGATGGCGGGGATGATGCCCTCGGTGCGACACAGGAGCGCGAAGGCGTCCATGGCCTCGGCGTCGGTGACGGCCTCGTAGGTGGCGCGGCCGCTGTCGTGCAGCCAGGAGTGCTCGGGGCCGACACCGGGATAGTCGAGCCCGGCCGACACCGAGTGGGTCTCCAGGGTCTGGCCGTCCTCGTCCTGCAGCAGGTAGGTGCGCATGCCGTGGATGACCCCGAGGGAGCCGCCGACGAGGGTGGCGGCGTGCTTGCCGCTCTCGACGCCGGAGCCGCCGGCCTCGAAGCCGTACAGCCGGACGCCCTCGTCGGGGACGAACGCGTGGAAGGCGCCGATGGCGTTCGACCCGCCGCCCACGCAGGCGACGACCGCGTCGGGCAGTCGCCCGGTCAGCTCGAGGACCTGCTCGCGGGCCTCGACGCCGATGATCCGCTGGAAGTCGCGGACCATCATCGGGAACGGGTGCGGGCCCATGACGGAGCCGATGCAGTAGTGCGTGTCGTCGACGGTCGCCACCCAGTCGCGGAACGCCTCGTTGCAGGCGTCCTTGAGGGTGCGGCTGCCGGTCGTGACCGGGACCACCTCGGCGCCGAGCATCCGCATCCGGGCGACGTTGAGCGCCTGGCGGACGGTGTCGACCTCGCCCATGTAGACGACGCACTCGAGACCGAGCAGGGCCGCGGCGGTCGCGGTGGCGACGCCGTGCTGGCCGGCTCCGGTCTCGGCGATGATCCGGGTCTTGCCCATGCGCCGGGTGAGCAGCGCCTGCCCCAGCACGTTATTGATCTTGTGCGAGCCGGTGTGGTTGAGGTCCTCGCGCTTGAGGAGGATCCGGGCGCCGCCCGCCTCCGCGCCGAAGCGCTTCGCCTCGGTGAGCAGGCTGGGCCGCCCGGCGTAGGTCGCCAGCAGGTGGTCCAGTTCGGCCCGGAAGGCGGGGTCCGCCATGGCGGTCTCGTACGAGGTCGTGAGCTCGTCGAGCGCGGCCATGAGCGCCTCGGGCGCGAACCGCCCGCCGAAGGGGCCGAAGTGCCCGGTCAGGTCGGGAAGAGAGCGTGCGGCATCGATGGTCATCGCAGTGGTCCTGTCGCAGTCGGTTAGGGCCGGATCCGGTCAACTGAGGTGCGGATTCAGGCCCGCCATCGCTCGCGAAGGATCATGCGCATAGCTTACTTGCTCCGCCGCCTACTTGCCTTGGCGAAGCGCCGGGTGCGCCCCGGCCGCGACCAGGTCGGACACCGCCGAGCGCGGGTCCTTGCCGATGACCAGGCTCTCCCCCACCAGGACCGCGTCGGCGCCGGACGAGGCGTACGCGAGCAGGTCGTGCGGCCCGCGCACGCCGGACTCGGCGATCCGCACGATGCCGTCGGGGATCTGCGGCGCGATCCGGGCGAAGACGCCGCGGTCGACGCGCAGCGTGGTCAGGTCGCGGGCGTTGACCCCGATGACCTTCGCGCCCGCGTCCAGCGCGCGGCCCAGCTCCTCCTCGGTGTGCACCTCGACGAGCGGGGTGAGCCCGATCGACTCGGCCCGCTCGATCAGGGAGACCAGGGCCTGCTGCTCGAGCGCGGCCACGATCAGCAGCACCAGGTCGGCGCCGTACGCCCGCGCCTCCCACAGCTGGTAGGAGGAGACGACGAAGTCCTTGCGCAGGACGGGGATGTCGACGCGGTTGCGCACCGCGGCCAGGTCGTCGATGCTGCCGCCGAAACGGCGGCGCTCGGTCAGCACGCTGATCACGGCGGCGCCGCCGGCCTCGTAGTCGGCGGCGAGCGCGGCCGGGTCGGCGATCGCCGCCAGCGCGCCCTTCGAGGGGCTGCACCGCTTGACCTCGGCGATCACCGCGACGCCCTGGCCGCGCAGCGCGCCGATCGCGTTGCGCGGTGACGGGGCGTGGGTCGCCATCTGCTTGAGCGCGTCGAGCGACACGGCCGCCTGCCGCTCCGCAAGATCCGCCCGGACGCCGTCCAGGATCTCGTCGAGCACGCTCACGAGCCCACCTTCCCCGCACTCATCGGAGGCCTTCGCAGCGCCGCCTCGCCGAACCGGTCGCCCACATGCCCTCCCCGCTGATCGCTCGCCGGATGTCCGCACCGTCCCCGCACCGAGCCCTGCCTCGCGAGCTCGCCCACGAAAACGGTCCCCCCTTGCCGGACGGTCGTGTGTGTCTCGATCGTAGCCCCGCCGGTCCGATGCGCCTTGCGGGGGTGGGAAATCACGGGGCCAGAGCACGTCCGATCGGGAGATTCCGGACAACCCAGAAAAGCAGGATGACCGCCGTGAATCCGACGATCACGGCTGGCTGGAGGATCCGGGACCGCACCGGCCGCCCCTTCCGCGCCGCCCACACCCATCTGACCCACAGGTAAGCCAGGAATGGCAGTGTGGCGAAGGCCAGCGGGTTACGGCCGAACGCCTCGGCGAGATGACCGTGGCCGATGGCGTGGATCATGCGCAGCGACCCGCAGCCGGGGCAGTAGTACCCCGTCAGGGCGAGGAACGGGCAGGTCGGGTAGTGCCCCGGGTGGTTCGGGTCGACCGCCGAGACGTAGCAGGCCGCGCCGAGCACGGCGGCGAGCACGGCGTACGGCGTCCAGCGCGCCCTCCGGCGCCCCACACTCCGCGGCATCGGCCGGGTTCCGGTCTGTCCCGCTGTCACGCTCCCAGCGTACGGCGCACCGGTCCGGCGACTCGGGACTCCGCCCCACCCGACCGAGGTGACGGCCGGCGACCCGTGACTCCGGCGCACCCGGCCGCAGGGGCGGCGGCCGGCGGCGGCACGACGCGCGACTCCGGCGCACCCAGGCGCAGGGGCGGCGGCCGACGGCCGCGGCGGCGCGTCCGCCGACAGAGACGGCGGATCAGCGGTCGGCGACGTAGCCGACGCCGCGTACGGTGCGCAGCGGGCTGCCGGCGCCCAGCTTGGCGCGCAGCTGCGCGATGTGGACGTCGACGGTGCGGACGCCCGCGGCCTCGGTGTCCCCCCACACGGCCACGAGCAGCTGGTCACGGGCGAACACCCGCCCCGGGTGGCTCATCAGGAACGCCAGCAGGTCGAACTCCATGACGGTCAGCGCCTTCGGCACCCCCGCGACGGTGACGGAACGGGTACGCGCGTCGAGCACGACGGCGCCGGCTCGCAGCACGTCCTGGCGCGGCGCGGCGACCTGGTGACCCCGCAGGGCACGTCCGAGCGTCGCGAGGAGCACCCGCGGGCTGAACGGGCGCGGCACGGTGGGCCCGGCGGGCGCCGTCATGCCGGGCGGCACCACGGACACGACGACCGCGGGACCGGCGGCCTCCGTGACCTCGCGGTGCACGCCCGTGGTCAGGTCGAGGACGATCGCGTCGGGGCGGAGGGTGCGCGCGAGCCCGGCGGCCGCCTTCGGGTCGGTGACGAGCCGGGCGCGGTACCCCTCGCGGGTGAGGTAGAGCCGGATGAGGTCGGCGACACCCGGGTCGTGCTCCACCACGAGCACGGTGGCCCGGCCCGGCGCGTCCGCCCGGGAACGCGGTGAGCGGGCACCCGGCGCGGCCGGCCGGGATCGTGGTGAGCGGGCACCCGGCGCGTCGTCCTCCCCTGCCGGTCGGGACGGCGCGCGCCCGCTCACTCAGTGCTCCTGGAGCTCGTCGCTGGTGGGGTCGTCGCCTCGGTCGAGCGACTTCCACAGCGAGGCGGGATCGTCGCCGGCGCGGGACGCGGTGCCCGGGCGGTCGTAGCGGGCGGACATGCCGGGCCAGCGCCGGCCGCGTACGACGGTGAGCAGACCGGCGGCGGCCAGCAGGATCCCGCCGGCCATCGAGACGATCCACCAGCCGCCCACGTGCACGGACAGGTCACCGGTCAGCCGGGTGAGGTTGGTCCGGTCGGCGGCGGCCGACACGACCCGCGCGTGGCGGACGGCCAGCGGTGACAGCACGGCCACGAGCACGCCGAAGACGGTCAGCAGCACGCCGACGGCCGTCCGCGCCCAGCCGCGCGTGGCGAGCAGCGCGGCGATCCCGGCCAGCCCCGCCAGGCCGAGCGCGGCGATGCCGCCGCTCAGCGACCTCCCGGTGAGGTGCTGGAGCGACGGCATGAGCTGCGGGCCGCCGCGCACGGTGACGGTCGCCCAGGTCCGGCCGGTGAACCCGGCGGCGAGCGCCGCGCCCGCCACGCCGAGCAGCGCGGCGGCGGCGAGTTCGCGGCGGTGTGTCACTGGGGACGCTCTCCCACGACGGCGTCGAGGCGATCGGCGTCCCAGCAGGTGCGGTCACCGGTGTGGCAGGCGGCTCCGACCTGGTCGACCTTGACCAGGATGGCGTCGCCGTCGCAGTCGAGGGCGACCTCCTTGACCCACTGCTGGTGGCCGGAGGACTCCCCCTTCACCCAGTACTCCTTGCGGCTGCGCGACCAGTAGGTGGCGCGGCCGGTGGTCAGCGTGCGGTGCAGGGCCTCGTCGTCCATCCAGGCCAGCATGAGCACCTCGCCCGTGTCGTACTGCTGGGCGATGGCCGGGACGAGCCCGTCTTCGGTTCGTTTGAGACGGTCGGCGATCTTGGGGTCCAAGGACATGACATCCATTGTGCCGCCTCACTCGGCCACAGGCGCGGACGGGGCGAGGCGCCGCAGCGGTGACTCGGGCATCAGGGCGAAGACCACCAGCGCGATGGCGGCGCCGGCGGTGCCGAGCCACGGGATGACGGTCGCCGTCGCGGACGCCGACGCGGCGGTCAGGCCGTGCGCGGGGGCGGCGGCGCGTACGTGGGAGGCGTACGCGGTGCCGGCGATCGCCAGGGCGACCGACCCGCCGACCTGGCGGAAGAAGGTGATCTTGCTGGTGGCGGTGCCGATGTGCTCGGGTTCGACGGCGTTCTGGACGGCGATCGTGAGGCCGGACAGCATCGGGCCGATGCCGAGCCCGATCAGCGCCATCCAGCCCGCCAGGGCCCAGACGCCGGTGTGGACGCCGATGCCCGCGCACAGCAGCGACCCGGCGGCCAGCAGCGCGGGCGCCGCGACCAGCCACGGCTTGTAGCGCCGGGTCCGGCTGATCAGCGCGCCGGTGACGAAGCTGCCGGCCAGCATGCCGAGCATCAGCGGGTACACCTTCAGCCCGGAGGTGGAGGCGCTGTCGCCGTGGACCTCCTGGAAGTAGCGCGGCAGGAAGATGATGGCCGCGTACATCCCGAAGGCCGTGAAGAACGATCCGACGTTGGCCGCGGTGTAGGTGCGGTTGCGGAACAGCCCGAGCGGAACGATCGGCTCGGCGGCCCGCCGCTCGACGAGGACGAACCCGGCGAGCAGCGCCAGTGAGGCCGCGATCGGGGCGGCGACGGTCCCGCTCGTCCACGCGTGGGTCGCTCCGCCGGCCGTCGTGCGGCCCTTCTCGGTCAGGCCGAACAGCAGCAGCCCGATGGCGGCCGCGAACACCGCGATGCCGAGGTAGTCCGGCCGGGCCGGGACCCGCTCGCGCCGCACATGGGGCAGGCGGAGGGCGATCACCGCGAGGACGACCACGCCGACCGGCAGGTTGACCAGGAAGACCCAGCGCCAGTTCGCCTGCTCGGTGAGCAGGCCGCCGAGGTAGGGGCCGGCGACGTAGCTGAGCGCCATGACGCCGCCGACCGCGCCCTGGATGCGCCCGGAGTTCTCCGGCGGGAACAGGTCGGCGACCAGCGCGAGGGACAGCGGGATGAGCGCACCGGCGCCGAGACCCTGGAGGGCGCGGAAGGCGATGAGCTCGGGCATGTTCTGCGCGACGGCGCACAGCGCGGAGCCGATGAGGAAGACCGTCACCCCGATGAGCAGGAGCGGCTTGCGGCCGTGCACGTCCGACAGCCGCCCGTACAGCGGCACGGTGATGGTCGAGGTCAGCAGGTAGGCCGTCACGACCCAGGTGTAGAGGTCCTCGCCGCGCAGGTCCTGGACGATCCGCGGCAGCGAGGTGCCGACGATCGTCTGGTCGAGCATCGCGAGGAACATGCCGCCGAGGACGGCGACGATCAGCAGGCCCGTCTTGGGCCGGCGCGCCGCCTCGGGCGGCGCGGTGCTCGTCATGGCCGACATCCCGATCCCTTCTCAGGTTTCAATCAACGCGTCGATCGCAACATGTAAGAGCCGACATGTCAACTCTGACATCGCTGCCTCGACATGTCACGGCATAGCTATGCTGGTGGGATGTCACTGCGCGCAGCACTGCTGGCACTGATCGAGGTGGCGGGGCCGTCGAGCGGCTACGACCTGACCAAGCGGTTCGAGGGGTCGCTCGCCCACGTCTGGCAGGCGAGCCACAGCCAGATCTATCCCGAGCTGAACCGCATGGCGGCGGACGGACTGCTCGAGGTGGAGGCGGAGGGCCCGCGCGGCCGTAAGACCTACTCCATCACCGCGGCCGGCGAGGCGGAACTACACCAGTGGCTGACCGAGACCAAGCCCGAACAGCGGGTGCGCAGCGAGGAGGCGCTCCGGGCCTTCCTGATCCCCCTGCTGCCCCGGAAGGAGGCCCTGGACCTCGTCAGAGAGGAACTGCGCCACGTCGAGGCCCGGCGGGCGGAACTCGAAACGCTATGCGAGCACGCCAGCGAGTCCGATTTTGGGCGTTATGCCCTCGAACGCGGACTTCGGCAGTTGGCGGCGTCCCGCGACTGGGCACTCTGGGCGATCGACCGGCTCCAGAAAAGCGAAGAGGCCCGTACCGAAACGGCACGGACCCCGACGGGTGAACTTTGACCGAACGTTATCCGAACTACAGCGGACGGACCTGGTCCGCCTGCGGGCCGCGGTCGCCCTGGACGACCTCGAACTCCACGCGCTGATTGTCCTCGAGCGTCCGGTATCCGGAGGTGGCGATCGCCGAGTAGTGAACGAAGACGTCCGGACCACCGCCGTCAATGGCGATGAAGCCGAACCCCTTGTCGGCGTTGAACCACTTCACGGTGCCCTGGGCCATGCCTAACTCCTTGCGGGACAAACAAAACCCACAGGTTGTGGGTCACTTTATGGTTGCCGCGGGTGTGTGCAGGCCCTTGAAGAAGCAAGAACACGCCCGCCAGTCATCGGTCCGCGGGCGTCTGGCAAACGAACGTGGAACTACGACAACAACCGGTTTGAGTTTACCAAGTTCGGTGCTCTGTCACACGCCCCGGTGCGAAAGACTGTTTTCTGCCGTCGATATTCCCCGCCGTTCTCGCGGCAACCCACCTCTCACCGGCGAGAACGGCGCGGGAGTCGGGAAAATCAAATTTTCAACTGTGCTGCCCAGGACGCGTACAACTCGGCATATCGTCCCGGTTCGGCGACCAGCGCGGCGTGTGGGCCGCGTTGGACGAGATGTCCCTGATCGAACACGAGGACCTCGTCGGCCGCCTCCGCGGTGGACAGCCGGTGGGCGATCGAGACGGCCGTACGGCCGCGGGTGACGCTCTCGATGGCCCGCTGCAGGCGCACCTCCGTGGCCGGGTCGACGGCGGAGGTCGCCTCGTCCAGCACGAGCAGGTCCGGGTCGGCGAGGTACGCCCGGGCCAGCGCCACCAGCTGCCGCTCCCCCGCCGACAGCGACTCGCCGCGCTGCCCGACGGGGGTCGCCAGCCCCTCCGGCAGGCCGTCCAGCCAGTCGCCCAGCCCGAGTTCGGTCAGCACCCGGTGGATGTCCTCGTCCGAGGCCTCGGGCCGCCCGAACCGGATGTTGTCCGCCAGGGAGGCGTCGAACAGGAAGCCGTCCTGCGGGACCATGACGATCCGCTCGCGCAGCGAGGAGAACCGCACGTCGGTCAGGGGCACCCCGTCGATCAGCACCCGCCCCGACGCCGGGTCCATCATCCGGGTCAGCAGCTTGGCGAAGGTCGTCTTGCCCGAGCCCGTCTCTCCCACGACCGCGATCCGGGAGCGCGGCGCGATCCGCGTGGACACGTCGTGCAGCACGGTCGGCCCGCCGGGATAGGCGAACGACACGTCCTCGAACCGCACGTCGATCGCGCCTCGGGGCAGCTCGACCCCCGCGGGGCCCGGATCGGCCACGTCCGGCGTCATGTCCAGCACGCCGAGCACGCGCTGCCAGCCGGCGATGGCGTTCTGGGCGTCGTTGAGGACCTCGGTGGCCACCTGCAGGGGGCTGACGAACAACGTCACCAGGAACAGGAACGCCACGAGCTTCCCGGCCGTGAGGTGGCCCCCGACGCCCAGCGCCGTGCCGGCCATGACGACCCCGGCGGTCGCGATCGCCGCGGCCAGCTCGGTCGAGGGGAAGGTCAGGGCGACGAGGCTCTGCGCCCGTACCTGCGCGTCGCGGTACGCGCCCACGGACTCGTCGATCCGGCGGGCGGTCCGCTCCTCGGCTCCGTACGCGCGGATCACCGACGCGCCCACGACCGACTCGCCGACCGCCGACAGCATGTCGCCGACGCGCTCGCGCACCGCGCCGTACGCCTTCGACAGCCAGCGCTGGAAGATCCGCAGCGCGAACGCCAGCGGCGCGAAGACGGCCCAGACCAGCAGCGCGAGCGGCCAGGAGTAGACGGCCATGAGCACGGTGGCCACGACGAGCTGGCCGCCCGCGATGATGATCATCAGGCCGCCGTACTGCATGAACTGGCTCATCTGGTCGACGTCGCTGGTGACGCGGGAGACGAGCGACCCGCGCCGCTCGCCGCTCTGGGTCAGCATCGACAGGTCGTGCACGTGCCGGAACGCGCGGACGCGCAGCGCCGCCAGGCCGTTCTCGCTGGTGCGGTACAGGCGGATGTTCATCAGGTACGCGGCGACGGCCGTCATGAGGACGGCGATGGCGCACAGGATGACGGCGGTGCGGATGAAGCCGATGTCCGGCCCGCCGTGGGCGCGCAGCCCACGGTCCATGGTCTGCTGCACGGCCACCGGGACGACGATGCGCCCGCCGGTGGCGACCAGCGCGAGCAGCAGCGTGCCGGTGATGCCGCGCCGGAACTCCGGGGTCAGGGCAAGGCCGCGCCGGAGCGTGGCGAGCCCGGACCGCGGCTGGGTCTGCACGGCCGTCATGCCACGGCCTCCTCGTTCTCCTCGTCCTCATCCTCGTCCGGTACGGGCTCCTCGGCGGCACGCTCGTAGGCGGTGACGAGGTCCCGGTATCCGGCGGATCGTTCCAGCAGTTCCTTGTGCGGGCCCTGCGCGACGACGCGGCCGCGCTCGACGTAGACGACGTCGTCGGCCAGCTCGATCGTCGCCTTCCGGTAGGCCACGACCACCACGGTGGCGGCCGAGTCCCGCAGGCCGTCGAGGATGCGGGCCTCGACCTGGGGGTCGACGCTGGAGGTCGCGTCGTCGAGCACCAGGAGCCGCGGGCGGCGGATGAGGGCGCGGGCCAGCGCGAGCCGCTGCCGCTGCCCGCCGGACAGGGTGGCGCCCCGCTCCCCCACGTGGGTGTCGAGTCCGTCCGCCAGCGCGGAGACGAACCCGTCGGCCTGGGCCAGCCGCAGCGCCTCCCACACGTCCTCGTCGGAGACGTCCAGGCCGAGCGCCACGTTGCCGCGCACGGTGTCGTCGAACAGGAACGCCTGCTGCGGCACCAGCGCCGTCGTCGCCGCCAGGCCGTGCCGCTTCACGTCGCGCGCGTCGACGCCGTCGAGCAGGACCTGCCCGCCCGCCGGGTCCACGAGCCGGACGAGGAGGTTCGTGAGCGTCGACTTGCCGGAGCCGGTGGGGCCGACGACCGCGATCGTACGGCCCGGCTCGGCGGTGAAGGCGACGTCGTGCAGGACGTCGTCCTCGGTGTAGCCGAACCGCACGGCGCTTACCTCCAGCCGCGCCGGCCCCTCGCCCTCGACGGACCGGTCGCCGTACGGCAGGGAGCCGGTGGCCTCCAGGACGTTCTGCACCCGTTCCCAGCCGACGACGCTGCGCGGCACCTCGGCCAGGACCCAGCCGAGCGCCCTGATCGGGAAGGACAGCAGGGTGAACAGGTACGCGACGTGCACCAGGTCGCCCGGCGACATCGCGCCGGACCGCAGCCGGATCGATCCGACGAGCAGGACCGCGAGCACGCCGAGGTTCGGCAGGGCCTCCAGGACGGGGTCGAACAGCCCGCGCAGGCGGCCGACCGCGACGTTCGCCTCGCGCAGTTCGGCCGCGACGGCGGCGAAGCGCTCGGTCTCGTCGGCCTCGCGGCCCAGCGTCTTGACGACCAGCGCGCCCTCGAAGCTCTCGTGCGCGACCTCGCTGACGCCCGCCCGCAGGCGCTGCGCGTGCGCGGCGACCGGGGCGAGCCGCCGCTGGTAGATCACGTTCAGCCCGGCGATCGCGGGGAAGACGAGGAAGCCGACGATCGCCACGACGAGGTCGGTGGCGAGGATGGCGATCGCGGCGATGACCAGCATCAGCACGACCCCGAGCGCCATCGGCAGCGGGGCGAGCGGCGCCCAGGCGGCCTCGACGTCGGCGTTGGCGTTGGACAGGAGCCGGCCGGTGGGATGCCGCTGGTGCCAGGCCAGGGGCAACCGGAGGTACTGACGGGTGACCGCGCGCCGGTAGGCGGCCTGCATGTTGTACTGGACCATCCCGGCGTAGAGCCGCCGCCCCGCGACGCCGAGCGCCTTGAGGAGTGCCACGCCGACGATCGCCAGGCCGCCGAGGACCAGCGTGCCCGTGGTCGTACGGCCGTCGCGGAAGGCGGGCAGCACGACGTCCTGGGTGACCCTGCCGAGGACCGAGGCGCTGCCCACGGTCGTCGCCGCGTACAGCCCGCTGCTGAGCACGGCGGCGATGAGGAGACGCGGCTCGGCCCGGGCGGCGACCCACAGGACGCTTGCGCCCTTTTTCAGGATGTCCGATGTCACCTTTTGTGACAACAAAGTCCCCTCTCGTGGCAGATAGTGGGGCCGATAATCCCTATCACGCGACAACGACGGGTTATTCCGCCCTACGGGGAAGAGCGGGCCTACCATCGCCAGATGGGGAACCAGAACTGGGCGCGCGCCGAGCGCCACGCCCTCAGCGACGCCCTGATCCAGGCCGGTCCCGACGCGCCCACCCTCTGCCAGGGCTGGACCACCGGCGACCTGGCCGCCCACCTCGTCGTCCGGGAGCACCGGCCCGACTCCGCCCCGGGCGTCATGATCCCGCTCCTGGCGGGCTACACCGAGAAGGTACGCCTCGGGGTCCGCGACGCCACGCCGTACGCCGACCTGGTCGCGCGCTTCCGGGCCGGGCCGCCGGCCTGGTCGCCGTTCACGCTGGCGGCCGTCGACGCCGCGGCCAACACCACCGAGTACTTCGTCCACCACGAGGACGTGCGCCGCGCCGGTGAGGGCTGGGAGCCGCGTGAGCTGCCCGAGGCGTTCGAGGAGCAGCTGTGGCGGCGGCTGGGGATGGCCCGGCTCGTCCTGCGGCGGCTGCCCGTGGAGATCACCCTGGTGGACCCGGCCGGCCGCACCCGGCGCGTCACCAAGGGCGGCAGGCTGGTCCGGGTGCACGGCAGGCCGAGCGAGCTGACGCTGTGGGCCCTCGGCCGCAAGGACGCCGCGCGGGTCGAGCTGACGGGCGAGGCCGAGGCGGTCAACGTCCTGAGCCAGGGCCGCTGGCGCCTGTGACCCCGCCCGCCGGCTCCGGCCGGCCCGCGGCGGCCGAGGCTCCGCCCAGGCCACGGCTCCGGCCGGCCTCCGGTCAAGCCACGGTCCGCCGAAGCGCCGGTCGGGCCAGGGTCCGCCGAAGCGCCGGTCGGGCCAGGGTCCGGCGACGCTCCGTCGAGGCCGTAGGCCGCCCCGGCTGCGGTCAGGCCGCGGCCTTCTCCCGCCGCGGCTCCGGCCGTACGGTCCGCCGTGGCGGCCGCACGAGCGCCAGGACGACGATCCCGGCCGCGATGCCCAGCCCCGCCGAGACGGCGTAGACCTCGTTCAGCCCCGAGGCGACGGCCGCGCGGACGATCGGCAGCCGGGGTGCCTGTCCGCCGCTCGCCGCGCCGGCCATCGCGTGCGGATCCGCGACGTGCCCGGTCAGCACGTGCTCGATCCGGCCGCGGAAGACGATGCCGAGCACGGCGATGCCGAGGGCGTACCCGAGCTGCCGGAACGTGTTGAGGGCACCCCCGGCCATCCCGCCGCGCTCGGGCGGGACCGCGCCCATCGCCGCCGCCGACAGGACGGGGATGGCCGCCCCGACCCCGACGCCGCCGACGATCAGCCCCGGGATGATCGCGGTCGAGGTGGACCCGGCGTCCAGGACGGCCTGCAGGCCCGAGCCGGCGCCGATCAGCAGCAGCCCGATCCCGATGCTCAGCCGGGGCGGGACGCCGTGCAGCAGCCGTGCCCCGGCGGCGGACACCAGGAAGGACGCCAGGGCGAGCGGGATGAGGGCCGCCCCGGCCCGTACCGGCCCGAGACCCAGGGTGCCCTGCAGCCACAGGGAGGTGAACGCCAGGCAGGCGAACGCCGAGGCCATCAGGAGGGCGCCGGCGATCAGCACGGCGACGAACGACCGGTTGCGGAACAGGCCGAGGTCGAGCAGCGGGTGCGGAGTCCGCCTCTCGACCACGACGAAGACGGCCAGGGTGACGGCGGCCAGGGCGAACATCGTGAGCGGCGTCGCGGCGGTGAAGCCGTCGTCGCCCGCACGGATGAGCCCGTAGGTCAGGGCGCCGGCGCAGGCCGTGAAGGACGTCATCCCCGGCAGGTCGATCCGCGCCCGGCCGGTCCGCCGGGACTCTCCGACGACGGCGAGCGTGAGCACGATCGCGATGACGGTCACCGGCAGGTTGACCAGGAAGATGGACCGCCAATTCACGTGCTGGGTGAGCAGGCCGCCGAGGATCGGGCCGCCCGCCGCGGCCAGACCGTTGACCGCGCCCCAGACGCCGAACGCGACGCCCCGGTCCCGGCCCTGATAGGTGCTGTTCAGGAGCGCCAGGGTCGTGGTGAACATGGCCGCGCCGCCCACGCCCTGGACGCCGCGCGCGGCGATGAGGGTCGCGGCGTTCGGCGCCAGTCCGCAGGCGAGGGAGGCGGCGGCGAACAGTACGAGCCCCGCGACGTACACCCTGCGCGCCCCGAACAGGTCCGCCACCGATCCGGCGCCCAGCAGGAGCGCGGCCAGGGCGAGCGCGTAGATGTCCAGCACCCACTGCAGGGCCGAGAACGACGCGTGGAGGCTCCTGGCCATTCCGGGCAGCGCAACGGTCACGATCGTGACGTCGACGAGCAGCATGAAGGCCCCGAGGCAGACCGCCACGAGGGGCCACCATTTGCGCATGTGAGGTTTCCTTCCGGTCGATGGGGAGGTCCTCACCTTCGCCACCGTGGGAAGGATTCTCCAGCCGGAGGCCGCCATCTGGCGTTTATCGACACGGGATACGGTCGTGCGGTGAAATATCCCACGCTCGACGAGCTGGACCGTCACCTCGTCCACGCGCTGCAGCTCGACGGCCGGGCCCCGTTCAGCAAGATCGGCGAGGTGCTCGGGGTCTCCGACCAGACGGTCGCCCGCCGCTACCGGCGGCTCCGCACGGCCGGGGCGCTGCGCGTCGTCGGGGCCGTCGACCCGCTCCGGGTCGGCCTGGTCTCCTGGGCCATCCGGCTCCGGGCCACACCGGACGCGGCCGGCGCGATCGCCACCGCGCTCGCCCGGCGCCCGGACACCTACTGGGTCCACCTGCTCTCCGGCGGCACGGAGATCGCCTGCGGGACGATGAGCCGCACGCCGGAGGAGCGCGCCGACCTGCTGCTGCAGAAGCTGCCGCGCACGGGCCGCGTGTCGTCGGTCACCGCGCACGCGCTCCTGCACCAGTTCGTGGGCGGCCCGATCGGTTGGGCGGGCGCCCGATCGCTGCCCCCGGAGCAGGCCGAGCGCCTCCGGCCGGACCCGCCGGTGCCGGGTGACGAACCGGTCGCGCTCAGCCAGGCCGACTACGCGCTGCTGGCGGCGCTGTCCGTCGACGGGCGCGCCGGCCACGCGGAGCTGGCCTCCGCCACCGGATGGTCGCAGTCCACGGTCCGGCGGCGCATGGATCAGCTCCGCCGGGCCGGTGTGCTGTTCTACGACCTGGACCTGCCGGCGGAGCTGTTCGGCTACCCGGTCGAGGCCCGGCTGTGGCTGTCGGTCGAGCCGTCCCGGCTCGCGGCCGCCGGCGAGGCCCTGGCCGGGCACTCCGAAGTGGCCTTCGCGGCGGCCACCACGGGCCCGACCAACCTGCTGGTCGCCGTGACGTGCCGGGACCCGCGCCATCTCTACCGGTACCTGACCGAGCGGGTCGGCGCGCTGGAGGGCGTCCGTCACGTGGAGACCGCGCCGGTGATCCGTACGGTCAAAGGAGCGGGCGCGACTCTGTTCCCGTAATTGGCTTGCCCGATTTGTGGTCGAGTGCGCATCCTGCAGCAGTGGAACCCATCGTCATTCACCCGGCGGAGTCACTGCACGGCCGCCTGCAGCGCGGCCGGGGCTGCGCCGCACGCCGTGCCGCCGGCACGCCCGGCGCGCGCGACCTCGTCTACGACTGCGTGAGCCGCGATCCTCGATGGGACACCCTTGAGGAGCGTGGACTCTACTACGCGCGGCTGATCCTCGACCTGGAGCTGGAGATCGGCCCCATAGTCGAACACATATTCGATCCCGTCGATCGCTTGGACACCGAGCCGGACCGCACCACCCTGGCCCTGGACGTCCTGTCCCATCTCGTCCGCCTCGGCCGGCGGGAGGCCGCCGTGCCGCTGCGCCGGTACGCCGCCGAGGGCGAGAACTGGTACACCGCCCTGCAGTCCCTCGTCGAGCTCGACGACCCGGTCCTGGCGGAGGGGCTCGACGAGGTCGCGGCGGCCCGCTGCGACGACCGCGCCCTCGCCTGGCTGTGCGGGGTGGACGGGGCGGTCACCCGGATGTGGGCCCGCCGCCAGCCGAGGATCGCCGCCGCCCGCAGACCGGAACAACGCCCGCACGAGCCGAGACCCTCGCTCACCGGCCGCTCCGACGCCGAGCTGGCCGCGCTCGTCCGCGCGGACGGCGAGGGCGCGACCGGCGCCATCCTCGAACTCGGCCGCCGCCGCAGCCCCCTGATCCTCGACCTGGCCGAGGAGCTCCTGCCGGGCGGCGCCTACGACGGCCCCCTGTGCCGCGCCGTACGCGACCTGGGTCCCGTCGCCCTGGGCCGCGCCCGCCTGTGGGCCGCGGAACAGCGGTCCTACCAGGACGTCGGCATGGACGTGCTGGCCGCGCACGGAACGGAGTCCGACGCCCCGCCGCTCCTGGAGGCACTCGAGACGGCCCTGGACGAGGAGGACTGGGACCTGGCCGCGGTGCCCGCCGACGGGCTCGGCCGCCTGCGATCCCGGCCCGCGATCCCGCTGCTGCTGTACGGCTGGGAGGAGAGCGCCTCGTCGGGGCTGCGCGCCAACCTGCTCGGCGCGCTGGCCAGGATCGACGCGCACGTCGCGGAGCCGTACCTGGTGGAGGCCCTGTGGGACTGCGAGAGCGGCGCGCGCCGCGTCGCCGCCGGGGCGGTGCCCCTCGACGGCGCGACGCAGGCCCGGCTGCGCCGGCTCCGCCACGAGGACGCCGAGGAACCCGCCGTGCGCGCCGCGGCCGCCGAGCGCCTGCCCGGCCCTCTGAACTGAACCGCGGCGCGGCCGCCCGGCTTCGCGGCCGTCCGTGGCCGCCCCGGCTTCCCGGGCGCCCCCGGCCCCGGCTCCGGCCGGCCGCAGGGCGCCCCGGCCTCGCAGCCGTCCGCAAGGCGTCCCCGGCTCCGCGGCCGCCAGCAGGACGCCCCGGAATCGCGGCCGTCCGCCGGCCGCGCCCGTGCCCTCAGCGGCCCACCGCGAGCTCGGACAGCCGCATCGCCAGCCTCCGCCGTACCGCCGCGTTGTGTCCGGCCACCGTCAGCAGGGTGTTGCGCACGGCGCGGGCGGCGGGTCCGCCGGCGGTGGCGGCGCGGGTCATCCGGTCGGTCATCGCCACGACGTCGAGGGCCACCGGGCGCCGCGCGTCCTCGTAGCCGTCCTCGGCGCCGTCGGCGAGACGGCGGGCCAGGTCCACCGCGTCCTGGATTCCGGTGTTCATCCCCTGGCCGCCGGCCGGGCTGTGCACGTGGGCGGCGTCGCCGGCGAGGAAGATCCGCCCGGCCCGGTAGTGGCCGGCCATCCGGTGGTGCACCCGGAACCGCGAGCTCCACACGACGTCGTGGACGCGCGCCGGGGCGGACCGCGGGCCCCGGGCGGCGAGCAGGCCGCGCACGTCGGCGACGTCGGGGTGCTCGGGGGCGTCGTCAACGGTGGCGACGACCCGGTGCCGGCCTCCCGGTAGCGGGGCCACCACGACCAGCCCGTCCGGGGAGAAGAACAGCTGGACCTCGTCGCCCGGCAGGTCCCACTCCAGGTGGACGTCGGCGAGCACGAACGACTGCGGGTAGGCGTCGCCGGTGAAGCCGATACCGGCCTGCTCGCGGACGACGCTGTGCATCCCGTCGGCGCCGACGACGTACCGCGCCCGTACGGTGGCCCCGTCGGCCAGCCGCACGGTGGCGCCCTCCGCGTCGCCCGTCACCGCGGTCACCTCACGGCCCCGGTGGACGTCGCCGCCGAGCGCCCGCAGGCGCCGGAGCAGGACCTCCTCGGTGGTGCTCTGCGGCACCATCAGCGTGTACGGGTGCGCGCTCGGCAGCCCGCCGAAGTCGATCCTCATGAGCGTCCGGTCCCGGTCCCGGACCGTGAACGTCGGGACGATCACCCCGCGCTCGACGAGCTCGCCGCTGACCTCCAGCGGCTCGAGGACCTCCAGGGTCCGGGCGTGGACCACGGCGGCGCGGGAGGTGTTCGCCCCCTCCGCCGCCTTGTCCAGCAGCACGACGTCCTTGCCCCGGTCGGTCAGGGACGCGGCCAGGGCGAGGCCGGTGGGGCCGGCGCCGACGATGGCGACCTCGGTGGTGTCGGGAAGCTTCGGCATGGTGACCTCCCACGGTCAACAAGTGATGGCCAACGCCTGTTGGCAAGACAGTAACCCCTCAGGACGGACTTTGCCAACAGGCGTTGGCCTACACTTGGTGGCATGGCTTTCACCGCTCGCTCCCAGGAGACCCGCGCGACGATCCTCGCCGCGGCGCGCCGCCGCTTCGCCGCCGACGGCTACGAGCGGGCGACCGTCCGCGCCATCGCCGCCGACGCGGGCATCGACCCGTCGATGGTCATCCGCTACTACGGGTCGAAGGAGGGGCTGTTCGCCGCGGCGGTCGACGTCGACCTGCGGCTTCCGGACCCGGCCGGGCTCCCCGCCGACCGGGTCGGCGAGGTCTTCGCCCGTCACTTCCTCGGGCTGTGGGAGGACGGGGAGTCCGGGGAGGTGCTGCGGGTGCTCCTCCGGACCGCCGTCACGAACGAGGGCGCGGCCGAGCGCATGCGCACCATCTTCGCCACCCAGGTCGCGAGGGCACTCGGCCCGTCGGTCGAGGACGGTCCCACCCGCGCCGCCCTCGTCGCGAGCCAGATGCTCGGCGTCGCCCTGTGCCGTTACGTCCTGGCACTGCCGCCGCTCGTCGCCCTGGACGTCGAGACGCTCGTCGCCGACCTGGCCCCCACGGTCCAGCGGTACATCGGCACGCCCCCGGACCTGACGAGACCCCCGGCGTCACCGGCCTGACGAACCCGCCGGCGCTACCGGCCTGACGGGCCGGCGGCGTCACCGACCGGATGGGTCCGCCCGTGTTACTGGCCTGGCGGGCCCACCCGTGTTACGCCATAGCTATGGGCGCCAGCAGAAGGCGGGACGACCGGGTGGCGGCACACGTCACGGAACGGGTCGAAACCGGCCGGATCGACCTCATCCGATTCCTCTACGCCGACCATGGCGGTGTCATTCGCGGCAAGGCCGCCGCCGGGCCGCGGATCGCCGAGAGGCTCCACACCGGCATCGGGCACACGGTTGCCATGATGGCCATGACCATGCTCGACACGCTCCAGCCGGTCGAGGGCATGGGCCCCGTCGGGGAGGTCCGCATCCTGCCCGATCCCTCGACCTTCACGCCGCTCCCCTACGCTCCCGGCTCGGCCGTGATGCTGTCGGACCTCGCCCAGCCCGACGGCGGGCCGTGGGCGGCGTGCCCGCGCACGTTCCTCAAACAGGCCGTCGCCGAGCTGGCGGACGCCGGTTACTCCCTCCTCGCGGCGTTCGAACCGGAGTTCACGCTGGGCCGCCGGACGCCGGCCGACCAGGGCCCGGACCGGCTCGTCCCCATCGACGACAGCCTGTGCTACTCGGCCACCGGTTTCCACGCCGCGCACGACTTCGCCGTCGAACTGCTCCACGCCCTGGAGGCCCAGGGCATGCGCGTCGAGCACTACCACCCCGAACTCGGGCACGGGCAGCAGGAGATGTCCATCCGGCCCGCGTCGGCCCTGCGCGCCGCCGACAACCACGTGCTCTACCGCGAGACCGTAAGGGCCGTGGCGATGCGGCAGGGGCTGTGGGCCTCGCTCGCGCCGAAGCCGATCCCCGATCAGCCGGGCAACGGCTGCCACCTGCACCTGTCGCTGTGGTCCGGCGACCGCAACGTCTTCCACGACCCGGCGGGGGCGTACGGGCTGTCGAACGAGGGCCGCTGGTTCCTCGGCGGCCTCCTCGCGCACCTGCCCGCCCTGACGGCCCTCACCTCCGGCACCGTCAACGGCTTCCGCCGGCTCACGCCGCGGTCGTGGGCCAGCGCGTACGCCTGTTACGGGGTGGACAACCGCGAGGCCGCCGTGCGGATCTGCTCGCCGATGCGCGACGCGGCCGAGGAGAGCACCAACCTGGAGCTGAAGCCGTCGGACTCCTCTGCCAACCCGTACCTCTCGCTCGGGGCGGTCATCCACGCGGGCCTGGACGGCCTCCGGTCCAAGACCGAACCCGGCGCGGCCGTCGACGTCGATCCCGACACCCTCCCCGAGGACGGCCGGCCGCCCCGCCTGCCCTCGTCCCTCGGCGAGGCGCTGGACGCCCTGGAGGCCGACGACCTGCTCATGACGGCCCTCGGCCCGCTGCGCGGCGCCGCCTACCTGGCCGTCAAGCGCGCGGACGTGGAGGCCTTCGCCGAAAGAGACGCGGACTACGAGTGCCATCACCACTTCACGAAATTCTGAGCTGCGATCGCTGGAGAGCCCACCGAATTCGCCGGACAGCACCGCGCCCACAGGCGCCGCCGAGACGCTCACAGATCACTGGCGTCCGCTGCGCTCTTAAGGCAGCGGACGCCAGTGATTCGGGCTCACCTGGAAGACCTATCAGTGTGCCTGCGTCAACGGCTGCGCCGCTCCCGCGTGGATCCTGGCGGTTCCGGTGGGTGACAGGTCCGTGACCGTGTAGGCGATGGCGGCCCCTTCGGGAGTCACGGTCCACAGACCGGGTGTGCCGCTGTCGCCGAAGACGGCCGCCTGGAACGTGCTGAGCGTCGCGCCGGTGTTCCATCCCCCGGCGATCTTGTACTGGGTGTACTCGATGGTCCCGGTGGAGTCACCGTTGTCGTGAATGCCGACCTTCTCCCACAGGTAGAGGTCTCCCGTGGAGGGTTTCCACAGGTACATCGCCGTTCCCGACGCCAGCCGCGTGGTGGTCATCTTCCAGTTCTGCCAATCGGGGGTGCCGTCCGGCGTGTTCGTGTGGATGAAGAACTGGGGGGCCGCATCCAGCATGCCGAACGACCGGTTGGCGTAGTAGTCGAGGTAGTAGCCGTTGTCCGCGTCGCCGGATATCGCGATGAGGTCATCGCCGGATCCGTCCACATGGCGGGAGTCGTAGGCGTTGGCGAACTGGACCGGGTTGTCGTTGTTGTAGTCGGCCAGATAGACGTTCTTCTGATTGCCCGAATATGGGTACACCACGGTGCCGTCGCCGCTCCCGCCCAGCAACGCCGCTACGCCGTTGCGGAGGCCGGAGGGGTAATACACGAGGAAGTCCTGGAAACCGTCACCGAAGTAATCACCCACGACGACCTGTCCGCCGTCGAAGTCGGCTGGGTCCGGCCCGGAGCCGAACCCGGCACCCAGTGCGCCGATGTCGGAGGCGGGCGTACTGACCCGGCCGGCCGTCCTGTCCTTTACTCCGCGCGCGAGCCAGAGCCCGGACGCCAGACCGGGCGTGCCGCCGACCGTGACCAGGTCGGGCACTCCGTCCCCGTTGATGTCCTGGTTCGCCGCCGGGGGGACGCTCTCCGCGAAGAACTGCTCCGACACCGTGTCGCTCTGGCTGCCGTCGGCTGCCACGGCGGTGACCTTCAAAGTCCCGACCCGCCCGGTCGGCGTGATCGAGATCTGCGCCGTTCCCACCGTCGCGCGTACCGTGACGGTCGCCTGGCCGTTCACCTCGTAGTGGTATTCGACCGGTGTCTCTCCGGTGCCCGGAGAAAGTGTCAGGTCGATGGGCGTTGAGGTGTCGAAGGGGCCTGGGACGACGCCCTGGTAGTCGGCCGGCCAGTTCGGGCCCGAGATGGTCGGGCGGCCAACGACGGTGTCCGCACTCGCGGGGATCGTCGTCGCGATGACCAGAGCGGCCGCCGCAGGCAGCAACGAAAAGGCGAATCGGTACTTCACCATCGAGTTTCTCCCAGGGGTCCGCGGCCATCTCGGTGGCCGAGCCGGCTCACGTTAGCAGGACCGTCGATATCAAGCGATATCGCGCGGTAAATGGAGAAAAGTGCGGTGTTGACCCGCAGGTGAAGTCCGTGTGGTCGGAGGTGGAGGCCGTCGTGGAGATCGCCTGACCGTCAGGGGCGGATCGGGCCGCGGCCGGCGCAGGTGCGCTCCAGAGCCGCGGTGATCTCGTCCAGGTCCTCCCGGGTCGGCTCCAGGGTCGCGGCGGGGAGCCAGCTGTCGACCTGGTCCGCGTTGCGGGCGCCGACGATCGCGCCGGTCACGCCCGGCCAGGTGAGAGTCCACGCGACTGCGACGGCGGCCTGCGACACGCCGTGCCGCTCGGCGACGGGGCGCAGCGCGTCGGCCAGCGCCAGGTTCACCTCGAGGTCGCTCGTGAAGTCGGGGGAACGCCGCCGCCAGTCGTCCTCGGGCAGCGCCGCGACGCGTTCCCGCGAGAACGCCCCGGTGAGCAGGCCGGACTGCATCGGCGAGTAGACGATCACTCCGGCGTCGTGCCGGACGCACCAGTCGATCTCCGGCGCGGCGGTGCGGTCGATCAGGGAGAACGCCGGCTGGAGGGCGTCGACGTGCGCGATCTGCTCGGCCTGCCCCAGCCGCAGGGCGCTGTGGTTGGACAGGCCGATCGCCCGGACCTTCCCCTCCCGTCGCAGCTCCGCCATGGTCTCCCAGTACATGGCGATCGGTATGCCCTCACCGGGTGGCTGATGGACCTGGTAGAGGTCGATCCGCTCGACCCGGAGCCGCCGCAGCGACTCCTCGACCTCGCGGCGGATCGTCTCGGGGCGGGCGACGCGGCTCACGTTCCCGGCCTCGTCCCAGAGCAATCCGCACTTGGTGAAGACGTACGGGCGGTCGGCGACGCCCTGGAGCGCCGCGGCGACGACCTCCTCGGAGTGCCCGAGCCCGTAGACCGCCGCCGTGTCGATCCAGTTGACGCCCTGGTCGATGGCGCGCCGGATCGCGGCGATCGACTCCTCGTCGCTCTGCGGCCCCCAGCCGTACGCCCACGACCCCCCGGCCGCCCAGGCGCCGAAGCCGACGCGTGTGATCCTCATGTCGGTCGTTCCCAGGCGGGCCGTGGGCAGGGTCATGGTCCGCTCCTCGTCGGTCGGTCCTCCGGGCGTCAGCCCATCTCCTCCAGTTTCTTGCCCTTGGTCTCGCGCACGTACCTGACCACGAAGAACACCGACAGCAGGGCGAAGACCGAGTACCCGATGTACGCCCCGGACAGGCTCCACTCGGACAGGCTCGGGAAGGTCACCGTGACCAGCCAGTTGGCGATCCACTGGGCCGCGACGGCCACCGCCATCGCCGCCGCCCGTACGCGGTTCGGGAAGATCTCGCCGAGCATCACCCAGACGACCACGCCCCACGACAGCGCGAAGAACAGCACGTACGTGTGCGCGGCCACGAGCGCGACCATGCCGTGCGAGTGCGGGATGTGGACGTCGGTGCCGCCCGTTTTGTGCGCGGCGCTGAACGCCCAGGCCATGATCGCCAGGGAGATCGTCATGCCGACGGAACCGATCAGGGCGAGCGGCTTACGGCCGATCCGGTCGACGAACATGATCGCGATCAGCGTGCCGAGGATGTTGATGATCGAGGTGGAGAGGCTGATCAGCAGGGAGTTGGTCTGGGAGATGCCGACCGAGTGCCACAGCGACGCCGAGTAGTAGAAGATCACGTTGATGCCGACGAACTGCTGCAGCACGGACAGCGCGATGCCGATCCACACGATCGGCAGCAGGCCGAGGGCGGGGCCGCGCAGGTCGCGGATCGACGGCTTGTGCTCGGAGCGCAGGACCCCCTGGATCTCCCCGATCCGGGCGTCCAGGTCGGTGTGCTCGCCCTCGACCTCCGCGAGGACCTTCCGGGCCCTCTTGAGCCGGTTGTTCGCCACCAGGTAGCGCGGCGACTCGGGGATGACCAGGGTGACGACGAGGAAGATCAGGGCGGGCAGGGCCGCGACGCCCAGCATCCACTGCCAGGCCTCGATGCCCACCAGGTGGCCCCGGACCTGACCGCCGGCGAACGAGGCGATCCCGAAGTTGACGAGCTGGGAGATCGCGATGCCGAGGACGATCGCGAGCTGCTGGAAGGACGCGAGCCGCCCGCGGTAGGCGGGCGGCGCGATCTCGGCGATGTAGGTCGGGGAGACCACCGAAGCCATCCCGATGGCGATGCCGCCGATGATCCGCCAGCCGGCCAGCTCCCAGTCGGCGAACGGGAACATCGAGCCGACCGCGCTGATCACGAACAGCAGCGCGGACAGCCGCATCACGAGGATGCGGCCGCGCAGGTCGGCGAGCTTGCCGGCCACCGCCGCCCCGGCGGCGGAGCCCAGCAGGGCCGACGACACGATCAGGCCGGTGACGCCGGCCCCGACGTGGAAGTGACCCTTGATACCGTCCACGGCTCCGTTGATGACGGCGCTGTCATACCCGAACAGGAACCCGCCGAGGGCGGCGGCCGCGCTGATGAAGACCACATGCGCGAGCGTGTGTTCCTGCCGGGCGGCGGGAGCTTGAATGGTCATTTTCATCCCGATCTACAGGTCGATGACGACTTTCACGTCGTCGTCGCTGCCGGCCCGGAGCGCTTCGGGCGCCCGGTCGAGGGGCAGCCGGTTGGTGATGAGTTGGGCGAGCCACGACCGGTCCGCGCGGCCGAGGGCCTCGACGGCCAGCCGGTAGTGGCGGTGATTGGCGTTGACCGAGCCGAAGACGGCGGCGTTGCGCAAGACGACCTGCCGGTTCAGCTCGCCGGCGTCGACCTCCGCCGGGTGGCCCGCGCGCGAGACGCCGGTCAGGCACACGACGCTCGCCGCCGCCTCCGCGATCGCGTCCATGACGAGCGGGGCGGCGCCGGTGGCCTCGATGACGATGTCCGGCCGCGTCTTCGCGGCGACATCGGTGAGGGAGCCGGTGTGGTACGTGCCGCCGAGGTTCGCGACGATCTTCGGCTTCACGCCCCCGGTGACCCGGTCGAGCACGTGGACGTCGAGCCCGCGCTGGGCGCCCAGCAGGGCGGCCAGCAGCCCGATCGGGCCCGCCCCGGTGACCAGGACCCGGCGGGGTTCGAACCACGCCCGCTCGCCGATGCGCTCGACGTGGTCCCAGGCCTTCGCCACGACGGTCGTCGGCTCCAGCAGCACGCCGAGGTCCCCCAGCGCCGGATCGACGCGGATCGCGTAGTCGGCCTCGACCGTCCATCGCTCGGACCCGAAGCCGTGCAGCTGCTTGATCCCGCGCTCGGTGTACCGGCCGTTGCGGCACATGTCGAACTCCCCGTGCGCGCAGGCGCCGCACGGCACCGGGTCCGGCCGCCGGACGATGCCGACGACGAGGTCGCCCGGAGTGAAGCCGCTGCCCTCCGGGGCCTCCCGTACCCGGCCCAGCGACTCGTGCCCGATGATCAGACGCTCGTCGCCGGGAGGCGCGTCGCCGAAGTCGCCGGAGACGATCTCCCGATCGGTGCCGCAGACGCCGAGGGCGACACCCTCGACGAGGAGTTCGCCCTCGCCCCGCGTGGGCTCGGGGACCTCGCTCACCTCGAGCGACCCTGCCGTCAGCGGCACCATCGTAAGAGCGCGCATGATCATCTCCTACTCAGAGCCGTCGCCCGTCCCCCAGGACGACCGCGGCCCGAATGTCCGGAATGTGGATTCGCGGCAACCGTACACACATCATGCGTGATCGAATCGCCACGGACCGCACACGAGGCCGGACGTCCTGAAACACCCGGTGACCGGGTGAATCGCCGGACACCGGGTGCTCAGGCCGCTCCTGGAGGACACGTCCCACCTTTGCCCCGATCAAAGGTGAACATGCTTCACGGAAGCGCATTCGAGACGTACGTCACCGCCGCCCGCCCCCGTGCGCTCGGGGAACACGTCATGGACGGGCGCGGTGAACGGCCGGAGGGTGCGGAGGACCGGCGGTCAGCGGACCGGGTGGCCGGCCCGGCGCAGGGACTCCTTGACGTCGCCGATCCGGAGGTCGCCGAAGTGGAACACGCTGGCGGCGAGCACCGCGTCGGCGCCCGCGTCGATCGCGGGGGCGAAGTGCTCGATCGCGCCCGCTCCCCCGCTCGCGATGACCGGGACGCTCACCACCGCGCGCACCGCGCGCAACATCTCCAGGTCGAAGCCGTTCTTCGTGCCGTCGGCGTCCATGGAGTTGAGCAGGATCTCCCCGACGCCCAGCTCCTCGCCGCGCCGCGCCCACTCGATCGCGTCGATGCCGGTGCCGCGCCTTCCCCCGTGCGTGGTGACCTCGAAGCCGGACTCCGTGCGGCGGGCGTCCACCGACAGCACGACGCACTGCGAGCCGAACCGATGCGCCGCCTCCCGCAGGAACTCCGGCCGGGCGATCGCCGCGGTGTTGATCGACACCTTGTCCGCTCCGGCCCGCAGCAGCCGGTCGACGTCGTCCACGGTACGGACGCCGCCGCCGACCGTCAGCGGGATGAACACCTGCTCGGCCGTACGGCGGACGACCTCGTACGTCGTGTCGCGCCCCGCGCTGGAGGCGGTGATGTCGAGGAAGGTGAGCTCGTCGGCGCCCTCGGCGTCGTAGCGCCGGGCCAGTTCGACCGGGTCGCCGGCGTCCCGGAGGTTCTCGAAGTTGACCCCCTTGACCACCCGTCCGGCGTCGACGTCCAGGCAGGGGATCACCCGAACCGCCACGGTCATGCGCTCTCTCCGTCCTGGAGCGCCTCGCAGTAGGCGTCCACCTCGATCTCCACCAGCATCCGGTGATCGATGAACCGGGAGACCTCGATCATCGTCGCGGCCGGGCGGACCTCGCCGAAGAGCTCACGGTGCGCCCGGCCCACGGCCTCGGCGTCGCCGATGTCCCGGACGTACATGCGCGTCCGTACGACGTCCTCCACCGAGGCGCCGGCCTTCTCCACCGCCTCCAGGGCGATGCCGAACGCGGTCTTCGTCTGGCCGTACGCGTCGTTCTCGTGCAGCACCTCGCCGTCCACGGTGGAGGTGCAGCCCGCGACGAGCACCCAGGGGCCGGCGACGACCGCCCGGCAGTATCCGACGACGTCCTCCCAGGGACCGCCGGAGGGGATCCGCTTGATCACGCGACCGCTCCCACCGTGGCCAGGGCCTCCTCCAGGGTGAACGCGCCGGCGTACAGGGCCTTGCCGACGATGGCGCCCTCGACGCCGACCGGCACCAGCTCGGCGAGGGCGCGCAGGTCGTCCAGGGACGAGACGCCGCCCGAGGCGACGACCGGGCGGTCGGTACGGGCGCAGACCTCCCGGAGCAGGTCGGTGTTGGGACCCCGCAGGGTGCCGTCCTTGGTCACGTCGGTGAGGACGTAGCGCGGGCAGCCGTCGGCCTCCAGGCGGTCCAGCACCTCCCACAGGTCGCCGCCCTCGCGGGTCCAGCCCCGCGCGGCGAGGGTCGTGCCGCGCACGTCCAGCCCCACCGCGATCCGGTCGCCGTACTCGGCGATGATCTTCCGGCACCAGTCGGGGTTCTCCAGCGCGGCGGTGCCGATGTTGACGCGCGCGCAGCCGGTCGCCAGCGCGGCCGCGAGCGACTCGTCGTCGCGGATCCCGCCGGACAGCTCGACCTTGACGTCCAGCTTGCCGGTCACCGCGGCGAGCAGGTCGCGGTTGGAACCCCGGCCGAAGGCGGCGTCGAGGTCCACCAGGTGGATCCACTCCGCGCCCGCGCTCTGCCAGGCCAGGGCCGCCTCGATGGGCTCCCCGTAGGACGTCTCGGTGCCGGCCTCGCCCTGCACCAGGCGGACCGCCTGGCCGTCCGCGACGTCGACGGCGGGCAACAGGACTAGGGACATGGTCAGGACCTCCGGTCGAAGGCGAGCGTGACGAACACGGGGACCAGGAACACCGACAGGGCCAGCACCCCGAGCCGTCCGGTCCACGAGGACAGAGAGATCCAGGCGATCACCTGGACGAGGACGAAGATCACCGCGACGATGGCGTTCTGCTCGCGGCGGCGGCGGGCGAGGATGCCGCCGGGCCGCCCCGACCGGCGCGGCAGGAGCCGCGTGATCCGGGCGATCCGGGCCCGGCGGCGCGCCGCGCGGGCGTTCCGGCGGGCGGCCTCGGCGGCGGCGCGCTCACGCGCGGCCTCGCGCTCCGCCCGCCGCCGCTGCCGTTCCTTGCTCATCAGAGCGTCGACAGCCAGTTCTTCAGGACGGCGGCGCCGGCGTCGCCGGACTTCTCCGGGTGGAACTGCGTAGCGCTCAGCGGGCCGTTCTCCACCGCCGCGACGAAGGGCTCGCCGTGCTCGCTCCAGGTCACCAGCGGCGGGGTGAACCGGCCGGGCGGCATGTCCCAGCGGCGCACGCCGTACGAGTGCACGAAGTAGAACCGCGTGTCGGGGTCCAGGCCCGCGAACAGCGTCGTCCCCTCGGGCGCCTGGACGGTGTTCCAGCCCATGTGCGGCAGGATCGGCGCGTCGAGCCGCTCCACCGTGCCCGGCCACTCGGCGCAGCCGTCGGTGGTGATGCCGTGCTCGACGCCCTTCTCGAACAGGATCTGCATGCCGACGCAGATGCCGAGCACCGGGCGGCCGCCGGCGAGGCGGCGGCCGATGATCTGCTCGCCGCGGACCCCGCGCAGGCCGTTCATGCAGGCCGCGAAGGCGCCGACGCCCGGCACCACCAGGCCGTCGGCGTTCAGCGCCGCGTCGAAGTCCGCGGTGACCGTGACGTCCGCCCCGGCCCGGGCGACGGCCCGCTCCGCGGAGCGGAGGTTGCCCGATCCGTAGTCGAGGACGACGACGTTCTTCACAGGGCGCCCTTCGTCGAGGGGATGCCGTGCGCGCGCGGGTCGTGGGCGACGGCGTCGCGCAGGGCCCGCGCCAGCGCCTTGAACTGCGCCTCGACGATGTGGTGGGCGTTGCGCCCGTACGGGACGTGGACGTGCAGGCAGATCGCGGCGTTGAACACGAACGCCTCGAAGATGTGCCGGGTCATCGTCGTGTCGTAGTCCGGGCCGATCATCGGGGCGATGCCCTCCGGCTCGGTGTGCACGAGGTACGGCCGGCCGGACAGGTCGACCGTCACCTGGGCGAGCGTCTCGTCGAGCGGCACACTCGCATCGGCGAACCGCCGGATGCCGGACTTGTCGCCCATGGCCTCGCGGAACGCCTGACCGAGCGCGATCGCGGTGTCCTCGATCGTGTGGTGACTGTCGATGTGCAGGTCACCGGAGGTCTTCACGGTCAGGTCGAACGACCCGTGCTTGCCCAGCTGCGTCAGCATGTGGTCGAAGAAGCCGACGCCGGTGGCGACGTCCACCCGCCCGGTGCCGTCCAGGTCGATCTCGACGACGACCTGGGTCTCCTTGGTACCCCGCTCGACGCGTCCGGTGCGCATCCGCTGCTCTCCTCCGGTGGTGGAAGTCGTGTTGGACTGCGCTCGCTGGCGCGAGCGCGGTTCGCCGGCGCCCAACGCGCCGTCTTCCCTCGTCGCTCCGGTCGCTTCGCTCCCTTCCCTCGTCGCTCCGGTCGCTTCGCTCCCTTCGCTCCTCAGTCCAGACGACGCGCGCCCGCTCACTGGGCCTCCTTCAGGGCGGCGCGGAAGGCCGCCATCTCCTCGGGCGTGCCGACGCTGACCCGCAGCCACTCCGGCGGGCCGACCTCGCGGATCAGCACGCCGCGGTCCAGGACGCCCTGCCAGACGGCGCGCCGGTCGGGGAACCGCCCGAACAGCACGAAGTTCGCGTCCGAGTCGGCGACCTCGAAGCCCTCCCCGCGCAGCCAGCCGACCAGGGCGTCGCGCTCGGCGCGCAACGCCTCCACCGCGCCCAGCAGCTCCTCCTGATGGGCGATGGCCGTGCGAGCCACCGCCTGCGTCACCGCCGACAGGTGGTACGGCAGGCGCACGAGCAGCAGCGCGTCGATCACGGCGGGGTCCGCGGCGAGGTAGCCGACCCGGGTGCCCGCCATGGCGAACGCCTTGCTCATCGTCCGGGTGACGATCAGCCGGGGGTTGCCGGGCAGCAGCGACAGCGCGCTCGGCGTGCCCTGCCGGCGGAACTCGGCGTACGCCTCGTCGACCACGACCATCCCCGGCGCCACGGCCAGGACCGCCTCGATCGCCTCCAGCGGCAGGGAGGTGCCCGTCGGGTTGTTCGGCGAGGTCAGGAACACGATGTCGGGACGGTGCTCCTCGATCGCCGCGACCGCGCGCTCGGCCTCCAGCCCGAAGTCCTCGTCACGGAACGCGTCGATCCACTCCGTGCCGCTGACCCGCGTGATGATCGGGTGCATGGAGTACGACGGCTCGAAGCCCAGCGCGCTGCGGCCCGGGCCGCCGAACGCCTGCAGGATCTGCTGGATGATCTCGTTCGAGCCGTTGGCCGCCCACACCTGCCGGGCCGTGACGCCGTGGCCGAGGTAGTCGGCGAGGTCCTTGCGCAGCTCGACGGCGTCGCGGTCGGGGTAGCGGTTGAGGCCGCCGGCGACGTCGGCGACCGCGCGGCCGAGCGCCTCGACCAGCCGCGGCGACGGCGGGTAGGGGTTCTCATTGGTGTTGAGCCGCACCGGCACGTCCAGCTGCGGCGCGCCGTACGGCTCCCGCCCCCGCAGGTCGTCGCGGATCGGGAGATCGCGCAGAGTGGTCACTCGGGGATTCCCCAATCGAACCGCGCCTTCATGGCGGCGCCGTGGGCGGGGAGGTCCTCGGCCTCGGCGAGCGTGACGACCCGGCCGGTCACGTCGGCCAGGGCCTGCTCGTCGTAGTCGACGACGTGGATGCCGCGCAGGAAGGTCTGCACCGACAGGCCGCTGGAGTGGCAGGCGCACCCGCCCGTGGGCAGGACGTGGTTCGAGCCGGCCATGTAGTCGCCGAGCGACACCGGGGCGTGCGGCCCGACGAAGATCGCGCCGGCGTTGCGCACCCGGCTCGCGACCGTACGGGCGTCGGCGGTCTGGATCTCCAGGTGCTCGGCGGCGTACGCGTCGACGACCTTCAGCCCGGCGTCGACGTCGTCGACGAGCACGATCCCGGACTGGCGGCCGGCCAGGGCCGCGGTGATCCGCTCGGTGTGCTTGGTCCGCGCGACCTGCTCCGCCAGCTCACGCTCGACCGCGGCGGCGAGCTCCTCGGAGTCGGTGACCAGGACGGCGGCGGCGAGCGTGTCGTGCTCGGCCTGGCTGATCAGGTCGGCGGCGACGTGCACCGGGTCGGCGGTGGCGTCGGCCAGCACCGCGACCTCGGTCGGGCCGGCCTCGGAGTCGATGCCGATGACGCCCTTGAGCAGCCGCTTGGCCGCCGCGACCCAGATATTGCCGGGCCCGGTGACCATGTCGACGCGCCGGCACTCCTCGGTGCCGTAGGCGAACATCGCGATCGCCTGCGCGCCGCCCGCGGCGTACACCTCGTCGACGCCGAGCAGGGCGCACGTGGCGAGGATCGTCGGGTGCGGAAGGCCACCGAACTCCTGCTGCGCCGGCGAGGTCACGGCGAGGGACTCGACCCCCGCCTCCTGCGCGGGCACGACGTTCATGACGACGCTGGAGGGATAGACGGCCTGACCGCCGGGGACGTACAGCCCCACCCGCTCCACCGGGACCCACCGCTCGGTGACGGTGCCGCCCGGCACCACCTGCGTGGTCACGTCGGTGCGCCGCTGCGCGCGGTGGACGACGCGGGTGCGGCGGATGCACTCCTCCAGCGCGTCGCGGACGGCGGGGTCGAGCTCCTCCAGCGCCCGGCCGATGGCCTCCTGGGGCACCCGCAGCGACTCGACCTTCACCCCGTCGAAGCGCTCGGTGTAGTCCCGTACGGCCTCGGCGCCGCGATGGCGTACGTCATCGCAGATGGGCCGCACCTTCTCCAGGGCGGCCTCGACGTCGAGCTCGGCTCTCGGCAGCACGGAGCGCAGGTCGTCGGGAAGGGACCCGCGCAGGTCGATACGGGATATCACCTGATCAGTCTACGAAGCCGCGTCACCCGCCCGGACGCCCGTCTCACGGAACGAGACACCAGAGACCGGAGCGACGGCCGGTGGTCAGGCGCGCAGACCGCCTTCGATCACGGTGACGGCGGCGCCGCGGAGGATGACGCGGTCGTCGCGGACCGACACGCGGACGTCTCCCCCGCGCGCCGACGCCTGGTGGGCCAGCAGGTCCGCGCGGCCCAGGCGCTCGGCCCAGTACGGGCCCAGCATGCAGTGCGCCGACCCGGTCACCGGGTCCTCGGGAACCCCGACCCTCGGCGCGAAGAAGCGGGACACGAAGTCGTGGTCCTCGCCGGGCGCGGTGACGCAGATCCCCCGCGCGTCGATCCGGCCGAGCGCGTGCCGGTCGGGCCGCAGTGAGCGCACGGTCGCGGCGTCCGGCAGGAGGGCCAGGATGTCGTGTTGGGCGTTGCGCCCGGTCCAGAGCGGCTCGGCGGCGAGGGCCTCGGCCAGGCCCGCGGGCGGGTCGATCCGCACGGGAGGCACGGCGGGGAAGTCCATGGCGAGCAGGTCGTCCTCCCGCCGCACGGTCAGCACGCCGCTGTGCAGGGTCCGGAAGCGGATCGGCCGGTCGCCGGGGGCGGCCCCGGTCTCGTACAGCACGTGCGCGGCGCCGAGCGTGGCGTGCCCGCAGAGGGCGACCTCGACGGCGGGCGTGAACCAGCGCAGCTCGTAGTCCGCGTCCGGGTCCTCGACCGGGCGCGGGAACGCCGTCTCGGACAGGTTGAGCTCCGCCGCGACGCGCTGCATCCAGCCGGCGTCCGCCGGGCCGGTCAGCGGGCAGACCCCCGCCGGGTTTCCCGCGAACGGCCGGTCGGTGAAGGCGTCGACGACGTACACGCGCATGCGGACACCCTAAATTCCGGTGTCACGCACCCGGCCGCGTGCCCCCGGTGAACTGCTCCGAGTTCTCCTGCCCCTCGGCGGCGGCCGGGCCGCCGGTGGGAAAGCCGCCCCAGCGACGAGGGCGGGCGACGATCCAGCCGAGGATGAATCCGACGCACAGGCTGGCGATGGTCAGGAAAAGCATGTTCAGCCACATACGGGCCTCCGGGCGACCAAGCCGGCGGGAGGTACCGCCGTACCGCGGCGGCGGGGCCGCGCGGTCGTCCGACCGTAACTCCGCAGCTCGTGGTGGTGTGTGCCGGTTGACGCGATCTAGCCCAAGGTGACTACGGTCACACCGTCCGACCGGTGACCTCCGCACTGGTCCCTGATCGTCCGCGCCGACCGCCTTTACGGTGTAGATCACAAAAACGGACGCGACGGCGACCGCCCCGACGTCGTACGCTGAACGCCGTGACCGAACGGCTACCGATCTTTCCGCTGGGAGCCGTGCTGTTCCCGGGGCTGGTGCTGCCCCTCCAGATCTTCGAGGAGCGGTACCGCGACCTCATGCGCGATCTCCTGGAAGGCGAGGAGCCGTTCCGGTTCGGCGTCGTCTCCATCGAGCTGGGGCACGAGGTGGGCCCCGGCGCCGCCCGCCGGCTCGCCGCGGTCGGCTGCACCGCGGAGCTCCGCGGGATCCAACGCCACGACGACGGCCGCTACGACGTGGTCACGAGCGGCGGCGCCCGGTTCCGGATCGAGGACATCGACGACTCCCTGAGCTACCTCCGCGCCGACGTGACGATGCTGCCCGAGGAGGACGGCCCGGACGCCGGCAAGATCACCGAGCCGGTGACGCGGCTCTTCCACCGGTACTGCGACCGGCTGTCCGAGCACGGCGCCGAGGTGACCGAGATGGAGGAGCTACCGGCGGAGCCGATCCAGCTGTCCTATGTGGTCGCCGCCTCGATGGTCCTGGACCGCCACGACAAGCAGCGGCTGCTGCAGGCCGAGGACGCCGCGACCCGGCTGCACCTGGAGTACGACCTGCTGCGCCGGGAGAACGTCCTGCTGGAGGCGCTCCCCACCGTGCCGGCGTCGGAGTTCCTCGGCGGCACCGTCAGCCCCAACTGAACCCTGGAAGAGAGACACCTGTGGCATCGAACCGGCGATCGGGCGGCAAGGGCACGCCCGCCACCGTGTCGGCGACCCGCGCCGGAATCGCGTTCACACTGCACCCGTACGAGGTCGATCCGGACGCGGACTCCTACGGCGAGGCCGCCGCCGACGCCCTCGGCGTGCCTCACGACCGGCTGTTCAAGACCCTGGTGGCCGAGGTGGACGGCGACCTCACCGTCGCGGTCGTGCCCGTGTCGTCCTCGCTCGACCTCAAGGCCCTGGCCTCCGCGGCCGGCGGCAAGCGCGCCGCCATGGCCGACCCCGCGCACGCCGAGCGCGTCACCGGGTACGTCCGCGGCGGCATCAGCCCGCTCGGGCAGCGCAAGACACTGCCGACGGTCGTCGACGCCTCCGCGTCACGGTTCCCGACGATCTACGTCTCGGCCGGTCGGCGCGGCCTCCAGATCGAGCTCTCCCCCGCCGACCTCGTCCGCCTGACCCGGGCGTCCACCGCCGGCATCGCCCGCGGCTAGCTTCGCCCGCGACTCCCGGTTCGCCACGTCCAGGGCCTCCAGCAGGCCGAACACCACCACCGCCGTCAGCGGCCAGGCGAGGACCACGCCGTAGGCGTGCAGGCCGAGCGGCGCGTGGACCAGCGTCCCGTCGCCCGCCGTGCGCAGCGCGTGCCGGTAGCCGCTCTGGCCGACGAGGTGACCCAGCCGCCAGGCGACGATCGCGGCGGCGAGACCGCCCGCCGCGATCCCCACGAGCAGGCCCTGCTCTCCCAGCCGTCCCGCGAGCACGTAGGCGGCGACGCCGCAGAGCAGGCCGGCGGCGACGGTCAGCACGGCGAACCAGCCGTCCGCCGCGATCAGCGTCTCGGTCTCCGGATCGGCAAGGAGACCCTTGCCGCCCGAGACCTGGTAGGCCGTCCGGGGCGCGATCGCGACCCACAACAGCCCGATGGGCACTCCCAGCACCGTGATCGCAAGCGCCGCCAGCAGTCCGATGCGTATCCGGCTCGCCACTCGCCCTCCCCCGGCGTCGGTGAACAAGGCAGCGTAGCGCCTTAACCTGGACGCCTCCTGGCCTGCTCCGCTACGTCGATCTTCTGAGATAGTGTGCCCGGCATGTCAGGATTCAGCCCGGCGTTCGAGCGGCTTGGAGCCGCGTACGCGGCGGTCGCCGCCCAGCAGCAGGAGGTTCTGGCGGAAGTCCTGCCGGCGGGCGCCGACTGGACCACCGATCTGACGGCCGGCACGTACACCCAGGGCGACGTCACGTTGCACGTCGCCCTGATCGGGAGCTTCGCCGAGAGCGACCGCAGCTGGCTGTGGGGCTGGGCCAACCCGCAGTTCGGCCCCGAGAATCCCGCCGTGCTGAATCCCCGCCCCATGGGCTCCCGGCTCGGCGTGCCCGAGATGACGACGCCCGAGCTGGACCTGGCCTGGTACGACGGACCGGCCCGTAACGGCGGCGAACTGGTCGCCCTGGTCACGAACGGCCTCCTCGGCCTCAGCGGAACGATCCCCGGCCGTTACGACGGCGGTATCGCCTACTTCGCCGTCCGCGACCCGGCCGTGCCGAACGGCGGGTGGGACTCCGTCACGGCGCCCCGCCTGATCACCGGCGGTCTCTCCCTCTTCCCGGCCGACCACCGGCTGACCGTGATGCGGTTCTTCAGCCACCACCGGCTGCCGTACCGGCAGACCGAGACGTCGATCGTCGCGAACCTCCCGGACGGTGGCTCCTGCGTCGCGCGGTTCGACGACCGGGACCGGCTGGCCGACCTGTCGATGACCGTTTCCGGCCGCTGACCACCGGCGGCCGCTCCCGGCCGCCGATCCCCGGGGCACGCCGTTTCCCGTCGCACGCCGCCGGGGCACGCCGTCTCGGGCCGCCGGCCCCCGGGCCGCCGCTTCCGGCCGCCGGCTCCAGGCGGCCGTCGGCCTCAGGTCCGCGAACCTCAGGCTCGCCGATCCCCGGCCCGTGCTCAGACCGGGACGCTCCCGAGCTCCACGGCGAGGGCCCGGCGTACGGCGTCGGCGACCCAGTCGTCCTCGGTCATCGCGCGCATCCGGTCACGGAGCGCACGCCAGTTCCCCGACGTGGCGAACACCGCCTTGCTCAGCCCGGCGGCCGCGACGAGCGCGCCGAGGGCGAGGGTACGGGCGTCGGCGGGCGCGTCCGTCGTGACGGCCGCGACGACACGCTGCTGCGCCTCCCACAGTCCCACGATGTCGCGGACGGGATGCCGGGTCTCGACGAAGACGCCGAGCGTCCGGTGGAGGCGGTGACGGTCGACGGCCACCTGACCGTGATCGGCCAGGCGCGCCAGCAGCCGCTGCTGGTGGTCGGTCGCACGCAGCCGGGTCACCCATTCCTGGGGGGTCCGGCCGCGAGGCGAGGCCGCGATGTCGGCGAGGAGCCCGTCGAGGACCGGATCACCGACGGGCTCGGTGTCGGCGACGGCCAGCACCGTGCCGTCGAGGCCGATCCGGCCGGCGAGCCTCAGCTCCGACAGCATCGCGCCGCCGACCCCGCAGTCGAGCTCGACCGGGCCGATACGGGACTTACCGCGCAGGTCATAGGCGAGGAGCAGCAGCTCCTCGGCCAGCGTCTCAGGCACGTTTCGCACTGTAAGCGGCTCGTACGAAGTCTCGGTTAACACTGGGCAAAGCGTTTTACCCGGCCATTACCCGCCTCTTGATCCGGACCGACAGCAGTGCGGCCAGGAGGCACAGGGCCCCGGCCCCGTACCAGGCGGCCGCGTAGTCGCCGAGCCGATCGCGGATGACGCCGGCGGCGACGGCGGCGGCCGCCGCGCCGATCTGGTGGGAGGCGAAGACCCAGCCGAAGACGATCGGCCCGGTCAGCCCGAAGTGCTCCCGGCACAGGGCGACCGTCGGCGGCACCGTGGCGACCCAGTCCAGACCGTAGAAGATGATGAACACCAGCATGCTCGGGTGCGCGGTACGCGCGAACAGGCTCGGCAGCACGAGCAGCGAGCACCCGCGCAGGGCGTAGTAGACGCCGAGCAGCACCCGGGAGTCCGCCCGGTCGGTGAGCCAGCCGGAGAAGATCGTGCCGGCCACGTCGAAGATCCCCACGAGGGCCAGCAGGTTCGCCGCCGTCGTCTCCGGCATGCCGTGGTCGTGCGCGGCCGGGATGAAGTGCGTGCCGACCAGGCCGTTCGTGGACGCCCCGCAGATCGCGAAGCCGCCGGCGAGCAGCCAGAAGACCGGCGTACGCGCGGCCGTGGTGAGCGAGCCGAGCGCCCGCCGCGCCGCCCCCGTGTTGTGCGGCTTCGGGACGACCTCGGGGGCTCCGTACGGCGGGACGCCGACGTCCGCGGGGTGATCGCGCAGGAGGAGCACGACGAGGGGCACGACGGCCAGCGCGGCGATACAGACGGTGACCGCGGCCGAGCGCCAGCCGTGCATGTGGGTCAGGTGGGCGAGGATCGGCAGGAAGACCAGTTGCCCGGCCGCGCCGGCCGCGGTGAGCACGCCGGTCACCAGCCCACGGCGTTCCACGAACCACCGGGAGGTCACGGTGGCGACGAAGGCCATGGCCATCGACCCCGTACCGAGGCCGATCAGCACGCCCCAGCAGGCGATGAGCTGCCACGGCGCGGTCATGAAGACCGTCAGGCCGCTGCCCGCCGCCACGAGCAGGAGCGCGCCTGACACCACCACCCGCATCCCGAACCGGTCCATCAGAGCCGCCGCGAACGGGGACGTCAGACCGTACAACAGCAGGTTGACCGAGACGGCGGAGGCGATCGTGCCACGCGGCCAGCCGAACTCGGCACGGAGGGGATCGATGAGGACGCCGGGCGTGGCACGGAACCCGGCGGCGCCGACGAGGGCGATGAGCGTCACCGCGGCGACGATCCAGGCACGGTGCAGGCGTGGGCGAGCCCGTGCCGGTGTGTCGGGAAGTGTCTGGGTCACGCAGTGGAGTCTCCCGATCGGCGATTCCGTCCGCGAGTGGCCCGAAAGCCAATATGTGAAAGAATCGGGCCATGACGCATGAGGTGGTGGTCCTCGCCGTCAATGAGGTCGTCGCGTTCGACCTGGGGGTTCCGTCGCAGATCTTCGGGGCGGCCCGGGACGCCGGCGGACGGCCGTACTACCGGGTCCGCGTCTGCACCCCGGACGGCGGACCGGTGCGCACGTCGGCCGGGTTCAGGGCCGTCCCCGACCACGGCCCGGAGATCCTCGCGGCCGCCGACAGCGTCGTGGTGCCCGGGGTGCACGGCGGCGCGGCTCTGGAGGACGGCGTCCTGGAGCCACCGCTGGCCGCCGCGCTGGCCCTGCGGCGCCCGGACACGCGGCTGATGTCGATCTGCACGGGCGCCTTCGTGCTGGCCGCCGCAGGTGTGCTGGACGGCCGTCCGGCGACGACGCACTGGGCGCACGCGGACCGGTTCCGCGCACTGCACCCCACGGTGCGGCTGGACCCCGGCGTCCTGTTCGTGGACGACGGCGACGTGCTGACCTCGGCCGGAGTGGGGGCCGGGGTGGACCTGTGCCTGCACGTCATCCGCCGGGACCACGGCAGCGCCGTGGCGAACCGCGCGGCCCGGCGTTCGGTGATGCCGCCGTGGCGCGAGGGCGGGCAGTCCCAGTTCATCGAGCGGCCGTTGCCGGCGACCACCGGGGCCTCGACGGCGGAGACCCGCGCCTGGGCCCTGGAGCGGCTGCAGGAGCCCCTCGACCTGGCACGGCTGGCGCGCCGGGCGGGCATGAGCGTGCGCACCTTCACCCGCAGGTTCCGCGCGGAGACGGGGCTCAGCCCGGCGCAGTGGCTGATCCGGCAGCGGATCGAGGAGGCCCGGCGGCTGCTGGAGACCACCGACCTGCCGATCGACCAGGTCGCCGAGCGCGCCGGGCTGGGCACGGCGGCCTCTCTGCGCCAGCATCTGCACGCCGCCGTGGGGGTGTCCCCCGCCACCTACCGGCGGACGTTCGGCGTCGCGCGGGTCTGACGCCCCGCCCCCGGTCCTCGGCCGACGGGCACCGACGGCCCGCACCGGACCCTCGGCCGCCGGGGCACGGGCGGCCCGCCCCCGGCCCTTCGGCCACCGGGATCCGGCGGCCGGCCGTCGGGCGTCGGGCGTCGGGCGTCGGAGCGCGTCAGCGGTCGGAGTCCCACGGCGCGGCGGAGGCGTCGCCGGCCCGGACGAGCCCCGACTCGTAGGCCAGGACGACCAACTGGGCGCGGTCGCGGGTGCGCAGCTTGGTCATCGCCCGGCTGACGTGGGTCTTGGCCGTCGTCGGGCTGATCACCATGTGCGCGGCGATCTCCTCGTTCGACATCCCACGGGCGACCAGCGCGGTCACCTCGCGCTCCCGGTTGGTGAGGACGTCGAGCGCGTCCGGGGAGGCGGGCGGGCGGCGGGAGACGAACTCCCTGATCAGCCGCCGGGTGATCGCCGGGGCGAGCAGCGCGTCGCCCCGTGCGGCGACGCGGACGCCGTGCAGCAGGTCGGCGGGTTCGGTGTCCTTCACGAGGAAGCCGCTCGCCCCCGCGCGGAGCGCCTCGAAGACGTACTCGTCGAGCCCGTAGTTGGTCAGCATGACGACGTGGACACCGGACATGCGCTCGTCGGCGGTGATCCGGCGGGTCGCCTCGATGCCGTTGAGGACGGGCATCTGCACGTCGACGAGGGCGACGTCGGGCAGGTGGGCGGCGGCGAGCGCGACGGCCTCCCGTCCGTCGGCGGCCTCGGCGACCACCTCGAGGTCGTCCTCCGCCTGCAGCAGGGCACGGAACCCGGCGCGGATCAGCGCCTGGTCGTCGGCGAGCAGGACGCGGATCACAGCGCCGCCTCCTCGTCGCGGACGGTGTCGCGCCGTCCGGGTACGACGCCGTCGAGGGCGGCGTGGTCGGCGCCGGCACGACTCGGCGCGGCCCCGCCGAGGGTGGGATCGCGGTCGGTGGCGAGGTGGGCGGCGCGGGTCCGGCCGGGCGTGACGGGGTCGTCGCCCGCGCCGTCCAGGGCGGGGAGCGGATGGCCGTCCGCCCGCGGCTCACCGGTGGTCGGGAGGTCGGCGTGGACGGTGAAACCGCCCCCGGCGCGGGGTTCGGCCCGCAGCCGGCCGCCGAGCGCCGTGACGCGCTCGCGCATCCCGGTCAGGCCCACGCCCGGCTCGTGCGGCGTTCCCGGCGTGGCGCGGCCGTCGTCGTCGACCCGTACGGTGAGCGTGTCGTCGCCGTAGCGGATGAGGACGGAGGCGGCGGCCGGGCCCGCGTGCCGGGCGACGTTGGTCAGCGCCTCCTGGACGATCCGGTACGCCGCGCGGTCGACCGCCGTCGGCAGGTCGCGAGGCCGGCCGGTGACCGTGACATCGGCCGGCAGCCCCGCGGACCGGGCCCGGCGCACCAGGTCCGGCAGCCGGTCGAGGCCGTTGCCGGTGGGCTCGCCGTCCCGCAGCACCTCGAGCGTGGCGCGCAGCTCCCGCATCGCCTCGGCGCTGGCCTCCTGGATGGCCAGCAGCGCGTCGGGCACCGGCTCGCCGCGCTTGCGGGCGAGGTGGATCGCCACGCCCGCCTGGACCTTGACGATGGAGATGCTGTGGGTCAGCGAGTCGTGCAGCTCGCGGGCGATCCGCAGGCGTTCCTCGCCGGCGCGGCGCAGCGCCATCTCCTCGCGGGTGCGCTCGGCCTCGGCGGCCCGTTCCCGTGCCTCGTGGACGTAGGCGTCCCACTGCCGGAACGCACCGCCCATCATGGCGCTGGCCACCAGCCACCCGGCCAGCAGGAATCGGTCCTGCAGCACCTGACGGACCGGCTCCCCGTGGTGGAGGGTCAGATCAGTGATCACCACGACGACGAGGGCGGCCTTGGGCACGAGCACGACGACCCGGCGCCCGGCGCGCATCGCGGTGAACAGCGCGACCATCACCGGCTCGGCGGCGGCCACGCCGGGGTAGCCGCGTACGAGGTAGGCGACGACGCAGGCCGTCGTGACCAGCAGGACGGGGACCGGGGCGCGGCGGCGTGCGAGGAGCGCGGCGGAGCCGGCCAGCAGCAGCAGGTAGCCGAACGCGTCCAGCCCGGTCCGCCCGGGCGGCGCGATGGCCGCGCCGATCAAGGCCACGGCGGCGACGGCCACCGAGATGATCAGGTCGGACACGGGTGGGCGAAGCCGGTGCTGGATCCCCATTCGGGCAGCGTAAACCGCCGCCCGCCCCCTTCGGCTCCTCCCGGAAAAGGAGCCGCGCACTACTCCCACCGGAGTACACCGGCCTCCGCTGCGCCGAACGCGGCAGCGCGACTGCCGCCCCCCGGCCGATGACGCCGGGGCGGCCGGACGGCGAGCATCGGGACGTCCGGAAGGAACCGTCACACCGGTGACGGCCGGCACCCACGGGGAGCGGAACCCGATGACCCAAGCGACGACCGTCGGCCCGGAGGGCGTCGCGCGCACGCTGCGCGACACCTTCACCGGGCCGGTGCACCTGCCCGGCGACGCCGCGTACGACACGACCCGATCGGGCTGGAACCTCCTGATCGACCATCGTCCGCTGATCGTCGCCGAGGCGACCGGGCCCGGTGACGTACGGGCCGCGGTCCTCGCCACGCGCGAGGGCGGGCTGCCGCTCACCGTCCAGGCGACGGGGCACGGAACGTACGTGCCCGCCGACGGCCTGCTGCTCACGACGGGGCGGATGGCGGGCGTACGGGTCGACCCGTATCGGCGCGTCGCCCGGGTCGGGCCCGGCGCGCGCTGGTCCGATGTGATCGCCGCGGCCGCGCCGTACGGCCTGGCGCCGCTGTCGGGCACGCCGTTCGTCGGCGTGACCGGCTACACCCTGGGCGGCGGCACCGGATGGCTGTCCCGCAAGTACGGGTACGCCGCCGACTCCCTGCTGAGGGCGGACCTGGTGACCGCCGACGGCGAGCACGTGACCGCGGACGCCGACCACCACGCCGACCTGTTCTGGGCGCTGCGCGGCGGAGGCGGCAACTTCGGCGTGGTGACCGCCCTGGAGGTCCGGTTGCACGCCGTCGGCCGGGTCTACGCGGGCGTGTCCCTGTACGACGCCGGCCGTGCGGCCGGGACCCTCGCGCGGTACCGGGAGTGGGCGGCCGGGGAGCCGGATGAGCTGAACACGGCCGTCATGCTGATGCGGATGCCGGACGTCCCGGGCGTTCCCGAGCCGGTGCGCGGCCGGCCGGTCCTCGGCGTCCGGGTCTTCCACCTGGGCGGGTACGAGGAGGCCGAGCGCCGGCTGGAGCCGCTGCTGGAGGCCGCGGGCACGCCGCTGGTGGACGGGTTCCGCGCGATGACCTTCGCGGAGGCGGGCACGGTGATCGCCGGGGCGTCGGGGCCTCCGATGGCGGTCCGCCAGCACATCGACCTGTTCCGGGAGTTGCCGGACGCGGTGCTGGGGGCGCTGCCGGACCCGGCGTTCGCCGACCCGCCGGGACCGGCGGTCGAGGTCCGGCACTGGGGCGGGGCGATGGCGCGGCCCGCCCCGGACGCCGGCCCGGTGGGCCACCGCGACGTGCCGTTCTCGGTGATCGCGACCGCGCCCTACGGGCCCGGATACGGCGACCCGGGCGCACGGGCCCGCGTCGACACGGGCGTCGACGACCTCGCCCGCCGTCTTCGGCCGCACGCGACCGGCGGGTCGTTCCTGAACTTCCTGGCCGATCCGGCCCGGACCGCGACGGCGTACACGCCGGAGGACCACGCGCGCCTGGCCCGGGTCAAGAAGACCTGGGACGCCGACGACGTGTTCCGCCCGGGCCACCACATCCCGCCGCTGTCGTAGGCTCCGGAGCGGCTCCGCGGGAGGGGAAGGCCGGCTCAGCGGCGCAGCGGGGTCTCTCGCTCGACCCGTGACAGCTTCTCGGGGTTGCGCACGGCGTAGAGGCCGGTGATGAGGCCGCCGTCGATGCGCACCGCGATGACCGTGTCGATCTCGCCGTCGAGCCGGAGGATCAGCGCGGGATGGCCATTGACGTGGGCCGGCCGCAGCGATGCCGCGGCGCCGAACCTGCGCAGGCCGGCGGCCAGGGGGGCCACCCGATCGGCCCCCACGATGGGCGCCGGGGCGGCCTCCTTGATGCCGCCGCCGTCGCCCAGGAAGACGACGTCCGGCGCGAGGACGTCGAGCAGGCCCTGCAGATCGCCGGTTGCGACCGCCTGCTGGAACGCCTCGAGCGCGCTGCGGGTCTCGGTGGCCGAAACGACCCCGCGTGGCCGGCGCGCGGCCACATGGGACCGTGCCCGGTGGGCGATCTGGCGAACCGCGGCGGGGCTCTTGTCGACGGCTTGGGCGATCTCGTCGTAGGCCAGGTCGAACACCTCACGCAGGACGAACACCGCGCGCTCGGTCGGCGTGAGCGTCTCCAGCACCAGCAGCATGGCCATCGAGACGCTGTCGGCCAGCCCGACGTCGTCGGCCACATCGGGCGTGGTCAGCAGCGGCTCGGGCAACCACGTGCCGACGTAGGACTCCTTGCGGCGGCCGAGCGTACGCAGCCGGCTGAGCGCCTGCCGGGTGGTGATTCGGACCAGGTACGCGCGCGGCTCTCGCACCGTGCCCGGATCGACGCCTGTCCACCGCAACCAGGTCTCCTGCAGGACGTCTTCGGCGTCGGCGGCCGAGCCGAGCATCTCGTAGGCGACGGTGAACAGCAGGTTGCGGTGGGCCACGAACGCCTCGGTGGCGGAGTCCATCCTGCCGCCATCAGCGTACGGCCCGGCCCTGTCCACGGTCGGCTCTCCGCGTTCCCTCATCGCCGGCTCCTCCGCCTGTTCGCCCTCGATCGTGACACGCGCACAAGACGCCGCTCCCCGCCGCCGTGTGACACCCGCGCGCGGTGGCGTAGGTCACACGGCCGTCCTGTCACAGGGCTCGGGACGCCGGCATCTCTTGTTCGACCCGTCACAACGGCAAGGAGCACACGATGACCGCTCGTTTGGACCTGTTCGGCACTCCGACCACGGCCAAGGCCGCGGGACACTTCGGCACGGCGAGCAAGACGATCCTTCAGGGCTCGACGCTGCCCGCCGCGACCCAGAAGCTGGTCCTGCTGCGCGCGAGCCAGATCAACGGCGACGGTTACGCCACCGACGTGTGGAGCAAGAACGCCGCACACGCCGGAGAAGACGCGACCCGCGTCAACCTCGTCGCGGCCTGGCGCGAGTCCACGGTGTTCACCGACGCCGAACGCGCCGCCCTGGAAGTCGCCGAGCAGGGCACCCGCATCGCCGACGCGGCCGGTGGCGTCACCGACGAGGCATGGGCCGACGCCGCCGAGCACTACAACGAGAACCAGCTGGCCGACCTGGTGATGCTCATCGCACTCATCAACGCCACCAACCGCATGGGCGTCATCCTCGGCCGGCGCGGCGGCGACTACCAGCCCGGCCGCCTCGGATAACCCCGGGCAGCCGGCATCACCGGAGCCGGCCGCCCGGATCGGGGCCGGCCCGGCGAGCCGGTGGGGTCAGACCAGGCAGGCGGGGCCGAGGAGCTGCTTGAGATCACCCATCAGCGCCGGGGAGGCCGTGACCCGGAGCTTGTCGTCGAGGCGGACGACCGTGGTCCGCGGGCCGTTCTGCAGCTGCAGGTGGACCTCGGTCTGGCCCGGGTGGGCGCCCAGCACCTCCTTCAGGCCCTGGACGACCGGCGGGGTCACGCGGGTCACCGGCATCGAGACGGTGAGCGGCCGGCCCGAGTCGCTGACCGTCAGGTCCGGCTGGGTGACCTCCATCGCGATCAGCTTCGCGGTGTCCTCACGCTTGTCGAGGCGTGCCTTCACGATGAGGATGGCGTCCTCGGCGAGCAGCGTGGAGCACAGCTGGTACGCCGACGGGAAGATCATCAGCTCGATGGCGCCCTCGAGGTCCTCCAGCGTGGTCAGCGCCCAGGAGTCGCCCTTCTTCGTGACCTTCCGCTGCAGCCCCGAGACCAGGCCGCCGACGGTGACGATCTGACCGTCCGGCCGCTCGTCGGCGGTGAGGGCGGCGATCGAGCAGTCGACGTTGGCGGACAGGATGTGCTCGATGCCGAGCAGCGGATGGTCGGAGACGTACAGGCCGAGCATCTCGCGTTCGAAGGCGAGCAGGGTGGTCTTGTCCCACTCCCCCTCCGGGATGGCGATGTCGAACGTGGTGTCCACCACGTCGTCGCCCCCGCCGAACAGGGAGTCCTGCCCGATCGCCTCGTTGCGCTTGATGTCGATGATCGCGTCGATGGCCTGCTCGTGCACCATGACGAGGCTCTTGCGCTCGTGGTTCAGGCTGTCGAAGGCGCCCGCCTTGATCAGCGACTCGACGACCCGCTTGTTGCAGACCTGCGGCGGCACCTTGCGCAGGAAGTCCTGGAAGTCGGTGAACCGGCCCTTCTCCTTGCGGGCCTTGACGATCGCGTCGACGACGTTCTCGCCGACGTTGCGGATCGCCGACAGGCCGAACAGGATCTCGGTGTCGCCCTTCGGGGTGAAGTCCGAGTCGGACTCGTTGACGTCGGGCGTGAGCACCTTGATGCCCATGCGGCGGCACTCGTTGAGGTAGAGGGCGCTCTTGTCCTTGTCGTCCTTGACGGAGGTGAGCAGCGCCGCCATGTACTCGGCGGCGTAGTTGGCCTTGAGGTAGGCGGTCCAGTACGAGACCAGGCCGTATCCGGCGGTGTGCGCCTTGTTGAACGCGTAGTCGGAGAAGGGCAGCAGGATGTCCCACAGCGCCTTGATCGCCGCGGCGGAGAAGCCGCGCTCCTTCATGCCGGACTCGAAGGTGGCGTACTGCTTGTCCAGCTCCGCCTTCTTCTTCTTGCCCATCGCGCGGCGGAGCAGGTCCGCTTGTCCGAGGCTGTACCCCGCGACCTTCTGCGCGATGGCCATGACCTGCTCCTGATAGACGATCAGGCCGTAGGTCGTGTCGAGGATGTCCTTGAGCGGCTCTTCCAACTCCGGGTGGATCGGCGTGATCGGCTGCTGGCCGTTCTTGCGCAGCGCGTAGTTCGTGTGGGAGTTGGCGCCCATGGGGCCGGGGCGGTACAGCGCGAGGGCCGCGGAGATGTCCTCGAAGTTGTCGGGGCGCATCAGCCGCAGCAGCGAGCGCATGCCGCCGCCGTCCAGCTGGAAGATGCCGAGCGTGTCGCCGCGGGCCAGCAGCTCGTACGCCTTCTTGTCGTCCAGGGGCAGCTTCAGCAGGTCGAGGTCGACGCCCTTGTTGGCCTTGATGGCCTTCACGGCGTCCTGCATGATCGTGAGGTTCCGCAGGCCCAGGAAGTCCATCTTCAGCAGGCCGAGCGTCTCGCAGGTCGGGTAGTCGAACTGCGTGATGATGACGCCGTCGGAGTCGCGGCGCATGATCGGGATGTGGTCGGTCAGCGGCTCCGCCGACATGATCACACCGGCGGCGTGCACGCCGGTCTGGCGGATCAGGCCCTCCAGGCCCTGCGCCAGATCCATGATCTGCTTGACGTCGGCTTCTTCCTCGTACAGCTTGCGCAGCTCGCCGGCCTCGCCGTAGCGCGGGTGCTTGTCGTCGAAGATGCCCGACAGCGGGATGTCCTTGCCCATGACCGCGGGCGGGAACGCCTTGGAGATGCGGTCGCCGAGGGCGTACGGGTAGCCGAGGACGCGGCCCGCGTCCTTGATCGCGGCCTTCGCCTTGATGGTGCCGAAGGTGGCGATCATGGAGACCTTGTCGGCGCCCCACTTCTCGGTGACGTAGCGGATCGCGTCGGCGCGCCCACGCTCGTCGAAGTCGACGTCGATATCGGGCATCGACACGCGGTCGGGGTTGAGGAACCGCTCGAAGATCAGACCGTGCGGGAGCGGGTCGAGGTCGGTGATGCCCATCGCGTACGCGACGAGCGAACCGGCGGCCGAGCCACGGCCCGGGCCGACCGCGATCCCGTTGTTCTTCGACCACATGATGAAGTCGGCGACGACGAGGAAGTACGAGGGGAACCCCATCTGGCAGATGACGTCCATCTCGTACTCGGCCTGCTTGCGGTGCTCCTCGTCGATCCCCTCGGGGAAGCGCCGCTCCATCCCCTTCCAGACCTCTTTGCGGAACCACGACTCCTCGGTCTCGCCCTCCGGCACCGGGAACCGCGGCATGAGGTTGCGGTACTCGAACATGCCGGTGGAGTCGACGCGCTCGGCGACGAGGAGGGTGTTGCGGCAGCCCTCGGCCCAGATGTCGGAGGTGTCGAGCGCCCGCATCTCGTCGGCGGTCTTGAGGTAGTAGCCGGACCCGTCGAACTTGAAGCGTCCCGGGTCGGACAGCTGCTTGCCGGTCTGGATGCACAGGAGCGCGTCGTGCGCGGACGCCTCGGACTCCCGCGTGTAGTGCGAGTCGTTGGTGACGACCGGCGGGATGCCCAGCCTCTTGCTGATCTCGATCAGCCCGTCGCGGACCCGGCGCTCGATGTCGAGGCCGTGGTCCATCAGCTCCAGGAAGTAGTTCTCCTTGCCGAAGAGCTCCTGGTACTTGGCGGCGGCCTCCAGGGCCTTGTCGAAGTGGCCGAGGCGCAGCCGGGTCTGGACCTCGCCGGAGGGGCAGCCGGTGGTGGCCATGAGGCCGGCCGAGTGCTCGGCCAGCAGCTCGAAGTCCATCCGGGCCCACTTGCGGACGAACCCCTCGGTGTAGGCCCTGCTCGTCAGCTTGAACAGGTTGTGCAGGCCCTCGGCGTTGCGCGCCCAGATCGTCTTGTGGGTGTAGTGGCCGCCACCGGAGACGTCATCGCCCTTCTGGCTCGGCTCCCCCCAGCGGACCGGCTCCTTGTGGAACCGGGACGCCGGCGCGACGTACGCCTCGATGCCGACGATGGGGGTCACCCCGGCCGCGGTGGCCTGCTTGTAGAAGTCGTAGGCGCCATGGGTGTTGCCGTGGTCGGTCATCGCGATGGCCGGCATCTTCTGCCGCTCGACCTCGGCGAACATCTCCTTGAGACGGGCCGCCCCGTCGAGCATGGAGTACTCGGTGTGCACATGCAGATGCACGAACGAGTCACTCATGCGCGATGCGCCTCCTTCAGGCATGCGACGCCTCGCGTGCCCGGAGCACGCGCCGCGTCGAAGATCGTCGTCTGGGGGTGAGAGACCGGCCGGGGACCGGGTCCCCTGAGCCTAACGGTGCCAGAGTGATCGCCGGGGCCCGACACTCCGGATGCCCGGTTTAAACCCGTTGCCGGTCGGCCATACCTCTCCTCCAGGCGAGGCGCCTCCGGTCGCGGCCGGCGGTCCGGGCGGCGGCACTCACCTCACCTACCAGGGTGTACCGCATTTCGATCCCCGGGGCGACCGCACCCGCGTCGCGGCGCGAACACGCTGCGCGACCTTGTATGGTCAGTGACCGGAAAGCGGTTTTCGGGGGGAGCGAAACCCGCTGGAAATCGGAGGCCGCGTGTCGACAGCAGTGGACCACCAGGGCACCGCGCCCGGCAGCGAGGACGCCGGCTACGTCCAGTCCCTCGGGAACCGCCAGGTACGGATGATCGCCATCGGCGGCGCGATCGGCGTCGGCCTGTTCCTCGGAGCGGGCGGCAGGATGGCCGCGGCCGGACCGGGACTCGTCCTCTCGTACGCCGTCTGCGGCATCGCGGCCTTCTTCGTCATGCGGGCGCTCGGCGAGCTCGTCCTGCACCGGCCCAGCGCGGGCAGCTTCGTCACGTACGCCCGTGAGTTCATCGGCCCGTGGGCCGGCTTCGCCAGCGGCTGGATGTACTGGCTGAACTGGGCGATGACCGGGGTGGCCGAGACGACCGCGGCCGGCATCTACGTCCACAAGTGGCTGCCGCAGATCCCGCAGTGGGTCACGGCCCTCGTCGCCCTCGCCGTCCTCCTGGCGGTGAACCTCCTGTCAGTGCGGCTCTTCGGCGAGCTGGAGTTCTGGTTCGCCGTGATCAAGGTCCTCGCCATCGTCGTCTTCCTGTTCGTGGGCGTGGCGCTGGTCCTCACCGGCGCCGGCGTCGGCCACGACGGCCACGCGGGCCTGTCCAACCTCACCGCGCACGGCGGCTTCCTGCCGCACGGCGTGCCCATCGTCTTGATGAGCCTGCAGGCGGTCGTGTTCGCCTACTCGGGGATCGAGATGGTCGGCATCGCCGCCGGCGAGACCGAGAACCCCCGCAAGGTGCTGCCCGGCGCGATCGGCAGCGTCATCTGGCGGATCGGCGTCTTCTACGTCGGCTCGGTCCTGCTGCTGGCGATGATCCTGCCGTGGACGGTCTACAGCGCGAACGAGAGCCCGTTCGTCACGGTCTTCTCCCGGCTCGGCGTCCCCGGCGCCGGCGACATCATGAACGCGGTCGTGCTCACCGCCGCCCTGTCGTCCTGCAACTCCGGCCTGTACTCCACCGGCCGCGTCATGCGGGCCCTGGCCGTCAAGGGCGAGGCGCCGTCGTTCGTGGGCCGGATGAGCGGGCGGCACGTGCCGTACGGCGGGATCCTGTTCACCTCGATCGTGCTGCTCCTCGGCGTGGTCCTCAACTACGTCGTGCCGAAGATGGCCTTCGACATCGCCACCTCCATCGCCTCCCTCGGCGTCGTCGCCGTGTGGGTGACCCTGATCGGCTGCCAGCTCCGGCTCCGCTCCCGGGCGAACCGCGGGGAGATCGAGCGCCCGCCCTTCCGGATGCCATGGGCGCCGGTGTCGAACTGGGCCACGCTCGGCTTCCTCGCCCTGGTCGTCATCCTGATGGCCTTCGCGGACACGGCCAACAAGATCGCCTTCTGGTGCCTGCCCGCGGTGGCCGTCGTGCTTTTCGCCGGCTGGCGCGTCGTCCGCAACCGCCGGACGCCCTGACCCTGTTCGCGTCGGCCGGACCGGTGTAGCCGGTCCGCGGTGGCCGGGCCCGGCGTGGCCGGGCCGCGGTGGCCGGGCCTCTGCGGTCGGGCGTCAGGCCGAGGACAGGTCGCGGTCCTCGGCGGCCTCCAGGCCGGCCTCGATGACGGCCGTCATGATGCGGGCGAGCCGGTCGGCGCCCAGCCGGGGCGCGAGCGAGGCCATCGCCTCGACGATCTCGCGTTCGCGGCGGGGATCCCGGCCGGCGAAGCCGCCGACCGGTTTGAGCCGCTGCACGGTGGCCGCGAGCTCCGCCCGGCGCTCCAGCAGCGTCGCCAGTGCCGCGTCGATCCGGTCGATCGCCGCGCGTGCGTCGGGGATCGTCTCCGGCACGTCGTCGTGCGTCAGGGCCGCCAGAAGCGCCGCCTTGGCCTGCGGGTCCATCGAGATCTCCTTCCGGGGCGGGCCCGGGGCCGAGCCGCCCACTCACGGTGGATAAGCGAAAGGCAGAGCCCATGGGGCTCTGCCTCGGCCGGCTCGGGGGTCGTCGCTCAGGTCGCGTCGACCGGCTCACCCGGAGCCGGCTGCATAAACCCGAAATAACGACGATCCACGGGCCCAGGGTAACCGGGGCGGCCGGAGAACCGCCACCTTGCGGAATCCTCGTCTCGGTCAATGGGACGGAGAGCCCGCCGCGGCGAGGTCACCTCCGGGTACGAGCACAGCCCCACCGAGGCGAGGTCACCTCCGGGTACGGAGAGCCGAGCCCCGCCGGGGGTCACCTCCGAGTGTGGAGAGTCAAGCTCCTCCGGGACGGGTCCTCCGGGTACACCGGCGGCCTCCTCGCCGTGCGTCCCGGTTCTGTCGGAGGGCGGGCGTATACAGAGGGCGGTGTGGTCCCGCGGTGCCCGCCACGGCGGGTCACCGGTCACCCGGAGCGACGTACTCGAAGGGGCACCATGGGCACGGACAAGGCGGTCAAGGACGACTTCCTGCGGCAGGCGGCTCCGTACCGGCGCGAGCTGCTGGCGCACTGCTATCGCATGCTCGGCTCGGTGCACGACGCGGAGGACCAGGTCCAGGAGACCTACCTGCGCGCGTGGCGCTCCTATGAGGGCTTCGAGGGACGGTCCTCGGTACGGACGTGGCTGCACCGGATCGCCACCCGCACGTGTCTCACCGCCCTGGAGAGCCGTGGCCGCCGGCCCCTGCCGACCGGTCTCGGCGAGCCGAGCGCCGACCCGTACGACACGCTGGTCGAGCGGTCCGAGGTGCCCTGGCTGGAGCCGGTCCCCGACGCGATGGCCGGCGCGGAGCACGCCGACCCGGCCGCGATCGTGACCTCGCGGGAGAGCATCCGGCTCGCGCTGATCGCCGCCCTGCAGCACCTGCCGCCCCGGCACCGCGCGGTGCTCATCCTGCGCGACGTGCTGCGGTGGCGGGCGGCCGAGGTCGCCGAGGCACTGGGCACGACCACCACCGCGGTGAACAGCCTCCTGCAGCGCGCCCGCGCCCGGCTCGACGAGGTGACGCCGGCGCAGGCGGAGCTGGCCGAGCCGACGTCGGCGGAGGAGCGCGACCTGCTCGCCCGTTACGTCCGGGCGTTCGAGGAGTACGACGTCTCCGCCATCGTGGAGTTGCTCACCGCCGACGCCGTCTGGGAGATGCCGCCCTACACCGGCTGGTACCAGGGCCCGGAGGACATCGGCCGGCTGATCGGCGCGCAGTGCCCCGCCGACGGCCCGGGCGCGATGCGGCTGGTGCCGGTCCGGGCGAACGGCCAGCCGGCCTTCGCCGTCTACATGCGCGCGGCGGACGGCGCGCACCACGCCTTCGCGCTGCAGGTGCTCACGCCCACGCCCACCCGCGTCGCGCACGTCGTCATGTTCTTCGACCTGCGCCTTTTCCCGATGTTCGGGCTGCCCGCCGTGCTGCCGGCCGCGCCTGCGGGGCCGATAGCATCGGTGCCATGAGCCCGGAGGTCGCGCACTACCGGCGGCACCCGGCCGAGCCGGGCGTCGACCTGCTGAGCGCCCGTTACGTCACCCACCGCTACACCAGGCACGCGCACGCCACCTACACCGTCGGGCTGATCGAGTTCGGGGTGGAGGAGTTCGAGCACGCCGGGTCGATGCTGCGGGCGGCCACCGGCCAGGTCGCGCTCCTCAACCCGGAGGTCGTCCACACCGGGCACGCGGGCGTCCCCGAGGGCTGGCGCTACCGCGTGCTCTACCCCTCCGTGGACGTCGTGGCGCAGATCGCCGCCGAGCTGGGCGCCCCGCGCGGCACGCCGTACTTCCCCCAGACGATCGTGGACGACCCGGAGGCCGCCCGGCTGCTCCGCGCCGTGCACCACAGCGCCGACGGCGGCGACGCCCTGGCGGCGTCCTCCACGCTGCACCGGGCGCTCGCCGGCCTCCTGCGCCGCCACGCCGCCCGGCCGCCCGGGTCGGTCCCGCGCGGCGCGCCGCCACGGGCGGTCCGCGCGGCCCGCGAGATCCTGCACGAGCGGCTGTCCGACCCGCCGTCCCTGGACGACCTGGCCGCCATGGTCGGCACCGGCCGGTTCGCCCTGCTGCGCGCGTTCCGGGCCGCCTACGGGCTTCCGCCGCACGCCTACCTGACCAACCTGCGGGTCCAGCGTGCCCGTGCCCTTCTGGACGCCGGTGCCCGCCCGGCCGAGATCGCCGCCGACCTCGGGTTCACCGACCAGGCGCACCTCACGCGGCATTTCAAGCGGATCGTCGGCGTGCCGCCCGGCGCGTACCTGCTCGGCCGCCCCGCCTGACCGTCCCGCCTGGCCTCCCCGCGGCACTGCAATTTCGTGCAAGACCGGCCGATGTCCGGCTACCTACCCTTCGGGCATGGATTCGGAGAGACGCGCCGCCGTCCGCGACGGGCTGGGCGTCGGTCTGGCCGTCGGCCTGTCCGGGCTCGCCTTCGGGGCGGCCGCGGTCGCGGCCGGGCTCGGCGTGGCGCAGGCCTGCGCGCTGAGCCTCGTGGCGTTCACGGGAGCGTCGCAGTTCGCGCTGGTCGGGGTGGTCGCCGGCGGCGGCAATCTGCTCGCGGGGGCCCTCGGCGCGATGCTGCTGGGCGGCCGCAACGCCCTGTACGGCCTGCGCCTGGCGCCGACGCTCGGCGCGCGCGGGTGGCGACGGCTGCTGACCGCCCACCTGGTCATCGACGAGACGACGGCGGTGGCCACGGCCCAGCCCGGACCCCGGTCGGCGCGGGCGGGCTTCTGGGCCACGGCGATCAGCCTCTACCTGACCTGGAACCTCGCCACGCTGTTCGGCGCCCTCGGCGCGGCCCGGCTGGGGAACCCGGGGACGTACGGCCTCGACGTGGTCGGCCCGGCGGCGTTCCTGGCCCTGCTGTGGCCCCGCCTCGTCGCCGGCGGCACCGAGCGGGTCGTCGCCCTCCTCGCGATGGCCGTCGCGGTCGCGACGACGCCGCTGCTGCCTCCCGGCGTGCCGGTCATGCTGGCGGCGGTCGCCGCCCTGGCCGGGGTCGTACGGCGGCGCCGCACCCCTCCGGCCCGCCGGGCCGGGGAGCTCTCGAAGGCCTAGCGCGAAGATTCAGAGAAGATTCAGAGGAAGGGGAAGCCATGGCCGTCTGGATCGCGGTCGTCGCGACCGGGATCGGCTGTTACGCCCTCAAGCTCGCCGGGCTGGTGGCCCCGCAGCGGGTGCTGGCCGACGAGCGCGTACGGCGGTTCACCGCGCTGGTGCCGGTCGCGTTGCTGACCGCGCTGGTCGCCGTGCAGACCCTCGCTCACGGGCGCGTCCTGGAGCTCGACGCCGCGCGACTGAGCGGGCTGGCCGCCGCGGTCGTCGCCCTCCTGCTGCGCGCGCCGTTCCTCGTGGTCCTGGTGGCCGCAGCCGCGGTCACCGCCGGGCTCCGCGCGTTCGGCGTCTGACCGCAATCTCAACAATGTGATCTCGGGAACAGGATCTTTGTGCGTGCCGAGTCGCCGACAGAGATCATTCCAAACGGCCGGATCGACCCGAAAGCCGGATACACTCGGCGATTCGTCCTAATCGCCAGGTAGTAGTCGATCTCCGGCTATTCGCCCTGCGTCGCGCGCACGGTGACCACGCGGTTAAGATCGATCCGCTTAGGTCAACTCAGCGTGAATAATGAGATGCGCCGCCGTCCCCCGGCCACGGCACCCGCATCGCCGGCCACGGAGTCAAGAGGTTCTGCTGGTGTCACCCAAACTCAGCGTCGTCGTCCCCTTTTTCAACGTCGAGCCGTACATCGAGGCGTGCCTGGAATCCATCGCCCGCCAGACGATGCGCGACCTCGAAGTGATCATGGTCGACGATGGTTCTCTGGATGACAGCACCGTGATCGCCAAGGCGTTCACGGTGCGGGATCCCCGGTTCAAACTGGTCCAGCAGGAGAACCAGGGACTCGGGCCCGCGCGCAACACCGGCACCGCCCACGCGTCCGGTGAGTACATCACCTTCGTCGACAGCGACGACATCGTCGCCCGCTCGGCGTACGAGCTGCTCGTCGGGTCGCTCGACGAGACCGGCTCGGACCTCGCGGCCGGCAACGTCATGCGGTTCAACTCCGGCCGCGTCTGGCAGGGCTGGGCGCACGCCGAGCCGTTCCGCAAGACCAAGCAGAGGACCCACGTCACCGCCCAGACCAACCTGATGCAGGACCGCATGGTCTGGAACAAGGTGTTCCGGCGGTCCTTCTGGGACGCCAAGGACCTGCGCTTCCCGGGAATGCTCTACGAGGACTCCCCCGTGATGGTCCGCGCGCACGTCCTCGCGTCCTCGGTCGACGTGCTGCACCCGCACGTCTACTACTGGCGGCAGCGCGACTCCGGCGAGCTGTCGATCACCCAGCGCAAGGCCGAGCTGGCGAACCTCGAGGACCGCATGCTCTCGGTGCAGCAGGTCCACGACTTCCTCCGCGAGCACGCGCCGCAGCTGAAGGCCATCTACGACGGCTACGCCCTCGAGGTGGACCTGCGCGTCCTCGTCGAGTCGCTGCTGACCGCCCCGGACGGCGACCAGAAGCGCATCCTCGAACTCGGCCAGGAGTTCCTCCGGGACGTGGACCCGTCGATCCTGGAGAACCTCAAGGTCTCGCACCGGCTGGGCTACCACCTGCTGGGCCGGGGGATGCTGCCGCAGCTCATCGAGGTCCTCAAGTTCGACCGGAGCGAGAAGTGGCGCATGGAGGTCGTCCGCCGCGGCCGCCTGCGCCCCCGCTACTACGCGAAGTACCCCTTCTTCGAGGACGCCTCCCTCAACCTGCCCACGAGCCTCTACGACATCGGTGAGGAGCTCGAACTGCAGGCCGGCGTCGACGACGTCACGTGCCAGGACGGCCGGCTACGCATCGACGGGCACGCCTACGTCAAGCACCTGCCGATGACGTCCGAGAGCCGGCTCGACGTCTGGCTGGAGCACACCAAGTCCAAGCGGAAGATCGAGCTTCCGGTCACGCGCGTACGGCGGCCCGACGTGACCGCCGACTCCGGACAGGGCGCCGTCAGCTACGCCGACTCCGGGTTCCGCGTGGACATCCCCCTCACCCAGCTGCGGATCGACTCCGCCTGGAAGGCCGCCGACTGGCGGATCCACGTCGCCGTGAAGACCGGCGGCCTCCGCCGCACCGGGACGATCGGCAAGCAGGCACCGGGACGCGCCACCTGGACCCCCATCGCCGAGGTCGGCGACGGCGCCCGGGTCCAGGTCACCAAGTCGAACTCCGACGCGATCGTCGTCCGGGTCAAGCGGCCGACCGTGATCGTCACCGGCCAGCGGCTCGACGGCGACACCGCCGAGATCACCGGGTGGATCGACGGAACTCCCGGGACCTGCGCACTCCAGCTGACGCGCCGCCAGGGCGTCCGGGCCATCGAGTTCCCCGTTCGCACCGAGCCGGCCGCCCCCGCCGGCGGCACCTCCTTCACCGCGCGCATCCCGATGGACCAGCTCGCCGAGGACCTCGACCTCGTCGACCGCGTCGTCAACGTCGCCCAGGTCGGCGAGGGTGTCCAGTGGGACGTCTCGCTGATGGTGGACGGCAAGGCGCGGAAGCTCGCGATGAACGACGACGTCGCCGCGGTCCGGCACGCCTTCGGCAGCCGCGAGGTCACCGTCACCCGGACCCGGTACGGCAACCTGACGGCCGTCGAGCGCTCCAGCCGCCCCGTCGTCGACCGGACCGAATGGCTCCCCGACGGCCGGCTGCGGCTGTCCGGAACCGCCGCCGAGCGTCCCCCCGTGCTCATCCTCCGGCACCGGCGCGTCAGTCACGAGCACCGGTTCCCGCTGTCCTGGGACGGTGACCGCTTCACCGTCGAGTTCACGCCGGGCAGGATCGCCAAGCTGGCCGGTGAGCTGCCGCTCGCCAGCGGCAACTGGGCGTTCGTGGTCAACACCCCGGCCGGCGAGGTCCCCGTGGTCATCGACCGCCTCCGCCTCGCCGACCTCACCACCCCGCACGTCCTCGGGGACCACCAGTTCCGGCTGGCGTCGTACCAGACCGACGCCCTGCAGCTGAAGGTCGCCGCGGCCCTCACCGACGACGAACGCGGGCGCTACGCGCAGCGGATCATCCAGGAGAACGACTACCCGGCGTTCCGGACCGAGCCGCTCCGCGACCTCGTCGTATTCGACTGCTACGAGGGCGCGCAGTACTCCTGCAGCCCCCGGGCGGTCTACGAAGAGCTCGAACGCCGCGGCGCGCCCTTCGAGTACGTCTGGGTGACCAAGGACGGGCAGTTCGAGGTGCCGGGCAGCGCCCGTACGGTGCTGGTCGGCAGCCGCGAGCACTACCGCGCTCTCGCGCAGGCACGCTTCGTCTTCGGCAACTACGGCCAGTTCCCCTGGTTCGACAAGCGGGACGGCCAGGTGTACGTGCAGACCTGGCACGGAACGCCGCTGAAGAAGCTGGCCTACGACCTCAAGGAGATGCCCTACCAGCGCACCGAGACGCTGGACTGGATGGAGCGCGAGGTCCCCCGGTGGGACGTGCTGCTGTCCCCCAACCCCTTCACGACTCCGATCATGCGGCGTGCGTTCGGGTACCAGGGGGAGATCCTCGAGTCCGGATACCCGCGCAACGACCTCCTCAAGAGCCCTCGCCGCGACGAGGTCGCCGAGTCCGTCCGCCGGCGCCTGAACATCCCCGCCGGGAAGACCGTCGTCCTGTACGCCCCGACCTGGCGCGACGACTACCACATCGCGGCCGGCAAGCGCGGCTTCTCCCTGCAGCTCGACATCGAGCGGGCCCGCGCGGCCCTGTCGGAGGACCACGTCCTGCTCGTCCGGACGCACTACCTGATCAGCGACCGGACCTGGTCCCAGATGGACGACTTCGTGATCGACGTGTCGTCCTACCCGGACATCACGGACCTGTACCTGGTGGCGGACGTCCTCATCACCGACTACTCCTCGGCGATGTTCGACTTCGCGGGCACCGGCAAGCCCATCCTGTACTTCACCTACGACCTGGAGCGTTACCGCGACCACGTCCGCGGGTTCTACTTCGACCTCGCCGCCGAGGCCCCCGGACCGCTCCTGCAGACCTCCGACGAGGTGATCGAGGCCCTGTTCAACCTCGAGACCGTGCACCGGCGGTATGCCGACGCCTACGACGCCTGGGTCCAGAAGTTCTGCCCGTGGGACGACGGCCACGCCGCCGCCCGCGTCATCGAGCACGTCATCGAGCGCTCCTGAACGGTGCCGGCATGGCGCCCGCTCACCGAGAGCGGGCGCCATGCCGGATCGTGCTCGCCTCGTCCGCGCGGCGGGCGGGTGTCGTACCAGAGCGCCCCTGTTACGCCCGCGCGGTGGGCGAGCGTCGCGCCGTATCGCGCTCCCGCCCCCCGCGGCGGGCAGGTGCCGCGCCGACCACGCTCGCTTCGCCCGGGTCGTGGGCGGGCGCCGCGCCGGGGCGCGGCGGGCCGCTCAGGACTCCGCTCTGACCGCGTCGAGGGCGTGGGCGAGGTCGGCGGGGTAAGGGCTCTCGAACTCCACCCAGTGGCCCTGGGTGGGGTGTTCGAAGCCGAGGCGGACCGCATGCAGCCACTGGCGGCGGAGGCCGAGCCGGGTGGCGAGCGTCGGGTCGGCGCCGTACAGCATGTCGCCGACGCAGGGGTGGCGTACGGCGGCCATGTGCACGCGGATCTGGTGGGTGCGCCCGGTCTCCAGCTTGATGTCCAGCAGGCTCGCGGCCCGGAACGCCTCGATCGTGTCGTAGTGGGTGACCGAGGGCCGGCCGCCCGCCACCACGGCGAACCGCCCGTCGCCGGACGGGTGCCGGTCGATCGGCGCGTCGATGGTGCCGCGCAGCGGGTCGGGGTGGCCCTGGACGAGCGCGTGGTACCGCTTGTCGACGGTCCGTTCCTTGAACGCGCGTTTCAGGCGGGAGTAGGCGACCTCGCTCTTGGCGACGACCATCGCCCCGGTCGTGTTGGCGTCGAGCCGGTGGACGATGCCCTGGCGTTCGGCGGCGCCGCTCGTGGCGACCGTGTGCCCGGCGCCGAGCAGGCCGCCCAGCACCGTGGGCCCCGTCCAGCCGGTCGTGGGGTGGGCGGCGACGCCGATCGGCTTGCTGACGACGACGATGTCGGCGTCCTCGTACAGGATGGACATGCCGGGCACCGGCTCGGGCTCGGGCATCGGCGCGGACGGCGGAGCCGGCAGGGTCACCTCGAGCCAGGTGCCGGCCTGCATGCGGTCGGACTTGGCCGCGGCCCGGCCGTCGACCAGGACGTCACCGGCCGCGATGACCTCGGCCGCGCGGCTGCGCGACAGCCCGAACAGCCGGGCCAGGGCGGCGTCGAGCCGTTCCCCCTCCAGGCCGTCGGGCACGGGAAGGCTGCGGTGCTCGCCCATCAGTGCTTCGCATCCGGGACGGAGGAGCCCTTGCCGGCCGGGCCGTCGCCCTCCGGCGCGCCGCCTTCGGCGGGCGCGGCCTCGTCGCGGGGCGCGGCGGGAGCGGGCGGGGCGGCCTCATCGCGGGGCACGCCCGGCGCGGCCGAAGCGGCCTCGTCTCCTGGCGCGGCCGGAGCAGGCGGCGTGACCGGAGCGGCCTCGTCGCCCGGCGCGGCCGGAGCAGCGGGGGTGGCCGGAGCGGTGGACTCCTGCTCCGACGGGGCGTCGGCTCCCGGTGCGGTCCCCGCGCCGGAGCCGCCGGTCCTCGCGGGGGGCGCCCCGGAGGCGGCGGTCCGCGCGGCGTCGTCCTTGTCATCGCCGTCGCGGTAGACGGTGCCGTCGACCTGCAGTCCGCGGGAGGCCAGGATCACGGCCAGCGCCCCGCCGCACACGATCGCCGAGTCGGCCAGGTTGAACACGGGCCAGTGCGGCAACTCGATCCAGTCCACGACGTGACCGCGCAGCGGCCCCGGCGACCGCAGCATCCGGTCGGCGAGGTTGCCCAGCGCCCCGCCGAGCAGGAGGCCGAGGGTGATGGCCCACGGCAGGCTGCGCAGCCGCCGGGCGTACCGCAGGATCGCCACGACCACACCGGTGGCGATCACGGTGAAGACGTAGGTCATGCCGTTGCCGATGTTGAAGGCCGCCCCGCTGTTCCGGATCACTCGCAGGGTCAGCAGCCCGCCGAGCAGCTTGATCGGCGCGTGGTCCTGCAGGAGCGCCACGACGATGACCTTGCTGATCATGTCGATGGCGAGGGCGGCCGCCGCGACGGCGACGAGCACGCTGACGCGCCGCGGCGGGGCCGCGGCTCCTTCTTCTGGGTTCATGGCGTCGCTCAGCGACGCTCCTCGCGCTGTTTGCATCTCACACATAGGGTCGCACGCGGAAAAGCCTGCAAGCGCGCCTTGCCGATCGCCTGCCCGCAGGACTCGCACACACCATAGGTTCCCTGGTCGATCCGGACGATGGCGCGTTCGTTCTGGGCGAGCAGGTCACGGGCATTGTAGGTGAGCGCCATCGCCTGCTCGCGCTCGAAGGTCTTCGCCCCCGCGTCGGCCTGGTCGTCGCCGGCGCCCTCGGCGGCGTCGTTGATGCGCTCGGCGATCTGCGACTCCGCCGTCGCGATCTCAGCGGTCAACTCCCCCATCTCCGTCTGCAACCGGTCGCGGACCTCGGACAGCTCGGTGCTGGTCCACAGGTCCTCCCCCTCGCGGACCGGAAGCCGCTGCGCGGTGGCCGTCGAGATCTGCTGTGTCTTGGCAGACCGGCGTCGTGTCCCGGTGCGCGATGTACGGGGCGCCTCGGCTGTGCGATTCTTATCTTCCGCACCAGTGGTACCGTCCATGTGGGCCCCCTCGCGCTGATCTTGTTTTCCGGCAGTGCGGGCAGCATAGGTCGCGGTTCGCCAGACGGCAAATGACCAGCGGTTGTCACACTCCGCATATCACCCATTACGCCATCGGAGCGTCACTTCACCCTGGCGTGTCATTACCAGCGCTTGACCCCCCGGGGCCGTCCGAAACCTCCTCGTGCCCACCTCCGCTCCGTATTCGGGAAGAAGGCACCCGCCCCGGTGCGTTATCGTCGCTATCGGCAAGGCGTTGATGGGGACACCTGCCGCCGTACGCAGCCATGAGCGACCCGGAGACGGTGCGAGTCCGGGGGTGGGCGCGGCGGTCTGATCACCCCTGAGCCGTCGGCAGAACGGCCACGTGGCCAAGTAGATCCGGCAGCCGACCGTAATGAGCGGGTCGTTCCCTGGTTCCCTGGAGCGGCCAAGGAGGGTGGTACCGCGGGGCTCGCCGCCTCGTCCCTCCGGTCCACGTAATGGTTCGTGAACGCCGGAGGTGCACCCGAATGCCCGACGAGCCGCAGGTCACGCCCGAGAGCGGGCGCGGCAGGCTGCGTACCCTTCCCGCGCAGGTCGACCTTCCCGCGCTGGAGCGCGAGGTCCTTGCCCGGTGGCGGCAGGGCAAGGTCTTCCAGCGGTCCCTGGAGCAGACCGAGGCCGGCCCGCAGTGGGTCTTCTACGAGGGGCCGCCGACCGCGAACGGCATGCCCGGCGTGCACCACGTCGAGGCGCGCGTGTTCAAGGACCTGTTCCCGCGCTTCAAGACGATGAAGGGCTACAGCGTCCGCCGCAAGGCCGGCTGGGACTGCCACGGCCTGCCCGTCGAGGTGGCCGTCGAGAAAGAGCTCGGCATCTCCGGCAAGCGCGACATCGAGTCGTACGGCGTGGCGGAGTTCAACGCCCGCTGCCGTGAGTCCGTGCTGCGCCACGTCGACGCCTTCGAGGCGATGACCGAGCGCATGGGCTACTGGGTCGACCTCGCCCAGGCCTACCGCACGATGGACCCCGACTACGTCGAGGCCGTCTGGTGGTCCCTCAAGGTCGTCTTCGACAAGGGCCTGCTCGTCCGCGACCACCGCATCAGCCCGTACTGCCCGCGCTGCGGCACCCCGCTGTCCGACCACGAGCTCGGCCAGCCGGGCGGGTACGAGACGGTCACCGACCCGTCGGTGACCGTACGGTTCCCGATCACCGAGGGACCGCTCGAGGGCGCCGACCTGCTCATCTGGACGACGACCCCCTGGACGCTGGTGTCCAACACCGCCGTCGCCGTGCACCCGGACGTGACGTACGTCGTCGCCGCCCGGTCCGGCGAGCCGGGCCGGGTCGTGGTCGCCGAGCCGCTGTTCGCCCGCGTCCTCGGCGAGGGCTGGCACATCCTGTCCCGCGTCCAGGGCTCCGACCTCGTCGGCACGCCGTACCGCCGCCCCTTCGACTTCGTCGACATCCCCGACGCGCACCGCGTGCTCGGCGCCGAGTTCGTCACGACCGAGGACGGCACCGGCCTGGTGCACCTGGCGCCCGCCTTCGGCGCCGACGACTTCGCGGCCTGCCGGGCGGCCGGCATGCCCGTCGTCAACCCCGTCAACCCGGACGGCCGGTTCGACCTGTCGGTGCCGCTCGTCGGCGGCGTCTTCTTCAAGGAGGCCGACGCGCGCCTCGTCGAGAACCTGCGCGAGCGCGGCATCCTCTTCCGCGTCGAACGGTACGAGCACAGCTACCCGCACTGCTGGCGGTGCCACACGCCGCTGCTCTACTACGCGCTGCCCGCCTGGTACATCAGGACCACCGAGATCAAGGACCGGCTCCTCGCGGAGAACGAGCGCACCAACTGGTTCCCGGCCACGATCAAGGAGGGCCGGTACGGCGAGTGGCTGCGGAACAACGTCGACTGGTCGCTGTCGCGCAGCCGCTACTGGGGCACCCCGCTGCCGATCTGGCTGTGCGAGGACGACCACGCCACCTGCGTCGGGTCCCTCAAGGAGCTCGGTGAGCTCGCCGGGCAGGACCTCAGCGCGCTCGACCCGCACCGCCCGTACGTCGACGACGTCGCCTTCGCCTGCCCGGAGTGCGGCAAGGAGGCCCGCCGCGTCCCGGACGTCATCGACGCCTGGTACGACTCCGGCTCCATGCCGTTCGCCCAGTGGGGCGCGCCGCACCGGCGGAACGAGGTCTTCGAGGCCTCCTACCCGGCGCAGTACATCTGCGAGGCCATCGACCAGACCCGTGGCTGGTTCTACTCGCTGATGGCCGTCGGCACCCTCGTCTTCGACCGCTCGTCGTACGAGAACGTCGTCTGCCTCGGCCACATCCTGGCCGAGGACGGCCGGAAGATGAGCAAGCACCTCGGCAACGTCCTCGAGCCGATCCCGCTCATGGACAAGCACGGCGCCGACGCCCTGCGCTGGTACATGGCCGCGGCCGGCCAGCCGTGGGCGGCCCGCCGGGTCGGCGACGCGGCGCTCGAGGAGATCGTCCGCAAGATCCTCCTCACCTACTGGAACACCGCGTCGTTCTTCGCGCTGTACGCCAACGCCGCAGGCTGGACGCCGGGCGCGCCCGCCCCGGCGTACGCCGACCGGCCGCTGCTGGACCGGTGGGTGCTGGCCGAGCTGCACCGTACGGTCCGCGAGGTGGACGGCGCCCTGGAGGGCTTCGACACCGCCGCCGCGGGACGCCGCCTCGCGGAGTTCATCGACGACCTGTCGAACTGGTACGTCCGCCGCTCCCGGCGCCGGTTCTGGGAGGGCCCGGAGCAGGACGCCCCCGGGGAGAACGCCGCGGCCTTCGCCACCCTGTACGAGTGCCTGGAGACGCTGACGCGGCTCATGGCGCCGATCGCGCCGTTCGTCACCGACTACGTGTGGGACGTGCTGCGGCGCGACGGCGACGCGGACTCGGTCCACCTGGCCTCGTGGCCGGAGGTCGACGAGACGCTCCTCGACCCGGAGCTGTCCGCCCGGATGGCCCTCGTCCGGCGTCTCGTCGAGCTCGGCCGGTCCGCCCGCGCCGCGTCGGGTGTCCGCACCCGCCAGCCGCTCGGCCGCGCGCTGGTCGGCGCCGCGGGCTGGGCCTCGCTCCCCGACGAGCTGCGCGCCCAGATCGCCGACGAGCTCAACGTCCAGGGCTTCGACACGCTCGCCTCGATCGGCGGCGAGCTCGTCGAGTACCAGGTCAAGCCGAACTTCCGCGAGCTCGGCAAGCGTTTCGCCAAGCAGACGCCGAAGGTCGCGGCGGCCGTCACCTCGGCCGACCCGGCCGGGCTCGTCCACGCCCTGCGCGACTCCGGTACGGCGGCCGTCGACGCGGCCGAGGTCGGCAAGGTCGACCTCACGCCCGACGACGTCATCGTCACCGAGCGGCCGCGCAGCGGCTGGGCGGTGGAGAGCGCCGCCGGGGAGACCGTCGCGCTGGACCTGACCGTCACGCCGGAGCTCCGCCGCGCCGGCCTCGCCCGCGAGGTCATCCGGCTCATCCAGGACGCCCGTAAGAACAGCGGCCTGGACATCTCCGACCGGATCGACCTGTGGTGGCGGACCAGCGACGCCGAGCTCGCCGACGCACTGCGCGGGCACGGTGACGAGGTGGCCGGCGAGGTCCTCGCGGACAGCTGGCAGGACGGCGAGCCGGACTCGGACCTGCCGGCCTTCCGGGACGAGGAACTGCGCCTGACCTTCTGGCTGCGCCGGTCCGCCTGACCGGCGCTCCGGCCGTCGTCGCCTCTCCGAACCGCCGTCCGTCCACCGCCATCCCGGCGGAACGGACGGCGGTCCCCGCGCGGTACCGCACCACGGACCCGAACCCCAGGAGCCGAGCGGGCCCGAGCCCGACCGCGCAGGACCGAGCCCGACCGAGCGGGACTGAGCGGGTCCGGGCCCGACCGGGCGGGAGCGGGCGGGACCGGGCAGGTCCGAGCGGGACCGGGCAGGTCCGAGCGGGACCGGGCAGGTCCGAGCGGAACCAAATGGAGTTGCGTCGGACCGGGTCGAAGCCGACCGGGCGAAACTACGCCAAGCCGAACCGGACGAGACCGCGACGAGCGGTCACCGACCCCGCTGCACAGGGACCAGCTATCCTCGGCCATCGCGTAATCGTCATCGCCGCCGACCATCAGGCTGGGCTCGATGGCGAGCCGGCTGCCAACCCTGCGGGATGTGCTCCGGCGGCATCCAGCGCTCGCGAGATGCTGAAGAGCGCCCGATGCCCGAATCGCCCTTGCACCCGGATTACCTCGATCCCGCCGATCAGGCCAGGTCGAGCAGGACCGCACCAGGTCGAACCGAACCTAGGCGGGCAAGGGCCGCGTCGGGAAGCCAGGGCGGCGGGCAACCGGCCCGAGGCGAGGGCCGGGTCAGGATCAAGACGGCGTGGCTAAGGCCGGGCCGCGGGAAAGGCCACGCTGGCCTCGGTCCGGTCGGTGCGGAATGATGCTTGCGTGGACGTTCCCGACAAGCCCGTGGAGGTCGATCCGAGGCTGATGCGCGCCTCGGACGCCGACCGTGACCGGATCGCCGACCAGCTGCGAGAGGCCCTCGCGGAAGGTCGCCTCACGGCGGAGGAACACGCCGAGCGCCTCGACATCGTCTACCAGGCCAAGACGTATGCCGAGCTGGCACCGGTCGTCGCGGACCTCCCCGGCGCAGGCGCTCCCGCGCCCGCGGCACCGCAGCCGGTGCGCCACGACCTGCCCGCTCCGCAAGCGGGCTCACCGAACCTGGTGGCGATCCTGAGCGGCGCCGAGCGCAAGGGCCGTTGGCTCGTCGAACCACACACCAACGTCGTCACCGTGCTCGGCGGCGTAGAGCTCGACCTCCGCCAGGCCGTACTGGCCCAGCGCGAAGTCACCATCAACATCACGGCCGTTCTCGGCGGCGTCTCGATCACCGTTCCGCCGGGCGTGCGCGTGCTGAACTCCGTGACCTCCGTGATGGGCGGCTGCTCCCTGCCGTCCGACGACACGGTAGGCCCGGACGCGCCGGTGATCCGGCTGACGGGCATGGCGTTGCTCGGCGGGATCGACGTCAAGCGACTGAACGCGGACGCAACCATGGACTCGGCGGCGATCGTCGGTCGCGACTTCCACGCGCGGCAGCGGAGCCTGCACCGGGAGTTCCGCGAGAAGCAGAGCGCGGTGCACCGGGAGTTCCGGGAGCAACAGCGAGAGCTGCGCCGGCAACGGCGAACCCGCTAAGCCGCCTCCGCAGAGGGCCTTCAGCGGCTTCGCAGGAGGTCTTCCGCGGACTCTTCGGGGGCTTCGCGGAGAAGTTTTTGCAGGGGACCCGCAAATGAGGCCTTCGCGCGCGAAGGTAGCCCTCGCAGGGGGCCTGCACAACGGCTTCACGGGGAGCCTTCGCCGTGCGCAGTCCTCCGGGCCCGGTCGACCTCACGACGTGATCATTGGCGTTCACTGAGTTCTAGACGGCAGCATCCGCCAATGATCAAGGACCGTGACGACGACGCCTGAAAACTGGACCAGTGGCGACGCGTGAAAACGGACCCACCTCGAGCCCTTTGGGGCTAGTGGAGAGGGGTGCTGAGCGTGGAGGACTGGGCGGAGATCCGCAGGCTGCATCG